>NZ_JBIWFV010000039.1:0-1127 GCF_044763255.1 Streptomyces sp. NPDC096176 | reverse complement strand
AGAGGTCGTTTTCGTCCGATGTTTCATCCCGGAATGGGCTGTTTAGCGGTCTTCTTCGGGTCGCGCCAGGAGATGGTGGTCTCGCCGGTGAGGCGGCGGGCCATGAGGTCGGTCATGGCTATGTGGATGACGGCTTCGGAGCGTTCGGGGAGGGTTTCGTAGTCGCGGGCCAGGCGGCGGTGGAGCATGAGCCAGCCGTAGGTCCGCTCGACTGCCCACCGTTTGGGGATCGGGGTGAATCCCCTGATCCCGGGCTTGCGGGCGGTGACTTCCATGTCGATGCCGAGGGTGGCAGCGTGCTCGATGAGGTGCTGGCGGTAGCCGCCGTCGACCCACACTTTGCGGATGCCTGGACGTTCTGCGGCGACCTGGTCGAGCAGCGTGGTGCCGGCGGTGGAGTCCTGCACGCTGGCTGCGGTGACCAGTACGGCGAGGAGGAGTCCGAGCGTGTCGGTGACGATGCTCCGCTTCCTGCCGGCGATCTTCTTGCCGGCGTCGATGCCCTGGCCGGCAGCGGGGACGCTGGTGGAGGTCTTGACGCTCTGGGCGTCGATCACGCAGGCGGAAGGCTCGGCATCCCGGCCTTCCTTCTCCCGTAGCAGTTGCCTGAGCAGTCCGTTGAGCTGGGCGAACACGCCCTCGTCCGCCCATTTGGCGAAGTAGCCGTAGACCGTGTTCCAGTGCGGGAAGTCGTGCGGGAGGTAGCGCCACTGGACGCCGGTCCGGTCGACATACAAGATCGCGTCCATGATGTCGCGCAGGTCGTGCTCGGGTGGCCGGCCGAAGTCCAGGGCCCTGCCACGGCGCTCGAAACGCCAGGCGGCAAGGACCGGCTCGATCAACTCCCAGCGGGCATCGGACAGATCACTCGGATACGGACGTCGCTTCGGCATGCTTCCGGCGTACCGTCGCGGACCGAGTGCGCCCAGGCGCACAGCGACACCAACGGAAGCACGCGTCCGCGAAGGCCGCGTCCTGGGATGAGACAGGCACAAGTCACTTCCCGCCTCACCTGTCACCTCATCTGACCAGCAAGAATCAACGCGCATCTCCAGCAGCACGAGCACCACAACCCGGCGGTCTGAAAATCGCTGGATACACGGGCAGTCCAGGCGAAAACGACCTCT
>NZ_JBIWFV010000038.1:0-1247 GCF_044763255.1 Streptomyces sp. NPDC096176 | reverse complement strand
CCCTCCAACCCCACCTCACCACCCTCACCAACGCCCTCAACCACCCCCACCAACACACCCCCACCCCACCACCCACCCACTAACGACCTCGCGCGGAAGCGGATCTTGAGCATGCGATGACCTTGCTTCGTGGCACTTGGAGATCTGACGGATGCACAGTGGGCGTGCCTGGCACCGCTGTAACCCAGGAGCAAGAAGCCGGGCCGACCGCCGATATGGACCAGGCGGCTGCTGATCGAGCGTGTCCGTTCCGGTCGTCCCGTCGCCCATGTCGCGGCCGAGATGGGCATCTCGCGGCCCACCGCCCACAAGTGGCTGCGCCGCTGGCGACAGGAGGGGGAAGCCGGCCTGCACGACCGGTCCAGCCGGCCCCGCACGACGCCACACCGCACTCCGGCAGCGTTGGAGGCCCGGGTCTGCCGCCTGCGGCAGGACCGCAAGCTGGGGCCGGCCCGCATCGGCCCGACCCTGGGCATGCCCGCCTCCACCGTCCACCGGGTCCTGACCCGGCACGGCCTGAACCGTCTGGCCTTCATGCACAGGCCCACCGGACAGGTCATCCGCCGCTACGAACGCAGCCGGCCCGGCGAACTGATCCACGTCGACGTCAAGAAACTCGGCCGCATACCCGACGGCGGAGGCTGGCGTGTCCACGGCCGTGCCGCCTGCCCCGACCGACGTCGCACGACCGGCTTCGACTACATCCACTCCGCAGTCGACGACCACAGCCGCCTCGCCTACAGCGAGGTCCACCCGGACGAGAAGGCCACCACCTGCGCGGCCTTCCTGACACGGACCGCAGCCTTCTTCGCCACCTGCGGCATCCGCCCCATCGAACGTGTCCTGACCGACAACGCCTGGCCCTACCGCAAGAGCTTCGCCTGGCGGCAAGCCCTCGCCGACCTCGGAGCGACCGGCAAACTCACACGCATCTACCGGCCGCAGACCAACGGCAAGGTCGAACGCTTCAACCGCACTCTGCTCGACGAATGGGCCTACCTGCGGCCCCACACCACCAACGACGAGCGCACCGCAGCCCTGGCAGACTTCCTCCACACCTACAACCACCACCACTGCCACACCGCACTCGGCGGCCAGCCACCCGTCAGCCGCGTCAACAACACTTCAGATCAATACACCCAGAGCCGCGGGCTAGTACTGCAACGGTGTTTTCCGTGACGGTTGGGCAGGTCGGTCGTTGGTCAGTTCATGGGTGGGGAGCTTGCTGATGTCCGATCGTGGGCTGG
>NZ_JBIWFV010000037.1:0-1310 GCF_044763255.1 Streptomyces sp. NPDC096176 | reverse complement strand
GAATCAACGCGCATCTCCAGCAGCACGAGCACCACAACCCGGCGGTCTGAAAATCGCTGGATACACGGGCAGTCCAGGCGAAAACGACCTCTGAGAGGTCGTTTTCACCTTGGGTGCGGTTCTCTGGGATGGTTTGTTCTGCCCATCGATGTGTTGCTGGTGAGGCTGTGGTGGCGGCTCTGCGTGCTGAGGCTGGCGGTGTGATGAACGGGGCGGTGTGCTGCTTGCGCCTGTCTCATTCCAGGACGCCCGAGTCTGTCCCGTGCTTCGACGCGGCAGGTTGCACGCCTGGGCGCACGCCCCCGGACGGCGGTATGCCCAGGTCATGACGGAACGTCGTGCGTATCCAAGTGATCTGTCCGATGCGCGCTGGGAGTTGATCGAGCCGGTGCTGTCCGCCTGGCGCTTCGAACGCCGCGGTCGGGCTCTGGATTTTGGCCGGCCTCCACGGCATGACCTGCGCGAGATCATGAACGCGATCCTCTATGTGGACCGCACCGGCTGCCAGTGGGCCTACCTCCCGCACGACTTCCCGCCGCATCAGAGCGTCTACGGCTACTTCGCCAGATGGCAAAAGGATGGTGTCTTCGCCCAGCTCAACGGCCTGCTGAGAGAGTTGGTGCGCCAGCAGGAAGGGAAGAGCCCCGAGCCCTCGGCCTGTGTGATTGACGCGCAGAGCGTCAAGACCTCCACCTCCGTCCCAGCCAAGAGCCAGGGCATCGACGCGGGCAAGAAGATCGTGGGCCGCAAACGCAGCATCATCACCGACACCCTCGGCCTGCTGCTGGCGGTGCTGGTCACGGCGGCGAGCGTCCAGGACTCGACCGCCGGCCGCACGCTCCTGGACCAGGCCGCCGCTGACCATCCTGGCCTGCGCAAGGTCTGGGTCGACGGCGGCTACCGCAGGCACTTCGTCGAGCACGCCGCCACTCTCGGCATCGACCTCGAGGTCGTCCAACGCATGCCCGGCGCCAAAGGGTTCACCCCCATCCCGAAACGCTGGGCAGTCGAGCGGACCTACGGCTGGCTCATGCTTCACCGCCGCCTGGCCCGCGACTACGAAACCCACCCCCACCGCTCCGAAGCCATGATCCAACTAGCCATGACCGACCTCGTGACCCGCCGACTCACCGGCGAGAACACCATCACCTGGCGCGACCCGACACCAGCACATCAAAGCCACATCCAGGGATGAAACAACAGGATGAAACGACCTCTTAGAGGTCGTTTTCGCCTGGACTGCCCGTGTATCCAGCGATTTTCAGACCGCCGGGTTGTGGTGCTCGTGCTGCTGGAGATGCGCGTTGATT
>NZ_JBIWFV010000036.1:0-2475 GCF_044763255.1 Streptomyces sp. NPDC096176 | reverse complement strand
TCCCACGAACCCGAGACCAGACCACGCGCCTCACCACCCGACAACGTCCGCACCACAACCCCGGACGCCTTGTGCCGCAGCACCAACGACCACGAGCCGGCAGGCTTCGACAACCACCAACGCGGCTTCCACACACCACCCTTCACGTTCACCGACACCGCAGCATCGGAGTCCACCACGTTCAGGGCGGACGTGGCGACGCCGGTTCCGAGCAGGCGGATCGCGCCCTTGGTGTCGGCCCAGGCGAGGGTGTTCGTCGCCGGGTCGACCGACCAGGCCTGGTCATACGAGGGCAGGCCGGCGTCGACGTCGAACTCGCTGCCGCCGTCGCGCAGGTCCTTCACCCTGATCTTGTCGTCCCGCAGGTAGGCGACGAGTCCGTCGCCGAGCTGCGCACCGGCGTTGTACCCGATGCCGAGCGGCGTGATGGTGCGCGTCTGAAGGTCGTACACGCCCTCGTCGTTGCGACCGGAACAGTTCCAGTGAAGCCAGCGGCCGACCGCGGAAGCGCCTTCGACGAAGCAGTCCGGGATGTACGCGTACGCGGACTGCAGTCTGGCACCCGTCCGGATGTCGTAGCCGATGACCTCGCCCTTGCTGCCTCCCGCCCACAGCGTGGTGCCGGCGAGGTCGAACGGGTGCACCGGCAGCGTCCTGGCGACCTTGCCGGTGTCGGTGTCCACGACACGGGTCTCCCACGCACCGCCGGACGCCGTCGCGTAGACCACCGCCCAGCGGCCCCAGCTGCCGACGAAGCCCGGGGAGCCGGTACCGACGTCGAGCTTGGTGCCCGGGAGTTGGCCGCCGTCGGACACCCGGTGCAGCGGCATGACCTGGGTGGGGCCGGTGCCCCTCTCACCGCCGTAGACGATGCGCCCGTCGCCCGTCTCCTGCACCTTCGGGCAGTAGTCGATCGCGCAGTCGTCGGGCAGCACCAGCCAGCCGCGGTCCTTCCGCTCGCCGTGGACGAGCGATCCGCCCTCCGGTTCGGCGGTGCGCGTGTACACACCCGCACGCGCGAGCTCGGCGACGCCCTCCACCGTGGTCAGGCGCCCCTGGTTGAACGTCATGCGGTGCACCTTGTTCGGCACGGTCCTCGACACGACGCGGGTCTCGGGGGTCACCACTGCGCGCTGGGAGCCGTCGGCCTCGATCCGCTGGACGCCCCAGTCGGAGGTGTTCGGTCCGCCGTGCACCAGCAGGCCGCCGTCGGCCGTCGCCCTGGCCTTCCCCCCTGATCGGGCCAGAAGGGTGCGTGCCGCGGTGCCGTCCATCGGCTGGGCCTCGACGCGCCAGGAGTGGAAGTCCCGGTCGAGCGGGCCCAGCGCCGGATCGTGGCGGGCCACGATCAGCTCGTCGCCGACCATGCCGAGGAGGCGGGTGTCGTCGCCGTCCGCCAGCGGCCAGGTGCGTTCTGCCTGCGTCGGGTCGTCGCGCCGGAAGATCGACACCTTGCCGTTCGCCCGGTACAGCAGGTGATCGGGGGTCAGCGCCAGGTCGTCCGCACGCAGATCGGTGAGGGGAAGGGGCACGGCGCGTCGCTGTGTCACATCCAGCCACACGATCTTCCCGGCGTACGCGATCACCAGACCGTCGGCGTCGCCGAGCCCCGGGATGACGGAGTAGCCGCCCCGCGAGACCTCGCCCTCGACGAGGCTGTCGCGCAGCTGCCCGGTCTCCATGTCGAGTACATGGAAGCGGGAGTCGTAGTCCCGGGTCAGAACGTTCCTGCCGAACGTCCCGAGGTACTCATGGCCGGACGGTAGAGCGACGGTCACCGTGTCACCGGTGACCATGTCCCGGAGCTCGACGGTCTTCGCCGTTTCCTGGTACCGGGCGACGACATCCGACCCGGTGCCCCACTCGAACGTGCGCCCGTCGACCTCCGCGGTCGCGTCGACCTGGACGTCGGCCTCACCGTTGTACGACCGCCAGATCGCACCGCGCCCCTCTTCGACGCGGAGGTACCCGTGCGGTCCGACGTTCAACAGATCGCTGCGCATGGGGACGTCCGTCGTGACGCCCGGGATCACCACCTGCGCCGAGGGCTCCGCCGCCAGGGCGCCGGGCGACGCCGGGCCGGCGATCACGGCCGCTCCCAACACGACGGCAGCGGCGACGAAACCGCCCAAGGGTCTCTTCCCGTACACGTGTCTCCTCTTCGGGCACATGAAAAATCTCCGGTGCATGAAGGGAGCGCAGAGCATCGGCACGCGTCGCCGGTGGAACGTCACGGAAGCCGCAGTGCTTCGATGAGATGTGTGAGGGGCGCGTCGGCTGCCCCGCCCATCCTGCCCTCAGTGCCCCCCACTGCAGGTGAGCGGATCGTAACAGCCTTTCGGCCATGGCCGAAAGGCTGTTACGACTCGATGGGCAAGGATCAGTACAGGCCCTTGAAGGCCGTCCAACCGCTGTTGCCGATCTGCACCCGGCCGCCGAGCGTGCCGGCGCCCGTCCCGCTGAACCGGAACAGCT
>NZ_JBIWFV010000035.1:0-3588 GCF_044763255.1 Streptomyces sp. NPDC096176 | reverse complement strand
GAAGCTCCGCTGCAGCACCAACCGCATCACCGCGATCGTCCAAGCCGTCCTCGTCCTACATCACGCGGCAGCCTGAGGTTGGAAAAGGCTCACTGCCAGCAACGTCTTTCTTTCACCGGTGAGCACGTCGCTGCTCCCCGTGCTGGGCCCGTTGCCGAAGCTGAACTTCATCGGCGCCCGCGGGCAGCGCGTGGAGGTCGGCGGTGTCAGTCACGGAATCTGCGGACGCTGAACTACACCGTGGAGGCCTTTCATCCCCTCTTCGGCAAGGTCGCGATGCGACTGCCGGATGCTGACAGCTCCCGCATGAGGGAGCAGTGGGTCGAGGCTCCCACGCTGACCCTCGAAAGGGTGCATCACCGGCATCGACCCCCAGCGCTACGCCTGGGCCGAGCCGGTCATCCAGGAGATGGTCTCCGCGGTCGTGGACGTCGCGTACGAGCTGTCCACCCGCCGTAGGGAAGCCGACGACATCCCCGGCGCCCTGTGGGTGGCCAAGCGCGGCCTGCTCGCCGCCGAGGAGAGCGAGATGCTGCACCGCCAGATCTTCCTTGCCCACCACACCGCCGGCGACATCGACGCTCTGCGCCGAGGCCGCCGCCCGTCTCGCCCGGATCAACGAACAGCTCCTCGGCGGCGTCGACATGGAAGCCGAAACCGCCGAACTGCTCCGCAACCTGCTGTTCCGCCCGGTCACCCAAGTCCGCTGATGTAAGATCCGCGATTCGATGAGCGCTGTCGGCGGATCATGAGCGCCGTCCGAGGAAATCCGGGTGATCATGAGCGCCGGTGACGCTCAGTGCTGTCAGTTATGGGTCTTTGCCGTCCTCCGTGTCCGGACCGTACGGGTGGCCCGTACCGTCGACGGTTTGCGTGATCTTGCCCGGGTGTCTCGGGGATCCGGGGCGGAGCCATGGCCGGATCGCGGCGACGGACCCTGCGATCGATGCGTCTCGCTGGGCTGCCGCCTTGGGCCGGTGGGCCCGACCTGCGCACACTGGAACTATGAGCGAAATAATCGTCGGCCGGACGGCGGAGCGTGAGGATCTGCTTGCTGCAGCCGTCGTCGAAGCCGTCGAAGGAACCGGCGGGTACGCCGGGAGCGTCTTTCTCCGCTCCCGTGACCGTCGGTCGATCGTGCTCGCCGCGACGTGCGGGGTGCCACCCTCTTCGCTCGGTGGCTGGCATCTCATTCCGGTGAACAGCCCCATCCCGGTCGCCGCGGCCTATAGCTCCGGGCGCACGGTCCACCTGGCCGACGCTGACGAGACGATGCGCCGATATCCCCAGCTCGCGGTAGCTCTGCCGTACGCCTTCGGCTCCTGCTCCGTGCCGGTGGGCTCAGGTGAGGAGACCTTCGGTGCGCTGGCGATCGTCTGGGCGACGTCACCCGACAGCGAAGGGCTGTCCAAGGCCCAGCGCCGCCGCGTGCGGACCATCGCCAACCGGCTCGGCGCCTCCCTCTCCGACCTCCGCGCCCGCACCGGCGATCCCCTCGAGTGCGACCCGCAGACGATTCCCGTCGAGACCCCGGCTCCCTCGGCACCGGCCGTGCGGGCCGGCCTGTTCGACTGGGACCTCGTCACCGGCACCTTCACCGTGGACGACGAGCTCTGCGCGATCTTCGGTCTCGACCCCCGCGCTTTCGACGGACGAGCCGAAACGCTTGCTTCCTGCCTGCACCCCGGCGACCGCGCCGCCCTTCGAGCGGCCGCCCGCGCGGGAGCCGCCGAGGGCCGGATCAAAGCGCGGCGCCTGCGCATACGGGATCGCACGGACGGTGGCGAGGGGTACCGCACGGTTGAGCTGTGGGGCCGCGCACCGGAGGCCGGCAGCGCGGGGGCACGCACCCACCTGGTCGGCACGGTCGTCGACGCGCAGGCCGGCAGCGCGGCCGTCGCCGCGGTCGAACGGCTGCGGGACGGGGTGTTCTCCCTCGCCCCCGACGGGCGGGTCACCTACGCCAACCACAGCGCCCTGCAGCTGCTGGGCGTGCGCAACAACGAGTTGCTGGGGCAGTTTCTCTCGGACGTGCTGCCGTGGCTGTCCGATCCCGACGTCGAGTACCGGCACCGGTCCGCGATGATCTCGCAGGCGCCAGTCTCCTTCCTGGCCTGCCGACCGCCCGACCGGTGGCTCGCCTTCTCCCTCCATCCGGAAGCAGACGGAGTAACCGGCCGGGTGGTGCCGTCCGGCAATTCACCCTCGACCTCAACGCCATCAGCCTCCTCGGCCGGGACAGCAACCGGCTCCCCACGGGCACGCCTGGGCGTCATGTACCACGTCCTGCAGCTGGGCAGCGCGCTGACCGAGGCGGTCACCGCCCGCGAAGTCTGCGAAGTCATCTCCAACCAGCTCCTACCAGCCTTCGGAGGCCAGCAGCTGGCGATCTACGTAGTCCGCGACGGAACAATGCATCTGCTCTTCCACACCGGCCACCACGAAGACTTCCTCGACTGGCTGGAGGGCGTACCGCTGCATGCGCGCCTGCCCGGTACGGAGACCCTGACCTCCGGCACGCCGCTCTTCATCGAGTCGCAACAGGACCTCTCCCAGGGCTACCCGGGCACCCCCACGGGCGACGTACGCTCCTGGGCGTATCTGCCACTGATCGCCTCCAGCCACCCAGTCGGCACCTGCGTCCTCGGCTTCGACGAGGTCCACCGGTTCACGGAGAAGGACCGCGGCGTCCTCACCGCACTCGCCGGGCTGATCGCCCAGGCCCTCGAAAGAGCGCGGCTCTACGACTCCGAGTTCGCCCTCGCGCGCGGCCTGCAGCAAGCGCTCCTGCCGCACCGGCTGCCAGTAGTCCCGGGTATCCGCACCGTCGCGCGCTATCTGCCCGGCACCAGCGGAATGGACATCGGCGGCGACTGGTACGACGTCATCCCCACCGGTAGCGGGGTCTCTCTTGTCATCGGAGACGTGGAGGGGCACAGCATCGCCGCCGCAGCCACCATGGCCCAGCTGCGCAGCGCCGTACGGGCCTTCGCCGCGGTAGGCCATACGCCCGGCGATGTGATGGGAGGCGTCAACCGCACCCTCACCGACCTCGACCCCGGGCTGCTGGCCAGCTGCTGCTACATCCACCTCGAACCCCCCGGCCACCACGCCTACGCCGTCACCGCCGGCCACCCCCCACCCCTGCTCCGCCGTCCCGACGCGACGACCAACGCCCTTGAACTGGACATCGGCCCACTCCTCGGTGTGGATCGCTCAAGCGCCTATCCAGCAACCCGGATCGACGTCCCACCAGGGTCCGTCCTCGCCCTCTACACCGACGGACTGGTCGAGGAACGCGGCACCGACATCAAGGTAGGGATCGACCGCCTGAGAGCATCCCTGGCCCACGCCCCTGCGGACTCACCGGACGAACTCGCCGACCGGCTTCTGCACAACGCCCGGGGCTCCTCGTACCGAGCTGACGACATCGCCCTGCTGCTCACCGAGTTCGCTTCCGGTCACGGTGCCGAGGTGACACCCGATCACGGTGTCAGTGAGCCCTTTCCAACCTGACTGCAGTGCGGGGGCGTTGGTGGGCTTGGGTTGTACGGAACGACGAAGCTCCTGGTAGACGGGTTCTCGACC
>NZ_JBIWFV010000034.1:0-3596 GCF_044763255.1 Streptomyces sp. NPDC096176 | reverse complement strand
ACCCTGCGCCCGGAGCAGGCCTCCTACATCGGCGTCGAGGTCGACGGCCCGTACAAGCCGGACCACTACCGCTACTGACCACGCCGCGCAGCACAGCACTGCAGGCAGAAGTATGCGCAGCACAGCACTGCAGGCAGAAGTATGCGCAGCTCCGCTGCACAGCAGCACCAGGCAGGCCCCCGCACCCCCGTGTCGGGGGCCTGCCCCGTACTCTCCTCGAACGGCTCCGGCTGACGCCTCACCGCACAAGGACACCTACGCCCCCATGCCTCGCGGCCGTTATTCGCTCCACGATCCGCACGATCACACCCCCCTCGGTGAAGAGCACTTCCAGTGCGCCCCCGGCCCTTCCGGCTGGCGCTACGTCTCCCGGACCACCACCCCTTCCGGCGCCGACGCCGGTTCCGTCGATCTGGCCCTCGACGAACTCGGCCGCCCCATCCGTCTCGAACTGCATGCTGCGAGCTGGCAGGTCCGCGGCGCAGCCATCGACGGCGTCACCTGGGTCCGCACCGACCCGACTGGCGCTCACGCGCAAGAAGGCAACGCGCCTGCCCACGCGTTCACCGGCACTTCCCCCGCATTCCTCGTCGCAACTTCCCGTCTGCTGCGCCTCGCACCCGGCGCCCCCGCAACCCGCCTCCGCCTCGTCGCCTTCACGGACCCCGTTCTCGCACCCCGGACCGTCGACCAGTCCTGGGCCTTGGTGAAGAGTGAAGCGCATGCCACTGACAATGGCCCTCTGACAGTGGACGAGTACCAGGTCAGCGCCCTGGACACGGGCGAACAGCATGCCGTCCACATCGCGGGAGACGTCGTCCTCGCGGCGCCCGGCATCGAACTCGAGGACCTCGAGACCCCGCCCTCGACCTTCCCCTGAACCGCGGCCGAACGGCGGCGGAGTGGGGTTGCGATGAGCCGTGGCAGTACGGCGGGGGAACGGGTCGTGATGAACCGCGGCAGGACGGGCCCTGAGCCGCCGCTGTTTCCGCAGCAGATCGCGGCGCGCTCGAGCATGAGCACGGTGACTGGCAGTGGTCGGCCGGTCCTTACGCGGGCGGGGCGAATCCGCCGGACGGCGTGGGCGGCGGGATCTTCGAGCCGTCCGTCGCCGATGGACGTTGTTGCGTTCCCGACGCGACGCCGGTGCCAACAGGCGCAGCAGTCGGTGCAGCAGATTCAGCGGCGGGGTCCGGCAGGGCCGCCCCGGTCGCCGAGGTGGGAGCCGAGAGAGCGTGGACGTGGTGGGACGGGCCGTCGGCAGATGCGCCGGGGAGGCTCGCGGCGGATGCGGTGAACGCGCGCCTGGCGTCACGGGCCTGCCGCTCGTTCACCACGGCTGCCAGATAAGCAGCCGGCGGGACGCCCTGCGGCGCCGGCGTTCCCGTACGCGTGGCCAGATCACCGGCCAACTGCTGAGCCATTGACCAGCTCACCGCCGGGTCCAGCTGCCTCATCCGTGTCAGGTACTGGCGTATCGCCAGCCACAGGTCGTCCGGCACACCCGACAGGTCGAGCTGGGAGAACCGCCCGACGAGCCACGGCGGCGGGGGCGGGGCCACCATCGGGCCTCGCGCCGCGGGTATCCGCTCCCGCACCACCAGCGTCCCGGCGAAGACGTCTCCGATCCGCCGGCCTCGCGCCGACACCAACGATGCGATGCAAGCGATGACACCGAACGAGAAGAGGATCTCGACGACCCCCATCGCGCCCCGCACCAAGGCGTGGCGGAAACGTATCGGCCCGCCGTCGTCCCGTACGACGCGCAGCCCGCACGCCAGCTTTCCGAGCGACCGCCCGTGACTGAGCGTCTCCACCGCTATCGGCGCGCCCACCAGAACCAGGAGGAATGAAGCGATGGACAGTGCCATGACAGCCGCTTCGTCCAACGACGCCGTCGCCATGGCCAGCCCGATCGACAGCAGGAGATAGGCAAACAGCACCAGGGCCAAATCGATCACGAGAGCGAGGGCCCGACTCGGCAATCTCGCCGGTTGCAGCCCCAGTACGACCGCGTCCCCCGTCACTAGCCCACTCACTGTGCCGCCCCTCGCGTTTGTCGACCTTGCCTGCCCCTCGGTTACTCAGTCTGCCAAGCTGACCCGCAGCGTGTCGCAGTAGTGCAGTAGTACGGACCGTACGCACCCAGTGCCTGGAGCAGCAGCCGACCATGGATCTCGATGTCTTCGTGACCGCCCACCGCGCAGAGTGGGACCGCCTGGACCACCTCCTCCGTCGCGGACGTCACCTCACGGGCGCGGAAGCCGATGAGCTCGTCGCTCTGTACCAACGCACGGCCACCCATCTTTCCCAGATCCAGTCCAGTGCCCCTGAGCCGGCACTGACGGCAAGGCTCACCCAGCTGGTGGCACGCGCCCGCGCCATCGTCACCGGCACCAGGCGGGCAGGCTGGAAGGACGTGGCCACCTTCCTCACGGCCGGTTTTCCGGCTGCGGTCTACCGGTCCCGACACTGGTGGATACCGACCGCTGTGCTCTCCACCCTTGTCGCCGCCCTCATCGGCTGGTGGATCGGAACCCATCCCGAGGTGCAGGGCGCGATCGGGGCTCCGGCGGAGCTCCGGCAACTGACCCGCCCCGGCGGTGAGTACGAGACGTACTACTCGAGCCACCCCGCGGCCTCGTTCGCCGCACAGGTGTGGACGAACAACGCCCAGGCGGCCGCCATGTGCCTCACCCTCGGCGCCTTCCTGTGCCTGCCGGTCCTCTGGATCCTCTTCCTGAACATGCTGAATCTGGGCGTCGGCATCGGCCTCATGTCGTCGGCCGGCCGGCTCGACGTTTTCCTCGGCCTGGTGCTCCCGCACGGTCTGCTGGAACTCACCGCCGTCTTCGTCGCGGCCGGTACAGGGCTGCGTCTCGGCTGGACGGTCATCGATCCCGGCCCGCAGCCCCGCCGCACGGCCTTGGCCCAGCAAGGCAGGGCCGCCCTCGGCATGGCGATCGGCCTGGCTCTGGTGCTGTTCGTGTCGGGCCTGATCGAAGGCTTCGTGACTCCCTCCGGACTCCCGACCTGGGCGCGCATCACCATCGGTGTCGTCGCCGAGCTGGCCCTCCTCGCTTACGTCTACATCCTCGGCGGCAGGGCAGCCCGCGCAGGGGAGACGGGCGATGTGGAGGAACCCGACCGCAGCGCGGGGCTCCCGACGGCCGCCTGATGTGCGTCGACGCCCTCCGAGCTGCTAGTCTCCTCTTCGCCTCGCGACCCTGTTGACACGGGAGCAGCGGGGAGGTAGATTTTACGGGTTGTCTCGGACTGGACAAGTTCGGGCTTGAACCTTTAGAGTCTGTCTGGCTCTCGTCGGGAATTACCTTCCGCGGAGCCCATCCCGATTCCTTCATCCGAATCACGAAGCCGATTAGGTCGGCTGAAATGGTTCTGATAAAGTCGGGGTCAGCCGAAAGGCAAAAAGGCCCTCCAACGGCCACCGGAAATGAAATCCGAACCGGAAACGGAACGGAAAACGGATCTGGTAAGGTTGGAAACGCAAGACCGAAGGGAAGCGCCCGGAGGAAAGCCCCAGAAAGTGTTCTGCGGGTGAGTACAAAGGAAGCGTCCGTTCCTTGAGAACTCAA
>NZ_JBIWFV010000033.1:0-3629 GCF_044763255.1 Streptomyces sp. NPDC096176 | reverse complement strand
TGCGGCACGACGCCGGAGCACATGCGTCAGGTCGTCGAGCGGGTGCGCGGCACGGTGCCGTCCGATCGCGAGCCGCGTCCGGAGCCGGGTGCCGCGTCGCTGTACCAGGCGGTGCCGTTCCGTCAGGACACCGCGTACATGGCGATCGGTGAGCGGACGAACGCGAACGGGTCGAAGAAGTTCCGCGAGGCCATGCTCGAGGGCCGCTGGGACGACTGTGTGGAGATGGCCCGCGACCAGATCCGCGAGGGCGCCCACATGCTCGACCTGTGCGTCGACTACGTCGGCCGCGACGGCGTCGCCGACATGGCCGAGCTCGCCGGGCGCTTCGCCACCGCCTCCACGCTGCCGATCGTGCTGGACTCCACCGAGGTCGAGGTCATCCGGGCGGGCCTGGAGAAGCTGGGCGGCCGAGCGGTCATCAACTCGGTCAACTACGAGGACGGCGACGGACCGGAGTCGCGGTTCGCGAAGGTCACCGCGCTCGCCAAGGAGCACGGCGCCGCGCTGATCGCCCTCACCATCGACGAGGAGGGCCAGGCCCGCACCGTCGAGCACAAGGTCGCCATCGCCGAGCGCCTCATCGACGACCTGACCGGCAACTGGGGCATCCACGAGTCGGACATCCTCATCGACACCCTGACCTTCACCATCTGCACCGGCCAGGAGGAGTCCCGCAAGGACGGCCTCAACACCATCGAGGCCATCCGCGAACTCAAGCGCCGCCACCCGGATGTCCAGACCACACTGGGCCTGTCGAACATCTCCTTCGGCCTCAACCCCGCCGCCCGCGTCCTGCTCAACTCCGTCTTCCTCGACGAGTGCGTCAAGGCGGGCCTCGACTCGGCGATCGTGCACGCCTCCAAGATCCTGCCCATCGCGCGGTTCGACGACGAGCAGGTCAACACGGCACTGGACCTGATCTACGACCGCCGCGCCGAGGGCTACGACCCGCTGCAGAAGCTCATGGAGCTCTTCGAGGGCGTCTCCACCAAGTCCCTGAAGGCGGGCAAGGCCGAGGAACTGGCCGCGCTGCCGCTGGACGAGCGCCTGCAGCGCCGCATCATCGACGGCGAGAAGAACGGTCTCGAAGCGGACCTGGACGAGGCGCTGCAGGAGCGTCCCGCTCTCGACATCGTCAACGACACCCTGCTGGCGGGCATGAAGGTGGTCGGCGAGTTGTTCGGCTCGGGGCAGATGCAACTGCCGTTCGTGCTGCAGTCCGCCGAGGTGATGAAGATCGCCGTCGCGCATCTCGAGCCGCACATGGAGAAGTCGGACGCGGACGGCAAGGGCACCATCGTGCTGGCCACCGTGCGCGGCGACGTGCACGACATCGGCAAGAACCTGGTGGACATCATCCTGTCCAACAACGGCTACAACGTGGTCAACCTGGGCATCAAGCAGCCCGTCTCCGCCATCCTGGAGGCCGCTCAGGAACACCGCGCCGACGTCATCGGCATGTCGGGCCTGCTGGTCAAATCCACCGTCATCATGAAAGAGAACCTCCAGGAGCTCAACCAGCGGGGAATGGCCGCCGACTACCCCGTCATCCTCGGCGGCGCGGCCCTCACTCGCGCCTATGTCGAGCAGGACCTCCACGAGCTCTACGAGGGCGAAGTCCGCTACGCCCGCGACGCGTTCGAGGGCCTGCGCCTCATGGACGCCCTCATCGCCGTCAAACGCGGCGTCCCCGGCGCCGCACTGCCCGAACTGAAGCAGCGGCGTGTGCAGACCACCGCCACGTTCCTCGAGGAGCGCCCCCAGGAGGCACCCTCACGCTCCGACGTCGCAGACGACAACCCGGTGCCCGAGCCGCCGTTCTGGGGCACCCGCGTGGTCAAGGGCATTCCGCTCAAGGACTACGCCTCCTGGCTCGACGAGAGCGCCCTGTTCAAGGGCCAGTGGGGCCTTAAGGGCGCCCGCGGCACCGGCCCGTCCTACGAGGAACTCGTCGAGAGTGAGGGTCGCCCCCGGCTGCGCGGCCTGCTGGACCGCCTGCAGACCGACAACCTCCTCGAAGCGGCCGTCGTCCACGGCTACTTCCCCTGCGTCTCCAAGGGCGACGACCTGATCCTGCTGAACGAGGACGGCTCGGAGCGGACCCGCTTCACCTTCCCCCGCCAAAGCCGCGGCCGGCATCTGTGCCTGGCCGACTTCTTCCGCCCCGAGGAGTCCGGCGAGACGGACGTCGTCGCCCTCCAGGTCGTCACCGTCGGCTCCAGGATCGGGGAGGAGACCGCCAAGCTCTTCGAGGCAGACGCCTACCGCGACTACCTCGAACTGCACGGCCTGTCCGTACAGTTGGCGGAAGCGCTCGCCGAGTACTGGCACGCCCGGGTGCGCGCCGAACTCGGCATCGCCTCCGGCGACCCCGGCACCCTCGACGGCATGCTCCGCACCGAGTACCAGGGCTGCCGCTACTCCCTCGGCTACCCCGCCTGCCCCGACCTGGAGGACCGCGCCAAGATCGCCGCCCTGCTCCGGCCGGAACGCATCGGCGTCCAGCTGTCCGAGGAGTTCCAGCTCCACCCCGAACAGTCCACCGACGCCATCGTCATCCACCACCCCGAGGCGAGCTACTTCAACGCGGGAGGCCGCGGATGAGCACACTGCGCGACACCCTCGCGAGCGGAAAACCCTCGTTCTCCTTCGAGTTCTTCCCGCCCAGGACAGAAGCCGGCACCCGCACCCTGTGGAACGCGATCCGCCGCATCGAGGCCTTCGCTCCCACCTTCGTGTCCGTCACCTACGGCGCCGGCGGCTCCTCCAGGGACCGCACCGTCGCCGTCACCAAACGCATCGCCGCGGAAACCACCCTGCGCCCGGTCGCCCACCTCACCGCCGTCGGCCATTCCGTCGCCGAACTGCGCCACATCATCGGCCAGTACGCCGACGCCGGCGTGCACGACGTACTCGCCCTGCGCGGCGACCCGCCCGGCGACCCGAACGCCCCCTGGACCGCGCACCCGGACGGCTTCACCCACGCCCACGAACTCGTCTCCCTGGTCCGCAGGTCGGGCGACTTCAGCGTCGGCGTCGCCGCCTTCCCCGAACGCCACCCCCGCTCCGCCGACTGGGACAGCGACATCCGCCACTTCGTCGCCAAGTGCCGCGCCGGAGCCGACTACGCGATCACCCAGATGTTCTTCCACGTCGAGGACTACCTGCGACTGCGCGACCGGGTCGCGGCCGCCGGCTGCGACACCCCGATCATCCCCGAGATCATGCCGGCCACCGACGTGAAGCAGATCGCCCGCTTCGCCCAACTGTCCGGCGCCGCCTTCCCCGACCACCTCGCCCGCCGCCTGGACGCGGCCCGCGACAACCCGGCCGACGGCCACCGCATCGGCGTCGAGTACGCCACCGCCATGGCCGACCGGCTCCTCGCCGAAGGCGCCCCGGGACTGCACTACATCACGCTCAACCGCTCCACTGCGACGCTCGAGATCCACCAGAACATCCAGAACTCAAGGAGTGCACATGCCCTCGCAGCCGGCCGCTGACTTCACGGATTTCAAGGTCGCCGATCTGTCCCTCGCCGCCTTCGGCCGCAAGGAGATCACCCTCGCCGAGCACGAGATGCCCGGCCTGATGTCGATCCGCAAGGAGTACGCCGCCGCTCAGCC
>NZ_JBIWFV010000032.1:1758-4236 GCF_044763255.1 Streptomyces sp. NPDC096176 | reverse complement strand
TGAGGACAAGCCCTCGGCCTATTAGTACCGGTCAACTCCACCCATTACTGGGCTTCCATATCCGGCCTATCAACCCAGTCGTCTACTGGGAGCCTTACCCTCTCAAGGAGGTGGGAGTCCTCATCTCGAAGCAGGCTTCCCGCTTAGATGCTTTCAGCGGTTATCCTTTCCGAACGTAGCCAACCAGCCATGCCCTTGGCAGGACAACTGGCACACCAGAGGTTCGTCCGTCCCGGTCCTCTCGTACTAGGGACAGCCCTTCTCAAGACTCCTACGCGCACAGCGGATAGGGACCGAACTGTCTCACGACGTTCTAAACCCAGCTCGCGTACCGCTTTAATGGGCGAACAGCCCAACCCTTGGGACCGACTCCAGCCCCAGGATGCGACGAGCCGACATCGAGGTGCCAAACCATCCCGTCGATATGGACTCTTGGGGAAGATCAGCCTGTTATCCCCGGGGTACCTTTTATCCGTTGAGCGACGGCGCTTCCACAAGCCACCGCCGGATCACTAGTCCCGACTTTCGTCCCTGCTCGACCCGTCGGTCTCACAGTCAAGCTCCCTTGTGCACTTACACTCAACACCTGATTGCCAACCAGGCTGAGGGAACCTTTGGGCGCCTCCGTTACCCTTTGGGAGGCAACCGCCCCAGTTAAACTACCCATCAGACACTGTCCCTGATCCGGATCACGGACCCAGGTTAGACATCCAGCACGACCAGAGTGGTATTTCAACGACGACTCCACCTGAACTGGCGTCCAAGCTTCACAGTCTCCCACCTATCCTACACAAGCCGAACCGAACACCAATATCAAACTGTAGTAAAGGTCCCGGGGTCTTTCCGTCCTGCTGCGCGAAACGAGCATCTTTACTCGTAGTGCAATTTCACCGGGCCTATGGTTGAGACAGTCGAGAAGTCGTTACGCCATTCGTGCAGGTCGGAACTTACCCGACAAGGAATTTCGCTACCTTAGGATGGTTATAGTTACCACCGCCGTTTACTGGCGCTTAAGTTCTCAGCTTCGCCCAGACGAATCTGAGCTAACCGGTCCCCTTAACGTTCCAGCACCGGGCAGGCGTCAGTCCGTATACATCGCCTTACGGCTTCGCACGGACCTGTGTTTTTAGTAAACAGTCGCTTCTCGCTGGTCTCTGCGGCCACCCCCAGCTCACGGAGTAAATCCGATCACCGGAAATGGCCCCCCTTCTCCCGAAGTTACGGGGGCATTTTGCCGAGTTCCTTAACCATAGTTCACCCGAACGCCTCGGTATTCTCTACCTGACCACCTGAGTCGGTTTAGGGTACGGGCCGCCATGAAACTCGCTAGAGGCTTTTCTCGACAGCATAGGATCATCCACTTCACCACAATCGGCTCGGCATCAGGTCTCAGACTATATGCACGACGGATTTGCCTACCGTGCGTCCTACACCCTTACCCCGGGACAACCACCGCCCGGGCTGGACTACCTTCCTGCGTCACCCCATCGCTTACCTACTACCACCTTGGGTCAGCGGCTCCACCACTCCGACCTCGTCCGAAGACTCAGCCGGCGGCTTCACGGCCTTAGCATTAATGGGCTCGATATTGGGCGTTTCAAAGCGGGTACCGGAATATCAACCGGTTGTCCATCGACTACGCCTGTCGGCCTCGCCTTAGGTCCCGACTTACCCTGGGCAGATCAGCTTGACCCAGGAACCCTTAGTCAATCGGCGCACACGTTTCTCACGTGTGTATCGCTACTCATGCCTGCATTCTCACTCGTGAACCGTCCACAACTCGCTTCCGCGGCTGCTTCACCCGGCACACGACGCTCCCCTACCCATCACAGTCCCCGTTGGGGGTATGTACTGCAATGACACGACTTCGGCGGTACGCTTGAGCCCCGCTACATTGTCGGCGCGGAATCACTTGACCAGTGAGCTATTACGCACTCTTTCAAGGGTGGCTGCTTCTAAGCCAACCTCCTGGTTGTCTCTGCGACTCCACATCCTTTCCCACTTAGCGTACGCTTAGGGGCCTTAGTCGATGCTCTGGGCTGTTTCCCTCTCGACCATGGAGCTTATCCCCCACAGTCTCACTGCCGCGCTCTCACTTACCGGCATTCGGAGTTTGGCTAAGGTCAGTAACCCGGTAGGGCCCATCGCCTATCCAGTGCTCTACCTCCGGCAAGAAACACACGACGCTGCACCTAAATGCATTTCGGGGAGAACCAGCTATCACGGAGTTTGATTGGCCTTTCACCCCTAACCACAGGTCATCCCCCAGGTTTTCAACCCTGGTGGGTTCGGTCCTCCACGAAGTCTTACCTCCGCTTCAACCTGCCCATGGCTAGATCACTCCGCTTCGGGTCTTGAGCGCGCTACTGAATCGCCCTGTTCGGACTCGCTTTCGCTACGGCTTCCCCACACGGGTTAACCTCGCAACACACCGCAAACTCGCAGGCTCATTCTTCAAAAGGCACGCAGTCACGACTG
>NZ_JBIWFV010000031.1:0-5884 GCF_044763255.1 Streptomyces sp. NPDC096176 | reverse complement strand
TCTTGATCGAGAACCCGTCTACCAGGAGCTTCGTCGTTCCGTACAACCCAAGCCCACCAACGCCCCCGCACTGCAGTCAGGTTGGAAAGGGCTCAGTGGAAGCTTGTCTGGGGGAATTTTTGCAGGCGGCGGAGGGCAGGTTTGTATTGTTTCGGTGGCTACGCCGGACGGCAAGATGAGGCTGGGCTATACCCGATCATTTGACTGGGGAACCGAGGGATTCAAGCTTGGCGGCGCCGTGAATCTTGGCTCCATGCGCAGCAATGCCGACGATATCGGCCAGCTCGCGGGTATGGGGCATGATGCTGGCGGATCACTGAGAGCCGGTCCGGGTATATATGGAAATCATGAGACTGCCATCAGAACCACCAACTCTAAGGGGCGGCAGGTGAGTAGTATTGAGGTCGGGACAGGGTGGGGGATAGGCGCGGAACTTTACAACGGGTTCAATCGGACCTGGAGCGACTGGCTTTAGTCGAAACTACGGATCGGCCCGGGATTTGATCTCCCGGGCCGACGCCAAGGAGTAATGATGGTAATTGGCCTGTCGGAACCGGGTTCGACTGACGGTATTTACATACTTTATATTGCGGCTATAGTGTTCGGTATCCTCGGGCTGCTTTTTGCATGTAATGCCTTCCAGGTGGCGGAAAGGTTCCATCGCTTTGTTACGGCGTTCGTCCCTGCCGGCCGCTCTACGCCTCGAACAATGAGAATCGTTGGAGCAGGGTGGGTGGTGGTGGCGACTCTGATGGTGCTTCCAGAGATAATCCAAGTGATTCGGTGAGGAACCTGTATTCCGGATTTCCTGTGTGACGCAAAGCGGCAGTGGCGTCGGTGCCTGACCAGCACAACCCGCACCGGCTTCGGCGTTGCGCTGCTGACACTGCTGTCCGAGAAGGCGGCGCCGGTGGTGGGTCGCCGTTCCTGCGGCCTCCTCCTGGCGGCGTTGCTGAGGCGGACACTGTCCTCGAGCCCGTCCTGCATCGGGGCGCCTGAGGTGGGCAGTTGAGGCAACGCCGTGGGGCGGTTCCGCTACGGCAACCGCCCCACACCTCGACCTGGGTGCTGCAGTACGTCGTTGGGTAGCGGCTGCCGTCAGGCCCGCGCGCCGCGCGGCGTTGTGCGCCGGCCCTGGGAGGTGCGGCCCCACGGCTTGTAGACGGAGACCACCGCGGCCACGGTCAGCAGCGCGAAGAGCACCGGCACGTTCCACAGCAGGAAGTCCGGCTTTGGCGGGGCGCCGCCCGCGAACGCGGTGTTCTCGGTGGCCTGCGACCGCTGGAAACGGACATCAACTCACGAACCGCCCTCTGAGAGGGCGTTTATGCAGGTCAAGCCCTATATGCGGCTCTCATGCCCGCCCTGCCTTGGGGGCTTCCATCCCGTAGGTGGCGAATCGCGCTCTCCAGGACTGAGGCTCGGCCATCCGTCTCGTTCACTTCCGTGCCCGGAAGTCCGTCTGATTTGACGTTGCCACGGAATCGCCTGATGAACAGCGGAACCGAGCCCTCCGCCTCGCCCGTGATCACGCTACGCCGTGAGCGAGCGCAAGCCGTACCCCAGCGACCTGTCCGACGCCCGATGGGCCCTGATCGAGCCGACGTTGACGGCCTAGAGAAAGGCCCGGCCCGACCGCAGGCCAACCGGACAGCCGGCTCACCGAAGCCTGGACAACCACCACCAAGTGCGCCGACCAGCCCGGCACCACGACGGTCGGCGGCCCGGACGCCTACTGGCACACCTACGCCTACGACGCCATCGGCAACCGGACCGAGCAGACCGGCCACGGCACCGGCGCCCTGGCCGGCACCACGGCCACCACCACCTACACCCACCCGGCCCCCAAGACGGACCTGCCCCACGGTGTCCAGCAGGCCAAGGCCGTCGGCGGCGCGAACGACGGACAGACCAGCACCTTCACCTACGACAAGGCCGGCAACACCACCAAGCGCGCCATCGGCACCCGCACCCAAGACCTGACCTGGGACAAGGAAGGCCACCTCGCCACCCTCACCGAGGGCGGCAAGACCACCAGCTACCTCTACACCCCCGACGGCGACCGCCTCATCGCCAAGAACGCCGACGGCTCCAGCATCCTCACCCTCCCCGGCGGCGACCAGCCGTCCGGCAACGTGATCGGCCCCATGATCCGGATCAGGCCATACCCCCCAGCCACGAGAGCTACCAGGGATCCCGCCACGATGCCCGCGATGAGCCCGGTCCGCTTCTTCCGCGGCGCAGGCCCGGGCGGCACCCACGTCCCTGTCATCACCGGATACGGCGCCTGCCCAGCCATGTATGGGCCCGGCTGCGGCCCATACGGCGACTGCGGGGGACCAGGCGTATACGGCTGCTGCGGAGGAAACGGGGGAGGCGTGGACATGATCAATACGCTACTGCCCGCGCTCGGCCCGCAGCCGTCCGCCCCTCCTCCTCCCAGATCAGTGCTTCACCGTGCCTCACACCGCTGGTGCCCGCCAGTCTCGGAGGCGCTGGGCGATCTCGTAGGAGTCCAGACGCAGCGCGCGTATGTCGTTGATCAGGTCGCGCCAGAGTTCGTAATTGGTGTCGATCGGTTCGCCTGAAGCCTCCAGGTAGGCGATGGCGATCCCGTATCCGTAGGCCTCGTTGCGGGCGGGGAGGGGACGCAGCAGTACGCACTCCTCCAGGAACACGGCAGCACGCCAGAAGGCGTCTGGGTGGCTCTGGTCGAGTCGGGGTGGATCGACCCGGTGGCGGGCGGCCATCCCGACGAGCACGCTGAGGTCGTTGACGGTCAGGTCGGTTCGCAGGATGTCTTCCTGGCGGGCCAGGAGCCACCGGTAGTCGACGAGCAGTTCCACTGGGTCAGGCCGCCCGCGGGGTCGCGTGTGCAGGCGCCTGCGGAAGGCCGCCGAAATCGGCGTCGAACCGGTCCAGGAGGCCTGGCTCTGCCATGACGCGGCGGAACGCGGCGGTCGCCGTGACGAGCTGCCTTTCGTGTTCCTTCTCCTCGGCGACTCGAGCGAGGTAGTCCTTGATGGACAGGCCCGCCGAGGCGGCCAGATCCTTGAGGCGGTCCCGGGTGACGTCGTCGATCTTGACACTGGTATCGGCCATGCTTCGAGTATGCCGCATGGCATACCGGTCTGACTACCCACTCTCCGGGATGGCCACTGACATGGGGCTTTACGCGAACCACTCGTCCAGAGATGCGCCTGCCCTGCGTGAGCGGACCGTCGCGAGGGTGGAGTCCGTCAGTTGTCACTGATGTCTGCGGTGATCCACTCGTGCGGAACCAAGGCCTCTCCATTGCTGCGCCTCCACCGTGCTTCGACGGCGCTCCGGAAGGGTTCGTCTTCCAGGTCTGCGTGCTCCATGACGATGACTTGGAAGTCGCCGCTGAGTGCCTCCAGCGTCTGTTGGAGCCTCACCACAATAGGACGATCTTAGGCGCTGCTGTTTGCGGATGACCCTGGGCAGCGACTCAGCCGGGAGGTGTGCGCAGTCTGCACCCGTGCTCCGCTGTTCCAACGTCAGGCGTCTGGAGAATGCTGACGTCGGCCCAACCACCAAGCGTGAGGCTACGACAGATTCAGCATGACCTCTGGCCCTGGCGGAATCCGAGTCGGAAGCCATCTCTGTAGCCCCGCTGCCAGTCCCGGTTAACGGCTGGTACTGCAGCTGCTGCTGCCCGATTATCGTCATAACGATCGCAGGCACGCCGACCCTGGCGGAGTCCGTCACGGAAGCCCTTGTTGAAGCCCCGCTGATAGTCCCTAGCCGTCTCAGGGACGATGGCTGTATTTACGTGAGTCTTGCTTGGTGGGGCCCCAGAAGCCTGCTCAAAGCCGACGGGGGTAAGGAGGACGGTTGCGGCGATGAAGGCCGAGCTCAGCACGGCGACCCGTTTTCTGCTCGTTGCAGGCATAGCTGCCCCCTTTGGCGTGTTCACATGGGGTCAGTTTCCACTGTAATCACCCGAGTGGGTGTCGCAACTGGTGCCGGTTGCGTGCTCCTTGCGCGACGAGGTGACGCAAGCGCGGCGCCCGGACGACTTCGCCTGCAAGCCGCTCCACCCTCGCTGGCACACCGTCATGGACGGCGGACTGGACCCCGAGACGATCGGCGACGTCATCACTCGCCTGGGCCGGTGGGCCGACCTGACTTCCGGCCCACCGGCCACTCCCCCCGCCGGGGGCCTGGCCACCAGCTCCGAGCGCGCCAGCAACGACCGCAAGGAGATCGCCAAGCAGGGCGGATGGGCCGACAACAGTGCCGCCATGGAGGGCTACTTCGAGGACGCCGACGGCGGAGGAGAAATTTCCGCTGCCGATCCTGTCGTCCACGACCCCCCGATCAAAGGGCGGAGGACGGGTTGCGGAGCTAACCCGCCGGTCCTCCAACGTGTCGCCACGTCCCGGCCATCTGTCCGGGACGGGGGGACTTTTCCGCTCACGACATTGTTCGAGGACTCGCTCATGGACGCTCTTCTCGCACTGCCCTGGATCCTCGGCCTTGGCGTGCTGTGCGCTGCCTTCGTATGCATCGTCGCGCTGTTCCGAGCCGACCGGACCGACACCGTTGCCGTGGTCAAGGCGCTACCCGAGCTCGCGGCGACGTTCCTGCGCTACCGGCGAGGGACACGTCGATGAATTCCGTGTCAAGTTCGAGCGTGTTGCCATCTTGATCCTTCGGGGCGTGCCGAGACAGCATCCACCGACCGGCCGGCAGGGCCCTGAGGGGACGATCCTCTTTCTCGAACACCAGAGAGGCATAGGGCTGGGGGAGGTCGACCGCGGACTGGCCCAGCTGACCCGTACTGGAGCCCGGGAGAGGCTGCGCGGTGTCGCACTTGGCCAGTTCCTCGGCTTCGACCAGGATGCCGGTGATTCAACCCTGGGGGATGGGGCATCGCCGACGTACTGCGCGACCGGCTAAGACCGTGTCCTACATGGTGAGGTTGCGGAAGCGTTTGTAGCAGCACAGGGCTGCGGCGAGTCCGAGAAAGGCCAGGTAGTTGTCCGGGTGTCGTTCGTAGCGGTGGTTGAGGCGGCGGTAGCCGGTCAGCCAGGACATTATCCGCTCGATGACCCACCTGCGGCGGCCGAGACGTTCGCTGGACTCGATGCCCTTGCGGGCGGTCCGGACCCCGATGTGCTTGCCCCACAGCCATTTCCGCAGGTGAGGGATGTCGTATGCCTTGTCCGCATGAAGGCGTTGAGGCTTGGAATCAGTGGCGTGGGATTCGTGTCCCATGTGGAAATGGGACAGCATCGGCTTCAGCGCGAGGCTGTCGTGGGTGTTGGCCGCGGAGAGTCCGACGCGTAGGGGCAGTCCGTCCGCGTCGGACAGGACATGCATCGTGGAACCGGGCTTACCCCCGTCCACGGGGCTCGGACCTGCAAGTTCGCCCCCTTTTTGGCGCGGACATGGGCGGAGTCGAGGACCGCGCGGGACAGGTCGACCAGGCCCTGTTCGTCCAGAAGTTGGAGAACCTTCTGATGCAGCCGACCCCACACACCGGCCCTCGACCAGATGACGAAGCGGCGATGCACAGTCGACTTCGACGCGCCGAAGCACGGCGGTAAGGCCCGCCAGGCGCAGCCGCTGACTAGTACGTAGATGATCGCGGCGAAGACCGCCTCATCATTGATGTTGGCGACCCCGCCCCCTTGCGGGCGCACCCGTGCCAGCGGCAACAACGGCTCCGCGAGCTCCCACAGTCCGTCCGGAACGATCCATCCCCACCGTCCACTCCCCATGACCAGCACAACGGCCAACTGGCCATGTAGGACACGGTCTAATACTGCAACGGTCTTTGGTCTGACTGGTTGGCAGTTTCGGGTGGTGTGTGGCCGTGTCGTTTGTAGTGGCTGACGCGGGCCTGGTGTTGGCGTTG
>NZ_JBIWFV010000030.1:0-6579 GCF_044763255.1 Streptomyces sp. NPDC096176 | reverse complement strand
GCGGAAGCTCCGCTGCAGCACCAACCGCATCACCGCGATCGTCCAAGCCGTCCTCGTCCTACATCACGCGGCAGCCTGAGGTTGGAAAAGGCTCATGAGTTGCTGAATCAGCATTTGTGACAAGCCGCGTGCCTCACTGGTGACAACCAGGCTGCTTCGGCCGGTCCCGTTCGCCATGTCATCCGGCTTTTCCGGTGACAACTACTGAGCTTCGGCTCATCTTCCCGGTTCGGCCTGCTCTTCAGCAGCTCGTGCCACTCGGCATCGGTCAGCCGGCGCCTGAGGCGGGCCGCTGCGTACATGGCGAACCGGCTCGGGCAGCCACAACAGCCTCAAAGCCTCAGGGCCAGAGCGAGCCGCGTGGGGGCTGTCGTGGCCACCGCGCTGTTGCTGCGACGCCTATTTCTCCATGGAGGGCGGGCAGGGCGGTGTGTGTGCAGGACGGTGACATTCGCGTTTGAGTCAAAGATTCGGGAGATGAATGGCTTGATTTTCCAGCCGAGCAAGGGAAATTGGGCTGAATTTGAGATTCCTCTGTGATCTGGGTCACACGGATATGGAAAGCGTTGCTGAGCTAGGGCGGAGCTGCACAAGATCTACGGGTAAGCGAGTTCAGGCGTCCCCGGCTATCGGTAATGGGGGACGTGTGCACTCGACGTACCGTCATCTCGGGAGAGAATGTGAAGCACGGCCATTTTGTGTCTCGGCGGCGGAAAATCGCTGTCGCTCTGGCTACAGCTGGGGCTGCGGTGGCTATGACCGCAACAGCAGGCTCCGGGGCCTCTTACGCGAGCGAGGGAAAGCTCGAGGGAATCCCGGAAGCTTCTGTTTCTGCTGATGGAAGGTTCTTCAAGCCGGGCCCCAACACCATCGTCAAGGTGACCGCTGGGGCTGTGGGCGATGAAAGATCGGCGGAGAGCGACTCGGTCTCGCCGGCACCCGCAGATGCGACTGCCTTCCGCTTCTTAAAGAACAAGAAGTATCTCGGTCAGTCGTGCGGCACCGACGTGATCCAGCAGACAAGCGGGCACGGCAGGACGACGCTCGTCCTCACAGTCGACAAGAAGGTCGACGCGACTGTGAAGAGGGAGATCGGCATCGACCTGGGCAAAATCTCGGCCGGCATGGGCTGGGATGTGACCAAGAGCTACGGCGTGAGCAACCAGTCGCGCTACGAGGTGCCCAGGGGGAAGTTCGGCACCATACAGGCCTACCCGCTCTTCGATCAGTACGTAGGTGACGTGTGGGAAGGTGTAAGCGGAGCGTTCCCGACCGGAAAGCGTGCATACGCCTACAAGCCGGTGGGGGTCTGCTTCAATCAGTGGCTAGACTGACAGATATCCTGAAGAGTCGATAAGAGCGAGGTGCGGCCCCTTGGCCGGGAAAAAGCGAATTCTGGTTTTAGGGGCCGCTATCGTGCTTGCTCTCACCGGATGCACAAACGGGCCATCCGAACCCCCTCCAGCGGAAAGCAGTGATCGCCTCATTCCGCTGAGCGAGATAGATCCGATCAGCGTGGCCGATGACCCATTGGCCGAACATGACGACTCCCTCACGGGCGGATCACCCAAGTTTCTTGCCGAGGTCAAAAGTGGTACGCAGCGAATCTTGATGTACGCAAACAAGACTTCATGCGGATTCTTGACCATTCCGCATGCCGACCGACCCGCCATCGGAATCCACCTGATCTCGCAATGGCCCAGTGAACGTGAAGGAAATTCGCCCTACCCGGCAGGGCCGTACAACAGCTCATCAGGCTCTGATAGTTCCAGGACGTGGGCATCGCTGGCATGCAGCAGGAACGCCATGGTCATTGAGTACACCGGCTCACTGGATACCGATGCGGAGAGCCGAGGCAATGTCTCGGTCACCCGTGCCGCAGACCCTCGGGCAGCCTCGCTGATAGTGGTGGGAAGCCAAGAGGTACGTGAAATGATCACCGCCCGGGTGAGTACTGAGAGCTCGTAGCACGCCCCATCGAGCCGCTGGCCTTTCACCCCGTGACGGGGAAGCGATCGCCCACTACAGGCGCCTGGACCTGGAACCCGCCCCCTGCCTCGGCGCCCGCACCTGCGGCGGCGCCAGCTACGAGGAACGCGTCATTCAGGCCGGCCGATCCGCCAACGTGGCCGCCCCGCTCCAGATCACGCTCGACCCCGGCCGGCTCACACGCTAGACCCCCTTGGCGCCGTGGCAGGTGGCCTCGGGCCGCCGTGCCAGCCCGTGCCCGCCGCCCCGGCCGAACTGTGGGCCACCAGTGCAGTCGCCGGTCCCAGCCCGGGCCCGGCTGCCGACCGCGTGGCGGGTTCGGCTCGGTCGTGGTCATGATGTGGTCTCCCTCGGGATGCCTGCGTGCGCGGTTCGCACGCAAGTCGGTGGAGAGTGCAGTGCCTGCACCCCTTGCGTCTCGGGCTGATGGCCGGACAGCAGCCGGACCGCACCTAGTCGTATGGATCACGAACGTTGCTGACGCCTCTGTGCCGGCAGACAGACCGTGCACGACACCGGAGACAGCATCACCGACGCGCTCGCCGGCGGTAAAGCGGGAGCGAACTTCTTCGAGGCCTTCTCCACCGCGCTGCGCAAGGATGAGGGCGGAGACAGCGGGGGCGGCCCGATCGCCCGGATCATCCTTTCCATCGTGTCGATCCTGGCGGCCGGCGTGGTCTGGTTGGAGCTCGTGGTCCGCACCGCCCTGCTCTACGTCGGCGCCGCACTCGGCACCGTCGTCTACGCCGGACTGGTCGACCGCGACCTGTGGGGCCGGGTACGCCGATGGGTCGGCATCATGGTGGCGGTCATCCTCGTGAAGCCGATCATCGTCATCGTGCTGCTGCTCGCATCCGCACTCGCCGGCGGCGAGCCGAACACCGACCCCACCAGCGCCATCGTCTCCGGCCTGGCCATCATCATCGCCGTGTTCGCCAGCGCGCTCTTCAAGATGATCCCGGGCATGGGAGACGACATCATCGCCGCCCGCCGCGAGAGCTACGACCCCGCCAGCAAGCAGGCCGTTGTCCTGGTCACGAAGCCCGTTTCCACCATGCGACAGGGCATCAGCACCCACGCCGACCGCGACGCCGTCTCTCGTCCGAGCCAGAGCCAGCCGGCTCAGCAGACGTCAGGAGCGCCAAGAACGAGACCGTCAACTACAGCCAGGGCGCGGTCCATCAAATGACCAAGACGAGCGTCTGCGCCGAGCCGGGCGACTCGGGCGGGTCGTTCATCAGCGGTGACCAGGCGCAGGGGGTGACCTCGGGCGGCTGGGGCAACTGCAGCGGCGGCGGCCAGACATGGCATCAGCCGGTCAACGAGATCCTGGGTCGCTACGGGCTGCGCCTGCACACGGCCTGACGGCGGGTGACGGCCGACCATGGCCGGGGCCGGTCGCGTAACCACGCGACCGGCCCGCACCGCATGTACGGGGACGCGGCCGCCGGACTCGAGTCCGACAAGGCGCTCGTGGTCGTCACCGAGGGCTACGGACGCGAGGACGGCGCCGCAGCCATGGCCGCCCTTCTCGACCGTGGCGTCAGGCAGGACGCCGTCTTCGCCCACAACGACCTCATCGCCATCGCGCGATGCGCACCCTCACCGAGCGCGGCCTGACGGCCCCCGGCGACGTCGCCGTCGTGGGGTTCGACGACATCGAGGAGGGCCGCTACGGGACCACCACCCTGACCTCGGTCTCCCCGGACAAGGAGGCCATCGCCCCGCTGGTTGACGACAGTCTCGTCGAACGCCTCGCGGGCGCCACGGTCGAGGAGCCACGACGGCAGCGCCCCGGATACCGTCTCGTCGTCAGGGAACCGACCGCCCGCCCAAAGCATTCCTCGATGGCCCAGTGGCTGCCGGGGATGCGGATCAGTTCGTCCAGGGTGGTGCCGAGGGGGCAGTAGACGATGTAGCAGAAACCTGATCGGGCCGGCTGACGCTGCGGCGGGCGATGACCCGGTGGCGACGGTCCTCGCGGGGCCAGGGGTGGATTTCGGCCCGTGCCCGGTCGTACACCATCAGGCCGTGGGCGCCCTGCCCGCAATCCGACAGGCGATCCGAACAGGCGATCCGACGGTCTCGTGCCCGTCCGCCATTTGTGGCCGACGGGCGTGTAGACACGAGTCCTTCTGAATGGAACGCTCGCTACAGAGACGGTTGTTCGCGTCTGGCCCTGTCCTTGTTCTCCGTCGCCTGGCCGCTCCGGCGCAATCCAGCCGGCACTTGCGCCGGCCGCGTTCCTCGCACGAGCCGCAATTCCCTGCACGAACAAGAAGTCCCTGCACGAGCCAGAGTCCTCGCACGTCCAAATTCCTTGCACGTCCAGATTCCTTGCCGAGAGGAGTTCACCGGATGAGGAACTTGAGCACCCCGGCGGCACTGGCCGCCGTCGTCCTCGCCATAGCGGCGAACCTCGCCGCTCCCGCTTCCAGCACCGCCGCTCCCCCGGCCGCCGGGCCGGCGGCGTTCACAGTGGACACCACGTCCGACGCGGTGGACGTCGACCCGTCGGACGGCCTGTGCCGCGCCGCGTCGGGCGCCTGCAGCCTGCGTGCCGCGGTGATGGCCGCCAACGCCCGGCCGGGCAGTACCATCACGCTGCCTCCCGGCCGCTACCGGCTGACCATCCCGCCCGATCCCCGGCTGATCATCGGCGACCATCCCGACCCGACCACGGGCGACCTGAACGTCAATGCGCCCACCACGATCCAGGGCTCCGGGGCGCGGAGCACCGTCATCGACGCCAACCGACTGGACCGTGCTTTCCGCATGCGGGCGGACACCCGGCTGTCCGATCTGACGATCACCGGCGGATCGGCCAAGCAGCGCGAACTGCCCTTCACCGACACCGCCGGCGGCGCCATCGCCAACGAACAGCACATGACACTGCGACGAGTCGCCGTGACCGGGAACTCCGCCGGTTACGGCGGCGGCATCTTCAACATCCCCGACTCCCACCTGGACCTGATCGACAGCACCGTCAGCGGGAACGTCGCGGGAGAGGCCGGCGGCATCAGATTCGACGACAGCGGCACCGTGACCAACTCGACGATCGCCGACAACCGGGTGACGGACCCCGGTGACCGTCCCGGCAGCCTCGGCGGCTACGGCGGAGGCATCGACATCCGCGGCCTGGGACCGGTGGAGATCCTCAACTCGACCATCACCGGCAACCGTTCCAGCGACGGCGGTGGCGGAATCAACATCGCCCCCGCCTACCTCGACAGCCTGCCCCGGCCGATCCCCGACATCGTCGACCTGCCCCTGGGGCGTCTGACCCTCCGCAACTCCCTCGTCGCGAACAACACCGTCAACGGCACGGCGGCCGACTGCGAGAAGGCCTTCGCCACCATCGCGTCGCAAGGTCACAACATCGACAGCGACGGCAGTTGCCGACTCACCGCCGCGGGCGATCTGCCCAGCCGTACCCCGCTGCTGGGACCGCTCGCCCACAACGGCGGCCCCACGGACACCGCCGCGCTGCTGCCGAGCAGCCCCGCCCTCGACGCGGCCGACGACTGCCCGGCCACCGATCAGCGCGGCGTCGCCCGCCCCCAGGGCGCCGCCTGCGACATCGGCGCCTATGAGCACACGCCATGACCACGGCCACCTTCATCGGCACCAGGAGCGATTCGATGAGGTCCACCAGCCTGCGCCGAACCATGGTCCGCGCCCTCACTGCCGCCGCGGCCCTGCTGCTGTCACTCACCGCACCCCCGCCACCGGTTTGGGCCGGCACCGGCCATGACCCCCTGGTCGTGCACACCTCCCACGGCTGGGTGCGCGGCGCGGCCGGCCACGACGGCGGCCGGGTCTTTCAGGGCATTCCCTTCGCCGCACCGCCGACAGGCGGGCGGCGCTGGCGTCCGCCCCAGCCCCCCGCCCGGTGGTCCGGCGTAAAAAACACCACGGCACCGGCCCACCCCTGCCCCCAACTCCCGCTGACACCGCTGCCCGACGGCGGCCCCGTTCTGCCGGGGGAGTCCAACCGGACCGGCAGTACCACGGAGGACTGCTTGTACCTCAATGTGTGGACGCCCGCCCGCACCGGCGGCGGGCCCCTCCCGGTGCTGGTGTGGCTGCACGGCGGCGGCAATGCCTACGGCGCGGGCAGCGACTACAACGGCGCGGCGCTAGCTGCACGCGGCATGGTGGTCGTGACCGTCAACTACCGCCTCGGAGCGCTGGGGTTCCTCGCCCACTCCGCACTGTCGGCCGAGAGCGCGGACCACGCCTCCGGGGACTACGGCCTGATGGACCAGCAGACCGCGCTGCGCTGGGTACGGCGCAACATCGGTGCGTTCGGCGGGGACCGCAACCGGGTCACTCTGGGCGGCCAGTCCGCCGGGTCCGCGGACACCTGTCTCCACATCGCCTCGCCGACGGCGAGGGGCCTGTTCCACCGGGCCATCCAGCAGAGCGCAAGCTGCGCCTCGGACGGCGGTCTGAGTGGACGTTAAGTCCGATCTTCCTCGGTTCGTGATCGCTCGATCGTGGTACTGATCGTCGCGCAGGCCTCCTGCCGGGCATGTCCATGCTGAGATGCGAGGCATGAAGCGAGAGCCGTACCCCAGCGACTTATCG
>NZ_JBIWFV010000029.1:0-6794 GCF_044763255.1 Streptomyces sp. NPDC096176 | reverse complement strand
AACATCACCCGCAGCCGCCTCGGACGTCTCGTCCGACAAGGCTTCCTCACCCAACCCGGACGAGGCCGCTACCAGAAACGGACTTAACGTCCACTGACACCGCTCACGCTCAGCGCGGCCGAGCAGAAGGGGAGCGGATTTGCGGCCTCGGTCGGCTGCGCCGACCCGTCCACCGCGGCAGCCTGTCTGCGCGCCGTACCCACCACCGAGCTCATCCGCGGCACCGGGCAGGGTGCCGTGTCCTTGTGGGAACCGAACACCGGACCGCAGGTCCTCCCGCGCCCTCCTCGCACGGCGTGGGCCGAGAAACGGGTGAACGCGGTCCCGACGCTGAGCGGCAGCACCCACGACGAATACCGCTACTTCACCGCCCTGTACGTGGATCTGCTCGGCGGCGGTCCGCTGACACCCGACTCGTACGCCGCACTGATCGGGCTCCAGCACGGCGACCGGGCCGCCGCGGTCCTCGGCACGTACCCCGCCTCAGCCTATCCGTCCGCCAACCTCGCCTATTCCGCCGTGGCCACCGACCAGCGGTTCGCCTGCCCGGCACGGGCCGACAGCCGCCTGTACAGCGGCCGGGTGCCCGTCTACGCCTACGAGTTCCACGACCCCCAGGCGCCGCCGTTCATCCCGGCACCGCACACCCCGCAGGGTGCGTTCCACGCCTCCGAACTGGCCTACCTCTTCCCCATGGACTCCGTGCCGCCCCTGACGGCTGCCCAGCGGCGGCTGTCCGCCACGATGGCCGCCTACTGGGCCCGGTTCGCGGCCACCGGCGACCCCAACGGGCCCGGCACCCCCGCCTGGCCGCGTTACACCCCCGACAGGGACCGCATCCAGGTGCTGGCGCCGGACAGCGTCGCCCCCACCACGGATTTCGTGACGGACCATCACTGCGCTTTCTGGCAGCAGTCCCCCGCCCTCCGAGGAACCGTGCGATGACATCGACGTTCGCCCTGGTCCGGGACGGGCGCCTCGCTGTGCGGCAGGGCCCGGCCGCCCTGGCACGCCGGCAGCAGGAACGCCTGGCCGCGATGGTCCACTTCGCCCGCAGCCGCTCCCCGTACTACCGCGAGCTGTACCGGACGCTGCCTGAACGCGTGGAGGACCCGACCCTGCTGCCGGTGACGCGCAAGGAGACCTTGATGGCCCGCTTCGACGACTGGGTCACCGACCCGGAGGTGACCCTCGACCGCGTACGGGACTTCATCGCCGACCCCGCCCGGGTCGGCGAGCCCTTCCTTGGCAAGTACCTGGTCTCCACCACCTCCGGAACCACCGGTCACCGCGGTGTCTTTCTGCTCGACGACCGCGCGGCGGCGGTGATCAGGGCACTGTCGCTGCGGGCCGCCCGCCGCACCCTCACCCCGTCCCGGACCGCGCGGATGCTCCTTCACCGGATGCGGTCGGCGCACGTCGTCGCCACCAGCGGCCATCTGGCCGCTCACGCCGTCATCGCCCGCTCGCGTACGGCCGGCCGCCTGCACGCCCGGCACAGCCGCGTCCTGTCCGTGCACAGCCCACTGCCCGAACTGGTGGACCAGCTCAACCGGTACCGCCCGGTGCTCCTGGCCGGCTACGCCAGCGTCATCGCGCTGCTCGCCGGCGAGCAACTGGCCGGCCGCCTGCGCATCGCCCCGGCCGTGGTGTCCCTGGTGGCCGAGGGCCTCGGGGACCGTGAGCACCGTCGCGTCCGCTCCGCCTTCGGGGCGCATGTCGTCAACACCTACGCCTGCAACGAGAGCCTCGCCCTGGGCTACAGCTGCCCGCTCGGGTGGCTGCACACCCACAGCGACTGGCTGATCCTGGAGCCCGTCGACTCCGACCACCGTCCCGTCCCGCCCGGCCAGGAATCGTTCACCGTGCTGCTGACCTGCCTGGGCCGATGGGCGCAGCCGATCCTGCGCTACGACCTGGGCGACAGTGTCCTGTGGCGTCCGGACCCCTGTCCGTGCGGAGATCCGCTGCCCGCGGTCAAGGTCCGTGGTCGCGCCGCCGACCTGCTGTCCTTCCCGCGCCGGGACGGCGGGAGCGTCCGTATCGTGCCCGTGGCTTTCGAGACCCTCCTGGAGAGCCTTCCGGACATCGACCTGTTCCAGATCGTGCAGACGACTTCCACCACCCTGCGGGTGCGTATCCGGCCGGCTGCCGGAGCCGATCAGGACCGATTGTGGACGGCGGTGCGGACGGGGCTGGCCGCCCTGCTCACCGACCACCAGACGGACCAGGTGCGGATCGAGCGGGCCCATGAACCGCCTGAGCAGTCCCCGGGCGGCAAGTACCGAGTGGTCATTCCGTGCCCGTGACACCGCGTGAAGGATCCTCAGGCCGCACGCCGTGCGGGGGAACGCCGTGGTGCGCCGCCAGCGCCAGCAACGCAACGCGCAGCGGCCCGGTCTCCAGGGCGGCGGCCGGTTCGAACCAGCGTGCAACGGCGGTTCCGCTCGCCACCCTGAGCGTGAAGCGCGCCAGTTCGTCCGACACCTCCGGACGGTCACGCAGGCCGAAGACGGCGCTCACCGAGTCCTTGGCCCAGGCCAACAGCGCGTCGCGGTAGTGGTGCACCTCGGCCACGGCCGCCGCACTGGCATCCTGCTGCACCATGCCCAGCCCGAGCAGCAGCTTCAGACCGTGCGGATGGCGCTGGAACGCGTCCTTGACCTCGTCGAGGAAGGTGTCCAGACGCTGCGCGATGTCGGCACCCGGCACCTCGACCGGGGGCAGGGCCGCCAGCAGAGCGGTCCTGGCGCGCTGCAGCACCGCGACGTAGATCCCGTCCTTGCTGCCGAAGTGCCAGTAGAGGGAACTGACCGGCAGGCCGCACGCGGCGGAGATCATCGAGATGGACGTCGCGGTGTAGCCGTGCTGCGACATCAGGTCGCCGGCGGTGTCGAGAATCGCGTCGCGGGACCGCGTGCCGCGGTGCTGGGCCGGTGCCTGCGTCATACTGCCGACTCTAGAGGAGCACCGGCCCCGGGCGCCCTGGGAAAGGGAACGCCGGGGCGGCGGGGCCGGTTGTCCCGGGGACGTCTTCGTCCCGTGACTGCTGACTATTTGGTTCGCAGCATGAGGGCGTGGCGAGTGCGCTCGCCGTAGACGCCGGTTTCGTCGCCGCGGATGCCGTACCACTCCTGGAATCTGGCCACGGCCGCCCGGACCTCCATGCCGTAGCGGCCATCGATCGCGCCGCCGTCGTAGATTTTCGGTACCTGGAGCAGACGTACCTGCAACTCGTACACTCCATGGCCGCTGTCGCCCTGGCGCAGCACGCCCGTGCCCGGGATCTCGGGGAGCGAGGGAGCGGGGGTGTCGGGCAGTGGCCGGTCCGGTTGCCCGGAGGGCGGAGAGGGAGCCGCCGGTGGGGCGTTGTCGTTGACCAGCAGCCAAGAGGCGAGGACCAGTCCGCTCACGGCGCCCGCCCCGAAGGCTCCGGCGACACGAGTGGCTCGCCGAGCGGTGAAACGCCGCCATCCGCGACTTCTGTTTCTCGCACGCGCGCGGGCCAGTGGTGTCGGCGAGTCGGGGGCGGGTCGAGGAGTTGGTCCGAGGGCGCGACCGGGCGCTGGGGGGTCACCGGCAGGGTGGTCTCCGGGGGCGGGCCGGTACTGCGGTACGCGCCCTCCTGCGGTGCGGCCCGGGGCAGGAAGACCAACGGCGGCGCGGCATGCGCCGGACCTGCGCCACTCGCCATCCGCGGCTTTCCCAGCGACGGGGGAGGAACAGGTTCCAGACGCGCGCCACGCAACCACAGCGGCTCCACCGCGACATGCTGCGGGGTATTGGCTCCGTATACGCCACCGGTCCGCCGCGGCTCCACGGCAGCGGGCGCCACAACACGCGTGCGACGACCCGGATCCACGCCTTCGAGTCCCTCACCCCGCCCGACCGGCTGTGTCCGTCGGGGCAGGGGCGGCGGCGCCGGGCTCACGGACGGGGACGAGGGCGGGGAAGTGAAGCCGGATCTCCCGTCCGGACGGCTGCGCTGCGACCAGGGCGGGGGCGCGTCCCCGGCCCTCCCCTCATGCTCGTCGGACGCATAGAGGTCGGCGCGTGCGGCGTCCAAGGCGTCCAGCACGGCTTGAAAGGAGTCTCGTATCTCCTGCCCGATATTCGGAGTCGAATCAGGCGCTCGCTGCGGCTCGGTGTCATTGAGTCCCACCGGCTGTCCTCCTCAACCGACGACTGGATGACCTGTCGAAGCCGACCAGCGCGTCCTTCGTGAGCGGTTGGGTACCAAATCCTCAGTTGTGATCGCGAGGCCGGCACCCTTGCGGCAGTCGGCCGCACGGGGGTCGGCCGCACGGGGGTCGGCCTTCACTGTCACGTTGTGAGGCGATACGCATCCCGTGCGGCCTTGTCTCATCCCCGGTTCCGCGCTGTAGCCCATGTCTCATTGCATTGTCCTGACGCTGCTGGACCTCTACCTGTTGCGCATCACCGCCCGCGTACCGGGCGCGCGGCACCACTGAGCCTTTTCAGAGCGGCCACTGATCGGGTGACGGGCTGGCGTCCCACAACGCACGAGGCTCCTGTGCCGTTGAGAGAGGTGTTCGACGTCTCAACTCATCAGCGCAGGAGCCTCGTTGGTTCCCTATCCTGCCGCACTCGACCTGCCACACGCCCTGGTCGAATGGGTATCCATACTTATCGTCACCCGTGAGGGTGACCGCCGTTGCAAGCTCCCGCCCCACCAGCGTGCCCTCGTCGGCCTGGTCTATCTTCGCCGCCACGACACGCTCACGCAGATCGCTGCCGGCTTCGGCATATCCGTCGGCACCGCCCACGCCTACGTCAAGGCCGTCGTCGAGCACCTGTCCCGAAGGGCGCCCGGTCTCCTGCGTGTCCTGCGCGAGACCGATCCTGACCACGTCCTGCTCGACGGGACGCTCGCCGAGTGCGACCGCGTCGGCGACAGCCGGGCCGATTTCTCGCAGAAGCACCGCCGTCACGGCGTGAACGTACAGGTCGTCGCCGATCCCTCGGGCAAGCTGCTGTGGATCTCGCCCGCGCTGCCCGGCCGCAGCCATGACCTGACCGCGGCCCGCACCCACCGCATCATCCGGATCTGCGAACGCCAGGGCGTCCCCGTCCTCGCCGACCGCGCCTACATCGGCGCCGGCCCCTGGGTGACCACACCGATCAGACGGCTTCCCGGCCGGGACCTCACCACGACCCAGCAGACGATCAACCGGACCCTGTCAGCGGCGCGAGCACCGGTCGAACGAAGCATCGCAAGGCTGAAGTCCTGGCGAATCTTCCGCCGAGCCCGCTGCAGCCCCAACCGCATGACCGTCATCGCCGCAGCCATCCTCACCCTGGAGCGTCAACGCTGAAAAGGCTCAGTGAACGGGGCCTCAACTAGCCAGCTGAGTAGTGACGTTGGAGTCACAGGGCAGTCCATGCAGGTCAGTCATATGATGATCAGTGTGATCATCCGTCGTTCTCTTGGCACCGGCCCGAGGCGCCGGCGCAGAGCATCCGCGCCGCCCAGGCCGACCTTCTCGACGCACTGCCCGGCGTCCGCCTTCCCGATCTTGACCAGCTGCGTGACCGTGGAGTGCTCGGAAGGCGCCCCACAGCGCCTCCGAGCCCGCGCCGCGTTCTCGGAGGCGCCGGTTGTGCGGACGAGAAGTCGGCAGGTTCTTCGAGCTGATCGGCGGGTTCCCTAGACGGGTCGCACGTCCGGCCCCTCAGGACTCGGCCTTCGTAGGCGGCTTCGAATCTCGACCCTGCTGGTCCTATGCCACTTGTGTAGGCGGTCGTGACCGCTCTCAATCATGCTGTGCGAGAGCAGTGCCGCCTCGGGCCCTCGTCCAGCTGCCCTGGTCGTCAGCCAGACGGGCCAGGGCGCGCAGCAGGAGATCCTCTCAGCGGTACCAGTCTTCACCGGCGTTCTCGAGAGCGTTGCGCAGGTACGTCTCCAGTCCGGACGCCACCCAGTTGCGGCTGTCGTTCTCGTGGTCCCATACGAACACATCGTCCCGCTCAGGTGAGCGGGGGAAGGCGAATTGGTCACCGCCGCCGTTGTCGCCGAAGAACATCAGAGGATCGAATGGCATGTATAGATCTCGGAATGGTTCGTTCGTTCGGAATTGATGGTTGTTATCGCGGATCTGAGCGGTGGTCCAGACGACGTCGGTTCCATCCGCGTCCATGACGCCGTTCGACTCGAGAAGCAGGTCACGCAGAGGTCCGGGCAGTGGCTGGCCGAGGGCTTCTTCCAGTTCGCGTAGTTCTTCGGGGGTGGTCGGATCCTGCAGTTCGGCTCCGTCGTACTGCTCTACGAGCTCACGCCACACTCTTCCTCCAAGGAAATCGCACACATCGGCTTATCGGATTCTGGGGCTGAACCAGTTTCCCAGCCTATCGTCAACCTTTGTCGCATGATCGAGCACCTCTTGGCGAGTGGGGTTGGGGTGGGATTCGTAGAATCTGTTCCACTCGACCCGTATCTCGCTCAGGTGCACCCTGCTATTGATATCTCCCTTCGGGATCCCGCGTAGATTCTCCAATGAGTGGATTTCCTCAGGCTTGAACAAGCCCGGATACCTGTTGAGAACCTGCTGTTCGATCGCATGATGCACGACAACTTTGCCCTTCAGCTCGGGGTGTTCAGCGAAGAAGGTCTTCTTGTATGAGAACTTCTCCGCAGTTCCTACGCTGGCCTCGCCGCGTACGGGAAGCTCTTTACCCAGGACTGAGCCTTTTCCAACCTCAGGCTGCCGCGTGATGTAGGACGAGGACGGCTTGGACGATCGCGGTGATGCGGTTGGTGCTGCAGCGGAGCTTCC
>NZ_JBIWFV010000028.1:0-11621 GCF_044763255.1 Streptomyces sp. NPDC096176 | reverse complement strand
AGGCGGTCAGCGACGATCTGGCCGACCTCGCAGGCGGCCTCCAGGTCACCATGGGCGCTGTGGCCCAAGGCCAGCCAGGCCCCTTCGAACATGGCTCTGCGCTGGCTGGGGTCGCCGCGCGGGACGTGAACGCGTTCCGGTACGGCTGCCCACCGCACGGCGGCCTCGGCAAGGGCCTCGGTCGGGTGCTGATGGTGATGCTCGGCCAGGACTCCATCCGCGAGGCCACCTTCCTCTTCCGCGGGCCGAACCGGCTCACCCCATAACCGACCGTGGGACGCGGATGCGCTGGCGTGGAGGCTCTCGTGTCCGGAGTGCTTTTGCCATGCAGTGACCGAGCCATCAGGCACGTTGAATCTCCCGACCAAGTGCCGCTGATACGGCTCGTTGGTGGACGAGGCCCGTGCGTACCAGCTTCGCCTCGGGGGTGAAGCAATCCACGATGGTCATGTGATTGGCAGCGGGACACACACCGCCGTCGACGATGACTGAGGGCGTCAGGCCGGAGGCCGCGAGGAAGTCGTGGACCTCTTCGACGGTCACGGCCGGCCCCGCGTCGGCCGGGCCGGCGTCGCCAGAGATGTTGGCTGTGGTGGCGGCGACCGGCACCTTAGCCTCTGACGCGAGCGCTCCGAGGACGCCGGGGGCCACCGTGGTGAGCGCAGGCGAGCCGACCGCCGTGTGCCAGGCGGCGTCCTCCGGGCTCCGCCACGGCAGGAGCAACGCGAGGTCGCCCGGCCAGAACATGGTGGCGAGCCGTTCGGCCTCGGCACTGAGCTCGAAGTGCTCCGGGCAGGAGGCGAGGGATGGGGCCACGTACGCGAGGGACTTGGCGCCGGGGCGGCGCTTGCCCTTGAAGATGCTGTCGCATGCCTGAGCGTTGCTGGCGTCGGCACAGATCATGTACCAGCGGCTGGTCGGGACGATGACGAGCTCTCCGGACTCGATCGCTCGGACGGCGACGTCGAGGTCCTGCGGGGTGGTGATCTGCATAGGTCTACTCCTGGCTGGCCGGGGCGGAGGGGATCGAGGCGAGGGGCGGGTAGTCGAGCCAGGGGTCGCGGAGCGCTTCGAGTCGGCGGCGGGAGTGGTCCGGGTGGGAGACCCGGAAGTACGCCATAACCCTGGGGAACGGCGTGAAGTTCCGCCCGACGGTGTGGGGGACGAGGTGGTGCATCAGCAGCACGTCCCCGGGTGCGCCGAGGAAGAAGACCCCTTCCTCGCGTTCGATCTCCGGCGGAACCTGTTCTGTTATCCCGAGCGACCACTGATCGCTGAACCACTGGGCCATCGTGTGGTGCCCGCCGGGCAGGTAGCGCAGCGCGCCGCCTTGAGGGTCGTTGATGTCGGACAGAACGACGCCGACGAGCAGGGAGAATGTGCGCAGCTCCTGCGGGTCGATGTGGGGGCAGGAGACGCCGTCGACGTGCATGGCCTTCTCCGGCTGCACGCCAGGGAGTCCGGCTTCGGCTACACGGATCTGGATCTGGGTGGTGGAGACGGGAGAGGTTTCCCCGAGAAGGCCGGAGGCGAGCGTCACGGCTTCGGTTTCCGTGTAGAGCGCGAGAACGTCCGGGTGGTTTCCCAGTTCCGGCGCGAAGGTGCGCTGCGAGTACGCGGGGATGTCTTCGGGGTCCAGTCGTTCGCGGTACCAGGTGTCGATGAGGGAGATGGCGCGCCTGGTCACGTCAGGGGCGACCAACCCTCGGCGTATGAGGACACCGTCCCGTTTAAAGGCGGCCTTCTCCTCAGCTGTCAGGGGCATGGGTCCTCCGTAAGGTGATCGGTCCGTTCGCGCCAGGCGGGACCAGCCGGTCGAGGATGTCCGCGCCCGCGCTCAGCGCGGCGGTGATGAGCTCCTCGCCAAGTTCGACGCTGGCCTTGCGTGGGTCGCCGCCGATGACCCCGTGCGTGGAGAGCGCGGGGTCGTCGGAGGTCCAGGGCCAAGTGGCACCTCGATCGAGTACGCGGCGCTGGATCGCCTCTCGCTGGCCGGGATCCGGGCGAGTCCCGACAGGAAGGAGGTCCAGCCGTACGTGGTCGGGGGCGAGGGCGAGCATGAGGGAGGTCTCGCGGATGCCGGCGTGGATCTCGGGCAGTTCGCTGTCGACCGTGACCTCGCCAGCAGCGAGGGTGCTCGGGTGCAGCGCGCAGACGGTCACGTCGTGGGTGTGCCGGAGCTGGTGCACCAGTCCCTCAAGGACGCCCCGATTGCCACCGTGTCCGTTGACAATGAGCACCGTCCGCACGGGTGTGGCACGGAGGTATTCCCCGACGAGCGTGGTGATCAAGCTGGCGTACAGCGGGATGTCCAAGGTCACGGTGCCTGGTGCCCAGGCGTGCTCCGGGGAGAGGCCGTACGCGACGGGCGGCGCGACCCATAGGTCGTGCCGGTTCGCGACGTGTGTGACCAGGCGAAGCGCGAAGCGCTCGGCTATGACGGTGTCGGTGTCGAGGGGCAGGTGTGTGCCGTGCTGTTCGAGCGAGCCCACCGGAAGACAGAGGGTGGACCGCTCGCTCAGCTCGGCCGCGATACGGGGTGTCGTCAGCTTCCCGTACGACCGTCCGTCACGGTCGGCCGTCATGTCTTACTCCGCCGCCCGATGCGGATGAGGAACTCGTTGTCCTCGGGGAAGGTGTCGCTGTCGCTGAAGTCGGTGAGCCGGCACTTCACCGCCGTCTCGAACTCCTCCAGCCGGTCACCGAAGAGGTGGGGTGCTGCGAAGGAGGTGGAGTATAGGTAGCCGAGGATGGAGGCAGTGGTCCAGGTGCGCTGGACGGGTACGCGGATCTCCTCGACCTGGTTGAAGGGCGACTCCTCCATGATCTCGCTGTAGGGGCGGTTGTGGTGCTGGAAGGTGCCGGAGCCCGCGCGGCGTTCTTCGCCGAGGAACGTCTTGATCACGTCGCGGACCGCTTCCTTCCAGGGGCTGCCGGCGGCCCAGAAGCTGTTGTCGCCGAAAATCGCGACGACGCCGTCCGGGGCGACCTGGCTGTCCAGGAGGCGCAGCACGGCGGCTTGGTCGAGCCAGTGGAAGGCGCGGCAGATGGTCACGAGGTCGGCCTTCCAGCCGACGGGCGGGACGAAGTCCTCGGCGGTGCTCTCCACGAGCGTGAGGCGGGAGCCCTCGGGCAGCTTCGGGCGGAGTGCCGACTCCGCCGTGGCGAGCATGTCGGCGTCGTTGTCGGCGGCGATGATGTCGTCGAACCGGTCCAGCAGCGCCTCGACGACCAGCCCGGTGCCCGTGCCGACATCCAGGAGCCGTCGCGGGCCACTCGTTCGTACCGGGGTGGATCGGTCGAGGACCGCGGCTACGTCCTGGGGGATGCCGGGGCGGAACTGGCGGTAGTAGGTGGCGGTTCCGGAGAAGAGGCTCATGTGTCGCTCCGTACTGCGAGGTGCTGGATGTGTGTGGCGGCCGCCGCCAGGTCGTGGGCGACGAGCACACCGTGATCAACGACCAGGGATTCGTCGGGAACCTTTCGTCCGCGCGATATCCACACGGCCCTGGTCCCGGCTTCGATGGCACCCACGATGTCGCACGCCCAGTCGTCGCCGACATGGATCAGGCCACCGGGGTCGGTACCGAAGTACTCGGCCACGGTGTGGAAGGCACGTGGGTCGGGCTTGCTGTGACCGATGCGGCACGAGGGGAAGAAGTCCCTGACCCACGGTGAGAGGAGAGCGCGCAGCCCGTCGGTGTCCGCGTCCACGCAGGTGACGTTCGACAGCGTGACCACGGTCGCCACAGCGCTGATGCGCTCCAGTGCCTCGACCGTGCGTGGGAAGAGTCTGAACGGGGCCGGCGGAAGGTCGCGGGGAAAGGCTTCCGGTGGAACCCGCAGCGCCTCGCATACCTCTGTCACCACGGGTTCCGTGAGGGACGGGCGCGTATGGAGGCTGGATCGCATGATCTCGCGTGCTCGTGCCGCTGGCAGCGGGGACGCCTCGGCCAATCTCATTGCCAGGCCGGGCCCGTCGGCCGTTCCGAGGGTCCCACCGACATCGACGGTGACCAGGAGTGCAGGGTGTGGGGTCACTGGGGGCTCCTCGTGGTGGTCGGAAGGGCAGAGACGATGGCCCGGATACGCGACTGCCGAATGGTGGTGGTTGTGGCCTCGGAGAGGAAGGTGATGACGTAGCGCAGCTCCGCCTCGTCGAGCGTGTCGAGAGATCTCCCCTCCTGAGCGGCAGCCTCGCTGAGGTCCGGGGGGACGCTGCGAGGACGCATCCCGCGTGGCAGGTGCAGCGTCCCCTGCCACCGCGTACCTTCCGCCAGCGCGGGGAGGCTGCCCACCGGGCGCAGTACGGTGACGTCGTCCAGGGTCAGGATGCGCACCGGCAGCGCACTTCCTCCGATGTCGAGGCTCCCCGTCAGGAAGGTGTCATGCCCGTCGAGCCGCTGGGACAGCACCAGCAGCGGGCCGTCCGAGCTGTGGCTGATAGTTCCCTCGACGGGAACGGTCATCGTTGTGCCGGGCATGCTGTGCTCCTCGGGGTCGTGCCGAGACCTGGGGAGTCCGGCAGGTGGATGTATCCGTCCTCGGGCCGAAGGGGTTCGTCGTAGAGGCATTGGCGTCCGGGCTCCCACTGGAGTCGGTACTCGACGGCGGGGACAGCGTCAGGGAAGGCGGCCGCGAGGTGGAGACCGGGCAGCAGTGAGCGGCCGTGCGGGTATATGGGGATGTTCTGGGAGCGGGCGACGGCGAGGATCTGCGTCGCGCGGGTGAGGCCGCCGCAGCCGACGACGTCGAGGGTGAGGGCAGTCGGCCTGACGTACTGGATGAGCCCGGTCGGGTCTTCGTCGCAGTGCGCGCGCTCCCCCACGGCCAGCGGTACCCGGGTTGCGGCGAGCAGCTCGTACATGTCGAGGTCGTGCTGTGGAAGCGGGTCCTCCAGCCACAGGAGACAGGACGGATCGCAGCTCTGTGCGAAGGCCATGGAGACCGACGGCGTCCAGGTACCAACGGCGTCAACGGCCAGCGGCGAGCCGACGGACTGAGAGGCACGCTCCACCGCCCGTGCCATACGCGCGGCGGCCTGCCCCGGTGACTCTGCCGGATCACGGCGAAGCCCCCACTTGGTGAACCTCCATCCATCCGCCGCGACGTCACGCAGCAGGTCCAGGTTTTCGATGCCGGTGAGGTTCTGGGAAAGCCACGACGCGTAAGCCGGAACGGTCGATCGCGGCTCCGACGTGGCCAGCAGGCCAGCCACGGAACGTGAGGCGAGCCGGCCATGGAGATCCCAGACCGCGCAGTCGACAGTGCCGACCGCCCACGAGGCGATGCCCGACGGTGCCGTGCGAGCCACGGTACGCAGCCGGTTCAGCAGCCCGGCATGGTCCGCGATCCGTGCGCCCTTCATCTCGGCCGCCAGCGTGTCCCGCACGTAGCGTCCGATCCGCTCGCTGACGGGGCCGTAACAGCCGGACTCTCCAGCGCCATGGATGACCACGAAGTGCGCGTCGTCTCCAGGCGCCACAGGCTGTTCTGTCTCTATGACCTCCAGGCTTCCCAGGACCCACGGGCTCACCGGACCACCTCACGTGCGGCCATGAGGAGACCGACAGCCTGCGTCACCCCAGCGCGGTCCATGCCCAAGGAGCGCGCCAACTGCCGCTGCGGCATGGGACCAGCAGGCTCCTGCCAGCCGATGACATCCACAGTGCGGCGCATCCGTGCCCCCAGCAGCCCCCACACGGCCGCCGGGTGCCCGAGAGTGAGGACAAGGACCGGGGCGTGAGCGCCCAGGTAGTGGTCGACCTCCTCGTCGCTCAGCCCTCGTGGCCACAAAGCGGGGTCGCCGAGGACGGTGAGGTCCAGCAGGTTCACCACCCGAACGCGGCATCGGTAGCGGCCTCGTACATGGTCCACTGCTTCGGCGGCGACAGCGGCCGGGATGTCCCCGGCTGTGACGATCGTCAGGTCCGGCTCGCCCTCGTCGCTTAGATGCGGCCATACCGCGAGACCACGCCTGTGTTCCTCAGCCATTGGCCCGACAGGATGAGCGGTACGGCTGTGCTTGCCGGCGACGACGAGGTTGACGCCATCGCTCGATTCGAAGGCTTCCTCCAGGGCGGCGGCTGTTCTCGTTGGATCAGCCGGAGTCAACACGCGGACGGCAGGGGCTGGCAGAGCCAGAAGCGCTGTAGCGAGGGAGGGGTCGGCGTGGCTGTGGACGTTGTGCCAGCCGTACGAGGTGAGCAGTAGGTTGATGCTGGGCAGGCCCCTCGCTCCGTCGAGGCGTCGCTGCTTGATGTGTCCCACCAGGCCACTGGTGAGCAACGGGGCGAATGCCTCGTAGGAGACCAGCACACCCCGGCGTCCGCTTGCCGTCCATCCGGCCAGCCACTCCAAAAGCACTTCCTCCGCCAGGAGTTCATATGCCCACTGCTCACTGGCCAGGATCGGGAGCCGGTTGGAAGCCAGTTCATCCGGGCTGACAAGCAGGAAATCCCCACGTGCCGCGTGTCTCCGTACGACTCCGGTGACGGCATCGGTGAACGTGGCGGCACGAGCACTGGGCGCCGTGGTGGGCCTCCCTGACCGAGGCGCTTCGGCTGGAGCGAAGGAGCACCATCGGGCTTCAGCTATGGCATCCGCGAGTTCGCCTTTCGCCCGCCCGCTCTCGTCGAAGAGATCCGCCGGCTGGTAGGACGCCAGCCAGTGAGCCAGTCGCATCAGCTGCTCCGGCTCGGCGCGCGGGCTGACCAAGGGCGTCTTGTGCAGGTCGGAGGTGCCCACGAGATCACGGCCGCCGAGAGATGCGGGTCCGCCCCATCCCTTCATGCAGCGCATGACCAGGGCTGTGGGGCGATCGTCGAGCGTCGACTCCAGCGCATCCCACAGCGCTGTCTGGAAGGCGGCGTGGTCCGGCAGAGAGCCTTTCGTGACGTGCACGACTCTTGCTTCCCACCCCAGGCCGCCGAAGTACGACCGAAGCGCGTCGTCGTCCATCGCGCCGAGAAGGGACCGCCCGCCCATGCGAAAACCGTTGACGTGCACCAGGGGTAGGACGGAACTCCCAGGAAGGAGCCGCTGCGCCAGCCAGCTCGCCGCGGTCGTGGGTGTCTCGCACTCGCCGTCCCCGATGACGGGCACGGCGATCTTGCCCGGTGAGCTGAGGGCGGCGCCTTGGGCGAAGGGAAGGCAACCGCCGAGGCGGCCACCCAGGAACGTCCCGGCCGGAAGCGCCGGCGTGACCTCGGAGCCCATTCCGTCCATGTCGGGGAACGCCTGGGCCAGCCGCCTGAGGCCATCAGCGTCCGGGCTGAACTGCGGCCGGAGGCTGCCGAGCTCGCCTGTCACCCAGGCCGCGGCGAGCTGGACGACGCCGGCGTGTCCGGCGCCGAGGAGCGGGACCAGGTCCACCCCCGGGTCCAGGTGCCCCGCCGCGAGGACAACGTGCGACAGTGCCCACGCGGTGCCGGGCACGGTTCCCCAGTGACCGGACGGGCGTTCCTTCACGTGGTGGGCGGTCAGCGGCCGACTGAGCAGGACGTTGTCCCGCAGATGGAGCTGGCACACCGACGCGTAGCAGGTGGCTCTCCACAAGGCGTCTGCCAGGGTGGCGGTGTCGGACATCACGCACTGACCAAGGCTTCGCCGGCGAAGGTGAAGTACCACAGCGAGCGGTAGCACTCCCATGCCGCCGGGCGCAGCCCGGAGGGACCGGTGATCTCCTCGATCACCACCCGGGCGCGCAGGTAGTACTCCAAGTCGCGCGCCCCGGAGGTACGCAGGCCGGCCATGACGGAGTTGTGCGCCTGATAGACCTGGAAGTTGGGGAACTCGGTGACGTACGGGTTGAGCACGCCGACGCCTGTGCGGAGAGCCTCGATGTCGTCCAGCCCCACTATGTAGGTGAACGACGTGCCGTGGCCGGCAGCCAGGGCCTGCTTGAGCACTTCCGGCATCTGCGGTGTGGCCAGGTTGGCCTTGCTGGCCTTCAGCAACAGGTCCCGGCGGGTGAAGCACTCCGCGGTCAGCCGCAGGACGAAGGGGGTGGCCTCCGCGGCGAGGACATCGAAAGCCTCCTGGGACCGGAGTACGGAGGTCAGGAAGCCGATGCGCGCCTCGATGCCGTGCTCGGCGAGAACGGTCCGCAGCGCGCGCACGTGGTCGACCGCGGCAGGTTCTCGCTCGAAGCACCCGGTCGATACGGTCACCTCGCGGAGCTCCGTGAGATCGTGCCGCGGGTGCTGCTCCAGCAGCGCCGCCAGCAGCTCGCGGAGGTCTCTTTCCTCGGAGAGCCGCGGGTCTGCCGCGGCCTCAAGGGTGTTGGGGCAGAAGGCACAGCCCACACACCGACTGCGTGCGTTCGGGTTGAGCGTCGCAGCAGTGCCGCCGTTTCGGAAGTAGCCGCCGACTGCCTCGTCCGCGTCGACACGCTCGACAGTGGCGAACGAGACGCCGCCCAGCAACAGCTGGTCGTCCTTGAGCCGGAATGGAGAACCGGTGGCGTTCAGCGGAACGATGAGCTGCCACGGCATCGTCGGCGCGCTCGCCAGCCTTACCTGAACGCGGGCCCGGTGACGCGGCAGCTCAGAATCGATGCCGTGGAGGTTGATCGCGATGAGCAACGCGTCCTCGACGGGTACGCGGTACCGCACCGCGAGCCGCTCCACCTCGCCGAGCGTGGAGGTCGTGCCGGTCTGTCCGCCGAGTAAAGCCGTCATGCGCTTACTCCATCCAGTCGGGAGGAGAGATCGGAAGCGCGTCGGCGGCCCGAGGGGGAGCCCGCCGCCGACGGCAGGAACGAGACTGCCGCCGGCCGGCGGGACGCCGAACCTCGTCCTGGGACTTCTGTGGGACGTCCTGGGACGTTTTACGAGACGGTCGGTGCCAAAGACCGCAGGTGGCGCATCAGTGCCGCAACGTCCACCAGGTCCGGAAGCATGACGGTGGCTCCGGCGTCACGCAGTTCGTCAGCGCTGTGAATCCCAGAGGCGACCGCGACGACGTGCGCGCCGGAGTCTTGCGCGGCACGAACGTCACGAGGTGTGTCGCCGATCAGGACGACGGGTGTGCCCGATGGAAGGTCGTAAGCCTTACGGATTCGGTCCCGGGCGACCTCCACCAGGGCCGCGCGGTCTGTCGAGTCCGCGCCATAGGCCCCGCACTCCATGTCGAGAAGCGCGTCCAGGCCGAAGGCCCGCAGCTTCACCCGGGCATTGGCGTAGATGTTGCCGGTAAGGACGGATGACACCATGCCCGGCTCCGCCGCGACCACGCCGAGGGCTTCGCGCGCTCCGGGAAGGGCCCGGCCCCTTTGGGCAAGGGCAGTCTCACGCACCTCGCCGGCCGCCGTAAGCGCCTGGTTGATTCGACCCCACTCCGGGGGATCCATCCCATGGTCCCGAAACATTTCGGCGAGGATCAGGCGGTCGGTTCTGCCTTCCGTACGGGCCGGCCGGACGGCGGCATGACCCGAGACGGCAGAGAAGGCCGCCGCGTATATCTCCTTGCTCACACCGGAGTTCTCGATAAGCGTGTGGTCGATGTCCCAGAGCACAATGAGTGGCACACGGTCAGCGTAAGCCGACAACGAAAACCGGCCATGCCCGCACGACCACGCCTGACGGCCTTGCGGCCAGGGCATCCTGTCCGGTTGGGTTGTCTGAGTGAATGAGCGACTTCGTTCCGCACTCGTGCAACGCGGGCTGACCGTGGATGAGGTGGCCGAAGCCTGTGCGGTCGATCCCAAGACCGCCAGCCGATGGATAGCCGGCCGTGTGCCGCACCGTCGGCATCGCTGGACCGTCGCCAATCTGCTCCGAGTCGATGAGACTTACCTCTGGCCAGAAGCAGGTCAGCGGACCCCACGGTTGGGCGCCACCCAGTCGGAACTGGTCGATACGTACACAAATAGGGCAAGCGTGCCGCGCGACGTCTGGATGTCCCTGCTGTTAGGGGCGATGAAACAGGTAGACGTCCTGGTGTTCTCAGGCACCTTCTTCGCCCAGACGAACCCGCACATCGCGCGCATGCTCCAGGAGCGAGCGCAGGCCGGCGTGCGCGTGCGGCTCTGCTTCGGCGATCCGGACAGCGACGCCGTACGGGTCCGTGGACGCGAGGAAGGCATCGGCGACGCACTGGCTGCCAAAATCAGGGCCTCGCTCACTTACTACCGAGATCTCGTGGGCCATCCAGGCTGTGAGGTGCGACTCCACGACACGACGCTCTACAACTCGATCTTCCGCTACGACGACCACCTCTTGATCAACCCCCACATCTGGGGCCAGCCGGCCAGCGCGAATCCGCTCCTCCAGCTCAGGCGCACGACCAACGCCGAATGGTTCGAGCGGTACGGCGAGAGCTTCGAGGCCGTCTGGTCATCCGCGCGCCCCTGGGCGCCCGACAGGCAGGAGCAGCACCACCGTGGGCAGGACTGAGTACTACCACGACCCCAAGGCCCCCAAGGCCAACACCCTGATCCCCGCGAGCAACATGCTCGTCGTCAACGACGACGGCGCCATCCTGCTCCAGCGCCGGCGCGACACCGGCCAGTGGGCCCTGCCCGGCGGCGCCCAGGACATAGGAGAGAGCCCCGCACAATGCGCGGTCCGCGAGTGCGAGGAGGAAACCGGCATCGTCGCGGAGGTCACCGGCTTCCTCGGCGTCTACTCCAACCCGGAGCACATCATCGAGTACACCGACGGCGAAATCCGGCAGCAGTACGAGGCCGTGTACATCGGCCGTCCCGTCGGCGGGAAGCCCACAGTCAACGAGGAAGCGGACGGAGTCCGCTGGGTCCACCCGAAGGACTTCGGCGAGCTGGACATCCACCCGAGCATGCACGAACAGCTCGGCCACTACCTGGCCGGCGACTATCCCCACCTGGGATAGACCCCTCAGAGCACGACGCCCGCCTCGACCGCGGCCGCCCTTACGCGCTCCACGCTGCCGTGGATCGCAGGGGCGGCCCGGCGGATGAACCGCCCGACGACACTGTCCTCCCCGTAGCGGCCGAGGATCTCGCCGACTCGCTCCGGCGACGTCGTACGCTCGCCGTCAGGCGTCGTGGTCATGTCGCAGTACACCAGCGCGTCCACGAGCAGCGGATCACCAAGCAACGGAAACTCGCCGGCCAGCTCCGCGCAGAGTCCACGCTCCTCCGCCTCCAAGAGGGCGAAGGAGTGGTTCGCCACCAGCCGCACGACGGACTCGGGCGCACGCTGGGCGTCCCGCAAGTGGCGCGCACCGTCCAGAGGATGGAAGCCGGTATCGATGAGCGGCGGCGCGTATCCGATGTCGTGCAGCACGGCCGCCGCCTCCAGAACTGCGGCCCCCTCGCCCTTCAAGAGCGGCCCGAGCCGTCTGGCGCACGCAGCCACCCCCTGCGTGTGCGCCCATCTACGCGGCAGACTCTCAGCCAGCAGCCCACCCGCCAGGTTGTACGCCCAGTCCACTTCGAGGTTCGCCACGTTCGGAGAATACGTCCGCAAGCGCTTCGGCTGGGACCTTCACCGTGATGCCTGTCAGCTTGTCGCTGTGCTGGCAGGATGTCTTCGTGACGAGCAATGAGCCCTTTCCAACCTGACTGCAGTGCGGGGGCGTTGGTGGGCTTGGGTTGTACGGAACGACGAAGCTCCTGGTAGACGGGTTCTCGACCAAGA
>NZ_JBIWFV010000027.1:0-13374 GCF_044763255.1 Streptomyces sp. NPDC096176 | reverse complement strand
GGCGGATCTTCCGCAGATCCCGCTGCAGCCCCAACCGCATGACGTCAATCGCCAAGGCCATCCTCACACTGGAGCTGCAACGCTGAAGAAGCTCAGTGTCGTTGGTCGTGATGTTGCTGTCGGCTGGCACGGGGCGGGATTGTGACCTCGATCGAGCGGACCGCGTATCCGCGGTTCAAGCGGCTGATCACCGCGCATGAGCTGCATCTGTTCTTCTCGCCGACTCGCGATGAGCTTCAGTGGGCGGCCGATGCCACCGATGGTGATGAGCATCTGCTGGCGCTGCTGTTGATGCTGAAGTCGTACCAGCGCATGGGCTGCTTCCCTGCCCTGGAGCAGGTTCCAGAGCAGGTGGCTGCGTTCGTCCGGCGGCAGGTGGAACTGCCGGAGGGCACGCTGCCGCTGTACCGGGCGGAGAGGACCGTCAAGCACCACCGGGGTCTGGTCCGCAAGAAGGTCGGCGTGAAGTACGACCAGGGCGAGGCCCGGAGGATCGCCGAGCGGGCGATCCGCAAGGAGGCCGCGGCGAAGAACCGGCCGGCGGATCTGATCAACATCGCGCTGGAGAAGGTCGTGGAGGCCGGGCTGGAGCTCCCGGGGTTCTCCACCCTCGACAAGATGGCCTCGAAGATCCGCACCGAGGTGAACTCGTCGATCCGTGAGGGCATCCACGACAGGATGATTCCCGTTCAGCGGGCCGGATTGCTGCGGCTGCTTCAGGAGCGCGACAGCGACGGCACGACGCTGTTCAACCGGTTGAAGAAGCCCGCCAAAGGGCCGACCTGGTCGCACTTCAAGAACCTGGCCAAGCACCTGGAGTGGGTGGACGGGCTCGGTGACACGTCGGGGTGGATGGAGTCGGTGGCCGCGGGGAAGATCACTGACTTCGCCGGGGAGGCGGACGCGGCGGACGCCTCGGAGCTGCGGGACTACGCGCCCGTCAAGCAGGTCGCGCTGATCGCGTGCCTGACGCACAAGGCGAGGATGCGGGTCCGCGACGACCTGGCGACGATGTTCTGCAAGCGGGTGGCCACAAAGATCAAGAAGGCCAAGGAGGAGCTGGAGGAGATCCGGCTCGCCGAGCGGGAGATCGTCGAGGTCCTGGTCGGGAACTACCGCACCGTGCTCAAGAACATCGACGCCGACGGCCCCGCCCAGGAGGCACTGGCGAAGGCCGCGGCCATGACCGCGGAGGTCCGCCGCGCCCTGGAGGGCCTGGACGACGAGGCGCCGGTGGACGAGGTCGCCCAGCGGCTGGACGGCAGGGTCTCCCCGGCGGTCCTCGCGATGGCCAAGGCCCTGGTGGTGCAGGCCGGCGGGCTCGGGGCCGTCACGAAGGCGGTGGAGGGCTTCGGCGGGTTCGCGGGGCAGTACGAGCAGATCGAGAAGGTCTCAGCCCACCACGGCAACTTCTGGGAGGTGCTGCTGTACGGGCAGATCGGCCGGGACCGCGCGGTGATGTTCGACCTGGCCGAGAAGCTGAAGTTCACTGCCACGTCGGAGGACTGGACGGTGCTGGACGCGCTCGCGCACGCCCAACGGCACCAGGCAGCGCGCGGCGAGTACATCACCGCCTTCGACGAGAAGGGCAAGGAGGTGGACATCTCCTTCGCCACCCAGAACTGGCGCAAGGCCGTGGTCGACAAGACTCGTACGGGGCAGTTCGTGCGCAAGCACTTCGAGGCGATGGTCTTCACCGCGCTCGCCGAGGAACTACGCACCGGCGACGTCGCGGTGGTCGGCTCGGAGGAGTACGTCGACTGGTCCAAGCAGCTGCTGGAGTGGGAGGTCGTGAAGGAGAAGCTGGGCTCCTACCTGGTCGAGGTCGGCCTGTGCGAGGAGGGCGAGAGTGCCGCGTTCGATGCGCAGGTCTTTCGCCGGCAGTTGGAGGACAAGCTGCGCAGCGCCGCCGCGGCGGCGGATGCCGGGTACCCGGACAACGAGGGCCTGGTCATCGACCCCGAGACCGGTATCCCGTCACTGAAGCCGCACCGCTCGGAGGGACAGCGGCCCTCGGCCAGGCGCCTGGAGCAGGAGATCAAGGCCAGGATGCCGGAACGCTCGCTGATGGGGATCGTTGCCCGGACCGCGTACTGGGTGGACTGGTGGCAGCGTTTCGGCCCGGCGTCCGGCAACGAGCCGAAGCTGGACGATCCCTTCGGCCGCTACGTCATCACGACCTTCGTGAAGGGCACCAACATGGGCCCCTACGAGGCCGCCCGCCACATCCCCGGAGTCTCAGGTCACGAGCTGTCGTACACGGCGAACCGGCACTTCTCCATCGTGCTGCTGAACGAGGCCATCGCCGACCTCGTCAACGCGCACGCCCGCCTGGACATCTCCCAGGCGTGGGGCGACGGCACCGCGGTGGCCGCCGACGGCACCCACATGGATACCTACCTCGACAACCTGCTCGCCGAGACGAGCGTCAGGTACGGCAAGCCGGGCGGGATTGCCTACCACCACATCTCGGACACCTACATCGCGCTGTTCACGCACTTCATCCCCTGCGGGGTGTGGGAGGCCGTCCACATCATCGAGGGCCTGCTGAAGAACTCCTCCGAGGTGAAGCCGACCACGGTGCACGCGGACACCCAGGGCCAGTCCCAGCCGGTGTTCGCGCTCGCGCACCTGCTGGGCTTCGATCTCATGCCCAGGATCAGGAACTGGAAGGGCCTGACCTTCTACCGGCCCAGCAAGACCACCGAGTACGTGCACATCGACGCGCTGTTCGGCGAGGCCGGTAAGAACGTCATCGACTTCGACCTGATCGAGTCCCAGTTCCGGCACCTGATGAAGGTCGCGGTCTCCGTGCGGGAGGGGGCGATCTCCTCCTCCACGCTGCTCAAGCGGCTGCGCTCCGGCTCCAAGAAGAACGCCACCTACGCCGCGTTCCGCGAAGTCGGCCGCGTGATCCGCACCGTGCAGCTGCTGCGCTACCTCTCCGATCCGGCGCTTCGCCGGCGGGTGACCGCGGCGACGAACAAGACCGAGTCGTTCAACCGGTTCTCCCAGTGGATCGGCTTCGGCAACCGCGGCGTCATCGGGGACAACGACCCGGTCGAGCAGGAAAAGGCGATGAAATTCAATGCTCTGCTCACCAACGCGGTCATTTTTCACAACGCCCTGGACATCGCGGAGATCGTGCGGCAGCTGCTGGAGGAGGGCTGGACCATCGAGCCGGAGGACCTGGCCCACATCTCGCCGTACCTGACCGAGCACATCAACAGGTTCGGCGAGTACAGCACGCACGAGCTCGGCATCCAGCCCGAGGCGTACGAGGCGAAGTTGGACGTCGACTTCACCCAGCTCCGCGACCAGGACCCGGCCGCCACCGGCTTCGGCCAGGCGGCCTGAGCCTGTTCCTCAAACAGTCACGTGATTCCGGGGGGGCGGATCGGTTCCGGTGGGGGCAGGGCGAGCCCCACGATCACGGTCATCCGGTCGCGCAATCGGGTCCCGTCCACCGGTGTGGTGCCGGTGGTGAGCTCGTCAACGATCAGGCCGTCGATGAGGGCCATCACCAGGTCGGCGCGGTCGGCGTCGCCGGTCACCTCGGTGGCCATCGCCCGAAATCCTGCGGTGACGCCGTCGATGGTCGACGCGGCCAGCTGCTGGCTGGGGCGGTCGAGCATCAGCAGCAGGCGGGCCCGGCTGCGGGCGCGGGCGGGTCCCAGCCAGGTCGCCAGGGTTGCCGTGGCCGCGTCGATGAGGATCGCTGGATCCATGTCGGGTGCCCAGGCCTGTCCGGCGATGGCGTTGTCGATGTCGGCGCGGTCGGCGTCGGCGATGCGCTGCAGGATCGCGGCGATCAGAGCCCGGCGGGTCGGGAAGTGGTAGCTGCAGGTTCCCGGTGGGAGCCCGGCCTGCGACTCCACGGCGCGATGAGTGAGCCCGCGCAGCCCATCGGCGTCGATGACCTCGACCGCCGCGTCGGCCAGCCGGAGCTTGCGGTCCGTGTTCTGTTCCACAGCTGTTATGCTACAGACGTAGTGATGCTACAGATGTAGTGGTGAAGCGGATGTCGTGACATGCAGATGTAGCGGCATGTCGGCGACGCGCCGGCCCGGTGCCCGGGTGGCGCGCTCTGATCGAGAGGTGTGCCAAATGAACGCCATATCCTTCTTCCGGATCGGCGCCTGGTGCTGGATCGTCACCGGAGTCGGCCACCTGGCCGGCGAAACGCTGACATCGCTGGCGCCGGATGCCGAGGCGCAGCGGATGAACGACCTGATGCGCGGCTACGACCCGCTCACCATCCTCGGCGTGAGCCCAAGCCAGTACCAACTCACCCTCGGGATGAGTCTGATCATGAGTCTGGCGCTGGTGACGACCGGCGTGCTGCTCCTGCTGATCGCCCGGCTCACGGCGGACGCCCCGGGCCGGGCGCGTACCGCGGGGTACGTGGGCTTGGTCGGCTCCGCGACCGCTCTGGTGCTCTCGGCAGTGTTCCTGCTGATCCCGCCGACAATCACGTTCACGGTCGCCAGCATCGCCTTCGGGGTCGCCCTGGCCGCCGACCGGCGCGGGCGCCCCACGCCACAGGTCCACGGGTCCCCGTGCCAGGGCGGTTCGTGAGTCGTTGAGCGCTTCTTCTATCGCCCGATGGTGTGGGGGCGGGCGGAAACGGCCGGTCGTCGGCACCGCCCCCGACCTTGCGGCGGCACGGAAGTGGGTGGGTGGGCTCCAGATCGGGGACGGCTCGGCCGCGTGATGACCGTTGGTGAAGGCTGTCACGCTTCGTGCTCGCAGAAATGAGCAGTTGCGAGAGTTCTGCGAGAGCCCCGAAGCCGATCACGTTTCCCCTGGTCGCGACTCGCAGAAGGCCTCTCAAAACTCCGGCGTTCTGCGAGACAGTTCTGACAGACTGTCGGGGTGGATCTGACGCCCGATCAAGCCGCAATCGCGGTAGAACGAAACGACTGTCCGAACTGTGAAGCCCCGGCGGGCAGTCCCTGCCGCACCCGCGGGGGCAAGACCGCGACGAAGTACCACACTCCGCGCTTCATCCTCGTCCCCGCGCTGCGCGAGGAGCTGGAGGTCCTCGTCCCCCAGGCCCGGGAGCCCGGGCGGCCGTGGAAGCCGGGCCCGCCCGTCGAGGCCGCCCCGGCGGAGCCAGCCGCGAAGCCGATCCGGATCGGGTACGCCCGCTGCTCGACCGCGCAGCAGGAACTCGCCAGCCAGCTCGACGCGCTCGCCCGCGCCAAGTGCAAGCGGGTCTTCTCCGAGAAGATCAGCACCCGGGTCAAGACCCGGCCGGAGCTGGAGAGGGCGCTGAAGCTGGCGTACGACATCAAGGAGGCCGCCCCGGACCAGGAAGTCATCCTCACCGTCCACGAGCTCAAGCGCCTGGCCCGCAACGCTGCCGAGCTGATGACCCTGTCCAACCAGCTTCAGACCGCCGGCGTCCAGCTCGAACTCCTCACCGGCCCTCTCACCGGCATCTACGACCCCAACGGCATGGGCGCGATGTTCTTCGCCGTCCTCGCTGTCGCCGCCCAGCTCGACCGCAACTACATCCGCGAGAAGACCCTGGAGGGTCAGCACGCCGCCGCAAACAAGGGCAACCACGGCGGGCGGCCGAAGGTCATCGACGACGACATGCTGCTGTTCGCCCGCGCGCTCAAGGACAAGGGCGTACCCGTCCCCGAGATCGCCAAGAAGCTGACGATCAAGACCGGGAAGAACGCCGGCCAGCACCCCTCCGTCGCCTCCGTCTACCGCGCGCTCGCCGAAGCGGAGGCGACCGAGGCACCGGCAGGACCGGAGATCATCGCCCCGCGTCGGCCGACGCGGGTGGACCTCACCGGCGCCTCGCTTGCTGTCAGAGGCGGACCGTGATGAGGGCGATGTCGTCGCGGGCGCCACCGGCGACGCCGAGTCTGGCCAGGACGACGTCCGCGAGGCGGTCGGGGCTCATGCTGGCATGACGGGCGAGCACGTCGGTGAGCTGCTGCAGTCCGGCGTCGATGTCCCGGTCGCGGCGCTCGATGAGACCATCCGTGTACAGCACCAGGTAGTCGCCCGGGTTGTAGGGCACTGCGGCCTGCGGGCGCGGGACGTGCTCGGGACGCGCGCCGAGAGGGGGGTCGGTAGCCTGGTCCAACAGGTCGCAGGTGCCGTCGGGGTGCAGCAGGACTGGCGGCAGATGGCCGGCGCTGCTGTACGCGATCTGCTGGCGGCTGGTGTCGATGACGGCTTGGACGGCGGTGGTGGCGAGCGCCCCTTCGACGGACCGGGCGTACAGGCCGAGCACCTCCAGCGCCCTGGCGGGTTCGGGCTGGGCTCTGACGGCGGCGCTCAGCGCGCTGCGGAGCATGCCCATGACGGTGGCGGCTTCCAGGCCGTGGCCCACGACGTCTCCGACGGCGACGGCGAAGGCGCCGTCGGGCAGGTCGACGACGTCGTACCAGTCGCCGCACACGTTGAGCGATCCGACCGCGGGCAGGTAGCGCACTGCGATATCAGGGTGCTGGTCCAGGTCTGGCGAGTGCAGCATGGCTTCCTGCAGGGTGAGGGCGACCTGGCGTTCTCGGGCGTGCGCCTGTCGGAGTTCCTCGTTCAGCCTCTGCAGCTCCCGCGCACGCGCGTACAGCTCGGCCTCGATTGCCTCCCGCCGGCCAAGAGGTCCTCCTGCGGGGCCGGGCGGGCGGGAGCGGACGAACTCGGTCACGTCCTCCACGCGGTGGATGATCCATGCCACCTGCCCGTCCGGGCCGAGGACGGGGGTGTTGATCGGCGACCACCACCGCTCCTCGAACGTCCAGGCCCGGGACGGGAGAGGGATGTCGTACTTCTGCACCGCCATCGTGTCCGGCTGCCTCGACTGCAGGACCCGGTGCAGCGAGGCGTTCAGGTTCCGCACGCCGTCCGCGCTCGCATCGGCCGGGTTGTCCGGGAAGGCGTCGAACACGTGCTGGCCGACCAGGTCCTGTCGGCTTCGGCCGGTGGCCTGCAGGTATGCCTCGTTGACGTCCACGATCACCAGATCTGGATCCAGCACCAGATACGGACTGGGCGTGGCGATGAACAACGCCTTGTAGTCGATGCTCGGTTTCACAGGCTTGCTCGGTCCTTTCCGCTGCTCGACGGCGCCCGGCACCGATCCGGTCCGGGGACCTACCAGGTGGGCTGGACGGTGAGGCGTCGGCCCGGTCACTGGAAAGCGAGGACGTCGGCCACCGGCCTGCGGGGTGTCGCCTGACCTGGGGGGCCGTAGCCGAGACGGAACACCATGTGGATGAAACCGATCGCGACGCTCGGATCACGTGCGGACGACCGGAGCTCGGGCCATTCAAGGGGTTGCGACATCAGAGAGGTGGCCAGGCCGTCGACGGTGGCCTGCAGGAGCACGCGCTCCATCGCCTGACCCGCTCGCAGCCAGTCCGCCTGGGCATCCTCCACCGTTCCCAGCAACGCGATCTGAGGGTGTTTCTCAAAGAGGGCCACCTCGCGGTCCGGCGAGCGCCGCTGGGCGTCGAAGTCCCGTGCGGGGGCGCTCACGCCGTACTGCCGGGGACCGAGTGCCTCTGCGGGAATGCCCTCGGTGGCGGGACCTTCACGGGTCCTGCCGGTGCCCGTCCACACGGCGATCTCCGCGCGCACGGCCTCGCTGGCGGCCTCAAGCATTTCGGCGTCGTGCACGAGTTCCATGACGGCGTCGGTGTGCCAGGCGCCAGGTGTGACCAGCCGGCAGCCTTCCACAAGAGCGGCCGCGCGAAGCCCGTCGAGGATGGGGTCGGGAATCTGCTCCTCGGAGAAGGGGAAACGGCTGGTGTGCCGCCGCCGTACGGCGGGATAGAGGTCCGCGAGACCGCGGTCTACGCTCTCGCTCTGCCGGATGAGCACATTCGCCAGATGCCACGGGTCGTCGGGGTCGGGAAGCAGCCGGGCCTCGGCATCCCAGCCGCGGTGGGCGGCGGCCACGCGCAGGTTGAACAAGGCGGCACCGCAGCCCAGGTGCAGCGCGCGGTGATCCGGATCGGCGAACGGCAGCGTGCGCTCGGGATCGCCGTGCAGGGCAAGGGAACGGCTACCGCTGCGGTGCACGAACCTCCAGGGCTGGGCATTGTGCATCGAGGGCGCCCTCACGGCGTCCTCGACCAGCGACGTTACGACCCCCGCGGCAAGTGCTGGAGTGGACACGGCTCGTCCTGTCTGTGCAGGATCCCCCACGGCGGGACCGCGTGTGCCGGCGATCACGACGGAAGGGGGAGAGGACGTTCGGTCGCCTCCCCACACTCAATTGTCCCAGGGCGGACCCGGCGGCACCCGACGAGACGGGCTGCGTCCGCAACGGCAGCCGACAAGGCGCGGGACTCCGCCATCGTCGCTCTGGCGCCGCCCCGATGCCGACGGGTAACGGAGCCGCAGACCGCACAGAGCCCAACGCGGGGTTCAGCCCGCGCGTCACTCGCCCAACGCGAGCAAAGGCCGGAAAGACAGTGGCTGAGCGGCATCCTCGCGACGGTGAAGTTACACAGCGCTACATGTCCGTTCGCCGTAGCTATACGAGAACAAGGCCTTCAGGGGATGTACGACCCCAGCGGGCCGGGACGCCTGCTGTTCGGGTTCTTCGCGGCAATGGCGGAGACGGAGCGGGAGAACATCCGGGAGTCCACCCTCGAAGGGCTGGACGCCGCAGCCCGCAAGGGCAACCACGGCGGCCGACCCCCGGTCATCACCGACGACATGCTGCACACCGTGCTCCGCCGCCGCGCGAACGGCGAGACCGTCGAGGACATCCAGCCCGACCTGCTCATCCCCACCGGCCGCCGCAAGGGACACAGCCCCAGCCTCTCCAGCATCTACCGGGCACTGGCTGAGCACGAGAAGACCCAGGCGTACCCCGAGGCCGTCGAAACGGCACACGCCGACTTCGCAGCCCTCCAGCAGCGCGACCGCAGCACCGTGTAGTCACTCAGCGTTACTCGCCACCTGGCGGCAGCTATACGAGAACTGGGCCTAGAACCCCGCGAGTTCGCGAAAACTGGGTCTGGCTCATCTTCTGTGACGCGGCCACTCTGAGTGACAGCCGGACCTCTTCGAGTCGTACGCGAAGTCGCCCGAAAATGGCCCGTCGGCTCGGCGGTTGGGCTGACAGTTCGGGGCTGTGGAAGAGGTTGTGCTCCGGCTCGAAGAGGTGTTGTTCCCGTCGATCGCGGACGTCGCGGTGCTGTCGGTGGACGTGAATATCGAGATAGTGCGCGTTCATGCGCAATCTGTGGCGGACTGTGCCGTGTGCCCGGTCTGCGGAGTCCGGTCGAACCGGGTTCATGGTTCCTACGTGCGGTTTCCCGCTGATGTGCCGAGCGGTGGTCGAAGTGTTGTTCTCCAGTTGAGGGTCCGTCGGTTCACGTGCGGGAACTCGGGCTGCGCACGCCGTACCTTCGTCGAGCAGGTGCCCGGCCTGACACGTCGGTACGGTCAGCGGACCGAGCGGTTGCGTTCCACCCTGGCCGCAGTCGGCCTGGCCCTCGCGGGCAGGGCCGGGGCCCGCATCGCCCACGTTCTCGGGGTGTCCGTCAGCCGCAGCACGGTGCTCCGGCTGGTGGACGATCTTCCCGAACCCGAGATCCCCGCGCCGCGGGTGGTCGGAGTCGACGAGTACGCCACCCGCAAGGGCCGCCACTACGGCACTGTCCTCATCGACATCGAGTCCCGGCGCCCCGTCGATCTGCTGCCGGACCGGGAGGCGTCCAGCCTGGCTGCCTGGCTCGCCGAACGGCCGGGCGTCGAGGTCGTCTGCCGCGCGACCGGGCGCCGTTCTTCGCCGAAGGCGCCTCCGCCGGCGCCCCGCAGGCCGTCCAGGTCGCGGACCGGTGGCACCTCTGGCACAACCTGAGCGAGGCCGCCGAACGGGGAGTCGCCCAACACCGCCGCTGCCTGCGAGCCCTTGTCCCGGCCGCCCCCGAACCTGAGCCCGCCCCGGAAGACGAGCCGTCCGGTTCACCCTGGCCAACGGGACATCGGTTCGCCGACCGTACCAGGTCCCGGCACGCCGCCGTTCACGCACTCCTGGAGGCAGGACACAGCCTGCGTTCGGTCCAGCGGCAGCTCGGTATGGCCTGGCACACCGTCAAACGGTTCTCCGACGCCGCGAAGCCGGAGGACCTGTTCACCGGTCAGTGGCAGAACCGGACCTCGGTCCTCGACGACTACAAGCCCTACCTGGACGACCGCTGGAACGACGGCATCACAATCGCCTGGAAGCTGTGGGAGGAGATCGTGCCGCTCGGCTACAAGGGCAGCTACCAGCGCGTCCGCGCCTACCTGCACAAGAAGCGCACCTCACCGCGACCGGTGACCGCCCGGCCGCCGTCACCCCGAACAGTCTCCGGATGGATCCTCAGACGCCCGGAAACCCTCACCGAGCAGGAACAACTCCAGCTCAAGACCGTCCGCACCCAGTGCCCGGAACTCGACGCCCTCACCCTCCACGTCCGGTCCTTCGCGACCATGCTCACCGACCGCCAGGGCGAGCGCCTACCGGCCTGGCTCGACGCCGTCCGACAGGACGATCTGCCCAGCCTCCATACCCTCGCCGCCGGCATCGACCGCGACATCGACGCCGTCACCGCCGGATTGACCCTGCCTTGGAGCTCGGGCGCGGTCGAAGGCCATGTCAACAGGATCAAGATGCTCAAGCGCCAGATGTTCGGCCGTGCAGGGTTCCAACTTCTTCGCAAGCGTGTCCTACTGGCGTGACGGAGGGTGGCCGCGTCCCGCGCGTTGAGCCAGAGTCTTCACAGTGGACGAAGCCGAGGGGGTCAGATGCCGGCACATTCTTCTACAACGGCGCAGGCCAGGCGGATGCCGCCCAAGTAGCTAGAGATGCCGTCATCGCCGTGCATGTGGGGCGCGTCCTGGAACCACTGCCGCCACAGGCCGCCCTCCTGGAGGAGGTGGCTGGCCCGGTCGCCGTGCAGGACGGACTCCGTGTAGGCCAGGGCGCCCATGGCTGTCGGCTGGTCGTAGGCGAGATCGGGCCGACGCAGGTAGCGATCCAGGTAAGCGGCAAGCAAGTCGGCGTCCCGTGCAGTGCCGAAACTCGCCAGTGCCACACAGTAGGCCCCACCCGCGCAGCAGACCTCACTCTCCAGCAGCAGCGCACCCAGACGCTCACGGAAGTGGTCACGGCGCGAGACGGCGGCGAGCCATGCCGCGGTCCGCCGCTCGCGCCAGCTGCCTTCGAAGAGGATGGTGAGCTCGGCGTCGGTAACACCCCTCGCATCAGCGGCTAGGTGCTGAACGAACGGTTCGTACTCCTCGCGCGACATGCGAAGTACCGCTCCGCCGAGCTTCAGGTAGCGGCGCGCGGGGAGGCAATAGCGGCGGTACAGGGCCTGTATCTCGGTGTCGTAGCGGATCACCACCCCATCCTCTCGCGACGAGCACGCAGCTGAGGGCGTGGGGCGGAATACGCCTGCAGTGGCCCCGAGACGGGTGGGGCGCCATCTGGGCCGGGTCGGGTGCGCAAGGCTTCGACAGCACGCAGGGTTACTGCCCCACAGAAGGTGTGCCAGAACCCGAAAACTGAAGGCGGTTCAACAGGAACCCTAGGGTTCGTGGCCGCCGTTCTCGGGGGTGGACCAGTGGGTTCGCAAGGAACACGCTGCTTCGAGCTCGGTCTGATGATGCTGCCGTGCGGGTTCGCGCTTCGGCATCTTTGAACCAGGCTTGCCGTCGGGCGGCGACGTGGTGACGGTCTCCGCTCCCGGTGGCCCCCAAAAGCGCAGTGCGGGACCCTGGACGCAGGAGATAGGGAGGTGCTCAGATGGCAGCTTGTAGCCGACTCGCCACCAGCCTAGATCAAGAGATGCTCAACTTTAGAGTGGCACCTGCCAACGTCCCGGACGATCTCCTCCCTAAGAAGCCCGGGGCAGATGTTTATCTGGAACTCGGAAAGCGGCAACTCCTGCGATTCATTAGCGCCGACCAGCAGGGAACCTTCCGGCATGGGTCGATAGAGACGCACTTCACGACGCCAACCCCATACCCTACAGATGAGGTAATTGACATCCTCCATCTTCCCGGAGTGATGAATCCAAGGCTATGGGTGATCGTACTGGATCCGCGAAGAATCCCGGTCATCGCAAGGCCTCGATATGTCCGATTCGGGCATGCTATCGAGTACATACTGCCGGACGGCTTCCCTGAAGACGCCCTGGTCAGCGGTAGCAGGTGGTAGTGCAGGTGTCATGAGCCAAGCAGACCCCATCACCATATCTTGGAAGAGGCGCATCAATCACCTCCTCGTCGAGCACGAGCGACATTTGGGGGAATTCACAGAGATATCCAGAGGTGTAGATCGCCACGGCGGCATTGAATGGTCTTGGTTCAAAAACGAAGGAGACCTTGACCGGTACCTACTCCTTGACGTGCTCCCCAAAGGCCCCGAGGATTCGGACCAGCTCGCCCGGGTTGAGCTGTGGATAGAGGCCGGAAATAAGGCACTCTATACCCGGAAGATGCTGTTCTCTCGCCCCGTATTTAGTGGAGATGTCGAAAGTGCACTCAAGGGTGAGTTCGAGATCACCATTACCGCATTGCTGTCGATCAACGATGCCGATCTAGACACCGCTGTAGGTCGCCCTCTGTGGAGTTCGGCGGAGCCGTCGGTAGAATCGTCTGCCACCTGAAAGATCTTCATCTGGCCTGATCATCGGGCATCCGTGACGAGCGTGCTGCGTTGACCTCCGCCACGCACTCCAGAAGTTGTTGTGCTGCAGCCGCATAACGGATGGCGGTCTTCTCATCGATGCCGAAGACGAGCGCGAGGTGGAGCGGGTCGGCGCCATGCGTGAGGGCCTCTTCGAGCTGCCGGTCGACGCGGAGCCGTTCGAGGGTGGCGGTGAGGTTGCGGGTTGCCCGGGTGGTCCAGAGTTTGCCGGCCGGGCCGAGTTCGACGGCGGTCTTCTGGGTGATCAGTAGGTGGGGGTTGGCCGTGTTCGGCCAGCGGTTGCGGCGGTGGTCGAGCCAGTCCAGGACCGCATGGCGGGTGAGGTCGTCGAGCGGGCGGACGTGACCGCCGACGGTGATGCGCCGGTTGCCCAGGTCGACGTCGTCCAGCCGCATGGTGCGAATCATCTTCGGCCGTGCCGCGTGGATGGCGGCCAGGGCGACGATGAGCCGGGTGTCCGGGGTGGTGGCGGTGGCGATGGCCTCGTCGATGTCTGCCTGGACGAGAGCTTGGAGGACACTGCCGGTCTGCCGGGGGACACGGATGCGGATTGTGGGATTGCGGAAGATCTGACCGTTCTTCTTCGCGTGCCGGAACAATGAGCTTCTTCAGCGTTGCAGCTCCAGTGTGAGGATGGCCTTGGCGATTGACGTCATGCGGTTGGGGCTGCAGCGGGATCTGCGGAAGATCCG
>NZ_JBIWFV010000026.1:0-25323 GCF_044763255.1 Streptomyces sp. NPDC096176 | reverse complement strand
CGATTTCCTCGGTGTGCTTTCCGGCCTTTCGGCCTTCCGGCGGTTCCGACTCTATCAGATCCTTTCGGGCCTGATTCCCAGTCAGAATGGGTTTGCGTTTGTCTTCCCGACTGTTGGGCCGTTCCGACTCCCGAACTCTAGCGGATTTCCCTGGCGACTCATAATCGAGCTTTCGAAATGAATTTCGGCATGCCGAAATTCGTCCCGGCTGGGAGATCGTGCTGAGTTGGGTTGCCGCTTTCGCGGCGGGATGGCTGTCGAAGAACCGTTCCGGCTCCGTGACAACTCGAAGAACCTTACGGATCGCAGCGGGCCGTGTCAAGCGCCGGCCCGGGCCGCGCTGCGGTCCGGTCAGTCCAGATCGGTGAGACGTCCGCCGGCGTCCGGCTGATCGTGCTCCACGCGGCGCAGCACACGGATCAACAGCTCGCCCAGGAGCGCCCGCTCTTCACCCGAGAGGTCCTGGAGCAGGTCCTCCTCGAAGTGCGTCGCCATGCGCATCGCCTCGAGCCACTTGGTACGGCCCTCGTCCGTCAGCTCCACGATCACCCGCACCCGGTTGTTCTCGTCCCGGTCCCGGGTGACCAGACCTTCGCCGGCCATGCGGTCGATGCGGTGGGTCATGGCAGCAGGGGTCAGGCCGAGCCGCTTCGCGAGTTCGCCCGGACCCATCCGGTAGGGCGAGCCCGAGAGCACCAGGGTCTTGAGGACTTCCCATTCGGCATTGCTGATACCGAGGTCGGCGACCTGGCGGCCGTAGGCGACGTTCATGCGGCGGTTGAGCCGGCCGAGGGCGGAGACGACCTTCTCGACCTGGGGGTCAAGATCGCCGAACTCGCGCTGGTAGGCCGCGATCTGCTCATCGAGGCTCGGCTCCTGTGGGCCGGGCGTCACGGAGGCCTCGGGGATCTCGGTAGGCATGCGGCGAAGTATCGCACGGCACGCATTGGCCTTGAAGTCCTTCACTGTGTACTCTTAAACATCGAACTTTAGCGTTGAAGTCTTCAGAGTTCAGTACTCCGGATCTCCAGGACTTCCCAGATCGTGAAGCAGGTGAGTGTGACCAAGGCGAAGGGTGCAGCGATGCGCCGGATCCAGGCGGGAAACGCGCTGAGCGCGTTCGGACTCGGTTTCACCGTTCCGTACCTCTACGTCTATGTGGCACAGGTGCGGGACCTGGGCGCGAGCTCGGCGGGTGTCGTGCTCGCGGTCTTCGCGATGGCCGCACTGGTGGCCCTGCCGTTCACCGGCCGGGTCATCGACCGCCGCGGTCCCCTGCCCGTACTCGTCGCCGCCGCTTTGCTGGCGTCCATGGGCGCCATCGGCATGGGTCTCTCGGAGAGCCTGCCGACCGTCGTCCTGTCCGCGGCGCTGCTCGGTGCCGGTACGGCGGTGATGCAGCCGGCGCTCGCGACCATGATTGTCTGGTGCTCCGAGACCGCCACCCGCACGCGAGCCTTCGCCACACAGTTCTTCCTGCAGAACCTGGGGCTGGGCATCGGAGGTCTGATCGGCGGACACATCGTCGACGAGAGCCACCCGGAAAGCTTCCTGCTGCTGTTCGGCATCGAGGCCGCGATGTTCCTGGTGCTCGCCGGGATCGCCCTGTCCGTGCGGCTCCCCCACTCCCCGTCGCTCCACGGCACCCGGCCCGCCAACAAGGAGGCCGGCGCCAAGGGAGGGCTGCGTGCGCTGCTCGGGCACCGGGCCATGGTCCAGCTGCTCGTGCTGGGGTTTGTCCTCTTCTTCGCCTGCTACGGCCAGTTCGAGTCGGGCCTCGCGGCCTACGGCACCGAAGCTGCCGGCATCGAGCCCGCGACCCTCGGCACGGCCCTGGCCGCCAACACCGCCGTCATCGTTCTCGCGCAGTTCCTGGTGCTGAAGTTCGTGGAGCGCCGCAGGCGCAGCCGGGTCATCGCGTCGGTCGGGCTGATCTGGGCCCTGGCGTGGCTGGCAGCGGGGTACGCGGGGCTCGGACACGGCAGCCAGGCCATGGCGACCGCCGCCTTCATCTCCACCTACGCGCTGTTCGGCCTCGGCGAGGCGATGCTGTCGCCGACCGTGGCGCCCCTGGTCGCGGATCTCGCGCCGGAGGCCATGGTCGGGCAGTACAACTCCGCCTTCGCCCTGGTCAAGCAGCTCGCGCTGGCGGTCGGCCCGGCCGTCGGCGGGCCGATGGGCGCCGCACTGCACGCGCCGTACATCGTGACGTTCGTGCTGTTCTCGCTCGCCATCACGGTGCTGGCGCTGCGGCTGGGCAAGCGCCTCACTCCCGTGCAGGACCAGCCGTCGCTCGCGGCGAAGACCCGTGTGGTGGCCGTGCACAAGCCCGAAGAGGCCGTCGCACCGGCCCACTGAGGCCGTGTCACTGCGGCAGGGCGAACTCGCACCAGACCGCTTTGCCGCCTCCCGGTGTACGGCGGCTCCCCCAGGACGAGGCGATCGTCGCGATGATGGAGATCCCGCGGCCCGCCTCGTCCTCCGTTTCCGCGCGGCGGCGGCGCGGCAGGTGGTCGTCCCCGTCGGTCACCTCGACGATCAGCCGACGGTCGGTACGGCGGAGTCTGAGCCGCATGGGCGGGGTGCCGTGCTGCAGCGAATTGGCGACCAGTTCGCTGACGGCCAGGACGCCGAGGTCGTGCAGCTCCGGGGGGAAGCGCCACGAGGCCAGCACTCCCGACGCGAAAGCCCGGGCCCGCGGGGCCGCCTCGATGCCGCCGAGCAGGTCGAGGGCCGCGTTGTGGAACAGCTCGGCGTCCGCGCCCAGGCGTGTCGGATGCTGCAGGACGAGCACGGCGACATCGTCGTCATGCTCCGCGGTCACTCCCAGGGAGCGGATCAGCCGGTCGCACACCACCTGCGGGCTGCCGGTCGCCCCGGCCAGCGCTCGCTCCAGCGCGGCCACCCCTTCGTCGATGTCCTCACCGCGGCGCTCCACCAGGCCGTCCGTATAGAGGACCGCAGTGGAGCCGGGCGGCAGGTCGATGGCTCCGGATGTGTGCAGCCAGCCGCCGGTGCCGAGCGGCGGACCGGTCGGTTCCGCCGCACGTTCCACCCTGCCGTCCTCGTCGCGCACCAGAATCGGCAGATGCCCGGCGGACGCGTAGACGAGCCGGCCCTCGTTCGGGTCGTGCACCGCGTAGACGCAGGTGGCGATCTGGCTGGCGTCGATCTCGGCGGCGAGCCCGTCGAGCAGCTGGAGAACCTCGTGCGGCGGGAGGTCCAGGCGGGCGTAGGCGCGGACGGCGGTGCGCAGCTGCCCCATGACGGCCGCGGCACGCACACCCCGGCCCATCACGTCACCGATGACCAGCGCCGTACGGCCCGCGCCGAGGGTGATCACGTCGTACCAGTCGCCGCCGACCGCGGCGTCGGTGCCTCCGGGCTGGTAGGTGGCGGCGAAGCGCAGGTCGTCCGGCTGCTCCAACTCCTGGGGGAGCAGCGAACGCTGGAGCGTGACGGCCGTCTCCCGGTGGCGGCGCTCACTGGCCCGCAGCCGCTCGGCCGCCTCCGCGTGGTCGGTGACATCGGCGGCGAAGACGAAGACGCCCTCGGTCTCCTTGCTCCCGTCTGTCCGCTCCGCCGGCAGACAGGTGACCGTGTACGAACCCTCCCCGCGCTGGGCCTCGGGCTCACCGCTGCCGTGGATCCTGCGGGACTTGACCGTGCGGGGCTTGCCGCTGCGCAGCACCTGGTCCATGAGCGGAAGCAGACCGAGCTCGGCGAGCTCCGGGCACACGTCCACGGCGGTGGCGCCGACCGGACGGTGACCGAAAGCGGCGGCATAGGCGTCGTTGACGTACACGACGCGATGCTCGGGGCCATGCACGAGCGCGACAAGTGCGGGCAGGCGGCCGAGGATCTCGGGGACGGAGAAGTCCTCCAGGGCCGGGACGTCGGGCGGGGGCTCCGGCTGTCCGTACTCGCCGCGTGCCGCGGGCACCGAGCCCTCGGACCGTTGCGTCGGGGAAAGCCCTGGGTCGATTCCCCGCGCTGCGGCGCGACGCTGCGTACCGGGGAGCCTGGAGCTCCAACGCGTGAAGTTCACTGACTTTCTAGCCTCAATGGGTTGTCGCGAAGGGTCACTCTGTGCAGCCGTGAGCCCACCTATGGTCACACGTCCAGTGTGTACGACCGGACTGACAGTCGTCTTTCCGCAAGCCGCCGAACCGCCGTCAGGCCCCCGGGGGGCCGCCTGGCGATCCGTCGGCCGACTGGTCCTTCGGCCCCTCTTCCGGGCCACCGGCCGACTGGTCCTTCGAGCCGTTCGCCGGTCGTCTGCCTCCCGCCGCGAGTTCGAACTCGGCACGCGGGTGTTCCAGCGAGCCGAGGGAGACGATCTCACGCTCGAAGAGACCGGAGAGGGTCCATTCGGCCAACACACGCGCTTTGCGGTTGAACGTGGGCACGCGACTGAGGTGGTAGGCGCGGTGCATCAACCAGGCCGGATAGCCCTTGAGCTTGCGGCCGTAGATGTGGGCGACGCCCTTGTGCAGGCCGAGGGAGGCGACAGAGCCGACGTACTTGTGCGCGTACTCCTCCATGGGCGCGCCGCGGAGGGAGGCAACGATGTTCTCCGCGAGGACCTTGGTCTGGCGCACGGCGTGCTGCGCGTTGGGCGCGCACTCGGCGCCGGGCTTGTCGGACGTCACGTCGGGGACGGCCGCCGCATCACCGGCCGCCCAGGCGTGGTCGACTCCCTCGACCGACAGGCGGGCCGTGCACTTGACCCGGCCGCGCTCGTTCAGAGGCAGGTCGGTCGCGGAGAGGACCGGTGCGGGTTTGACGCCCGCCGTCCACACGAGGGTCCGGGTGGGGAAGCGGGAACCGTCGCTCAGCACGGCCACCCGGTCCTCGCAGGACTCGAGCCGGGTCTCCAGGCGTACGTCGATGTTGCGTGCACGCAGCTCGCGGACCGCGTACTTGCCCATCACCTCGCCGACCTCGGGAAGGATGCGTCCCTGAGCCTCGACGAGGATCCACTTCAGATCCTCCGGCTTGAGGTTGTGGTAGTACCGCGCGGTGTACCGGGCCATGTCCTCGAGTTCGGCAAGGGCCTCGACGCCCGCGTAGCCGCCGCCGACGAAGACGAAGGTGAGTGCCGCGTCGCGGACGGCGGGGTCTCGGGTGGACGACGCGATGTCCATCTGCTCGATGACGTGGTTGCGCAGGCCGATGGCCTCCTCGACCGTCTTGAAACCGATGCCGAAGTCCGTGAGGCCGGGGACGGGCAGGGTGCGGGAGATGGAGCCGGGCGCGATGACGAGTTCGTCATAGGCGATCTCGATCGCGCCGGCGCCCTCCTCCTCGGTCGCGAGAGTGGCGACGGTCGCGGTGCGCTTGGCGTGGTCGACGGCCTTGGCCTCGCCGATGACGATCGTGCATCTGCCCAGGACGCGGCGGAGGGGCACCACGACATGGCGTGGGGAGATGGAGCCGGCCGCGGCCTCAGGGAGGAATGGCTGATACGTCATATAGGGCTCGGGGCTGACGACGACGATCTCCACTTCGCCGCGCGCGAGCTCAGGTTTCAGCTTCCGCTGGAGGCGCAGTGCGGTGTACATCCCGACATAGCCGCCGCCCACGACGAGAATGCGCGTGCGCGGCGAGGTGCCGGAGGTCGTGCCCCGGGTGTTTGCAGCCTTCACCATCCCATGAGGCAACGGCCTCGGGAGTTTGTCCACAGCCTCGGCAAATTGTGTGACCGGAAAAAGGCTGCTGCCGGGCAGGCGCGCAGCTCGGGGCAAAAAGGAAGCCACGCAGGTCAGAGATGGCGGACTGGACAGGGTCCGGGGGCGTAATAGGGAGCCTTCCGGCCCTTGCTCCGATCGGGGGGCGCTCCGTGCGGAAGTACCCCCTTCTGAATTGACTCGGGCTCAACTATGTTCGTACCCGGTCGGGGTGTCACGTCACGACATGCCCGGCGGACAGGCGGGGAGGTCTCCGGGGGGAGACGACATGACCGGGGGAACGCTCATGCATATTCAGGATTCGCATTGGCAGACCGCTGTCGCGCAGACTTCGGCGGCGGACAGCAATGGGAACGGGCACGCGGGATCGGGTGGGGCCAGCCGCTCGGCGCCGCTGAGGGTCGACGCGCAGCGCAATCTCGAGCACGTCCTGCGGGCGGCACGCGAGGTGTTCGGCGAGCTGGGTTACGGGGCGCCGATGGAGGACGTGGCGCGCCGGGCCAGGGTCGGCGTCGGGACGGTGTACCGCCGATTCCCGAGCAAGGACGTGCTGGTGCGCCGTATAGCCGAGGAAGAGACCTCCCGGCTGACCGAGCAGGCACGGACGGCTCTCGGCCAGGAGGAGGAGCCGTGGTCCGCGCTCTCGCGCTTCCTGCGCACATCGGTGGCATCCGGTGCGGGGCGGCTGCTTCCGCCCCAGGTGCTGCGGGTGGGTGTGGACGGCGAGGAATCGAGGGCGGTCGCGGGCCGCGCGCAGGCGCTGGAGGAGGCGCGTGCCGAGGTGGCGGCGGCACACGAGGCGGTCGGAGGTGACGTGCGCGTTCCGCAGCAGCGGGCGGGCGCACAGCCAGGGCTGCGCGTCGTGGCCCCGCGGCCGGTCCCGGCGGACGACCAGGACGACGCGGGTGCGGCGGATCTGCTGGAGGTCGTGGGCAGGCTCGTCGACCGGGCCCGCGCCGCCGGTGAGCTCCGCGGTGACGTGACCGTGGCGGATGTACTGCTGGTGATAGCCACGGCCGCGCCGTCGCTGCCGGATGCCACGCAGCAGGAAGCGGCCTCGGCACGGCTGCTGGACATTCTGCTGGAGGGCCTGCGTCCGCGGTCGGCGTGATCGTGCGCCCTCGCTGTGATCGCTCACTTCGGGGTCAACGCACCCTGACCGCACGGAGGTTCAGCCTTCCCCGTACGAGTGACGCACAGTGCTCGGATCGGTGAAAGTTTCCCCGGATGAGTGGTTGCCGTACAGGAGGGTTCGGCGTAAAGGCCAACTGTGGCACGCTGGCCCGGTGTTCGGGTCTGTAGGTGCTGACGGGGGCTTCCGCGATGAGCGGTGACGGGCGGGACGAGTCGCTCGGCGGTGCGGGCCGGTCGGATGCCGGCGCGCTGCCCTCCTCCCAGGTGCCGAGCCAGGGCGGTCGGCGTGGATTCTCCGGCGCGGCCGGGCGGGGCGGTACGGCGGGAGCCGACCGTCCGGCATCGGGCGGTCCGGCATCAGACAGTCCGGCATCGGGCGGTCCGGCAGCGAGCGGGTCGTCGGCGGCGTACCCGCCGCCTGCGGCTCCCGTCGATGACCAGTACGCGGTGCCGCAGCAGCGTGAGCCCGGCAGTCCCGACTCCGTGCTGCCGCCGCCGAGGAAAGTCCTTCCTGCCGACGCCGAGTTGATCCAGCGCATGCGGGACGGTGACGACGGCGCCTATGAGGAGTTGTTCCACCGTCACTCGGGCGCTGTCCGGCGTTACGCCCGTACGTGCTGTCGGGACGCCGACACGGCCGACGACCTGACGGCGGAGGTGTTCGTACGGACCCTGCAGGCGGTCCGCCGGGGTGCCGGTCCGGAGCAGGCCGTGCGCGCATACCTCCTGACCACGGTCCGTCGTGTCGCCGCGACCTGGACGAAGACGGCAAAACGGGAGCAACTGGTCGAGGACTTCGCGGCGTTCGCCGCAGAGGCGACCCGCAGCGCGGACGCGTCGAACGAGGCCGCCCTCGACCTCGGCGCGGACGTGCGGGCGATGCACGAGGCGGAGCAGTCGCTGGCCATGCAGGCGTTCCGGTCACTGCCGGAGCGCTGGCAGGCGGTGCTGTGGCACACCACGGTCGAGGAGGAGTCGCCCAGCGAGGTCGCACCGCTCTTCGGGCTGACCGCCAACGCGACGGCCGTGCTCGCGAGCCGGGCGCGCGAAGGGCTCAAGCAGGCCTACCTCCAGGCCCATGTGAGCACGGCCCTCACCGCGGGCGGCGACTGCGCGCGGTACGCGGACCGGCTCGGCGCCTATGCCCGCGGTGGTCTGCGGATGCGTGCCGAGCGCGGTCTGCGCAGGCACTTGGACGAGTGCGCAAAGTGCCGGCTGGCCGCCGGCGAGCTGGCGCATGTCAACGCCGGCATTCCAGCGCTGCTTCCGGTCGCGGTCATCGGCTGGTTCGCCGCGGGGTACTCCCTCAAGGCGGCCGGGATCGTCGCGGGCGGGGCGGCGGGGGCCGCAGGAGCCGGAGCAGCGGCGGCCACCAGTGGGGCATCCGGAGGGGGCGCCGGTGGGGGCGCTGTCGCTGAGGGGCTGGGCGCACCGGCGAAGGCCGGTATCGCGGCGGCCGCCGCCGTCGCCGCTACGGCGGGTCTGGTCTGGGCCCTGTCCGGCGACCCGAAGCCCGCTCCGCAGCCGGTGGCCAAGCCGCCCGCCACCGCGTCCGCCGCGCCGGCCGCACCGAAGCCGCCTGCGCCGAAACTCCCGGCGCCGCCCGGTCCGATGCCTCCTCAGGCGCAACCAGCGCAGAAGCCGAAGCCCACGCCTCCTCCGACTCCGAGGCCCACGCCGCCGAGGCCGACGCCGACAGCCGAACCGTCGGCTCCACCCGAGCCGACGCCCACCCCCACGCCTGCGCCCACGCCCAAACCCACACCACCGCCGCCGCCTCCGCCCCCGCCTCCGCCTCCGCCTCCGCCCCCGCCTCCGCCTCCGCCTCCGCCCGCCGCGGTCTATCAGGTGAACCGGCTGGAGTACGGGATGTTCGGCGACCACACGGGGCCTGAGGTGCGCCTGGGTGAAAGCAGCTGGCTCTGGCAGCGTTCGGGCATGTCGATCGGCGGCAAGCAGTACGCGCACGGGGCGACCGTCCACGCCAAGTCGTCCGTCACCATCGACCTCAACCGCCGGTGCAACTCTTACGACGCCCTGGTCGGTTTCGACGACCTGACCGGCCTGCCGGGCCTGGGCGCGGTGCGCTTCTCTGTCTACGGGGACGGGACGCGCTTGTGGCGCTCGCCCGTGGTCCGCGGCGGCGACGCGGCCGTACCGGTCCACGTGCCGCTCACCGGCCGCAGCACAATCCGCCTGGTCGCAGAACCGGACAAGCCGCTGAGCAACGCGGCGCTCGCGGGGTGGGCGCAGTCGCGGATCACGTGCGGGTAGCAAGAACCTGAGCCCCCGCACTCGCCCCTAGGGCTGGAGCGTCGGCCTCCGCGGCACGCCGCCCGCCACCGCGCGTCGGCGTGGCGCGGCCGTCCCCGTCCAGCACGTGCCACGGCGGGACAGCAGCCTCCGCAGCCACAGCTCCGTCGAGACCAGGTCCGCCAGGCCGTCCAGCGGAACCGCTTCCCCCTCCGATGCCGCGCGCAGCGCCTTGCGGACGACGCGCGCCTCGACCAGGCCCGCGTCTGCGAGCAGCGGTGCCTCGAAGAGGGCCATCAGATGCGGCAGCGCCGCCCGCAGCCCCGCGCGGGTCGCCGCTGCCGAGGAGGCGTGGGTCGGGGAGCCCCAGCCCGCAGGCAGGTCGTGGATCCCCGTGCCGGCGAGGACCGTGCGCAGTACCGCCGACCGCGCGCCCGGCTGCACCCGCAGCGACTCGGGCAGGTCGCGGCAGGCCCGTACGACCTGGTTGTCCAGAAAAGGCGCGTGCAGGCGCTGGCTGCGGATCTCCGCGGCCTGTTCCAGAATCCGGTGGTCCGACGCGTGGCGGGTGAGTGCCGCCCGTGCCCGGGCCTCGCCGGGGCGCTGGACCGAGGTCGGGCGCGTCGCTGCCTCCGTCAGACGAACCGATACTTCAGCGAGCGCCTCCCCGGTCAGCCAACGCGCAGCGGGCCCCGGCCGTGACCAGGCGAGGGCAGCAAGCGACGCACCCACCGCGCCGTTGCGCAGGGCAGGCCCGGGACGGTTGGCGGCAAGGAGGAGGTCGGCGGCCGTCTCGAGGCCGGTGCGGTACGGCGTGCGGGCAAGCCGCCGCGCCGCCCGGTACACCGTCAGCGGCACGAACAGCGATTGCGGCGACGGCCGTTCGGACCGGGCCAGGGCCGTGACGGGCCGCAGCAGATGGCGTCTGCGCCGGTCCAGCAGCAGGTCCGCGAGCCGCGCCGGATGCGCGTCGAGGACCTGCCGGGCGCCCGCGCCCGTGAAGTGGTCGGCGCTGCCGGCGGACAGCCGCCCCCGGTGCCGTTCCGCGGTGACGAGGGACGGGGCGGGCTCGTCCGTCAGCGGCCCGGAGTCGAGGCCCGCGTAGGGCAGTCCCTCCTCGCCGGCGGCGACGACCACATGGTGCAACCGGGGGTTGGCGGCGATCGCCCGGGCGCGTTCCAGTTCCGGTTCGCGCAGTTCGTGCCCGCTGGTGGCGAGGTCGTTGAAGGTGACGGCGAGCAGCCGTTCACCGGCGCCCGTGCCGTGCCCGAGGACCGTGCCGGGCACACCGGGCAGGCCCGCCGCCAGCAGCGCGAGGGTGCTGGAGGCGCTGCCTCCGGACAGGTCCGCGCCGATGCCGGGCGCGGGTGCGCCCCGTGCGGCGCGGCGTTCCGCGGGGCCCATCCCAGGGACCGGGCCGGGGTCGGGCGGCAGGGTCTCCGGCGCGTGCCGGGGCGCGGTGAGCCTGGCGCGCACGGCCTCGACCAGTGCGTCCCGTACCCCGTCGATGGCCCGGGAGGCCTCGACCTGCGGCGCGGCGACCGCCAGGGAGGCGACCGGCTCGTATCCGGTGATCTCCCGCGAGCCCTCCCGCAGGATCAGCGCATGACCGGGCGGGATGCGCTTCACTCCCGCGTACGGGGTCGAGTCGCGCAGCGCCTCCGGGGTCTCCGGGCAGGCGAGCAGCGCGGCAAGGTGGCCGATGTCGAGCTGGGCCTCGATGAGATCGGCGAGCGGGAGGGCGGCGGTCGCGTAGGCCGTGCCGTTGGCCCACGGGGTGTAGAAGACGGGCCGTGCGCCCGCGAGGTCGCCGACGACGGTGATACGGCGGCCGACCTGGACGACGGCGGTGTAGCTGCCCGCCCACGCGGTCAGATGCCTCAGCGCGCCACCGCGCGCCGCGAACAGGCCGACGCGCAGCTGCTCGTCACTGGCCGCGCAGCAGCCGAGGACGGCGAGACGGGTGACCGTGGGGGCATGGGTGCCGCCGGAGACGGCCGGCCGCTGGTGCGGTTCGGCGGTGACGACGCGCACCTCGTCGGGGCGCCAGTCTCCGACCGCCCACAGCGGATCGGGGTCGCCCCAGAGGAGTTGGGCTCCGACGGGGTGCACGGTGAGGCCTTCGTCGGACGCGCCGACGGCACCGACCGTGCCGAAGTTCGCGGCGATACTGCTCCACCCCACCAGCCACCGCATCGCCGCCTCCACGTGTCCCCGAAGCCGTTCGGGAACATGCTGCCACGAAGGAGGCGCGCGCGAGTGGGTCCCGTAGCGCGCGCAAAAAGTGAACGCGCCCCTGGCATTGGCGATTTGCCGACCGCCCCGAAGTTCCGTCCGGACCTGCCGCAGACCCCTGGAGGGTTCGGCAGACGACCGGAGGACAGTCGTTATTCGGCCATTTTCCGAAGCGTCACGGAACGGCCGTTTGAGTCCAACACACGGACCGGGAGGCGCAGTTCACCTCCCGGACCCTGTCCACCGCCCGCGGGGATTGAGGCAGTGGTGTCCCCCAGCCCGCTGGTTCCAGTACGCAGCGGGCCGACCCACGCAGCACTCATGGAAGCGCTCCCGCCCCTGACCGGCCAGAGCGCACGCACAGGCGCACGGCCACACGGCGGGAGCACGGGGCGGTGCCGACAACCACCCGTACGGACAACAATCTCGCCATAGGGAACTTGGCCCCTTAACGGTCGGGATGCGGCGAACTACGCTGTGTTTACTGATGTTCTCCGCAGGTGCGCATATTCCGCAGGGCTCGGCCACACGCTTTTGCAGCCGGGACCGGTCGGGACGGGGGCATGTGAACCGGGAGGACACAGCACGAATGCCGTGCGCGGGCCGTGCGCGGCAGCCGTCTGCGTGTCGAGGGGTGGCGCATGTCCAGGGAGCAACGCGGGCCGAACGAAAAGCTCGGCACGGTTCTCGCCCTCGCGGGAATCAGCAACGCGGGCCTCGCGCGTCGGGTCAACGACCTCGGCGCGCAGCGTGGTCTGACCCTCCGCTACGACAAGACGTCGGTGGCCCGGTGGGTGTCGAAGGGCATGGTGCCGCAGGGGGCGGCGCCCCATCTCATCGCCGCCGCCATCGGGGCGAAGCTGGGGCGTCCTGTGCCGCTCCACGAGATCGGGCTGGCTGACGCCGACCCGGCCCCTGAGGTGGGTCTGGCGTTCCCCCGAGATGTCGGCGAGGCGGTGAAATCGGCCACCGAGCTGTATCGGTTGGATCTCGCCGGGCGCCGGGCCGGCGGCGGGGGCATTTGGCAGTCGCTGGCCGGATCGTTCGCAGTGAGCGCTTACGCGACGCCTGCCTCCCGCTGGCTGATAACCCCGGCCGACCCGTCGGTCGAGCGGCTGCTCGACGCCTCGGGCGGCTCTTTGATCGTCTCTCCCGCCGACGACGCCGCCGGCAGCGCTGACGCCGCCGATGCCTCGGACACCGGCGACACGCCCGCACGCGTGGGCCACAGCGACGTCGCGAAACTGCGGGAGGCGGCCGAGGACGCCCGCCGCTGGGACTCCAAGTACGGCGGCGGCGACTGGCGTTCGTCGATGGTCCCGGAGTGCCTGCGGGTGGACGCGGCCCCCCTGCTCCTCGGGTCGTACTCGGACGAGGTGGGCCGGGCGCTGTTCGGCGCCACGGCCGAACTGACCAGGCTCGCCGGGTGGATGGCGTTCGACACCGGCCAGCAGGAGGCCGCGCAGCGCTACTACATCCAAGCCCTGCGCCTCTCGCGCGCGGCCGCGGACGTGCCGCTCGGCGGATACGTGCTGGCGTCGATGTCGCTGCAGGCTACGTACCGGGGCTTCGCCGACGAGGGCGTCGACCTCGCGCAGGCCGCGCTCGAGCGCAACCGCGGGCTGGCCACCGCCCGCACCATGAGTTTCTTCCGGCTGGTGGAGGCGCGCGCTCATGCCAAAGCGAACGACGCGGTGGCGGCGGGCGCGGCGCTCAGGGCGGCCGAGGGCTGGTTGGAGCGTTCGCGGGAGGGCGACGCCGACCCGTCGTGGCTGGGCTTCTACTCGTACGACAGGTTCGCGGCGGACGCCGCGGAGTGCTACCGCGATCTGAAGGCCCCGAGGCAGGTGCGGCGCTTCACCGAGCAGGCGCTGTCCCGGCCCACGGAGGAGTACGTGCGCTCGCACGGGCTGCGTCTGGTCGTCTCCGCGGTGGCCGAGTTGGAGTCGGGCAACCTGGACGCGGCATGCGCGGCGGGCACGCGCGCGGTGGAGGTGGCGGGCCGGATCTCCTCGGCGCGGACCACCGAGTACGTCCGGGACCTGCTGCACCGTCTCGAGCCGTACGGCGACGAGCCGAGGGTGATGGAGCTGCGGGAGAGAGCCCGCCCGCTCCTCATGACACCTGCGTGAGGCATGCGCTGACACCTGCGGGCGGCGGCATGCGCCGACGCCTGCTCGAGACGCGCTGATGCCCTGCCTGGGCCACCGTTCGGGCCACCGTTCGGGCAGGCATCGGGCAGGCATCGGGCAGAGCGGCTCGCGGGCCCGAAGGCCGAGGAGCGAACCATGTGGCTCCCGTGTATCGGCTGGTTTAAGCGCGTTGTCAGCGGGCCAGTGCACTATCGGGGTGGGAGGTGACGCGGTGAGGGCGTCCGGTCAGGACTTCGACAGCGATGTGCTGGTGGTCGGCGGCGGGATCGTCGGCCTCTCCACGGCGTACGCGCTGGCCCGCACGGCTCCGGGCACCCGGGTGACGGTCCTGGAGAAGGAACAGGGCCCTGCGCGGCATCAGACGGGGCGCAACAGCGGAGTGATCCACAGCGGGATCTACTACCGCCCCGGTTCGCTGAAGGCGCGGTTCGCCGTGCGGGGCGCGGCCGAGATGGTCAAGTTCTGCGCGGAGTACGGCATCGACCACGAGGTCACCGGCAAGCTGATCGTCGCCACCGACAGGGACGAGCTGCCGCGGCTGCACGCCCTGGTCCAGCGCGGCCGGGAGAACGGAATCCCCGTGCGGGAGCTCGGCCCGGCGCAGATCACGGAGTACGAGCCCGAGGTGCGCGGGCTCGCGGCGATTCATGTGGCGACGACCGGGATCTGCGACTTTGCGGCGGTGGCGGCGCAGCTCGCGACGGCGTCCGGCGCCGACGTGCGGTACGGCGAGGAGGTCACCGCCGTCGACCGCCGGCCGTGGGGCGTCGCGGTGCGGACCCGGTCGGGCACGGTCGTCCGGGCCAGGGTGCTGGTCAACTGCGCGGGGCTGCACTGCGACCGGGTGGCTCGGTTGGCGGGCGACGACCCGGGGATGCGGATCGTCCCGTTCCGCGGCGAGTACTACGACCTGGCCCGCCCCGGGCTCGTGCGTGGCCTGGTCTACCCGGTGCCCGACCCGGCGTTCCCGTTCCTCGGCGTCCATCTCACCCGCGGCACCGATGGCGGCGTCCACGTCGGGCCCAACGCCGTCCCGGCGCTGGCTCGCGAGGGCTACAGCTGGTCGACCGTTCACCCCCGGGAGCTGGCGGGCACCCTCGGCTGGCCCGGCTCGTGGCACGTTGCCCGCCGCCACTGGCGGTACGGCGCGGGCGAGCTGCACCGTTCGTTGTCGAAGCGCGCGTTCACCTCGGCGGTCCGGCGGCTGCTGCCCGCGGTGACGGAGGACGACCTCCGGCCGGCCCCCGCAGGCGTGCGGGCGCAGGCGGTGCTGCGGGACGGGACGCTGGCCGACGACTTCCTGATCCGCGAGGCACCGTGCACGGTGCACGTGCTGAACGCCCCCTCCCCCGCGGCGACGGCGTCCCTCCCGATCGGCCGCGAGGTCGCCCGCCGCGCCCTCACCTCGCTCGCGGACACCCGCCTCCGCCCTACCCGCTGATCCGGCCGATGACGCGGCCGTCCGGGCTGCCCGGGGGCTGCCGGGGCGGTGCCGCCGGCCACCCCCGTGCGCGCTCCGGCCCTTCGCTCGGCCCGGCGAGGCCCGCGGCCGCGCCCTCGTAGAATCGGAGCACTGTGTCTGAGCTCCGTGACCCCACTCCCGATGTCCCCCGCCACTTCATCCGCGCCAAGGGCGAGCCGCGCTTCCCCGGCGGGCCCGCCGCCGACCCCGCGGGGTCGCACCACGAGCGCCGCATCCGCAGCTTCCAGCCGCGGCGCAGCCGGGTCACCGCCGGGCAGGGCGATGCGCTGCAGCGGCTGTGGCCGGTGTGGGGCCTGGACATCGACGGGCACCGGGTGCTCGACCTCGAGGAGATGTTCGGCGGACTGCCGGTCGTCCTGGAGATCGGCTTCGGCATGGGCGAGGCCACCGCGCAGATGGCCGCCGACGACCCGGGGACCGGAATCCTCGCGGTCGACGTCCACACCCCCGGCCAGGGCAACCTCCTCGGCCTCGCGGAGCGGGGCGGCCTCTCCAACGTCCGGGTGGCCAACGGCGACGCGATCATTCTGCTGCGCGAGATGCTCCCTGCGCGCTCGCTCGACGGAATGCGCGTCTACTTCCCGGACCCCTGGCCCAAGAAGCGGCATCACAAGCGCCGGCTGATCCAGCCCGCCTTCCTGGACCTCGCCGCCCAGCGGCTCAAGCCGGGCGCCGTCCTGCACTGCGCGACCGACTGGGAGCCGTACGCCGAGCAGATGCTCGAGGTGCTCTCCGCGCACCCGGACTTCGAGAACACCCAGCGCGACGGTGGTTTCGCGCAGCGTCCCGCCTTCCGTCCGCTGACCCGCTTCGAGGGGCAGGGGCTCGACAAGGGCCACAAGGTGCACGATCTGCTGTTCCGCCGGGCGCAGCCCGCAGCGTGAGGCGGCGGGGTGCGGTCCGGGTCCCGGCGCACCCGGACCCGGAGCCTGATGCCGGCAGGGTGGCGTGCCACGCACCGTCGCCAGTTGTCGGTGCGCCTCGTTAGGGTCGACGGGTGTCCGACTCGTCCGCGCAGCCGCCCCCGGAGCACCGCCCGCACCCCCCGGCGGTGATGTCGCAGGTGCCACCGCATCCGGTGCTTCCGGCGTGCGAGCAGCAGCATGTCGACGCGCTGCTCACCGAAGTGCCGGCGCCCGCGCGGCGGCGCTACGAGCCGCGTGCCTCGAAGCTGTGGCGCAACAGAGCCCTTCGCGCAGGCGTGGTGATCACGCTGCTCGCCCTGTGTGGCCTGGTGATCCTGGTGCTCGTACGGGAACAGACCGGCACCCACGGCTTCCTGGTCGGGCTCGGCCTGGCCACGCTCCCGGTCCCGTTGCTGCTGGCCGCGTTCCGCTGGCTGGACCGGGTGGAGCCGGGCCCGTGGCGGAATCTCCTCTTCGCCTTCGCGTGGGGCGCGTGTGCCGCGGCGCTGATCGCGATCATCGCGAACACCTTCGCAACCCGCTGGATAGCCACCGCGACCGCCGACCCGGCATCCGCCGACACCCTCGGTGCGACGGTCATAGCGCCGGTCGTCGAGGAGAGCGCGAAGGCCGCCGCGATCTTGCTGATCTTCGTCTTCCGCAGGCGGGACTTCACCGGAATCGTGGACGGCGTCGTGATCGCCGGATTCACGGCCACCGGCTTCGCGTTCACGGAGAACATCCTCTATCTGGGCAACGCGTTCGGCGAGGACCAGGCTTTGGGCGCCTCCGGCCTGGCCTCCGTGACCGCTGCGACGTTCTTCGTGCGCATCGTGATGTCGCCCTTCGCCCATCCGCTGTTCACCGTGCTGACAGGCATCGGCTTCGGCGTAGCGGCGCTCGGTGCCCGCCGCCACCGGCGTCTGCGGCGCATCGCGCTGCCGTTGCTCGGCCTGGCGCTCGCGATGGGCATGCACGCCCTGTGGAACGGGTCTGCGTCGCTGCTGGGCCCGTGGGGCTTCTACGCGGTGTACGGGGCGTTCATGGTCCCGGTCTTCGGCCTGCTCACCTGGCTGACGATATGGACCCGCCAGCGCGAGCTGCGCACGATATCCGACGAGCTTCCCGCGTACGCCGCGGCCGGCTGGATGTCGGCCGCCGAGCCGTCCGCGCTGTCGTCGATGCGGGCGCGCACGATGGCGCGCGACTTCGCCCGGCGCACGTACGGACCGGCGGCGGGGCATGCGGTGTCGGAGTACGAGGCGTTCGCGACGTCGCTCGCGTTCCTGCGCCACCGGGCCCACCGGGGGGCGGCGGGCCCGGACTTCGTGGAACGCGAGCAGGAGCTGCTGCACCATCTGTGGCAGCGCAGAGAGGTCGCCGGCCCGTCGCTGGCGTACGCCGCCGAAGCGACCGGCCGAATACGGGTGCCGCCGCCGTACCGCAACTACGACGGTTACAACCCGTACCGCTACTGAAGCCCCGCCGACGCGTCAGGCGGACGCGGCAGTCAGCTCCGCCAGCTCGCCGTCGGTCAGCTCGAGGTCCGCGACGGCGACGAGAGCCGCGAGCTGCTCGACCGTTCGGGCGGAGGCGATCGGGGCGGCGACGGTCGGCTGCGCGGCCAGCCATGCGAGCGCGACGGTCGCGATCTCCGCGCCGCGCGCCTGCGCGACCTCGTCGAGCGCGGCGAGGACCCGAAGGCCCCGCTCCGACTCCAGGTGCTTGGACGCGCCCTGGGCCCGGGCGCTCTCCACCGCGGCGCCCGGCCGGTACTTGCCGGTGAGAAAGCCGGACGCGAGCGCGTAGTAGGGGACGGCGGCGAGTCCGGCGCGGGCGGCGGTTTCCTGGAGCTCGCCCTCGTATGTGTGGCGCGAGACCAGGTTGTAGTGCGGCTGCAGCGCCGTGTAGCGGGCGAGGCCCTCCCGCTCGGAGAAGTCCAGGGAGGCCTGGAGCCGCTCGGCGCTGAGGTTGGAGGCGGCGATCGCGCGGACCTTGCCTTCCTTCACCAGCTGGTCGAGGGCGGTGATGATCTCCTCGACGGGCACGGACGGGTCGTCGAAGTGGGTGTAGTAGAGGTCGATGTAGTCGGTCCCCAGCCGGGCCAGCGACTCCTCCGCCGCGGCCTTGATCGTGGTGGCGGAGAGGCCCTGGTGCCGAGGGTGGGCGCCGACCTTGGTGGCGACGACGACCTCGGAGCGGTTGCCGCGGGCGGCGAGCCACTTGCCGATGAGCGTCTCCGACTCGCCGCCCTCGTTTCCGGGCACCCAGGACGAGTAACTGTCGGCGGTGTCGACGAAATTGCCTCCTGCGGAGGTGTATGCGTCGAGCACGGCGAAGGTCCGCGTCTCGTCGGCCGTCCAGCCGAAGACGTTGCCGCCGAGGGCGAGCGGAAAGACGCTGAGGTCGGAGGAGCCGAGAGTGCGTGAGGAGGCCATGCGCTGATCAACAACTCGTCTTCCCCGGCGTATTCCGGCAGCCCTGGCATCGGGGGGTGCGCCCGGGCTGCCGGAGACATGGGTATGCCCGGCACAGGAGTCGCCGGGTGCCTCGTTCAGTGGTGTCCGAGGCGCCGCGGTGGTCCCGTACCGGGCAGGGGGTCAGACCGTGAGGCCCTTGCCGCGCAGCCACGCCATGGGGTCGATGCCGGAGCCGCCCGTGGTGTGCACCTCAAGATGCAGGTGCGGCCCGGTGACGTTGCCCGTGGCGCCGACGCGTCCGATGGTTTCGCCGGTCGTCACCTTCTGGCCGGCGCTCGCCGTCATCGACGACAGGTGGGCGTACAGGATCTCGGTGCCGTCGTCGAGCTCGAGCACGATGCGGTAGCCGTAGGAGCCGGACCAGCCCGCGGACTTGACCGTGCCGCCGTGCACGGCCTTGACCGGGGTGCCCGTCGGGGCGGCGAAGTCGAGGCCGGTGTGCTGCCCGGAGGACCACATGGAGCCGGACTCGCCGTACGTGGAGGTGAGAGTGTACGAAGAGGTGGGGAGGGCGAAGCTCTTGGCGAGCTCGGCGAGACGCTCTGCCTCCGCCTTGGCCCGCGCGGCCTCCTCGGCCTTGCGCTTCTCCTCTGCGGCCTTGGCTTCCGCCGCGCTCTGCTGCTTCTCGGCAGCTGCCGCGGCCTGCTCGGCGGCGAGCGTCTCCGCCGCTGCCTTCGCCTCGGCGTCCGCCTCCGCCTGCTGCTGCTCGGCCTGCTGGAGGATGCGGGCGCGCAGTGCCTCGCCCGCGCCCGCCCCCTGAGCGGAGCTTGTGCCGCCGTCGGCGACGGTCGTCGCGGCGGTGAGCGGCGCCGTGTTCGCCTGCGCGGCGGAGTCCACGGAGTCGTCCGAGATCAGGGATCCCACGCCCGGAAGGGACTTGGCGTCGGGGAGTTTGTCGGTGATGGCGTCGGGCAGAGATATGGAGACCGCGGGCTTGTCCTGCGCGGTGGCTATGCCGCCCGCACCGACAGCGGCGATCACGCCGACTCCGAGCACCGTGGAGCTGCGGGCGAGCCCGCCCCGCTGCTTGATGACGCGGTGCCGACCGCGCACCGGGCGGATGGAGTCCTCGGTGGGATTCCACTCCTCCCAGGTCCGCTCGGGTGCGTCGTCGCCGAAGCGTTCGGACGCGAAGCGGGCCTCGGGGGCAGGCATGTTGGACGCCACGAAGGCGTTCTCCTTCCTTCCTTATCGCCTACCGGGTTAGCTGACGGGTTCGGAGCAGGAAGGTCTCCTACGAGTACCTCGGCCGCTCGACGGAGCGGCAAAAGGTGCCCGATTCACCCCAATGAGTGGTTCCCCGGTTCCCTTGCGGGATTCGGCGCGTGCGCACGGTGCCGCCTCTTACGACGGCTGGGACGACCGCGCTGCGTTATCGAACGTTAATAGACGCCGGGGCTGGAATCCAAGCTGTTCCGGGTGATCGTTAACGGCTTCGGCCGGGACTTAACCGGACAGAAGCGGCCGGACCCGGGCGACTTGATCAAACGTCAGACGGGCCCGTGTTCCTGATGGTGTGTCAGCTGTTATGCGGAGGGGTGTGCTACGACTACGCACCGCAATCAGGACGGGTACGCCGGGACCACCGGCATCGTCCGGCGCCGTTCCGGCCCGCCCGCCGCGGGCCGGGCGACCGCCAGCAGCGCCATGTCGTCGTTCGACCCGCCGCCCGTGTGCCGGCGGACATCGTCGATCAGTGCGTCCAGAAGCTCGTCCGGCCCCGGGAAAAGACGTCCCCCGAGCCGCTCGACGGGATCGTAGAAGACCCCCCGGTCGTCGCGCGCCTCCGTCACCCCGTCCGTATAGAGCAGCAGCGTCGCCCCGTCGGGCAGCGGATACTCGTCCGCCCTGTCCGACCACGACCCCAACTCACCCATTCCCAGCGGCAGCGCCGCCTCCGACGGCTCGAGCACGTCGACACCGCCGTCGGCACGCAGCACAAGCGGCTCCGGATGGCCACGGTTCACCAGCCGTACCAAGGCCCGGCCGCGCGGGATCTCGCCCAGCACGGCGGTGGTGAACCCCTCGACGAGGTCGAGCCCCTCCCGTCGGATGCCCTCGCGCCGGAGCGCCCGCTCCAGCCGCTGGGCCACGCCCTCCAGGGAGCTCTCCTGCTCGGCCGCCTCACGGAACGCTCCGATGATCACGGCCACCGTCCCGACCGCGCCCAGTCCCTTGCCCCGCACATCGCCGACGACGAGCCGTACCCCGTGCTGGGTGTCCTGCACGGCGAAGAGGTCGCCGCCGATGAACGCGTCCGCCTGCGCCGCCTCGTACCGAGCGGCGATGTGCAGGCCGCCGATCCGCTCGACCGGCTCGGGCAGCACGGCCCGCTGCGCGGTCTCCGCGATGACCCGGGCCGAGGCGAGCTTCTCCCCGCTGCGCCGTACGACACGATTGATGAGCAGTGCGAGGGCGGCGACCGTCAGCAGCGTGGTCGTCTCCGTGACCGCCGTGATCTGCGCGGCGGTCCGGTTCACGACATGGAGGCCGCTGACGGCGATCACCGCCGCGATCCCGGTCAGCAGCGTCGTGACCCAGCTGACGACGGGCGCCGCGATGAGCGGGGCTGCGGCGAAGAGCGGTACCGCGGTGAAGCGGGCGGGGGTGAGGAGGTCGAAGACGACACCGCCGACGATCATCAGGGCCGGCAGCACGCGTACGGGCCACGGGGCGCTCCGGGAGCCGGCCTGGTCTCGCGACTCCTGTCCCAAGGGTGCTCTCCTACCGGGTCCGCTGACGGCCGCGGACTTTGCCGCGCCCTCCCCAGGCTGAGCGCCGACGCACCGCGCAGCGACTCCCCGTCGTCCAACCGGGCGACGGACGGGCGCCGGGCACGCACGGAGTACGGCCGGAAGAAGACGGGCACGGCCGGAAAACGGGGGTACGGCCGGAAGAACAACAACGGCCCGGCAGTCGATCTCTCGATCGTCTGCCGGGCCGTGGCCATCAGTAGCGGGGACAGGATTTGAACCTGCGACCTCTGGGTTATGAGCCCAGCGAGCTACCGAGCTGCTCCACCCCGCGTCGGTGAACACAACCTTACGCCATCCGGAGCAAGATCAAATCCACTTACCGTTCCGGCCCCGCCGAGGCGGTCACATCCACGGCATGTCGTCCGTCAGTCCTACGGGAGCGGCCCTCGCCGTCGGGGCCGGATGCCGGCTCACTGGGAGCCGGCCCGGCGCAGCTCCTCGTTGAGGCGGAGGGCTTCGTCGAGTTGGTCCTCGAGGATGATGATCCGGCAGGCGGCCTCGACCGGGGTTCCCTGGTCGACGAGTTCACGGGCCCGGGCGGCGATGCGCAGCTGGTAGCGGGAGTAGCGGCGGTGGCCGCCCTCCGACCGCAGCGGAGTGATGAGCCGGGCGTCGCCCAGGGCGCGCAGAAAAGCCGGTGTGGTGCCGATCATCTCCGCCGCGCGGCCCATCGTGTAGGCCGGGTAGTCGTCGTCGCCGAACCTGTCGTCGGCGTACTGCGGGACACCTGAAGTCATTTACACCTCTCGTCGAGCACGGCGTGGGACCGTGGCGCCGTGGCGCCGTACCGAAATCCTAACGCCGACGCGCCGGGAAATCTGCCGCCCCCGCTGCACATTTCCTACCGGGGCCGATCTGCCCGGTCTGTACGGTGGAACCGCGCCGCTGAAAAATATCTGATCCGGCTACTGGAGAAATTCAGAAGGCGACGCCATGGATTCGACGATCCTTTTATCGACGGCGACGAAGAGGCTGTGCACGATCGCTCAGGACGTGCTACTGTCGATCTCGGTTGCAGTTGTGGTTCCCAAAGAATTCAAGTGCCCTTACCGGTTCTCACGATCCGGCGAGAGCGTTTTTGCATTTCCGGTGCACTCCGGGCGGGGTAATCATTGCGGCGACTCGGGGCTCGCAAAGTGCGAGTCCTTGGGTACTGCCCCGAAGGAGAAATAACATGGCTACTGGCACCGTGAAGTGGTTCAACGCGGAAAAGGGTTTCGGATTCATCGAGCAGGACGGCGGCGGCGCCGACGTGTTCGCCCACTACTCGAACATCGCTTCTTCCGGCTTCCGTGAGCTTCAGGAAGGTCAGAAGGTTTCCTTCGACCTGACGCAGGGCCAGAAGGGCCCGCAGGCGGAGAACATCGTTCCCGCCTGATGTCGGTCTGACGCCCAGGCGTTCTACGCAGCTGGGGCCCGCACCTTGGGGTGCGGGCCTCAGCTCGTTGCATTTTGCGGACTTCCGCTGTTTCGTCGGGGCGCACGGGCTCTGCGAATGCCGTTTTCACAGCCGGCCTGCACGGCCTGTGTGGCGGCGGCTCGACTCCAGACGCTCCGCCCCGACTTCCCTGCACGACTCCCGTGAACGACTTCCGGGAGCATCATCCCCGAACGGTTCTCCGGACGGGCTTCCGGGCGCGGGTTTTTCCGTAGCCCCACACGAGCGCCGACCACCTTTTCCTGTAATCACAAGACCTGTCTCATGTCTTGTATTCGCAGGAACGGTCCGGCCCGCTCGCTCATCTTTTCATCGGCCCGTTCCTGTGATTCTTCATGCGGCTTCTCCGCTGGGAATTCCTCGTACGCGCCGCACCGAGGAAGGTTCTGCATGAACCGCACGTCTCGCACGAACGACCGATACTCCCGCACCCGTACGGGCGGCTCCGCCAACGGAAGGGGCGGCCGTTCCGGTGCCCCGGCCTCCGGCCGCTCAGGTCCGCACGGACGCTCCGGCGCTCCCAGCCGCTCGGCGGGCATGTCCAGCCGCTCCGGCGGCCCCGCGCGCCGGTCTTCCGGGCCGCAGGGTGAGTTCACCCTGCCGGTGACCATCACTCCGGCCCTGCCCGCAGCCGAGACCTTCGGCGAACTGGACATGCCCGCCGAGATCCTGGACACGCTCACGCGTCTCGGCGTGAGCACGCCGTTCCCGATCCAGGCGGCCACGCTGCCCAACTCCCTGGCCGGCCGGGACGTCCTCGGGCGCGGCCGTACCGGCTCCGGGAAGACCCTCGCGTTCGGGCTGGCACTGCTGGCCCGCACGGCAGGACAGCGCGCCGAGGCCCGTCAGCCGCTGGCACTCGTCCTTGTCCCCACGCGCGAGCTGGCCCAGCAGCTCACCGACGCGCTCACGCCCTACGCGAAGGCGCTGAAGCTGCGGATGGCCACGGTCGTCGGCGGGATGTCGATCGGCCGCCAGGCCGGCGCGCTGCGTGCCGGGGCCGAGGTCGTCATCGCCACTCCGGGCCGTCTGAAGGACCTCATCGACCGCGGCGACTGCCGGCTGAACCAGGTCGCGATCACGGTCCTGGACGAGGCGGACCAGATGACCGACATGGGCTTCATGCCCCAGGTCACCGCTCTGCTCGACCAGGTGCGGCCCGAAGGGCAGCGGATGCTGTTCTCCGCCACGCTGGACCGCAACGTCGATCGTCTCGTCCGGCGCTACCTGACCGACCCGGTGGTCCACTCCGTCGACCCGTCGGCCGGCGCGGTCACCACCATGGAGCACCACCTCCTGCACGTGCACGGCACCGACAAGCACGCCACGACCGTCGAGATCGCGGCGCGTGACGGCCGCGTGATCATGTTTCTGGACACCAAGCACGCTGTCGACAGGCTGACCAAGGACCTTCTGGCCGTCGGGGTACGCGCCTCGGCCCTGCACGGCGGCAAGTCGCAGCCGCAGCGCACCCGCGCCCTGACCCAGTTCAAGACCGGCCATGTCACGGTGCTCGTCGCCACCAATGTCGCGGCCCGCGGCATCCACGTCGACGACCTCGACCTGGTCGTCAACATCGACCCGCCCAGCGACCACAAGGACTACCTGCACCGCGGCGGCCGTACCGCCCGTGCCGGCGAGTCCGGCAGCGTGGTCACCCTCGTACTGCCCAACCAGCGCCGGGAGATGACCCGTCTGATGGCGGACGCCGGCATCAGCCCGCACATCGCCCACGTCCGCTCGGGCGAAGCCGAACTCAGCCGTATCACCGGCGCCCAGGCGCCCTCCGGCGTTCCAGTCGTGATCACCGCCCCGGCCGCGGAGCGTCCCAAGAAGAGTGCCGCTTCCTCGCGCGGCAGGCGGAGCCGCCCCGCGCGTGCGCGCCGTTCCTCCTCCGCCGCCTCCACGACCGCCTTCGGCAGGGCCGCCTGACGAGCCGGACGTCGGGGGGCGAGCATGTGGGGCCGTCCGGGCCCCAAGTCCGTACCCGCCGGTCGGGCTTACGCCCCGGGGGCACCACCCCGCCCCGCCGAACCAGCCCGGGTCGTGCGTACCCACGCACGGCCCTCCTCCGAGACCTGTTGAGGCCCCGTGCGCTGTGTCATCGCCCGCTTCCCTTTCGACTTCGTCAAGGCCGACGTGCAGCAGTCGATGAAGGGCATCAAGCCCGAACCCATCACGGGCGAGTCCGTGATCATCGGACGCCGCCACTACCCCGTCAAGCAGGTGGGGGAAGTGATCACCAGGCAGGACCGGCGCGACTTCACCGCCGGTGAAGTGACCCGAGCGCTGACCCGCCTCGGCTTCACCTGCCGTTCCGCCCCGCCGGTCGCCCCGGCCACGGGGGCCGGCTCCCCGCTCCAGGTGGCGTCCGCGCTGCTCGGTCCCGCGGGACACATCTGACGACAACGCCGGAGCGCCCCGACCGGCCAAAACCGGTCGGGGCGCTCCGTAGCAGGTCAGAGGGGTGAACCCGTCCTGCTGGTGGTAGGCCGTGTGGGACTCGAACCCACAACCAACGGATTAAAAGTCCGCTGCTCTGCCAATTGAGCTAACGGCCCACGACACAACACCCCTGAGCATAGCGGGAGAGATCCCCGGAGCCGATCGGGTATCCGATCTCGGGCCCCGTCTTCGTGTCTCGGGCCCCGTCTTCGTGCCCGCCCGCGGACACATCACGGGCGGGCACGGCGACTTCAGGTCAGTACAGGCCCTTGAAGGCCGTCCAACCGCTGTTGCCGATCTGCACCCGGCCGCCGAGCGTGCCGGCGCCCGTCCCGCTGAACCGGAACAGCT
>NZ_JBIWFV010000025.1:0-33258 GCF_044763255.1 Streptomyces sp. NPDC096176 | reverse complement strand
CCAGCCCACGATCGGACATCAGCAAGCTCCCCACCCATGAACTGACCAACGACCGACCTGCCCAACCGTCACGGAAAACACCGTTGCAGTACTAGGAGTAGGTCACCTCATAGCCACTCGTTGATGGCTGCAATGAGGACGGTCGCCTCGTAGCGGACCGCGAGCTTGTCGTATCGCGTGGCGACGGCCCGGTGGCGCTTGAGACGGTTGATGCCGCGCTCGACGGCGTGCCGAGCCTTGTAGTCCTCGGCATCGAACTTGGGCGGTCGGCCGCCGCGCGTGCCGAGCTTCTTGCGGTTTCGGGCCTGGTCGGCCTTGTCCGGGATGGTGCAGCGGATGCCTTGTTGGCGCAGGTAGGCACGGTTCTTGCGGGACGCGTACGCCTTGTCGGCGCGGACCCGGTCGGGCCGGGTGCGTGGGCGCCCCGAACCCCGGCGGGCGACGCGGACCTTGTTCAGGACGGGCTCGAACTGCGGGGAGTCGCCGCGCTGCCCGCCGGTGATCACGATGGACATGGGCTTCTGCCCCTGCTCGGTGGCCAGGTGGAGTTTGGTGGTCAGGCCGCCGCGGGAGCGTCCGAGGCCGGCGACGTCCGCCTTTCAGATGGCCCGGCTGTTCACCTTCCTGGCCGCCGGTCCCGGAGCGGCAGGCGCTCCGGGTGTCGACCCGGGCCAGGCCCCCGACCCTGAGAACACGCCGCTTGTCGACGCGGCCTCCGACGAGGCCATGCTCAAGCGTCTGTTCAACGCAGTGGACGTGTCCCGGCTGCACCTGTTCCTCAACCGCGACACCTCGGTGCAGTTCGCCACCTTCCAGTCGAAGATCGGTCTGGGGCCGGTGAACAGCGGCACCATGGTGGCCTCGGAAGCGGCGATCATCAAGGAGGCGTCGGCCGGCCGACGCTTTGTCGCGGTCTTCCAGAACCGGACCTTCGTCAACGACTCCTCGATCGTCCCAGTCTCACAGGTCATCGACGCGACCATCGCCAACTTCCTCTTCCCCTGATACACACAAGTGTGTCGAGGACCCGGGCGGCGAGGCTTCCACAAGCGCTCATCCACCGCACCACACAGGACACCGTGTTGACACCCCTCTATGCGTCGAATGTGTAGAACTGTGTGTGGTCCAACATGTCGCGTGGTGTGACGTCGTTCCAGGGGCGCATGGTGGAGTTCAGATCCACCACGTTCTCGGTCGGGGTGTCGGGCAGATATCGCGATGCCGGATGCCGTGTCTGCCAGTCCGCCCACAGTTTGTCTATGAAGGCGTGATGCAGCCAGAACACCGGATCGTTCGGGGACGCGCCCGTCGCCATGTGGCCGCCCACCCAGACATGCACCCTGTTGTGCAGATTGACGCCGCGCCAGCCCTCGAGGAGGTTGCGAAAACCCCGCGAGGTGCTGTTCCAAGGCGGTGTGTCGTACGTCTCAACGGCCAGAACCGCCTCGATGTCCTCGGGCCTGGGCAATGCCCTTCCTCCGCCACCCAACGCGCGCCGCAGGAAGGGGCGGGTGTCCACTCGGGTGTCGATCGACCAGTTTCCGGCCAGGCTCGCGAACGGGCCGGTCGTCACCTGGCCGTCGCGGCTGCGTCCGTCACCGCCCAGGAAGTCCGTGGCCCACAGGGAAGAGCCGGGCGTATCGTCCGTGCTCCAGTCCCAGTAGGGCAGTGTCACGGAGGGGATGATCCGTTGAAGTTCCCGCTCGAATTCGAGCAGGAACTTCCGGTGCCAGGGCAGAAAGGACGGGGAGCGGTGCCCCACTCGTTCACCCTGATCCGTATCGCTCATGATGAATTCGTTGTGGGTGCGCACGAATTCGTCATAGCGCCCGCCGCCTTTGAGCTCGAGGACCGCGTCGACGAACTCGCGCTTCTCGGTCGAGGTGAGTGTGGACTGGTTCTTTCGCACGGCCATGTCAGGCGCTCCTTTCCGGGACGGTCACAGGTGTGCCGTGCTGGGGACGAGGTCGGCGCCGGCCAGATTGTCGACCGCTGACCGTGCCAGGGCGTGCGGAGTCGCGAAAACCTCGTAGTGGTCGATGAGACTGACCCACGTCCCGTCTCCGTTCTGCATGACGTGGAGATCGGTTCCGTCTATCAGAACTTGGTAGCCGCTCTCGGTCCCGTGATGCCCGTGATCGGTCGGTCGGCCTTGGATGTGCCTGCCCTTGTACGTTTCGTCGAACGGCTTGCCGGCCGTGGGGGTCCGGGCGGGGCTGTCCTGCCCCGCTCGGTTCGCCCGATGGGATCCTTCGCCGTACACAGAAGCGGTTGTTCCGGCGACGGCCAGCGCCGCGAGTGCCGCAGTTCCACCTCGAAGAAATCGACGACGAGTACGCATGCGTTCCCTCTCTCCCAATACGGGCGGTCTTTCCGCGTAGTTGACGGGTCAGATCCGACTGCCCCGGATCCCACCAACGTTGCCGAAAGATTTGTCACGGGCCACGGATCGGCGGATATCCGGCCAACAGTTGCATGAAGAATCAACTGCGCGCGAAGCAGATCGTCCTGTCGGCATGGACGGCAGGGCGTCCCGGCAGAAGATTCATGCGCCGTTCACCGGTTGCTGTGGAAGATTTTTCAGCGGCCCGAGGGTGCTCGACTCTCCCAGTGGCGTGACAGATTGACGGAAAGGCACGACCAGCGGATTTCTGTGCCGCTTCAACCAACCTTTCTCCGGCATCGGCCGGAAAGGTGCCATCTCGGTCGAGAAGCCACGGCTCATTAACGGCCGTAAGGCCGCCCGGCTCGGTGACGGCTCACGCAGACGAACTGCCGCTAAACACGCACCGTCACAAACTCCGTAGCGCCAGGCTCGCCCTTTCAGGCCAGGTTCTCCAATTCCCGATGTCCGAAGTGAGGGGCGTCGATGCGATGTTCCCGCGGCTCCTGAGCAACGCTGAAAGTTCCGTAGTCGAGAAGAAGGAGACTCTGATGCGTCGCTCCGCAACCAAGATCACCTGCGTCGCCGGTGTGGTCGCCGGCGTCCTCGCTCTGACAGCCGGCTCTGCCGCAGCCGGCACGCCCCACAGCCTGTACCCGCCCTCCGCAATGGTGCTCACCGTCGGCCAGGGCGAGAGCGCGGCGACAGCGACCGTCGAACGGGCGGTCACCCTCACCTGCAACCCGACCGCCGGCGGCTCCCACCCCGACGCCGAGGCCGCATGCGCGGACCTGGAACGCGCTCATGGACAGCCCGCGCTCACCCTGAACGACGACTCGGATCGCGCTTGCCCGCAGATCTACGCTCCCGTCACCCTCACAGCTGACGGCGTGTGGGAGGGCCGCCGGGTCTCGTACGAGCGGACCTTCCCCAACAGCTGCGTGGCGGACTCCCGAGTCACGAATCTGTTCAACATCTGACCCTGGCATCGGCAACGCCCAGGACGCCGGGAGGGTGGTCCGACCCGAGGGGGGCCGGACCACCCTCCCGCACGACGGAGCCGGGCGGCATCATGCTGGATGCCGCCCGGCTCCGCCTGCAATGACTGGTCGGTTCAGTGTCTGGCCGGTGGCGACGCGCTCATCGGCGACCGGTCGACGGGCGGGCGCTCACCGGTGGCCCGTCACTCGAGCAGCTCCGCGTACGCACCCATGGCGAGGGCGATGTCCGCCTGCGCCCAGAAGCGGTGGTACGTGAACTCCGGCGCGGCGCCGCCCGCCAGGTAGCTCTCGATCTTCTACCAGGCAGGGTCGTCCTGGTAGAAGGAACACAGCGACGCGAACGTCGACGACGAGTTGACCGTGTCGCCGTTCGGCATCGTGCCCGTCCAGCCGCTGGGCACGTACACCGGGTCGTCGAACCGGCTGTAGTCGGTACGCGTCTCGGGCACCGCGATGCCGAGCGCGTCCTGGTGGTGGTCCCACATCCCGTCGAGCAGCGCCTTGGCCACGGACTTGGCCTCCGCGTCACCCGGCCGTGCGGCGTAGTACGTCAGCACCTTGGCGTACGCGCCGGCCACACCCACGTCCTGGGTGTAGTCGGCCACCGTCACGTGCAGACCGGCGTTGGCGCCCGGGTTCGCCGCGTTCCACGTGTCGGGCTTGCCGGACCACTGGAGCGTGGACGGGATCCGGAACCTGCCGTCGGGGTTGCCGGTCGTCTCGGAGAGCGCCCAGTCGACCCACTTGCCGAGCACCTCCTTCCCCTGCGCGTAACCCGTCTGCTGGTAGGACTCGGCGACCCGCTCCATGGACCACGCCTGGAAGCCGAACCACTGCCATCCTTCGCGTTCGGCCTCGGCCACGCGGGCGAGGAGGTTGTCTCGGATCTCGACGAGCCTGTCACGCTGAGCGGGGTCGGGCCAGAGCATCGGGCAGCGGACGCAGGCGTGCTCATGGGGGGTGCCGAACGCGCGGCCGCATGCACCACCTCAAGGTCGACCAGGGCCGCGCCCGGGCAGATGCCTACGACGCTCACCACCATCGGCTCGAGGAGGCGCTCGATGCGACGGTCTGCCGGTACGCGGCCGCCACGGTGGACGCGGTGACCGCCCTGCTCCAGGGCACCGACCCGGTGACCGCGATCAGCGCCCGACTCGACGGGCCAGTGCCCGCACTGCCCCCGTACACACCACGGGGATCACCTCAGTAGACCTCGAGGCCGGGCGACTGCACGGGCAGTGCCTGCGCAAGCCCGGCCGCACGGCGGCCACCACACGCAAGGGACAGCCGAAGGCCGCCACCGGCGTGATGTCCGATGCGGTGCCCGACGAGGCACCGGCCGCGGTGGCGTCCGGAGCGGCCGCGACGGCGGCGCCGAGCAGAGCGAAGGCGCCCAGGGCGCCGGGCAGCAGCGTCCGGAGTTTCGATCGCACCATGAGGTGAGTACTCCTTGTTGGTCGTCCCACGGGGGCAGAACAACGGGTGGGGGGCTCGGCAGGGGTCTGGGCCGTCGCCCCCGCCGCCGCATCGTGCGCGGGCTCCGGAATGCTGTCAGCCGCGGTTTCCGGGTGGCAACACCACCTGCCGGGCGCCGCAATGATCCGGCCGCCTGGGAGGCGGCACGCGCCCTGATGCCCGTTGCGTGCGTCGCGTCGGGCGAAAAGGCCGGTCGTGGAGGCCCCGGGTGCCCCATAGGTCCGAAACGCCGTGGTGTCGGGCTCGTTGGCGGAGTGTGCGTGATCTGCTGGGGACTGGCGGACCTGGTCGCCGGACGCGCAGGAAGCCGTACGGTTGCCGGCGGTGTCCGCGCCGGTGGAGGGCGGGGACCGGTCGGAGGCTGCCGCCCTGTTCAGGGTGCCGGCCCCAGCCGTGGCGACCGGTGGGCGGCGAGGTGACGGCCGGGTGCCCGGGACGCGCTGCTGTCCCGTCCACGGGGCGCGGCGCGCCGGGGAGCATCAGATTGTGCCGGACCCCGTGGGCGGCCGAGCAGATTCAGTGCCCCTGACGGACGCAGCTCCGCAGCCCTCGCCGGCGACGTAGCCGTTCCGCGCACGCGGGCCCGCCCAACACGACGGCTTGGAACGGAACTGCGTAGTCCGGATGGCCACTTCGCATGGCCTTACCTCATACCTCGACCCGGACGCCGCGCACGCCACCCGGCCCCGTCGCCGCAAAGGCGCCGGGCCTCCCCCACGCCAGGACCACCGCGGGCCTTCCGCCGCTCTCCGCGCTCGCGACCGCCGAGGCGGACCTTCTGCCGTCCGTGTGCAATCCGACACACCGTCTCCTCACAGCCTGCGCCCGCCCTCTCGCACAGGACCCGACCTGCGCGGATGCCCGACCCGACGGTCACCGCGGCGATGTTGCCCCCACCCGTGCGGGACGCAACGCGCGGAAGTAGTGGCGATCAACACCGAGCAGAACGGCGGTCGCGTACGTACTGGACGTACAACCCGCCCGGACGTGAAGTTGGACGAAGGACGAACGCAATGACGCCAATCAGCTGGGGCCGACGGCCTCGACCGACCCGCAGGAGCGTTGCCCTGGTCACCTGCGGGGCGCTGGCCGCGGCCGGGCTGTCGACCGCCGGTGCGGCGATGCTCGAGCCACAGACCGCGACGGCATCGAGCCACCGGGAGGCCCCGTTGATATCGGGGCAGCCGCAGTTCGACAACACGGACGTGTACGCCTTCGTCAGCCCGGACCATCCCGACACCACCACGATCGTGGCGAACTGGCTGCCGTTCCAGGAACCTGCGGGCGGCCCGAACTTCTTCCCGTTCGCCGCGGACGCCCGCTACAGCATCCACGTCGACAGCGACGGTGACGCACAGGACGACCTGCTGTACCGGTACACGTTCAAGGACCACCGGAAGAACGAGAACACCTTCCTGCACAACACGGGTGCCGTGGAGAGCCTGGAGGACCCCGACCTCAACTTCACCCAGACCTACGACATCGAACTCCTGCGGCTGGAGCACGGCAAGGAGGTCTCCTCGCACCAACTCGCCAAGGACCTGCCGACAGCCCCCGCGAACGTCGGCAAGGCGTCCATGCCCGACTACCAGAAGCTGCGCGACCAGGCCGTCCACCAGATCGCGGGCGGGCTGAAGAGCTTCGCAGGCCAGGCCGACGACCCGTTCTTCCTCGACCTGCGCGTCTTCGACCTGTTGTACGGCGGCGACCTGTCGGAGGTCGGCAACGACACGCTCCGCGGATACAACGTCAACACCATCGCCCTGCAGGTGCCGAACGCCTTCCTGCGAGAGTCCGAGTCCCAGCCGGTCGTCGGCATCTACTCCACGACGGAGCGCCAGAACGCCGAAGGGCACTGGACCCAGGTGTCGCGGCTCGGCATGCCGCTGGTCAACGAGGTCGTCAACCCGGTCAAGGACAAGGACAAGTTCAACGCCTCCTCACCCGAAAACGACGGCGACTTCCTGAAGAACGTCACCGAGCCCGAGCTGCCGAAACTCATCGAGGCCCTCTACAAGATCAAGGCTCCCGCCGAGCCGCGCCAGGACCTCGTCTCGGTGTTCCTCACCGGCGTCAAGGACCTCAACCAGCCGCCCGGCGGCACACCGTCCGAGATGCTGCGGCTGAACACGGCGGTCAAGCCGACGGGCGAGCCGAAGCGCCTGGGCGTACTGGAAGGCGACAACGCGGGTTTCCCCAACGGGCGGCGCCTGACGGACGACGTACTCGACATCGCGCTCCAGGCCGTCGAGGGCGAACTCGTCGGTTCCGAGAACGACCTGGGCGACGCGGTGGACGCCAATGACAAGGCGTTCGGCCACGCCTTCCCCTACGTCGCCCTGCCCGCCTCCGGGTCGGACACCCGGACAGCCGCCGGCACCGGGACGAAGAGCGCCACCGGCCTGACGGGCGGAGCCTCCGGTCTCACCGGATCGTGGAACGACAGCACCGTGCTGGCCGCGGGAGGCGCCGCAGCCCTGCTGGTGGCCGTGCTCGGAGCCTTCTGGCTGCGTTCGCGCCGCCGCACCGCGAGCCGCTCCTGGCTCGGCTGACCCGACGGGACACAGCACCCCGAACGGCCCGGCGGCACCCTCCACCCCCCACGGCGGCGCCGCCGGGCCCCCTCCCGCCACGACCGGACCGAGGAAGTCGACACACATGCCCGTACGGAAGCTTCTGCTCACGCGAGGACGTGAGCGGGGGACCGGCCCGCACCTGCGGACCGCCGCCGCCGCTGCGGCCGTGGCCCTGGGACTCACCGCCGCCTCGGTGGTCCTCGGCCCGGGCGCCGACTTTGGCCGCCCGGCACGGAACGCACCCGCGCTCGCCGCGGGAGCCCCCCTGGAACGGCTGCCGGCGGACGACCTCGGACGGGGAACGGCTGCCCTGCAACAACACCTCGACGCACAGCCCAAGGACGCCGCCGGGTGGGCGACGCTCGGCGTCGCGTACGTCGAACAGGCAAGGACCAGCGGCGATCCGACGCGCTACCCGAAGGCCGAGAAGGCGTTCACGCGTTCACTCGCGCTGCGTCCCGCCGCCGAAAACGATGCCGCGCTCGCGGGACAGGCCGTGCTGGCCGCCGCCCGGCACGACTTCGCATCCGCGCTGGACCTCGCGGACCGTGCCCTGCGGGTGAACGAGTACAGCGAGCGGGCACTCGCCGGCCGGGTCGACGCGCTCGTCGAACTCGGGCGGTACGACGAGGCGTACCGGGCCGTGCGGCTCGCCGACCGCCGCCGTCCCGGCATCCCGGTCTTCACGCGCTACGCGTACGTGCTCGAACTGCGCGGCGACACGGAAGGAGCCAGGCGTGTGCTGACGCGGGCCCTGAGGTCCGCGACGGCCGCGGCGGACCGGGCGTACGTCGCCACCGCGCTCGGCCAACTGGACTTCAGCCGGGGCCGGTACCGGCAGGCCCTCGACCACTTCGCCGTGGCACTGCGCGCCGATCCGCAGCACGTGCCGGCCCAGGAGGGGCTCGGGCGCACCCATGCCGCACAAGGGCAGGAGCGCAAGGCGCTGAAAGCTCTCGAGGAGGCCGCCCGGCGCCAGCCGCTGCCGGGGCGGGTGGCGGCACTGGGGGAGCTGCACGAGGCGGCCGGGGACCGGGCCGAGGCCGCTCGGCAGTACGAACTGGCCGGCACCTGGATGCGGCTGGCGGACGCCAACGGTGTCGCCGGCGACCTGGAGTCGGCCCTCGTCGCCGCCGACCACGGAGATCCCGCCGAGGCACTGGCCTCGGCGCGCGCCGAGTGGAAACGCCGCGAGACCGTGCACACCGCTGACGCGCTCGGATGGGCACTCCACGTCAACGGCCGGCACCGGGAGGCCCTCGTCTACGCGAAGAAGGCGACGGCGCCCTCGCCCGGATACCGCGACGCGTCGTTCCTCTACCACCTGGGCATGATCGAACGCGCCCTCGGTGACGGCACACAGGCCGCGCGCCATCTGCGCGCGGCACTCGATCTGAACCCCGGCTTCTCGCCCCTCGGGGCGCGCCGGGCCGAAGCCGCGCTGAAGACCCTGCCGGACCCGGCGGGCCCGAGCGGGCGGAGCGCGTCATGAGGTGCCGCGCCGCCGCCGGCGTCCTGGCCGTGCTCATGGCGGGCACCGCGCTCGCGCTGGGGCCCGCCGGGGCAGCCGTCGCGCACCCCCTCGGGAACTTCACGGTGAGCCAGTACGACGGCATCGTCGTCTCGCCGGGCCGGTTGCGCGTGGACCATGTGGAGGATCTGGCGGAGATCCCCGCCGCGCAGGAACTGCCCCGCATCGACACCGACCGCAACGGCCGTCCGGCCGAGGCCGAACTGTCGGCGTGGGCCCGCACGCGATGCGACACGGCGGCGCGCGGAGCACGGCTCGTCGTCGGTGGGGAAGAGCGGACGACCGTCACGGCCGGCCGGGCGCGCGCCGAGGAGCGTCCCGGGCAGGCCGGACTGAAGACACTGCGTGTGACCTGTGAGCTGACGGCACCGCTGGCACCCGGCGAGGACCTCCGCATCGCCTACCGGCCCGCGGACTCGTCGACCGTGGGAGGCTGGCGGGAAATCACCGGGCGCGGTGACGGAATGACCCTCCACGGCTCGGACGTGCCGCAGCAGTCCGTGTCGCGTCGGCTGACCGCCTACCCCGACGACCTCCTCTCCTCGCCGCCCGAGCACACGCAGACCGCCTTCACGGTCCGGCCCGGCGGGCCGGCCCTCGCCGACGGCGGCGGGGCGGACAGGAACGGATCACCGGTGGCGGGCGTGCTGCCGCGTGGCGCGGACCGCTGGGCCGAGGCCCTGACCGGACTGGTGGCCCGTCACGAACTGACCGTCGGCTTCGCGGCGTTCGCACTCGCCGCGGCCCTGTGCCTCGGCGCCCTGCACGCGCTGGCACCGGGCCACGGCAAGACGATGATGGCTGCCGCCGCCACGGCCTGCGGCCGGACCTCGCTGCGTGATGTGTTCACGCTCGGCGCGTCGGTGACCCTCACACACACGCTGGGCGTCTTCGCCCTGGGGGCGCTGATCACCGTGGGCTCGGCGGCCGCGCCCACGGTGGTCTCCTGGCTGACGGTGGCGAGCGGCGGGCTGGTGGCCGCCGCGGGACTCCTGCTCGTCCGCAGGGCATGGCGACGGCGCCGCGCACCACACGGCCACGGGCACGATCACGGGCACGGGCACGACTACGGGCACGGCCACGGCCACGATGGTGACTGCGGGCGTGCTGGTGGTGGTCCTGCGCAGGCCGCCGGGTGTACGGACGAGCCCGCCGCGGAGCGGGTGCCGGCACTGGCCGCGGCCGGGGTCGGACACGGCGCTGCGGGGAGCCCGCCCGCCGCGGCGCCCGTACCCGCAGGCCCCGGCCACCACCACGACGGCGATCGTGGCCGGCGCCAGCCCCGCCGTCGCGAGCACGACGAGCAGGAGGGGCACCAACGGCGCCGTGGCGGCGACGCACCCGGCCACCCCCACCCTCACGGCCACCCCCACCACGGTCACGACCACGCGCACGGTCACGACCATGGCCCCCACCACGCGCACGGTCACCACCACGACCACACGTACGGGCACTCGCATGTCCCTCCCGCTCCCGGCCTGCGTGGGGTGGTCCTGATGGGTCTCGCAGGCGGACTGGTTCCGAGCCCCTCGGCGGTCGTCGTTCTGGTGGGGGCGGCCGCACTCGGCCAGGCATGGTTCGGGTTCCTGCTGGTCATCGCCTACGGTGCCGGACTCGCGCTCACGCTGGCGGCAGCCGGGTTCGCGGTGGTCCGCCTGCGTGAGACCACCATGCGCAGGCTGGCACTGCGACCGCAGGGCAGGCTCTTCTCGCTGGTCGGCCGAACCGCACCGATGGTCTCGGCCGTCGTCGTCCTGACGTTGGGGTGCGGACTGCTGCTCAGGGGTGTTGCCACGGCCCTCGGCTGAGAGCCTGTCGGGCCGTCGACCCGTCGACCCGACTCCCGGCGGTGGCGTGCCGGCCTGACGCAAAGACCCGACCCGGCAGGTTTTCCTGCCGCTTCAGCCGGCCTTCCCCCGTAACGGCCCGAAAGGTGCGAACTCGGTCGAGAAGTCACGGCTCATCAACGGCGGTAAGACGCCCGGCTCGGCGACAGCTCACGCGGACGAACTGCCGCTAAACCCGCACCGCTGCACACTCCACCGCGCCGGGATCGCGCTTTCGGGCCAGTTTCCCCCGTATCCGATGGCCGAAGCGAGGGGCGTCGATGTGATGCCCCGGCGGCTTCTGAGCAACGCTGCAAGCTCCGCAGTCGAGAAGAACGGAGACTCTGATGCGTCGTTCTGCCACCAAGATCATCTGCCCCGCGGGCATGGTCGTCGGCGTCCTCGCTCCGACAGCCGGCACTGCCGCGGCCGCCACGCCCCACAGCCTGTACGCGCCCTCCGCGATGGTGCTCACCATCGGTCGGGGCGAGAGCGCGGCGACAGCGACCGTCGAACGGGCGGTCACCCTCACCTGCAACCCGACCGCCGGCGGGACCCATCCGAATGCCGAGGCCGCATGCGCGGACCTGGAACGCGCCCAAGGCCGGCCCGCGCTCACCCTGAACGACGACCCGGACCGCGTCTGCCCGCACATCTACGCTCCCGTCACCCTCACAGCCGACGGCGTGTGGGAGGGCAACCGGGTCTCCTACGAGCAGACGTTCCCGAACAGCTGCGTGGCCGACTCCCGCGTCACGACTCTGCTCGACTTCTGAGACCTGCCACCGGCAACACCCGTACGCCAGGAGCCCGGTCCGGCCCCAGGAGGGCCGGACCCGCCGGGACTTCGTGCTGGTGCCGAGGGGCCCGGTCCTCCGGGCGTGCGGGGCCCGCCGTACCTTTCCGGTACCGCGAGGTGCACACTTACGGCCGCACCTAGGGTGAGGGCACCGTCCTCGCCTGCCGGGCGAGGCTGACCGGAAGGCACTTCGAACATGACTGGGCAACGCGAGCGTTGGGCGGACCTGACCGGCGGACAGGCCGGAGAGGAGTACGCCCGGCGTTTCGCGCAGCTCGCCGCATCAGGTCACGACATCCACGGCGAGGCCGCCTTCTGCGCCGCGTTGCTGAAGCCCGCCGCCCGGATTCTCGACGCCGGCTGCGGCACCGGTCGGATCGCGATCCGACTCGCGGAGCTGGGCCACCACTGCACCGGCGTGGACATCGACCCCTCGATGCTCGCCGTAGCCCGCCGAGACGCCCCCACGCAGGAATGGCTCCTGGGCGACCTGGCCCGTCTGGACACCCTCGGCCTGCCTCAGGGCTTCGACCTGGTGCTCGCCGCCGGAAACGTCATCCCCCTGCTGGCCCCCGGCACCGAACCGGCTGTGGTCCGGCAACTGGCCGCCGCACTGCGCCCCGGCGGTCTGCTGGTCACCGGCATGGGACTGGACGCAGCCCACCTGCCGCTGCCCGAACCTCCGGTGACCCTGACCGAGTTCGACCACTGGTGCGAGCGGGCCGGACTGGCCTTGCGCCGGCGCTACGCCACCTGGAGCGGCGCTCCCTACCACCACGGCTGCGGCTACGCCGTCAGCGTCCACGCCCGCCCCGCCCCGTGAGTGCGCGCCGTCTCCGCGACGACCGGCCCGGGGGCACGCGCCCGAGCGATCCGACGCCTCGGCCGTCCGCACCACGCGACGGGCGGCAGGGCGCCGCCACATCCGCCTGACCCGCCGCCGGGCCCACCCCCCTGACGGAGTACGGGGAACGTCCCCCCGGGGGGCTGAGGAGAGGGGCCGGGGCCGGCGGCCCGGCGGCCTGGGACGGCGGGAAAGGCAGCCGCCCGGGGCAGGCTACGCTCCCGTCACCTGATCGGCTCAGCAGGACCTGGAGTGTGCGCGTGACCGAGCAGCATCCTGAACTCGTCGCAGGCCGGTACCAGCTGGTCGAACGCATCGGCCAGGGCGGTATGGGCCGGGTCTGGCGTGGCGTCGACCAGCAGCTCTTCGGACGCGAGGTCGCCGTCAAGGAGATCCTCTTCCCGCCGGGCATGGACGACGGCGACCGCGCCGAGCTGGTCCGGCGGTTCACCGGCGAGGCCCGCGCAGCGGTCACGCTCAGCCACCCCGGGATCATCACCGTCCATGACGTCGTGGAGCACCGCGGCGCCCCCGTCATCGTCATGGAGCTGATCCGCGGGCAGTCCCTGGCCGCCGCCATCCGCAGCCGGGGCCGGCTGCCCGTGCAGCGGGTGGCCGAGATCGGCGCTGCCATGCTCGACGCGCTGGCCGAGGCACACGGAGCGCGGATCATCCATCGCGACATCAAGCCGGACAACGTGCTCCTGACCAAGGACCGCGTCGTCCTCACCGACTTCGGCATCGCCCACCTCGCGGACGCCACGACCAGGCTGAGTCACACCGGGACCGTCATCGGCACGCCGCAGTACATGCCGCCGGAGCAGCTGGAGGGCAAGCGGCCGACCCCCGCCAACGACCTGTGGGCACTCGGCGCCACCCTCTACCACGCCGTCGAGGGACACCCGCCGTTCGACGCGGACGGGCTCCACGCCCTGGCCGTGGCCGTGTTCACCCGCCCGCACCGGCCGCCGGCCCACGCCGGCCCGCTGGCGCCCGTGCTGGACGCGCTCCTCACCAAGGACCCGGCGCGGCGCGCGGGCGCCGGGGAAGCGGCCGAGATGCTGGCGTCGGTGCTGCGGTCGTCCCCGCCCCGGACCGACGCGTCCGCCGGGCACGAGCCGGGGCCCGCGCCCGCGCCCGACCCGGGGACGGCCCCCGTACCGGAACCGGACGCGGCGGCGGAGCACGCTTCCGCTTCGACGGCGCCGGAGCGGGCACCGTCGACGACGCCGCCACACCAGACCCCCACGGCCCCGGACTCCGGGGCCGCCGGCACCCCGCGGCGCCCCGTGCCCCCGGCCGAGGATCCGCCCGTGCCCCCGTCCGAGGAGCCGGCCGCGGTCACGCTCGGGGCGACGGCCAAGACACGGCGCGGCGAGCGACCCTCCGCCCGGCGGCCGGCCTTCACCTGGCGCTCCCCGCTCCTGGGCGCGGCGCTGGCCACGCTCGTCACGGGCTCGGTCCTGACCTGGACCCTCATCCGTGACGACGGCGCACGCCCCGGCGGGGCGGTCGGCTCCGGCTCGGGGGCCTCGTCCGTCACGGTGGTGATCGGGGTGGACGCACCGCTCAGCGGCGGGCTGTCCTCGATGGGCGTCGGTATCAGGAACTCCGCCGATCTGGCGGTCAGGACCGCCAACGAAACCCGGCACGTCCCCGGCGTACGCTTCGAGATCAAGGCCCTGGACGACGGCGCCGACCCCGCCAGGGGAGGGCCCAACGCCGCCCGGTTCGTGTCCGACGAGAAGGTGCTGGGGGTTGTCGGACCCCTCAACTCCGGTGTCGCCCGCACCCTGGTGGCACCGCTCGCGCGGGCGGACGTGGTCAACGTGTCACCCGGCAACACCGACCCCGTGCTGACGATGGGCCCCGACTGGGCCGCGGGCACCACGTCCCGCCCGTACTCCACCTACTTCCGCACCATCGCCACGGACGTCGACCAGGGGCCGTTCGCCGCCCGGTACCTGCACGGCGAGGCGAAGAAGACCAAGCTCTACGTGATCGACGACGCGAGCGCCCACGGCACCGCCCTCACCACCGGTTTCACGGCCGCATTCACGAAGCTCGGCGGGACGGTCGTCGGTACGGAGCAGGTCGATCCCGCGGAACGTGCCTTTGCCGGCCTCGCCGAGAGGGTGCGGACCTCGGGCGCCGACGCCGTCTACTTCGGCGGCTACCACGACACCGCGGCACCGCTCTCCCAGCAGCTCAAGCAGGCCGGGGTGAACATCCCCCTGGTGGGGGGCGACGGCATCTTCGACCAGCAGTACCTCACGGCGAACCCCAAGGCCGAGGGCGACCTCGCGACCCACATCGGCGTCCCCGCACAGGAGTCGGCGGCCGGGCGGGACTTCCTGGCCCGGTACCGGAAGGCGGGCTACCCGGAGGCGGCCGGCTGGTACGGCCCCTACGCCTACGACGCGACCTGGACCCTCATCGAGGCGGTGAAGGCCGTCGTGAGGGCCAACGACGGCACCCTCCCGCGCAACGCCCGGGCGAAACTGCCGCAGGCCGTGGCGCGGCTGGACTTCGACGGTGTCACCGGCCCCGTCGCCTTCGACGGCGCCGGCGACACGGTCACCCGCCGCCTGACGGTGTACACGGTCCATGACGGCAGCTGGGCGACGGTGATGAGCGGACCCGCCCCCCGCTGACGCCCGCCGGGGCGCCGCGTCCCGGAAGCACTCCGGTCCTGGGCGCCGCGCCTTCCCCGTGATCTCCCGCGCCCCTGACCGTAACCTCCCGCTGCGCCCGGCTGCGCCCGGCTGCGCCCGGCTGCGCCCGGCTCCGGCCGGTGCGGCCGGTGCGGCCGGTGCGGCCGGTCCCGGGCGCCCGGGTCTCGTCGTCCTGCCGCCCAAGCGTCTTCGTACCGACGCCTGCGGCGGACGAGGGGCGTGACAGCCGTGCGCCGGAGCGGCGAACCGGGGACCAAGACAAGGGCCGCACGAGCGGCCGTGGGCGCTCGGCAAGAAGGAGCCCGATGGCCCGGCAGGTCCGCGCGGCCCTGACGAGCGAGCCGCTCACGGCGGGCCCGCGGACGCCGGGCTGCGCCGCTCACGGCGGGGCCACCGCGCGCCGGGCTGCCACCCGGCGCGCGGTGGCAGCCCCCTTTGCCTGCCGGTCAGGCCGCCAGCAGCTCCCGCAGTTCGCCGACCGCCTCCCGCAGGCGGTCCGCGAACACCCGCATCTGGTCGGCCACCCCCCGCGGTGTGCTCAGATAGAGGTTGAACCGCTCCGGCAGCAGCACGTACGCGACGCCGATACACCGCTCACTCGTCGCCCCGAAGCCGAAGTACTGGATGTTGTCGGACGGTGCGGAGCTGGTACTCAGGTAGTCGTCCCGCATCGTCAGCCACCCCGGAGTGCGGTACAGCGCGGGCTGCTCGGTCACCCCCAGCTCGGCCCCGCGCCGTCGCTGGATCAGTTCCAGTTCCCACAGGTGCTGCTCGGGTGCCTCTCCGCGCTGGCATTCCTTCGCGCGCGTCACATGCTGGTGGGCGGCCGCCCGGAACGCGGTGCGCCGCGTGGCGGCGTCAGCCGCCGGGTCGGTCGCAGCCGCGACGAACTCGCGCATCTCGGGGGTGACGACACGCATCGCCTCGGTCCGCCCGCGCCGGTACTGGCGGGTGGCGATCGACTCGTACGTAGCGCCCAGGTGTCCCTTGGCGCGCTGGTGGGCGAGCTGATAGGCGACCTGGACGAACGCGTCGGGCGAGACGCCCAGGGCCTTGGCCGTACTGCTGCCGAAGTCGTCGAAGGACACGATGCGGGTGGCGGTGTCGTCTCCGTACGCCGCGAACGCGTCAGCGGCCGAGCGCACTTGGGCCCGCAGGGTGTCGTCAAGTTCGAAGACGACCGGCTCCAGCGCCGGCAGCCCCTGGGAGCGGGCGCCGGACCGGCGGGAGTGCTCCTCGGCCGGGGTGGTCAGCAGGGCGTCGGTGAAGTGGAGGACGGTGGTGCCGTCCAGCTCGCAGTGCTCCACGTTGATGCCCGCGCGGCCGTCGGCGAAGACGACGAAGGACACCGCCTTGTCGAACCAGCGGTTGCCGCGGTCGCCGTAGAGCAGTTGGTCGCAGGCATCCTGGGTGTCCGCGGGGGCGAAGTCCTCCAGGCAGACGCAGAACAGGGCGGTCTCGACGTCGTCGAGCGCGTCCGCGTTGCGGGGGTGGCAGGCGAGCAGCGCCCGGCGGGCCGCCGCCCACTGAGCGCGGGCCATGGTGGTGAGATGGCCCACCGAGGTGTCCGCGGGGGCCGGTTCGGCGCCGGCCTTCATCACCGCGTGCAGACCTGCCTCGAGGTCTTCGAGGCTGTGCGGGACGCCGTCCGGGCCGAGCACGTCCAGGCGGAACATGCCTCCCCGGAAGAACACCACGATGTGCCGGGCCGAGGACGGGCCCGGCCACTGGTCGGTGTAGGGGCTGCGCACGGTGTCCTGTTCCGCGCCGGGGATACGGGTCGCGGAGAACAGGTACTTGTTCTGCTCCATCGACTGGGGCTGCCCGCGCTGCACCACCGGCGCAATCAGCTCCCGGTCGAGCTGCCGCTTGTAGTCGACGGCCCCCGCGATGAGCCCGGCGGCGCGCTCCACCTGTGGCCGGCCGGTGTCCTTGAACAGGAAGAAGAAGTTGGCGTTGAGCGCGATCCGGTCCCGGCGGCCCAGGTAGCGGTACGGCCAGAAGGTGTCGAGCCAGCTGTGTACGCCCTGTGCCGCGTCGTACTCCTCCAGCGCCGCGTGCAGCACCCGGCCCTGGCCGCCCGGCCGGAGGAAGGCGGCCACCTCGGCCTCCGTCGCCGCCAGCTCCTCGGCGGTGAGCAGCGGCGCGCACCAGGCGAGGAACCTCTCGCAGCTCGCCTCGAGTGTGGGCAGCGGCACGCGCGGCAGGCCGGCCTCCTGGGAGAAGGTCGTCATGGCAGGCATGTCCTGACTGGTGTTCAATTCTGCTCTCGATTCGATTGGTTGGACCGGTGGCTACCCGTCGGCGGGCCGGGAGAGGTAGAGCTGCGCGTACAGCCAGCCTTCCGCCTCCAGGCCCCGCGCATTCACCCTGGCGGCCGACATCCTGTCCAGCACGAGCGCCTGCTCCTGGGAAGAGGCGAACCTGCGCTGTCTGAACAGCCCTTCGGCACGGACGGTCCGGTACCCCAGCTCGGCCAGCGCGCGCTCGACGGGATCGAAGGGGAACATCCGCAGGACGAAGTGCGCCATCCAGGGCCGGCGGGCGCCCTGTGCCCGGACGACCCGGGTGAGCGTGCGCTCCGTGACGTAGCCGAGGCAGCCCGTCGAGATCACCAGGTCCGTCCCGGCGAACTGGGCGCGCTGGCGCGGTGTGGGCTCGCGCTCCTCCAGGTCGGCGTGGACCGCGTCGTCCAGGAACCCGGCGTCGAGCGCGTAGGACAGCGCGCTGCCGGAGGTGTCGAGGCCGACGAAGCGGACGGGCCGCGCGGGGCGGCGCGAGCGGGCCAGCTCCCGGTCGTGGGCCAGCAGGGCTTCGCGGCTCTCTCCCGCACGCTCCCGGCCGGCGTAGCGCGCGTACAGCTCGTCCATGGTCGCGTCGTACTTCAGCAGGGCGGCGTTGATTCCGTAGGAGCAGCCGATGTCCAGCACCGTGGGGACCTCGACGTGCTGCGAGTCGCGGTACTCCTTGATGAGTTTCGCGAAGTAGGGCTTGGCCTGCTGGGGAATGCAGTAGCCGAGCGGGTGCAGCACGCCGAAATAGCTGCGCGGATCGGGCTGGGTGTAGATGTGGTCGAGCGAGACTTTCCCGGTCGCGTCGAAACGCACAGGGTCTACTCCTCCATTGGTCGCTTGGTGGGGATCGCAGCGCGGGGGCCGCGGAGCGGTGGTCGCGGAGCGGGATCGGGGCAGGGGGACACCGCTAGTCCAGCAGCAGGTCACCCCGCACGGCCCGGCCCTCGGCCGCCAGATGCTCGGGCAGGACGCGGCCGAAGAGCTGCCGGGTCCGTGCCACGCTCCCGATGACGCCGGGGCGCTCGCTGTAGGCGAATATCGCGGAGTGGCGGGCGATGCCGCCGCGCACGGGGCTCACCCGGTGCAGCGCGTAACGGCCCTTGAACAGCTGCAGGTCACCGGGTTGCAGGGGCAGGCTCCGGATCAGCCGCTCGCCACGGCCGTCCAGGACGTCCCGGACGTCGTCGAAGCGCTCGTCGTGCGCGGACCTGATGTTCGGGCAGTACTCGAAGACGCCGCCGGCCTGCGCCTGCTGAGTGAGCATGCTGACGGTGAACTCGTTGGTGTCGAAGTGCCAGGGGTGCTCCATGCCGGGCGCGACGACATTGAGAACCAGCCCGGCCAGCGGGTCTGCCAGCTCGTGGAGCTGCGGCAGCCCGAAACAGCGAGCGATGAAGTCCTGGAATACCTGGTGGGAGTAGAGCCTGCTGATGAGGGAGCTCCCAGGGACGCGGTCCCGCGCGACGAAGGCGTTGCCCCGCTGGAAGGTGCGCCGGCCGGGGTGGTCCTCGTGCAGCGCCGAGTCCACCGCGATGTTGTAGACGTTGACGGTTTCGACGTCGTAGTGGGCCCGGGGGGCGATGGCCGAGCACTCCTGGCGCAGGACTTCGCGGAGCGACGGGCGGACGAAGTCCGGCAGTACGGTGCAGCCGAGGGTCCCCAACTCGTGCCGGGCGCGACAGACCACGGCCTGTCCCTCGGCGCTCTCGGGGTCCGACAGGGGATAGCGAGCCGTGTCGACCACCTGGTCGAGCGTTGGGGCTTCCAAAGTGCTCATTCGATCCTCTCCACATGCGGGGCAGACCGTCCCGAGCGGGAATGCTCCCGGAGCGGATCTTCATCAACTCCGATGGGACATGGAGGCGTTGAAGATTGCGCTGAAGCTGCCACAGAGCCGCACCCGTTGTCTGTGACACGGCACACGGTGCCGGGCGGCATACTCGGGCCGCACCTGGTCGACCACCGGGATGGCGGTCGGTACGCGGGGCAGGTGGCTTCGGCCGTCCTCGGCAGCGGCCGGCGACTTCTTCCGGCACGGCACGGCACGGACGGCCTCGGTGACCAGCTCCGCCCGGGTCGGGTCGCGCACCGCGGCCAGGACCGGGGCGGAGCCGGTGCGCTGCGTGGTGCGCCTGCGCACGGGTGCCGTCTTCTTCGGGCGAGCGAGCGCGCCGGATCGAGGGGGACGGTCGGCGCGGTCGTCCCGGGCGCGCGTCCGCGGGGGAGCCGGCCGGCACGTTGTGGTGGAAGCCGGGACCGTCCAGCTCCCTGGCCAGGGCGTACGTGAAACCGATGCGGTCGGCAGCGGACCGCTTCCGCAGCCCCGGCGGCGCGACAGGCCGAGCAGGAACCGCGGCACCCCGGACGCCGGCCGGTGGAGCTGGTGCCGGTCGCGCGGGTGTCGGCTCGCGCGGTCCTCGTCGCGCCACAGCCCGCAGCCGGTCTGCCACCCACATCGCCGTCGTACCCCCGGGTCGCCCGCCCGCTCCAACTGCCCCGTCGGAGAGGGGACGTGCCCACCGGAACGGGGGGCGGAGCGCCGGCGGGCACCTCGGCAACGGCATCGGTCCCCGAACCGGACCCGGCGTGCCCGCCGATCACGCCGGGCCCACCGGGAACTCCGCGACCCCCGCCGGCGACAAGCCCAAGTGCTGGGGGCAATGACTCGCAGGGCCGACGACGCCGGCCACCCCGGGGGGCGGCCGGTCATGTGCGACGTGCGGCCGCCTTGGCGCTGCGCGTCCGATGCGGCCCGGCCGAGGCACCCCGGGGCGGCCCTGCCCGCCTCACTGCGTCAGCGGCGCAGCAACCGCTTCATCCGCTTGCCCTCGCGGGATTCGGCGAGGGTGTCCCACAGCTTCTTCGAGCTGGTGGAGGTGTAGACGCCGGGCGCACCCTGCTCACCGCAGCCCTCGCCGTACGACACGATGCCGATCTGGTACATACGGCCCGCGACCTTGCGGAACAGCGGTCCGCCGCTGTCGCCCTGGCAGGAGTCCTTGCCCTCGACGCCCGCACAGACGTTGGCGGCCTTGTTGTAGCCCGGGTACGTCGCCGTGCACTCGGCGTGCGAGAGCAGAGGCACCTTCACGCCGCGCAGCCGTCGGGGAAGCTGGGCACCTCGGTGTCGGTGTTGCCCCAGCCGATCACCGTCGCCTGCGCGCCGGGGCGGAGCAGGGCGTCGGTGCCGGCGGTCGGCATCTTCACGGCGGCGGTGCCGGTGACCGGCCTGGCCAGCTCCAGCAGTGCCAGGTCGTACGCCTCGTTCCCCCTGACGTAGCGGGGGTGCGAGACGATGCTCCGCACGTTGCGCAGCTGCCCCTGGCGCTTGTCGGACAGCACGGTCCGGCCGACCGTGACTTCCAGCTGCTTCGGCCTGGTGTCCGTCACACAGTGCGCGGCGGTCGGCACCACGGTGCTGCTGACCAGGCTGCCGCCGCAGAACTGGCGATCGGCCGGGCTCGCGGAGCCCTTGCTCAGCAGGGCCGCCATCCACGGGTGGGCACCGTTGGACTGCTTCACCCCGCCGATGATCCTGGCGCCGGGCTTCGCCCTCGCCTCGTCGGGTGCGGTCTGCGCCGCGGCCGCGGTGGCGCCCGAAGCGACGAGGGCCAGCGCCGCGCTCGCCACCAGCCCCGCGGAGGCTATCCGGCGAAGACGGTGGCGGGTCGGGGAAACACTCATGGGGGTCGGTCTCCATCGGATTGCGGACGCCGAGGGACCGGACCTCGCAAGAGGATCGGCCCCTTCGGCACTGTCGATTCATCAGAGCGGCGAAACACCCGGGAGGTTCACTCGAATCCGGACGTTCTCCGGTGCCGCGCGCTCACCTCAGCGGCTGATGGCGCCGGCGGACCCCCGCCGGCTACGGGTCATCGCCCCTTCGGCCACCGCGCACTGGTCGCGGGAGCCTGATACCCGCATGCAGACGGACGCCTGGCTCAATGCCGCCGGCCGCTGGACACGAGCATTACCCCGGACAACCCGGCCGGTTGACCGGGCACGAAGCCGGTCGGCAGACACCGCACGACCAGTGTCTCGGCCTCGGGCCGTGTCGAACACGCCCAGGTCCGGGGTGATGAAGCCGTTTCCCACCCCGTACGTGCCGTTGCCACCTGCGGTCAGGAAGGGGCTGCCCACGGGTCAGGCTCGGGGTGGGTGGTGCTCGGCAAGTGCAGCGCCCAGCGGCTGGTGGAACGGGTAGTGGGTGCGTAGTGCCGGCTCGGCGTAACGCTGCCTCCATCAGGGCCTGTCGTGCTCCTGCCAGGAGCGCTCCGGTCCACGCGCCTCACGCAGCATGCTCTGCCACTCGGATTCCGCGAGAAGCAGGGGATCGGTCGGGCACCTCGAAGTGGCCGGTCAGGTGCACGAACGGGCCGCCCGGCGGAGTCGGCGAGGGAACCCGGTCCGCTGACCGTACTCACCGCCGCGGCCGCCGTGACGTGTCGCCCGGTTGTGCGTAGATCTGCCTGCTCGGGCGTGATGAGTAAAACCGTCCCGAGGCGCTGCGTCGGCAGGAGCACCGGCCCCGATGGGAGGTGAGGATCTGGAGTGCGGTGATCGAAGCACGGACCTCCGCGCTGGACGGGGACGATGCAGATGAACGGGGTGCGTCGGCAGGTGACGGGCGAAACGCATTTGGTGTGCTGAGCCGTCATACGCTTGAGTGTCTACGTCAAATGGATGATGAATGCCGGGGGTTGACGTTGAGTAAGGCAGCTCGGGGGATCACGGCCGGAGTGGTGCTGATGGCCGTACTGACGGCGTGCGGTGGTTCGGACGACGGTCTGGATGCCTTCCGCGGGGACGGCGACAAGCCCCCGGTCACGCTGACGCCGGACATGGTCCGCACCGCCCTCCCCAGCAAGGCGAGCGCCCCCAAGGGCTTCGAGGGCGACAACATCAAGGTCGAGGCCGGCGACGAGGCCGTCGAGGAGTGCGCCGCCTGGACCGAGTCCAACTGCGGCGGGCTGCTCAGCATAGGCGCCACCGACTTCGACACGGATGACAGCGGCCGGAGCGACAGCTCCGACTACGACGGTGAGGTCGGCTTCGGCCTCCTGGCCTTCCAGAGCCCGGGCGACGCCAGTGCCACCTACAAGGCCCTGGTCACCAAGGAGCGCAGCAAGGCCGAGAAGGACGGGAAGAAGGCGAAGCCGCTGGAGATCGACGCGGGCGCCGAGGAGACCGAAGCCTTCGAGGACGCCGACGGCGAGACCATGGTCATGATGCGGATCGGCAGCGTCGTCGCCGTGGTGAACGGCGACGGCACCTTCGTGGAGAAGCCGAACTACAACGACTTCGCGAAGCTCCAGATCGACCGGCTGAAGAAGACCGCCCAGGGCATGAACCCCGACGCATGATCCGCTGAGACTCTGCTGCTCAACTCCGTGCGAGGGTGACGGTGGGTGCGAAATGATCGTCCTTGCGCTCGCTGCGGGACTGCGCCCGCTGCTCACCCTCGACGGTGGCCCCGTACGTGTGGGTGGTGATCCGGACGGACAGGTCGGTGCACTCCATCCGCGGCGGCAGGCGACCTCACCGGTGTGCGGGGGGTTCGGCGCCCGGCAGCCGGGTATCGGCTCCGCGCTCCACGGCAGAGTGCGGCACAGTGCGGCCGGCTCAGCCGTCGCCTGATGCGGCCGGACCTGCGCCCCACCGCAGCCCCTCCGGGGACCGTCCTCCAGCCATCGCGTCCTTCTCCTTGCTCGAACCCCACGATCAGCACGCCGGCCAGCCGAGCCGCGCCTGGTGGCGCAGCTCCGCCCATCCGGTGCCGGGCCGGGCCGTGCCCCAGGCCGGGTCGGTGAAGATCCGCGCCGACAGCTCCAGCAGGCGTCGGCTCAGCCCTGTCGTGCCGTACGGGCGCGGGACGGCGAGCGCCCGATAGACGCGGTCCCACCCACGCTGGCCTGCCCCAAGTCATCGGGCAACGCCGATGGCGCCATACCCGAAATAGAAACGCGAGTTCGCCCTGGGCATGTCTGACCGTCGGACCTGACGAGCACTGCCCCGTCTCGTCGGAGTCCCGACCGGCCCCATCGAACCCTGACGACATGGGGATCGCTCAACGAACTTTGACCTCGTTCAGGGGCCGGCGCCGCGAACAGCCCTGACACTCTGCCCCCCGACCGCTGTCCGCAGCAGGAATACGGTGGCCGGGTGGCGGGGTGAACGGATCGAACGCGCCGGCCGCCTCCGAGCACCCCTCGCGGCGGGCGGCTCGCCCCTCCGCTCGCCGGCGAGGGGCCTCCGGGGCGGCGCGTACGGAGCGGTGCCGGACGTGTGCCCGGGCAGGGCGCTGGTCGGTGGGGGAGAAGGGCAGAAACTGCTCCAAGAGGCGCTGAAGGATCTCCACTCCCAGCGAACCGGGACGTCCCCCCGGGGGCCGGCACCCGCCCCCGGAGCACGGTCCGCCGCGGCGTCTTGCATGTTTGCCCGGGGAGCGCGGTGGAATGGTCGACCCCGAGACCGGCCGGCCGAGTCGCTGGCGGGACGGCCGATTCTCCTCGACGTCCTGACCAGAACAGGAGCCCGCCGTTGCGCATCTACGCCCAGACTCCCGCACGCCGGAACCGCCAGGTGCTCGTGGACCTTATCGCCGTGGCCCTGATCGCCCTCGCGGTGTGGGCGGCATTCTTCGTCCGCGACGCGATCATGCTGCTGGCCGAGCCGGGGCGGAAGGTCGAGAACTCCGGAGACGGCCTCGCCGAGCAACTCGGCAACGCCGGGGACGCGGCGTCGGACGTACCGTTCATCGGCGACGTCCTGAAGAAGCCGCTCCAGTCCGCAGCCGACGCCAGTACCGGCTTCGCGGACGCCGGCGCATCGCTCCAGGAGGCCGTCACCCAGGTCGCCGACGTGACGACCACAGCCCTCATCGTCGTCCCCGTGCTCCTCATCCTGGTGCTGTGGCTTCCTCCGCGCCTGCTCTGGATTCGCCGCAGCATGATCGTCCGCCGTCTCGCCGACACGCCGGGCGGTGCCGACCTGCTCGCCCTGCGTGCCCTCACCGGCCCGCCGGCCGCCCTCGCCAAGCTGCCTGCCCCGCCCGGCGGATTCGCCGACGCCTGGCGCCGGGGCGACCAGGAGGTCATCGCCACCCTCAGCGCGGTCGCCCTCGCACACACTGGCCTGCGCCCCTGACGCACGCCTCCCACGGCGAGGAACTGCCGACGGACGGACACGGCCGGAGGACCGGGCGTGCGCACGGGCCGCCGGCTTCCCGACCGTCAGGCCGCCACAGACTCCTCGGCGACGAAGCTTTCCGACGAACCCCATGCACGACGGTCGAGACCGGCGTACTGCGCCTCTCGCACAGGCAGTCCTGGTCTCCTGCTCTCGGCTGCGACACAAGACATGAGTCCGGCCCCCGAGAAGGAGCCGGACTCACACCTGTGCTTACGCCGTTCCGAGATTCACCACCGTCCCTGAACCGTTTTCATCCTGTCCTGCAGGGGTGATGGTGCAGGTCGGCAGGGTGGTGTGACGAGGCGAGGCTCCTGGTCGTTGCGGTGGTGTTCTCTACGCACCACGCTTCGTCCGAGGAGCCTCGCTCGGTCCCGTATCGTGCCACGCTCGACGTCCCGCATGAGTTGGTCGAGCACGTCTCATGGCTGATCTATGCCCGAAGGTGTGAATGCGGCACGAGGTGGCGCAAGCTGGGCTGCTTCCACCGGGCCCTGCTGGCGCTGGTGCACCTGCGCAAGAATGAGACGCTGCCCCAGCTCGCGGCGGGATTCGGGATCTCCACCGCAACCGCCTGACGGTATGTCGACGAGACCCTCGAGGTCCTGGCCTCCTGGGCGCCTGGCCTGCAGGAGGCCCTGGTCGGCCTGGGCGAAGGAGACTTCGTCATCGTCGACGGCACACTCATCCCCATCGACCGCATCGCCGCGGACCAGCCGTACTACTCCCAGAAACACCGGAAACACGGCATGAATGTCCAGGTCATCGCGCGACCGGACGGCACACCGCTGTGGTTCTCCCGCGCGACCCCGGGCCGCACCCACGGCATCGTCCAAGCCTGCCTCACCCGGCAGATCCTCGTGCTGGCGGACCGCGCCTACCAGGGCGCCGGCGCCACCTTCCGGCACCCCGTACTACCACCACAGCGAACAACCCGAGCACTACCAGCAGTTCAACCGCGACCACGCACGACACCGCGCCCCAGGCGAACGTGCCATCGCCCAGCTCAAGTCCTGGCATATCACGCGCAGAGCTCGGTGTTCCACCCGCCGGATCGGCACCATCGTCCAGGCCTTCCACACCCTGATAACTTGCAACTATTCAGGATGAAAACGGTTCACTGACGAGCCGTCACGAAAGATCGAGGCTAAGTACTCCAGTCAGATTTCGTGTCTTGAGCTGCTGATTGTCGTTGTCCGGGTGTGGACGTGATACCTGAAGTCGATTGCTGGAAGGCCGAGTTGGAGTCGGTTTTCGCTCGGGTGGCGGGCCGGTTCGGGCGAGCGGATCTGCGGTGGAGGATGCGTGATTACGTGCGGGGACTGCTGGCGCCGGTCGGGCGGAAGAACGGCTGGCAGTTGGCCGAGTGGGCCGGCCACCGTGATCCGGCGGGCCTGCAGCACCTGCTGAACGGTGCCCGCTGGGACGCCGATGCCGTTCGCGACGACGTGCGGGACTACGTCGCCGAGCGGCTCGGCCCGGGCGGGGTACTGATCATCGATGACACCGGGTTCGTCAAGAAGGGCACCACCTCGGCCGGGGTAGGCCGGCAGTACACCGGCACCTCGGGGAAGATCGACAACTGTCAGATCGGCGTGTTTGCCGCCTACGCCACCAGCTCGGGCCGGGCCCTGGTGGACCGGGAGCTCTACCTGCCGAAAGCCTGGACCTCCGACCGTGAGCGGTGCCGGGCAGCGAAAATCCCTGATGAACGCGGCTTTGCCACAAAGGGCGAGCTGGCCCGGGAGATCGTGCGCCGCTGCCTGGCCGCGGACCTGCCGGCCGCCTGGGTGACCGCGGACGAGGCTTATGGGCAGGACTGGAACTTCCGCCGCCTGCTCGAGCAGCTCGGCCTCGGTTACGTGGTTGCGGTGCCCAAGTCCCAGCAGATCAAATCCCTGGCGGGGATCTGGCGCATCGACCAGCTCATTGACGAAGCCCCCGCCGATGCCTGGCAGCGGCTGTCCTGCGGTGACGGGGCGAAGGGCCCGCGCGTCTATGACTGGGCCGCGGCACAACTACCCGACAACATCATTTTCGACCCGGATCCGCCGACCCGTCATCGCTGGGTGCTGGCCCGCCGCAGCCTGTCCGACCCCACCGAGATCGCCTACTACCTCGCCCACGCACCCGTCGGCATCGAAATCGACGAACTCACCCGGATCGCCGGCAGTCGGTGGGCGGTCGAGGAATGCTTCCAGGCCGCGAAGAACGAGTGCGGCCTGGACGAGTACGAGGTCCGCCGCTATCCGGGCTGGTACCGGCACATCACCCTGGCCATGCTCGCCCATGCCTTCCTCACCACCCTGGCCGCCCAAGCCGCCCACCGGGAAACCGCAGAAACGAACCGACCAGCCTCGTCTGCCTCACCGTGGCGGAAATCCGGCGGCTCCTGGACACTCTCCTGCCCCACCCCAGCCCCGAACTCAACCAGCGTCAGCATGCCCTGAGATGGTCCCACTGGCGCAGACACCACCAAGCCATCGCCCAACGAAGCCACTACCGGAAAAGAGCCAGCTCACGACACCAAATCTGACTGGAGTACTAAAGCTGCCGTCAGGAGCGGCGCAGACCGTGAGACCGATACGAGGGAGTGCGATGATCTTCATCACCGCCAAGTTCAAAGTCCTTACCGAGCACGCCGACCGGTGGCCCGAGATCGCTGCCGACTTCACCGCGGCCACCCGCAACGAACCCGGCTGCCTCTGGTTCGCCTGGTCCAGGAGCATCGAGGACCCGGCGGAGTACATCCTGGTGGAGGCCTTCCGCGACGACGCGGCAGGAGTCGCCCACGTCCAGTCCGAGCACTTCAGGGCCGCACAGCGGACGCTGCCGCCCCACCTGGCCGAGACGCCCCGGATCGTGAACGCAAACCTCGCGCAGGACGACTGGTCCCTACTGGGCGAGATGACCGTGCCGCAGCAGTAGGGCAGCAAGTCAGCCCGCCGGTCTACTGCGAGGGTCAGTCCTGGACGAGTCGCAGGGCGCGGGCCTGGGCGGCCACATTGAGGGCCGGGGAGCACCACTGGACGCTGTCGAGGACGAGTCGGTCGGTGACGTCGTCGAAGCCCTTGGGGCGCTGGCGAGCATGCGGAGGTAGTAGGAGAACGCGAGCGCGTCGAGCTCCTTGGCCGGGCCGGCCTTGGGGAGCGGCGGGTGGGTGCGCAGGGCCGCGACGTACGCGAGGGCGAGCAGGCCGAAGATGTCGGATTCGATGATCTCTTCGATCTTCCAGCCGGTGCGCTGCGTCAGCGGCACCATGCGGGCCAGGAGGTAGCCCATGGCGTCCTCCATCTCAGCCTCGGTGTAAGGCAATTCCGGCTCGGGGGCAGGGGCCGGGACGGGGACGGCGGAGAAGCGACGGCGGTGGAGCACGGTTGGCGGCGCCCTGTGGCGCGCAGCGCCCGCGGGCAGAGGCGGGCAGCAAAGAGGAAGGGGGCGGGTGCGTAGCGCCCTCAGCGGCCGGCTGACGGCCTCCGCGGTGCGTTGAGACCAGCGTTCGGTCCGGGCCGCAGACAGCGGAGCGTCCGATCAGCGGCAAGGGGTGCAGTCACGAAGCGCGCGCCCCACCGCGGCCGCAGCCGGCTGGCGCGCCGCCGCTCTGCTGCCCCGCGAGGGTGGTGCCATCGGGTGACCGGGGCGTGATGCGCCACCTGGACCTGCGGCGACTATAGAAATTCGACCGCGAGTGAGGTGGCGCAGCAGGTCTATGGTTGGGGCTCGGCCGCTTCCTTGTACGAGACGTGGCCGATTGCGCGGTATGCCTTGTCCAGGCCTCGCTCGAAGGTCTGGGCTGCCTCGCTGGCCATGGCGAGGCCTGCCCGGAAGTCCTGCAGCTTCTCCTCGAGGGATGCACCCCTGAAGTCTGTATCCAGGCAGTCGCCGGCGCGCAGCCGCTCGATGCCACCCTCCAGGAGCTCGAGCAATTGGGGCAGTTCGTGCGCGCTGCGTGTCAGGCCGCTGAGGATCCGGTACGCCTCCAGCGGGTACTCCAGCGGCACGGGGGCGGCGGCCGGTGGAGCGTGTGAGGGCGCTCCGCCGGCCGCATTCGTGCGTCAGGCCCTGACGGGCTGCTCCGGCAACGCGGCCGGACGCCGCTCTCCCGTGACGCTTCCCAGCCAGCCGAGCAGGAAGGCGACGGGCAGCGACACCAGGGCGACCGTCTGCAGCGGGAACCAGGTGATGTCCCACTCCGGGAACAGTGCCATCGGGCTGCCGGAGAAGACGGGGCTCACGACCTGGAGTCCGATCGCGCAGCCGAGACCTCCGTACAGCGTCCACAGCAGCCCCCTGCGCGTGAATCCGCGCCAGAACAGCGAGTACACCAGCGCCGGAAGCAGACAGGAGCTCGCCACCGCCAGGGAGACTGTGGACAGGAAGCCCATGTTCCAGCCCTGCACCCACACCGCGAGGCAGATGCTCAGCACCCCGACCAAGGCGGACGCGACACGGGCGGCAGCCACCTCCCGGCCCTCGGTCGTGCGCCCGCGGCGGACGACGTTGGTGACGAGATCGTGGGCGACCGAGCCTGCGGCCGCCAGCGTCACGCTCGCCACGACTGCCAGCGTGGTGAGGAACACCGCGCAGGAGACCAGCACGACGAGCCATGCCTCGCCCGTCTGCGCCGACGAGCCGCCCGCCAGATCGCCGGTGAGCATCAGCAGGCTGCTGGTGGCCCCGGGGTCGGCGGCGAGGATCTCCGGGGCGCCGATCAGCGCCGCGGCCCCGAATCCCAGCACGGTGGTGAGCAGGCAGATGGCACCGACGATGGCGATGGTGTGGCGGACCGTACGGCGTGCCGCGGCGGCGTCGGGAGCGGTGTTGAGCTGGGTGGCGACATGGGGCAGGCATGCGACGCCCAGCACCACGGTGATCATCAGACCGATGAAGTCGAGCGTCCCCTCGACCGGGCTGCTGGCGGCGAACCGCAGGCCCGGACGCATATAGCCCTCGGGACGGCCGCTGCCCCGCCCGGCGGCCTCGATGAGGGAGTCGGGGCTCCAGTGGAAGCGGTGAAGCAGCACCGCCGCCACGGCCACGGCCATGGCGAGCAGGAGCACCGTCTTGAGCACCTGGATCGCGATCATGCCGCGCATCCCGCCGAAGGCCGTGGCGCAGACGACGAGGGTGCCGATCATGACGATGGCGGTCTGCTCGGCGCCGGGACCGGACAGGCCGAGCAGCATGGCGGTGGTCCTGCCCGCGCCGGAGAGCTGGACGATCAGATACGGGACGCACGCGCTCAGCGTGACGACGGCGACCGCGATCCTGACCGCGGGCCCCGGAGCCCGCAGGGCGAACGTGTCGCCGAGGGTGTAGGTGCCGCGTTCCCGCAGCGGGCCGGACAGCAGGAGCAGGACGCCGAGCGACAGCACGGTGCACAGGGCGATGAACAGGCCGTCGAAGCCGAAGACCGCGACGGTTCCCGTCGTGCCGAGCACGGTCGCGGCGGAGAGGTAGACGCCGGTGAGGACGAGGGCGCCCTGGACGGGCCTCATCCTGCGGCCCGCCGTGTAGAAGTCGTTGACCCGGTCCCGCTCGGGGCCGTTGAGCACGCAGATGAGCAAGATCGGGACGATGAAGGCGAAGAAGCCGACGAGCACCCAGGAGCGGGTGTCCGTGTCCAGGTCGAGGGTGTCGGAATACCCTGCGGCGAGCAGGATCTGACGAAGCATCAGTGCTCCTCCTCCGGCTCGTACGCGGCCTCCTCGTGGCCGGCGCGGTCGTAACGCGCCGCCGTCCACAACAGGAGCGAGCCCTGCGCGAGAATGGCGACGACGCCGAGGTTGATCTGTCCGGCGACCCGGGTGGCCAGCAGGTCCTCTGCGGCGCAGGCAAGCAGGAGATGGACCGCGAAGGTCAGTCCGTTGACGAGCGCGAAGGATCTGCCCGGCCGGTGGGGCCGGGGTCTTTCATAGAACGGGGGGGTGTGCGGATGGGCGTGCTGATGGGCCATGGAGCTCTCCGGGCAGGCAGGGATGCGCACGCATCGCCTCGCTCGGGCGATGCCTGGCGGAGGCATTGCCCTGACGGCGTTGCCCCCTGATGAGGGCCCACCAGAACACGTACCGACCAGTCAGTCCATGCGGTTCGGGCACCCCGCTGTCCGCTCCCAACACCGCAGGGGCGCGATTGTGCGGATGCCCATTCGGCCATCCGCGGCAAGGAATCCGGCCATGGTGATACGCGTGCCGGGAGCTGTCCGCCGCCGTGAAGCCGTACGCGTGCCGGGTGGCCGTACTCCCGTGCGGGCTACGCGTTCCAGACGGGCGTACCGCCGTGGGGCTTCAGCTTTCCGGGTCGGCGTCCCAGGCTTCCCCGCAGCCGAGGACGGCCGCCAGCCCGAGCAGTTGGAGCGTGTCGAGGCGAGCGTGAGCCGTACAAGATCGCGGGGGCGGGACAGTTCGAGACCCTTAATCTGCTCGAAGCGACGCAGCCGGTTCAGCACCGTGTTGCGGTGGCACAGCATGTGCCGGGCCGCCCGGACCGCGGAGCCGTCCTTCTCGATCCACACTCCGAGCGTGTCGATCAGCGTCTCGCGGTCGGCGGGCTCCAGGTCGTACAGCGGCCGGAGCAGCCTTCGGGCTGCTCCGGCGGTGGGGCTTAGAGCTCTTCTTCGAGGCTGGTCAGCACCGCCAGGAGCTTGTCCTTGGAGAGCGGCACCGTGTCACCCTCGGCGTCCGCGCCGCCGGTCAGCAGGACGGGACCGTGGTAGTCCTGATAGGTGAAGCCGAAGCTGACGGGCGTGCTGTTCTCTCCCTTGGCCTTGATGAGGGCCTGGCACTTCTTCGCGGCCCGTACGACCGTGGCGCGGTCGACGCTGACGGACGTGTCGCACTCGGTCGGGAACAAGCTGCCGTGCTTGGGTAGGCTGCCCTCCAGCGGGCGCATCGTGATGGTGGTGTCGCCCATCGACAGGTTGGCCCGGGCGATGACGCCCTCGCCGTTCTCGCTGATGCCGATGCCCACGGGCCCTTCGTACGACTTCAGGCGCTTGGCCAGAGGGGCGAGGATGCCACCGGGGATGAGGGTGGTCAGCGGCTTCTCCAGCGGCTGCACCGTGGCGGTGGCGGGGACTTCTGCGACCGCGAAGCGGTAGCGGTCGGTGGCCGCCATGGCGAGCGTCTCGCCCTCCAGGGCCATCTGGACACCGGTGAGGGTCGGCAGGGTCTCGTCGCGGCCCGCGGTGGGCAGCACGCGGTTCAGCTGGGCGAGGAACGTCTGCGCATCCATGGCGGGCACGGCCTCCGGCGGGTGCGTGAACTCGTGGATGTCGAGCGCGGTGATCGGCACGGTGATGTGCTCGGTGGCCAGCAGGTCCCCCGCGAGCGAGACCGGCGTGCGGGCAGCAACCGCCTTGGTCTCGCCCACCACCATCGCGGCGAGCGCCTTCTTCAGCTCCACGAAATCGAGCAGCGAATACCCCTGCGCGACGGGAGTGCCCACGGGCACCGTGACCGGGCTTGGGACTGGTAAGCCCGCATGTTGAGGTGTCGCGTATTCAGCGGCTGGGGCCGATCTTTGATTACTGACTGTCGACGGTGACGGTGGTCCAGCGCGGGTCAATGTGACCCAGCCATGCGTCTTGGTCCCGTCGGTGGTGAAGCGGTACACCGAGCGGCCGAAGACGGCGTATGAGCACACGTGGGAGATCCGGGACGCCTACGAGTACCACTCCGGGTCCCTCCCTGCTCTCGATAGGCTCGGATGACGATCGGTAGTGCGGGCCCACGGGGGGGGAGCAAGGTGGACGGCGAACTGATCACCGCGATCGCGGCCACTGCGGTGAGCGCCGGGGCGGCTGGGGTCGCGTTCTGGCAGGCTCACATCGCCAAAGGCGCGGCCCGGTCGGCCGAAGCACAAGTCCGAGCCGCTGAAGCGCAAGTCCAGTCTGCTGAAGCGCAAGTGCGGTCTGCCGAAACGCAGGTGGCCCTGATGCTGCGTCAGGTCCAGGGTGAGGAAGCGGACCGAGCGGAGGCCCGCGGTCCGCAGTTCACCATCGAAAAGGGGTACACCGACGCTTCCGACGCGAACGTGCCGCGCGGGGTGCTGGCGCTGCGGCAGACCTCCGGCCCGGCGCTCCGCTCGGTCATCGTCAGCGCAACAGGCGAGGGCGTCGAGGGCATGCGTGGTGCCCGCAACGCCTCAAGCCCCTGGGGCTACGACCGAATGGCGAGCCTCGACATCGGACCGATGGCCGCCGGCGGCACCGTAACCGTCTATGTGGACCTCAACTTCGACACGCACGAAACGAGGGTTCTATTCCACTTGGAGTGCCAGGCCCAGACAGGGTCGGATGTCTGGCAGCGGGCCGTCGCACAGTGGATCGAGCCCCCGCCAACGACAACGAGAATTGGATACTCATTCCGCCGATGACCGGACGTCGACCAGCTCGCGAAGGGGAAGTAGCCATGGCGGAGCACGACGGAGCTGCCTCCGAACGCGCCCCCGGGCACGGTGCGGTGGCCACCGGCACCATGGCCCGGCACAGCGCGAGTACGGGTGGACTGGTAGGGCAGCATGTTCAGGCGTCGTGTATTCGCAAGCCGTCCGACATGTTGGTCACGATAAGTGAGCCTTTTCCAACCTCAGGCTGCCGCGTGATGTAGGACGAGGACGGCTTGGACGATCGCGGTGATGCGGTTGGTGCTGCAGCGGAGCTTCC
>NZ_JBIWFV010000024.1:0-39313 GCF_044763255.1 Streptomyces sp. NPDC096176 | reverse complement strand
CGCCTCACCGGCGAGACCACCATCTCCTGGCGCGACCCGAAGAAGACCGCTAAACAGCCCATTCCGGGATGAAACATCGGACGAAAACGACCTCTAGAAGTCAACTCAATTAGTGACCGCGCCTCTGCCCGTCAGAGTCAGGATGTCAGGCCCAGGCGCGATGGCTTGACCGTGATGTGAGACTTGCAGCATGGACATGGGGCGTGAGTCGCGGTGGGAAAAGGACGCAATGACGGTGGAGATCGTTTTCGCCCTCGTGACTGCCGCCGTGCTGGCTGCGGTGATCTTCGCCGTCGCTTTGACTCTCGTCCTGGCCCTTGGCATCTCTGGTTCTGCGGAGAAGGGCGTGTTGGTGGGGGGCGCGCTGCTCGGAGCGATGGCCGGAGTGTGGCGTCTGGTTCGGGTGCTGCTTCGGTTCGACGAGCAGCGCCGAATGGGCCGCTGACTACGGGCCTTCTCCTTGCGGTCGGTAGCCTCCCGGCGTGGGGATCGTTGAGCGGCTGGTGCCGGATGAGTTGTGGCAGTTGTTCCAGCGGGTGGTTCCGGAAGCGCCATCGCGGCCGCAGGGCGGTGGCCGGCGGCGCCACGGTGACCGCGAGGTGGTGGCGGCGATCGTGTTCGTGGCGACGTCAGGTTGTACGTGGCAGCAGCTGCCTGCTGCGTCGTTCGGGCCGTCCGGCGCCACGACCCATCGCAGGTTCACCGAGTGGACGAAGGCCAGGGTGCGGGCCAAGCTCCACCGCCTGGTCCTCGACGAACTCGGCTCGGCCGGGCGGCGCGGGCGGCTGCATAGGCGTCGATGGGATCCGACTTGACGATCCGGCGCCGTTCGGCCTTGTCGGGCCGGTTGACCTCGATCACGGTGAGGCCCGCGTGGCGGCGGCACGGGTGAACCCGAGGCGGCAGGAGAAGGTTCCCTCGCCCGCTCCGCCGGCCTCACTCGTGGTCTCGACAGGGGCGGCGGAGCGGACGAGTGGGAACGGTCGTGTCCTGGAGGACGGCGTACCGTCCGTGATCTCTTGCTCCAAGGCACTGCGCCAAGGCACCGCGTAGCCGCCGGGCTGGCGGATCTCTGGTGATCTCTCCGTCGGCTCAGCTCCAGCTCGGCGAGGGTTCGTTCGGCCGGTTGTATGGCACTGGTCGGCCCGTGTACGCGTCGAGCAGCGAGCACCACACCCTCACCCAACAGCTCGACATGCTCACCGAGCAGGCAGCCCACCAGGAACAGCTCGCCCAGCGCCGCGCGCAGGCCCAGCTCGCCCAACAGCTCGCACCCCTGCTGCACGCAGGCACCGAAGCCGCCACCAAGCACACCCACGCCCAAAGAGACGAAGCAGCCGCCCGAGCTCTCCTGGCCCCCGCGCACGCCGCTCTCAGCCCCGACCAGCTCACCGCCGCCGAGCAGGACATCCGCAGGCACATCGGTGCCCTGCAGGCCCTGCTCCCCGACGAAGCCAGAGCCGACCAGCTCGTCGGCGAACTGCAGCGCATCGAGGACGAACGCACACGCCTCACCGACGACCTGGGCGACAGCACCGCACGACTCGAGCAGGCCCCCGAACTCCGCGCCGCCCTGAACACCCGCATGGAAGCAGCCCGCACCGCGGAAGAGGAAAGCCGAGGGCTCGACACCCAACTCGCTTCTCTGACAACCCGTCTCACCGCTGCCCGACACCGCGTCGAGCAGCAACTCCAGGCCGACGAACTGACCCGGCGCCTGACCCAGGCACAGACGGCGACCCGCACAGCTGCCCAAGAGCACATCGGCATCCGAAGGCGCCGCACCGACGGCATGGCAGCCGAACTCGCCTCCCAGCTCACCGATGGCGACGCATGCCCGGTCTGCGGCTCGCTCACCCACCCCGCCCCCGCCGCACCCCATCCGGATCAGCCCACCGCTGCCGACGAGCAGGCAGCCGAAGCCCGCCACACCCAGGCCGGCCAAACAGAGGACGACCTCCAGCTCGAACTCCGCAAGGCCCTCGAACGCGTCGGCACAGCCCGCGGCACCGCCGGCGGCGACATCTCCGTAGCAGACCTCACAACCGAGCACGACGCCCTCAAACAGCGCCTCGCCGAAGCACTCGCCCACGCCGCCGATGCCGGCCCGGCCACCGAAGAACTCGCCGCGCTGGAGCGTGAACTCGACCTGCTCACCCGCACTCACAGGGAAGCGGAGAAGCGGCTGGCCGCCGCCGACGCCACGTACGACCCCCTCGCGGCCCAGCGCGAAGAGCTCGACCAACGTCTGACAAAAGCCCGCGCCGGCGCCCGCACCCTCACCGCCCGCATCACCGACCTCACCCAAAGCGCCCACCACCTCGTTGCGGCCGCCGACACCGCCCGCGCCACCACTCGCGCCGCCGACGAAGACCGCCAAGCCAACACGACAGCCTCCGAAGCCGCCACTACCCACGGCTTCGCCTCCCGCGAAGCGGCCGAAGACGCCCTGCTGACCGACACCGAACTCCAGGCCATCGACAAAGAAATCAACACCTGGCGCGAACAGCGCGCCGCCCTCACCATCCGACTCGAAGACGCAGACCTCGCCGCTGCCGCCGCCGAGCCGACAGCCGACCTCACCACCGCCACCGCAGAGCTCGAAGCCGCCACCACCCGCCACACCCAGGCCGCCAACACCGCCGACAGCGCAGCCACCCGCACCACCGCCCTCGCCGACCGCACCGCACAGCTCGACGCCCACACCCGCCGCCTCGAACCCCTCGAGCACTCCTACCGCACCGCGGACCACCTGCACGGCATGATCAGCGGCACCTCGCCCAGCAACCACCTGCGCATGCAGCTCGAGGCCTATGTCCTGGCCGCCCGTCTCGAAGAAGTCGTCGCCGCCGCCAACACCCGCCTGACCCGCATGTCCGACCACCGCTACACCCTCGCCCACTCCGACCACCGAGCCTCCCACGGCGCCCGTTCCGGACTCGGCCTGAAGATCAACGACGCCTGGACCGGCCGCGACCGCGACACCGACACCCTCTCCGGCGGTGAATCCTTCTTCGCCTCCCTCTCCCTCGCTCTCGGCCTCGCCGACGTCGTCACCGCCGAATCCGGCGGACAAGCCCTCGACACTCTCTTCATCGACGAAGGCTTCGGCACTCTCGATGAAGACACCCTCCATGACGTCCTCGACGTCCTCGACTCCCTGCGCGCCCACGACCGCACCGTCGGACTGATCAGCCACGTCCCCGAGCTGCGCCGCCGCATCACCCACCGGCTCCATGTCCGCAAAGACACCACCGGCTCAACCCTCCACCAACTCACCGCAACCGCAGAATGACCGCGCGGCCGGATGCCACAATGCTCCGGTCGCCCGCCGACCATCCGAAAGCACCAGCCATGGCCACTGCCGACCTCGAGCTTCGGCCGCACCAGAAAGAGGCCGTCACCGCGGCGGTCAAGACGCTGCGTACGCACACCCGCGTCACCGTGGTGGCCGCCTGCGGTACCGGGAAGACCCTGATCGCCGCCCGCACGGCGTTCCGGCTGGCTGCCCGAGGCCGTGTCCTGGTCCTGGTGCCGACGCTGGACCTGCTGTCCCAGACCGTGCGCTCCTGGCACGCTGCGGGCCGTAAAGGCCATGCGGTGGCGGTTTGTTCGGCACGGCAGGCTGTCGAGCATCCCTCGGCCGGCGACATCCCCATGACCACGGATCCGGCCGAACTCGCTGCCCTGACTCCGGTTGAGTCCGGGCCGGTGACCGTCTACGCCACCTACGCCTCCCTGCCCACCCTGCTCGCAGCGCACCACAGCCACCGGCTACCCGCCTGGGACCTCGCCGTCGTTGACGAGGCCCACCGCACCGCGGGCCGGCTCGGCAAAGCCTGGGCCGCCATCCACCACGACGACCAGATCCCCGCCACCCGCCGCCTCTACCTCACCGCCACACCCCGCATCTGGGACCCTGACAACGACCGCGGCGACGACCCGGTCGCCTCCATGGACGATGAAGCCCTCTTCGGCCCCGTCGCCTACCGGCTCACCCTCTCCGACGCCATCGACCTCGGCCTCCTCGCCGACTACCAGATCCTCGTCCCCGTGGTCGACGACACCGACCTGCGCGACTGGCTCGCCACCGGCCCCGGCGCCGGCGTCGACGGCCTGCGCCTCGCCGGCCGCCAAGTCGCCGTCCTCAGAGCCATCCACGACCACCAACTGCGCCGAGTCCTCACCTTCCACCACCGCGTTGCCGACGCCCGCGCCTTCGCCACCACCCTCCCCGACACCGCCGCAGCCCTCCCCGCCGAACTCCAACCCGACGGACTGTGGTCGAACTGGGTCAGCGGCACCCACCCGCCCCGCGTCCGCCGCCGCGTCCTCCTCGACTTCGCCGCCCACACCCATCCCGAACAGCCCGCCGTCCTCGCCAACGCCCGCGTCCTCGGCGAAGGAATCGACGTCCCCTCCATCGACGCCGTCGTCTTCGCCGACCCCAAGAACAGCCCCGTCGACACCGTGCAAGCCGTCGGCCGCGCCCTGCGCCAGCCCCCCGGGGCCGGCAAGAAGGCCACCCTGATCGTTCCCGTCTACCTCACCCCCGACGAGGATCCCGACGACCTCCTCGGCGCCGATGCCTACACCCCCCTGTGGCGCACCGTCCAAGCCCTGCGCGCCCACGACGAACGCCTCACCGCCCGCCTCGCCGACCCCCGCACCAACCGCCCCACCCTCACCAGTGACGAACCCGGCCACTGGCTCCGCTTCGACCGCCCCACCCAGCAAGAGGAAGTCGCCCTCGCCCTCACCCTGCGCGTCCTTGCCCCCAAGAGCGCCGAATGGCGCCGAGGCCTGACAGCGGCCCGCCGCTATCACCGCACCCACCATCACCTCGACGTCCCCCAAACCTACGAGGACGAGACCGGCTACTCGCTCGGCCGCTGGCTCACCTGGCAACGCCACCTGCACACCACCGGCGCCCTCGACACCGCCCGCACCACCGCCCTCGAGCGCCTCGACATCATCTGGAACCCCCGCCAGCACGCCTTCGAACGCGGCCTCGCCCACGCAGCCGCCTACGCCACACTCCACGGCCACCTGGCCGTCCCGGTCGACCACCGGCACGACGGCTTCGCCCTCGGCCGCTGGCTCGCCACCCAGCGCAAACGCGCCGGACAACTCAACACAGCCCGCACCCAGGCCCTCCAGGATCTGGACCCCAACTGGAACCCCCCGTGGCCGCTGACCTGGCAACGCACCTACCACGCCGCCTGTCGGCACCGCGAAACCGGCCACTCACTGACCGACCTGCCCCGCGACTACACCACCAACGATGGACACTGCCTGGGGGAGTGGCTGCACACACAACGCCTGCACCCAGATCGCCTGCACCCAGGGCAACGGCGTCTGCTCGCCGGCCTCGGCCTCACACAGACCGCTGAACCGCCCCTCGACGCAGGCAAACCAGCCCGCCGGAACTGGGATAAGGCCCTGACGGCCGCCCGCGCCTTCCACCACCGAGAAGGGCATCTCAACGTTCCTCAGCGGCACATCGAAGTCCTCGGCGGAGAACCCGTACGTCTCGGGCAGTGGATCAGCAACGCCCGCCGCCGCAAAGACCAGCTCTCGGCTGACCGCATCCAATCACTCGACGAACTCGGCATGCGCTGGTAGCTGCACCTTCGAGTACTTCAGGCGGCCCGGCTAGCTGGTGCTGGTACACCCCCCAGGCCCCGACGCACAGTGAGGTGCTGTGGATCTCGCCCGCGCTGCCGGGCCGCTCCCACGACCTGACCGCGGCCCGCACCCACCACATCATCCGGATCTGCGAACGCCAGGGCGTCCCCATCCTTGCCGACCGCGCCTACCAGGGCGCCGGCCCCTGGGTCACCACCGGACTCAAACGCCCCCCAGGCGGCGAGCTCACCCTCACCCAGCGCACCGTCAACCGGGCTCTGGCCGCGGCCTGGGCACCGGTCGAACGCGGCATGGCACGGCTGAAGTCCTGGCAGATCTTCCGCAGATCACGCATCAGCCCCAACCGCATGACCGTCATCACCTGGCCTTTCTCGGCCTCGCCGCAGCCCTGTGCTGCTACATGCGACTCGTCCGCCTCACCACATAGGACACGGTCTTAGACCGTGTCCTACATGGTCAGTTGGCGGTTGTGCTGGGCATGGGGAGTGGACGGTGGGGTTGGATTGTTCCGGAGGGTCTGTGGGAGATCGCCAGGCCGTTGTTGCCGCCGGCTCGCGTGCGGCCGCAGGGCGGCGGGGTCGCCAACATCGATGACGAGGCGGTCTTCGCCGCGATCATCTACGTGCTGGTCAGCGGCTGTGCCTGGCGGGCGTTGCCGCCGTGTTTCGGGGCGTCGAAGTCGACTGTGCATCGCCGGTTCGTCATCTGGTCCCGTGCGGGGGTCTGGGGTCGGCTGCACCAGAAGGTTCTCCAACTCCTTGACGAACAGGGCCTGGTCGACCTTTCCCGAGCGGTCCTCGACTCTGCCCATGTCCGCGCTAAAAAGGGGGCGAACTTGCAGGTCCGAGTCCCGTGGACCGGGGTAAGCCGGGTTCCAAGATGCATGTCCTGTCCGACGCGGACGGACTGCCCCTACGCGTCGGACTCTCCGCGGCCAACACCCACGACAGCCAGGCGCTGAAGCCGATGCTGTCCCATTTCCACATGGGACACGAATCCCACACGACCGATTCCAAACCCCAACGCCTGCACGCCGACAAAGCGTACGACGTCCCTCACCTGCGCAAATGGCTATGGGGCAAACGCATCGGAGTCCGCATCGCCCGCAAGGGCATCGAGTCCAGCGAACGGCTCGGCCGACGCAGGTGGGTCATCGAGCGGACCATGTCCTGGCTGACCGGCTACCGCCGACTCAACCACCGCTACGAACGCCACCCCCGCAACTACCTGGCCTTCCTCGGCCTCGCCGCCGCCATCTGCTGCTACAAGCGCTTCTGCAACCTCACCATGTAGGACACCGTCTTAGGGAAGTAAGGAGAGCAAGCGAGCAGGTAAGGGTCCTCGTCCTGCCTGCCGGTCGTGCGTGTCAACTTCTCCGAGTTGCTGGCAGATTCTGCGAGTTCGGTTAGCAACTTGCCAGGCTATGCGGGATTCCGGAAGTCGCTGCCGCTCGGCGCGGACTCAAGAGGTGCTGGAAGAGATCCAGTGGTCGTTGTTTCGATGGCGGTCCAGTCCCACGGCCTCGAATTCGTCCTCGCCCAGGCTGCTCCTCACGCCGAGCTGCCGAAGGGCCTGCGAGATGGGGCTGACTGCTCGCGAGAACCACTTCTTCGCCGGCGCATCCAGTGGCCCCACTGCCAGCGCCCCGTCAGCCCAGACGGCGGCCCGTTGCTCGCCGACGCCACCGAAGTAATCGGCCTCTACATAGGCGACGGGCCCTGCGGCGGACCACTGGGCGAGCAACCTCTCGAAGCCTCCTGGCAGCCGCCAAAACCCCAGAGCTCCCGCGGTGCTGCCGTCCGTGACGGCGTCGAAGACCTCATCCGTCATCGGCATCAGCGACAGGCCCTGACGCAGCGACGCCACCCGGGCGCCAGGAACGCTCCGTGACGCGGCACGCAGCAACTCGTCTCCCGCGATCACCGCCTGCAACTCGTAACCCACCGAGGCCCTCCCCACCGACTGGAGACTCATTACTCAGGATTTTGCATGCGCAGCATGCTGCCGCCGAGCTTCAGGTTGCGCCGCTCGGGCGTGACATAGCGGCGAACCAGGGCCAGCAGCTCGGGATCCTCATGGACATGGCGCATCACAGGGCCGATCCTGCCCCGCTGGTTGTCAACGAGGCCACCTTGACTCGGGTCACCGGCGGTACGCGTCGCGGTACCTGCTCAGTCGAGGACCGCGTACGGCGGGCAGCCTAACCAGGGTGTAGTCGAAGGCGTGGCGGTGGGGCGTCAGCGAGCACCAGGGATGTGGCGGCAGGGGGTAGTCGTCGCGCAGGACACCCTCCGGGAGCACTCCGGTCGCGGGCATTGGCGAGGTCTCGCCTGGGTGGGCAAGGTACGCCCAGAGCCCGCTGTCCAGCGGCACCACAGCCCCCTCGTCGCCGGGCGGACGCCAGGGCGCGCCGGTGAGGGGGTGGCGGGGGACGAGGAAAACGTCGGGGCGGGGCCGGGGCGTGCCGATCCCGGGGCCGGCCAGTCCCACGGTCCGGGTCTCGGGTCCGGCGGGGAAGTACCGGCCGACGGCGTCGCCTAGCAGGTCGGCGACGGGGCCGACGGGGAGGGTCACCGGGCGGTCCTCGGTGGCCACCACAAGGTGGGCCAGCATGACTCCGACCGCCGCCTCCCAGCGGCGGCTCCACGACCCGTCGGGTTCGACGGGTGGGACGCGGTGCTCGGCGCGCTCCAAATCGTCCCAGTCGGGAGGCCGCCCGGCTGGGAGCCCCGAGGGGCGGCGTTCGACCGCGTCGGGCTCCAGCCACACCGTCTGCCACATCCCGCAGTCGTCCATGCGGGTCGCCACGGCTCGCCCGCATCCCTCGCACGCCAGGTTGGGGCCGGCCCGGCCGTCCACGCCCTGGCAGTAGCCCTCGCACTTTTCGGGGATCAGGGTCATGGACCGGGAGTCGCCAGGGGCGATGACGATCCTGTTCCGCGCGCCGAAAGAGACGGAGTACACCGGGGCGTACACGCACTGACGAGCAGCCGCATCCTCTCCGACCTCCTCCCACAACCGCCAGGGCGGTCCAGTGGGCCGGGGGTCGACGGCGTACGTCGCGGGTTCCATCAGCGGAGGATGGAGTTCCTCCCAGCCCCCGTGATGGGTATGGACCGGGAGGGCGACTCGGGACACCGGCGCCGTCAGCTCGGTGCCGCACCCGGCACACGCGAACACGTCCAAACAAGCTCCCCCTCGCCCCGGTTCTTCGCCGGATTGTGCCTCGCCCTCCGCGCAGAATCCACCGGATTCCGGAGCGGCTCCAGGGACCTGAGTCGGAAGTTCCTCTGCAGACCTCCGCCGCGATCGATCGGCGGCCGGGCCCAGATCCGACCGGTGTGAGACTCGCCTCGGCATCGCCAGCCGTGGCAGCGCTGAGAGTCGGGCGAACCGCCTAAGGGGGAGAGGTGCCAGAGCATGGAGCTGCGGGGCACGGAGAGGCTGGTCTCAAAGAGCTGGGAGGATCCCGGGAAAGCCGCCGCCGGCGAGACCTCGATGGTCGCCCCGACGGCGGCTGATTCAGGCTCCGGATGAGTGATGGGAAGGCATCCACCGTCCCCTCAGGTCCTGCCCGATGCCGTCCGGAACGCCCTTGCAGCCCGGGCCAACAGCGTGAGTGCCTGGCAGTCGGCGGAACGCCGAGCGTGCCTCACCTTCACCGTCAGCACGCCTGGTTACGCTGCGTGTTCCGGCCATGGCGAGCCTTGGGGACACCTGTGACACAGATCCGGATTGCCACGTTCAACCTGGAGAACTTCGACGAGACCGCTGCGGGCCAGCGCCCGTCGCTGGCTGAACGCATCACACTGATGAAGCCGCAGATCACGCGGCTGCGGGCGGATATCGCCTGCTTCCAGGAAGTCCACGGACAAGAGCGCCCCGGCCAGCCGCGTGCCCTGCTCGCGCTGAAGGAGCTCCTCACCGGCACCAACCTCGACGGCGCGGCCTTGGTCAGCACCAAGCCGGCGAGCGACGCGGTCTTCGACGTGCGCAACCTGGTCATCGCCACCCACCTGCCGGTCCTCAAGCACCAGCAGTTGAAGAACGATCTGGTCGCCGAGCCCCGCTATCAGCGGCTCACCGCCACACCCGCCGACGCGGAGCCGGTCCCGATCGGTATCGAGCGGCCCATCCTGCACGCGCAGATCGACATCGACCACGCAGCACCCGGCCGCCTGCTGCACGTCATCACCGTGCATCTGAAATCCAAGATCCCCAGCGACATCCCCGGCCAGGTGATCGACCCCCAGAAGGGCATCTGGCGCAGCGCCGACAGCTGGGCCGAGGGCAGCTTCCTGTCGTCCATGAAGCGGATGAGCCAGGCCCTGGAAGTCAGGCGCCTCGTCGACCAGATCCTCGACGACGACCCGGGCGCGCGCATCATCGTCGCCGGTGACTTCAACGCCGAGCCCGAAGAAGTCCCGGTACTGGCCATCTGCGGCAATGTCGAGGACACCAACAACGGCGACCTTGCTGCCCGGGTCCTGGTTCCCATCGAGCACACCATCCCCAGCGAGGCCCGCTACACCCTGTTCCACCACGGCCGCGGCCAGATGATCGACCACATGCTCGTCACCCGCAACCTCCTCGCTCACTACCGCGGTTCAGAGATCCACAACGAGATTCTCCACGACGACTCGATCGCCTTCGCCACCGACGTCAAATACCCCGAGTCCGACCACGCCCCCGTCGTCGCCACCTTCGACTTCGACTGACCCCGCGCAGCCTCCGCCCGTCACGTTTCGGGGCCAGCCGGTGGCCTGTCTCCGCAGGAAGCCCCGGCCACGCGATCCGCTGTCGGCTGCGCACTGTGCCGTCAGCGGCTCTGGGGGATCCATTCGCCGAGGACAGCTGTCAGATTGGCGAGATCGGGTGGAGTGATGACGACGAGCCTGATGCCTGTTGCACGGGCGAGGTCTTGTTTGGCCTGGATCTTGGCGACGTAGTCGTCGCTGTTCAGGCCGGCGTACTCGAGGTAGGTGCCGTCGGTGAACTGCCAGTCGGCGCGGCGTCGCCCGTGCGGGTTGAAACGTGGGTGCTTGGGCCAGAGCGGTTCTATCTGGTGGGAGATGCCGTGGCGCGTGAGCCAGTCGTCAATGGTGCGCTCGGCCAGAGAGCGGCAGGGGTGTCCGTCTGTGGCGGAGCAGTAGGTGCCGCGGGCCGGCCGCCACGCGTCGCCGACGATTTCTGTCGTACGCAGGACGTCAAGCCAGCTGGCGGTTCCATGAAGTGCGCGAATCGTCTTCGCCGGCGGGCAGGCAGCCATCGCCGTGACGATGGCATCCCGCTGCCTGTCAGGCAGGTCGAATGCCACCGGGCTCTGGGCGAAGTTCTGCGGCGGCACCGTGCCCAGGGCGGCGGCGAGAGCCACGACCGCCTGGCGGGCTGCCGCGGGAGTATGGAGCGCACCGTTACCGTCGCGGGCACCCGTGCAGCATTGTTTGCACCACCGGGCCGGCCCGAACTGACGAATCATCCACGGGTTGAGCTGACCGCCTGTGAACGGGGCGCGGCAAAGTGGGCAGACCTGACGCGGGGAATCCGGCCACACACGGCGTGAGCGAGCGGCGTGGAAGGCCCCGTACATTGCGGCATGCTCGTACACGCTGTCCGGCTTGTCCCGGTAGGTGTGGCCCTGGCCGATCATTCGGTGCTCAGTAAGGCCACGGATGGCACCAGCGACGTCCGGCAGACGGGTCAGCAATTGCGACGGGCACACCCATGGCCACATCGCACCATAGGCCTCGATGAGTTCATCGACCAGATCGTCAGCCGCATCGCACCACACGGCGGTGAATCGGGCTTGATCAGTGGCGTTCCAGCCGTAGGGGTTGAAGCCGCCGACCTCGCTGTCGCAGGGCCAGGACCAGTCCCGGTTGTGGCCCGCGTTCGCAGCGAGGACAGAGCACGAGACCAGCTCCTGCTGCGCACCCGCCCCGGCGCCACGTCGGCGCAGCCGGGCAGTCAGACTCCTGACCAGTTCCTGATATTCCTCACGACCCACAGCACGCCTCTCCAGCACCCCGCTCGCAATATCAGCGCTTCTAGCCCTGATTCCGACCCCGCCGTCGTGCTTCTGAGGCCTGCTCCCGTGCCGCACCCAGCTGCCTTCGCTCTGGCCCTGCCCCGATCCTCCTCGAAGACCAGCACACAGCCCAACGCGTACAAGGCCCCAGCGGCTTTCTTTCGCCAGTGAGAACATCGGCAGCATCCGCCTGTACCGCCCGGACGACGACCCGCCCGGCTGGCCCGCGCTCGGCGGCTCCCTGACCCGCGCTATCCGCTGGGACCTGATCGCCCAGCAGTACGACCAGATGGTCAAGTACGCCACGGCGCTCCGCCTGGGGACGGCGGAGGCCGAGCAAGTACTGCGCCGCTTCACCCGCGGCGGCCCCAAACACCCCACCTACGCCGCCCTCGAAGAACTCGGCCGCGCGGTGCGCACCATCTTCGCGTGCGACTACCTCGCCAGCCCCGACCTGCGCCGCGAGGTCCACGGCGGACTCCAGGTCGTGGAGAACTGGAACAGCGCGAACACCGTGCTGCACTACGGCAAGGACGGGGCGCTCACCGGCCCGGACAAGGAACACGCCGAGACCTCGATGCTCGCTCTGCACCTGCTTCAGTCCGCGCTAGTGCACGTCAACACGCTGCTGCTTCAGCAGGTCCTCGCCGAACCGGCCTGGGCGAAGAAGCTCACGGACGAGGACCGGCGCGGGCTGACCGCCCTGTTCTGGTCGAACATCAACCCCTACGGAACCTTCCGGCTCGATATGGACAAGCGCCTCGACTTCACGCTGACCATCTCCGTGCCCCGCCCCCGCACCCCAGCGGAGGGCCGTGCCCGAGCAGCCGGCTCGGCCTCGTGATGAGCATGGACGACGAGAGCCGCATCTCAGCAAGGACGAGGTTGAGGACTGCGCAGGCCAAGCAGCTAAAAGAGCTGGCCAAGGACCCCGTGCCAGGTATTGGAGGATGGCCAAGCCATTCGGTACGCCATATATGAGGTCTGCTGCTTCCCTCGTCGATCGCCGCAGTCTTCCCCGTTCCAGGAGCAGGGATACGGCGTCTGCGTGGGCGCGCATCTGCTTCGCGATGTGCAGTGCAACTTCCGAGACGGCGTCCCTGAGGTCCTGGCGTGCGGCATCGGGATCGGGTAGCCAGGTGCGGTCCATGTGGTCATCATGGCCCCGCAAAGCCTGACGCGGCAATGAGCACTGAGTGTCGGCAAACGACCGTCTGCCGACACTTCGGCCCGTGATCACGAACCCGCAGGTGAGCACTGTCGACAACTCGCGTCGGAAATCAACGTCGAGGAACGGTCCGGCCGATAGATTCCGACACATGCTGGGGTATCGCCGAGGTGAGCCCAGAAGCCGCCAATAGTTGATCTTGGAAGCGTCAGTGCTTCCGGCGGGCGGCGGGGTCGCGTTCGGCGACGTGTCGGGCGACGGCGTCGACGCCGGGGCGGGCGTACCGCTCCAGGGAGCGGACGGAGGCATGGCGGGACCGGGCCAGCAGCATCGGGGTGGAGGTGCCGCTCTCCGCGTCGTGCGTGAGCGCCGAGTGCCGCAGCCGGTGCAGGGTCCAGCCGTCCAGGTCCTCGATGTCCTCGGGTGAGGCGAGCGGGTTGGCCAGCAGCCGGGTGTTCTCCTCAAAGATCTCCTCGGCCCGGCGGTAGGAGAGCCGGGCCCGGCCGGTCTCCGGGCACACGTCGAGCGTCGGCGTCCCGGCCGGGGCCTTGCGGTCGGTGAGGAACAGCGGGCCGCGGGTGCGGCGGGCGATCAGTCGGGGCAGGAGCTGGGCGGTGCCGGACTGCCAGTGAATCCACTCCGTCGCCCCACCCTTGGCGGTGATCCTGCCGCGCTTGTCCTGCGGGTACAGGTCTTCCACGTTCAGGCACAGCACCTCATCGGCCCGTGCGGCACTTTCGTAGAGGACCTTCCAGAACGTCTTCTCCCTGAGCCCGACGTCCAGGCGCCACAGGGCGGCGATCTGGTTCTCGGAGAGGGCCTTGGTGCGGTCCGGCGGTGCCGGCCGCCGCTCGATGCCGATTGTCGGGTCGCCGAGGATCCAGCCCTGGCGCTGCCACCAGCCGATTGCCTTGCGGCCGACGGACAGTTCCCGGTTGACGGTGTCGGCGTCCATCTCGTCCGCCCGCGCCGCCGCCAGCTCGGCCAGAACCTCCGGCAGCGCAGGGTCGTCGATGGCGGCGACGGGGAAGACGGGCGGCTTCGCGCCCCGGCGAGCGGGACCGGTGGGCGCCGCTTCGCCGGCGAGCATCCACCCCCACGTCGTCAGCGAGATCCGGTAGATCCGCGCGGAGGACTTGGCGATGCCCGCGCCGGTGAGGTACCGCTCGACCGCCGCGGTGTACGACGAGGGCGGAGCGGACAGGGGCACCACCCGGGCGCGCGGCAGCCGGAGAGCGCCCCCACTCCCGAGTTCGGTCGCTGGCGATCGTCACACCCGTCCCGCCCCCTGCCCTGCCGCAGTAAATGCGTACACCTCACCTCGGCGGCCGGAACGTCCCGCCGCAGGTCGCGAAGATCGCGGTAGAGGCTCCGCCGCAGTAAATCCGGCATTTACTGCGGCAAGCGGCATTTCCTGAGGGGGAAAAGAGCCTTGGCCCTTCGTCTGAATGAACTGCCCCGCTGCTCTGTGCCACTTCTGTCACGGTCTATCAGTCCCGCGTATCCGTCATGGGTGGCTCTGAGCACACTTCAGGTATGGCTCGAAGGCGCTGGATGGGGCTGGCCCTACTGATCTCTGGGCTGTCTGCGTTGATCATGTGCGGATGGGCGATCGTACAGTTGGCGAGAGGTGGCCTAGATGCGGGCGACACCTCCTCGATCGTGGCAATGGTGCTCGGGGCGGTTGGTCTCCCGGTCGCGCTGGCTGGCGTGAAGGCTGCCTGGCCGCAGCCGGACGACGCGCTCGAACTCGCCGAGAAGGCGGCTGGAACGCTGGCGGGAACGGTTCGTAAGGCCGAAGGGCGGCAGTTGCGTGCTCTGGTTGGGGCTGACGAAGAACGGCTGACCCTTACCTTCACCCGTCGTCCCTACGGCAGGGTCCGTGGTGAAGGTCCGGAACGCGGACAGCTGGAAGGGAACGGTCCTTCGGCGGGCCCCGACTACCCAGACATCGCCACCTACTACCAGTCATGCACGAAGCCTCGCCTCGTCATCACGGGCGTTCCTGGCGCTGGTAAGACGGTGCTGTCAGTGGTTTTGGTGAGGGAACTCATCAAGCGGCGCAAGCCGGGTGAACCCGTGCCCGTGCGGGTCTCACTGGCCGAATGGGATACCAAGGTCCCGTTTGAGAAGCTCCTGATCGACCATGTGATCAAGGCTGGTATTTCCGAGGAACGTGCGATCTGGATCGTGGAGCATCAGCTTGTACTTCCGGTCCTGGATGGCCTGGATGAAATGGACCCGGGCCGCACTGATGGGGACGGAAATCCTGTGCGTGGCCCGGATGGGCGGCAACTGCCGGACCCCCGGGCACCTCGTGCCTTGGCCGCATTGAAGGTCCTCAACGAATACGGGTCCGTGGTGGCTGAGCAACCCCTGATTCTGATGTGCCGCACCGACCACTACAACAGCCTGCCCGTGGCTGAGCGTCTGCGTCATGCAGTCGGCATCGACATCGATCCCATCAGCTATGCACAGATCCAGGACCACCTCACTGTGCTATTCGAGGACGACCCGCGTTGGCGAGCTTTTCTCGACGCCCTGCCGGCGAGATGGTCTCATCCGCAGTACGGTGCTGTGCTGCGGGAGACCCTGACCACACCTTGGTGGCTGTTCTTGGCCAAAACGGTCTACAACAGGAACGGCGAGCCTTCGGAGCTCTTCACGTGCGCCACGACACAGGCTCTAAGGGACCGCCTTCTGGCCCTGTTCATCCCGGCTGTCGTGGACTCGGGAGCAACGCGGTATGACGCCGAGAAAGTGAGGCGCTGGCTCAGCACGATCGCCTGCCATCTGCAGGGCGGCCCCGTTGAGCGCGTCGATATCCACCAGCATCAGCTGTGGCCGATCGCTGGCGTGCACCGAGTGCGCTACCTGGACGCCGCGGCGGCTGGCCTCCTCTTCGCGCTTCTCCTGCTACCCGTTCCCCTCCTTACTGAAAGTCCAAGCCCGGAACTGATCGGTTTAATCGGCCTTTTCGCTGTGCTGGTGGTATGGGAAGTGGCTAGGCAGGCAGGTGACTTCCCTCCCTGTGTGCCCTGGGGGCGGGTGTTCTCCGAAGCAACCCTGTCGCTTCTGATCACGGGACTACCCCCTGCCTTCGTCCTTGCCGCGCTGGCTGGCCTCGTCTCCCTTCCTGCGGCCTGGCTGTTCTCCGGAATCGGATGGGATTGGTTCGTCACCTTTATTCCGGCCGTAACTGTTTTCTGCTCGGTACGGATGGGGACCATGATTCTCAATGGGTCCGGTATCGGCCAGGCGTTTGGCAGCATGTATCCGACCGACGTGAATACGGCGGTGAGGTGGCGCTACGTATTCCGGGGCGATCTCCTCATCGGGTGCTTGATGTTCATCGCCGCCGGGATTTCCACGATGACCGCATGGTGGGTGATGTCGTTTTCTAATACGCTTACGCTTACCTCGGTGCCCGGCCTCGACATCGCTGCCGTGGGTCTGCTGGCCGTATCTGCGCGCTGGGTGATGATGTTCGGCGGCGGTCGAAGGCACTTGGTCTTCCTGCTGTGTCTCCAGGGCCAACTTCCCCGAAGGCTCGGGCGGTTCCTCAAGTGGTCACACCAGGTCGGCCTGCTCCGCACGTCCGGCGGTGCCTACCAGTTTCGCCATCGCGAGTTCCAGCAGTGGCTGGCAGCCGGATCCCCGGCCGGAGGCGGAATCACCTGAACCGCACGTAACTCTCGCCATCCAGGTACAGGTAGCCATCGTGTCCGATACTCCACTGGAACGTGAGCGGCGCTCCCCCTGCCGGGTACATCGTCAACTGGCTTCCGCTGACCGTGAAGCGTCCGGTAATGCGCTGGCCGAGGATGTCCTGGCTGAACGAACCGTCCTCACGGAAGCTGTAGACGGAAGACTCGAAGCCATCGGAACTGCCGCCGCTCCAGTCGCCGATCAGCGCAGCCGGGATGGCCGGCCCTTGATCGTCAGAACCTCCACCGCCCGACGCAGCGACCCCGCCCGAGTTCCCGCCTGTCCCGCCTCCACCGCAGCCGCCAACAGCGAGCAGGAAGCAAAGCACTGCGGCCGGTACCGCCATGCATCGCGCTACGTTCACCAGGCCTCCAAGTGCCGCGAGATATTGTGCGCCTCAGCCTCCCCCAAGCAGGGATGAATCAAAGTGAAATGGTCATTAATGCATATAATATGATCGAATCTGATTGAACGGTGGCAATAGCCCCGCACGTGCCCGGGATCCCGAACCCCGACCGGCACGCCACGGCCTGCTTCGCTGCGGCCGTGGCCCACCTTCGCGAGGACCTCCAGCGCAACGATCCCAGTACCGCCCGCGAACTCTCCGGCACCTGGGACGAGCTGTCCGATCTCGTCGTCTGCGTCGAGCCCGGACTGATGTGCGCGCTCACGCTGTCCGGGTGTGCCGACCTGATGCGCGTCCCCGTCGAGACCGCGATTGATGGGGCGGAGGGCATCCTGTACGTCCGGTCCACCTCGGCGCTCGCACGTTTCTCCCACGCTGGCCGGACTCTTGCAGGTCGCTTCCGCGCCCGACGGCGTGAAGTGGCGCACGCATGGGTCGCAGCCTGGGAACGAGCCGAGTCCGGTCTGACCGCGATCGACATCACCCGGGCAGAGGACCGCATCAGCGCCCTCAACGAGGCCGCCGACGCGGAAGCGGAGCAACGACTGGCCGCCTTCCGCGAGGAGACCCTCGCGCGCCACACGACGGAACGGAGCGGCGCGGCCGGGAAAACCAGACCAGCACGCCTGGTCAACGTCCAAGATCGCCTCCCTGCCCCGGCACCCACAGCGATCGAGCAGCGACGGCTCGTCGGCCCCGCTGAACTGCGCCCGGTACTCACGGACCCCGCAGAGGCCTCGCAGAAGCAACAGTCACGATCCGGAGCCGCTGCCCCTTCCGGTGGCCCGAGCCGTCCCGTGCTGTCCCGTCCGAGCCCGAGTTCGGCGGTACCCCGACAGCGGAGCGGTGCGAAGGGCTTCACCCCGCTGGAGCAGGAGGCCGTCGCTATCGACCTCGTCCGGGCGGCCTTGGCATGGGACTCCGAGGAGTTGCTGGACCTGCGGGCCCAGCGCGGCCTCGGGGCGGACGCCATTGACGAGTTGAGCCGCTTCTACGAGGTGAAGTCTTTCCTGGAAACGGAGGAGGATTCCCTCTCCTTGACCCCGCACGAGTACGAGCGGGCCGCCTCCGAGCGGGACTTCTTCCTCGTGGTGGTCTCCGGCCTGCAGCATGGAACGGACACGCCGCCGACCGTACGGATCATCCTGGACCCGCTGCGGCAGCTGACGGCCCGCCCCAGTGGAACCGTCATCCTCTCCGGAATCCGGAAGTGCCAGAGCCTGACGATCCCATTCGAACGCGGAGACTGAGGCGGGAAGCTGCACGCTGCAAGGATGCCGGGGGTCGGCACCTACACCAGACCCTTGAGCGCTGCGAGTTGTACCCAACAACCAGGACCCTCCGGTCGTTGGGTACGCCCGTTCCAGGGACCCGATCCAAAGGCCTTTACCAGCTGCCAGTGGCCTGCTGCTACGCCATTGAGTAATCCGCTGCAAAGCCAGCTTGACTGTCACTGCGGCGGCGAGAGAGCGGCTCCGCAGTGCCTTCTTCGGCAGCCAGTCTGCGTGCAGCTTCCAGGGAACCTCGGTGGCGGCTGCGCAGCCGTCGGCGTCGTAGCTGCTGCACATGAAGGTGGCGCCAAGCCGCTTGGGCGCTGCGCAAGTTGCCCGACAGCGGTCGGCCTCAAGAATCACGGCACGGCCCGGACTCTGATCGCGGCCTACTCAGCGGACTACGGACAGGTTCCGTCTCGGAGCATAGGCGTCCTGCTGGCCGCCGCCGGTGAAGGTCGTGAGGGTAAGCCCGAACAGGAGTCTGTTCATCTCCTCACCGGAAAGCCCTACCTCCGCCGCGACGCTTGAAGGCCGGACGTGCTTCGTACGCAGTGCGGTGAAGACCTTCGTCAGCACCTGCGACGTTTCTCGCTGCCCCATGCCCTCCGGCTCGTCGGATCGGTACCCCAATCGGCTCAGTTCCGCGCATGTGGAGCGGTATTGCCAGTCGGTGAGCAGGCCCAGATCGTGCAAGCGGTAGGTCAAGGCCATGGCCGAGACGTTCCAGATCCGCTTGCCGCGGATGATCTGGTCAACGTGCGCGCCCGAGGGCATGTGGCCCAGGACGCTCGCCTTAGGCATCAAGAACGCGGACGCGAACTCATTGGCCTGTCGTTCGGCCTCGGGTCCTGAGCAGGCATGCTCGCTGCCGTGCATCACGAGATGCCCGAGTTCGTGAGCCGCGTCAAAGCGCCCTCGTTCGGCCGACTTGAGCGTGTTGAGGAACACGAAGGGCACGCCGTCACGCCACACCGCGAACGCGTCGACCTCGGCGTGATCAGGGTCCAGTGAGAACACACGCACCCCGTGGGCCTCCAGAAGGTGGACCAAGTTGGGTGCCGGCGCCTCGCCCAGCCCCCACCGGGCCCGGACCATACCGGCGGCCGTCTCCGGGTCGGGCTTGCCCAGCGAGGGGACGTCCACAGCTGGAAGACGGAACCTTTCGTCGATCCAGTCGTAGAGCATTGCGCCAAGCGTTCCGGCTGCCCGGGCAGCATCCAGTATCCGCGACGAGGTCTTGCTGCGTGCCCGCCAGGAGATCCCTTCGAGGGGAAGCTCATCCAGCGCCGGCCCTTCGAAAAAGCCGGTGGGAAAGTCCAGCGCAGAGGCGATCTTGCCCAAGGTGTCCGGACGCGGAGCAGTGCGGCCTGTCTCGTAGTTGGACAGGCTCTGCAGCGATACCCCGGCCCGGTCCGACAGCTCGGCGAGGGTCAGGCCCCTGCGCTTGCGGGCCAATGTGATACGGGACGGGGTGACCATGTGGGGCTGCCTCAACTATTGGTGGTGCAACGGTGGGGCGACCGAGTCCGCCGCCCCACCAACGGGCCTCAGCGGAAATCGACAGGGATGTCGATCTCTCCAGGCCCATCATCGTTCAAAGGTTCGATTCCGTCCATCGTGAGCGCAGGAAGCGGAATCCGCCTTCCCCATTCGACCACGAAGCCATCCTCGAACCTCTGAGGCCGAGACAGCTCGCAGTCGATCCGTACCGCGTCCCCTGTCTCCTTGCGGTAGGACAGCAGGAACCAAGTCTTCAGCGCACAGGCTTCCTCCTCGCTCAACGCCACACCATTAGGTCCAGCGCCGGCCACGAACAGCGCTGTCTGCACGTGCGAGGCGCTTTCGCCTGCGTTGGTGCGAGTAACCTGCCCCGTGGCAGAACCGCGACGGCGCGCGTTCTTCGGGAACAGGCTTGCCAGCCCGGTGGCCGCATCGCCGACCATCACGCCGATCGCGATCGAACGATCGGCGTTGCAGACCAGCTCCAAGCGGCCGTGTACAAGCCGCGCCCACTTCTCGTGCTCGATGTGCAGCTCGCGCAGGGTCCGCACATGCGCCTCGTAGGCCCGTCGACCAGCCGTTCCCGTCGGATCGTTAGGGACGGCGGTTCGCCTTGCCGCCTCGCCCGCACGCAGTACGTCGTGCAGGAACTCCAACCTGGTCCCCATGCTTCCCAACTGAGCCCGCAGATCATCGGGTTCAGAGGGTGGCGTTACGAGGGACAGGGTCAAGGGGACCTCCGAGAGTCGACTGCAACTTATAAAGACTTTACCTCAAATGAGGCCCCGCATTTATAAGAGCGCCGAGGCGTCAGGTCGCCCTCATGGAGCGCTGGTCGCCCACACGCCGCAGTGCCGTCGAGATGGCTTGCGCGTCGGCCAGACGCCCAAAGGGCGCGCCAGCGTTGCAAGAAGAGACCCGCACTCGACATGCCGGGGAAGGGAGGGCGCGGCATGGTTCCGGCCGGGGGCGGAGATCCACCGTGGCGCACTGTCGTCCGTCGGCTGACAAGGGAGCTCAGGGCTGCGCTGCTCCGGGCGCCGCCGGTGCCGGATCAAGACCAGGATGAACAATTCGACATGGGCAACTCGCCGCGCCGCTCGAGGGAACCCACCCACGTTCACATCCCCTTCACAGGGCCTGGCATCATCCTCTCGTGCTGAGAGCGACTAACACCACGTGGGGCGGAGAAGCGCCGTACAGCTCTCTCGCCAAGGTCGTACGGCAGTTGGCGAGGGTACAGGATGCGCCTCGCGCGAAGGCCCATGCCTGCAACACGACCGTCCGTGCTGCCCTTCTGGAATGCGTGCGCGGCCACGACGAGGCCTTCAGCCTGAACCTTCGCGTCGCCCCCGTGCGGCAGGGGCCTGCAGGTGTGGCCGCGTATCTGCTGCATGAATCGGACCGGTTGAGCCAGCTGACGTTGAGCATGCCGCGAACACGCGGCCTCCGCCTCCATGACGAGGCCGCATGGACCTCTTTGGTGTTTCTACGCCACACGGCGCAGGAGGTTTCCCGCATCTGCCGTCGCAGCACGCCGGACCCTCACCTTGGCGGGCGCCTGACCCTTTTCGATCGATTGCCGCGCCAAGCACTGCATGGTCTTGCCCCTGTCGCCGTCTCGATGTCTCACGTGCACTCCGCCCCGGCGCGCTGGGCGAGGCTGCACAGGGCAGAGGAATCAGGGCTGCTCACGGACGCCGAGCAGGCGGTCATCGACTCGCAGACTTCCGGCCATGAACTGCGATGGTTCATACAGGACACAAAGACCAAGCGTCGATGGACCGCACCACTTTGGCCGGCCCTCATGCGATCAGAGGAAGTACTTGCCGCACCGAGCTGGGACACGGAACCGCCTCTAACCGAACAGAAAGCTGTGATCGACGCTCTGGAAGCAGAGGCGGCGCACACGGCCGATGTTGACGTTGCTGAGCTTGCCCTTCTTCGCTCACGCATGAAGGCCAACGACGCCGCAGCCCTCACAGCGAAAGAGCAGCGGGCCTTGCGGCTCGCCGCAGTGAAGCTGCAACGGCGTGCCACGACCATCGCTCGGCAGAACCCCGAAAACCGGCCGGCCACCTTGCTGGACACCTACATCACCATCGCCCGCGAGGCGTCCGACCGCTTCACTGCAGACACCGCAGTCAGCATCCTCGATGCCTGCGACGAGGCACGGGAATCACTTGCCCAGCGGGCGGCTGCGCGCGCTGCCTCCCAAGACATACGCGGCAGGCTCCCCGACGGAAAACTCCAACCCATGTGCGAGATCGACTATCTAGGGCATGTACGTGAGCAGGTTCGCCTGGCGCTAGGCCCGATCGAGCACGTGGTGCAGAGCAAGAGGATCGTAGTAATCAATGCGTCCACGGCGGCCGACACCGCGCTGTGTCGCCTAAACGAGGCATTCGGCGGGACCTGTGTGCCAACGGCCACAGCCCTGGGCGCGGCTATCAGAATTCCGCCTCCGAGCCAGTTCGGCGTCAGGCGGCTACGAGCACGCACCTGTGACTGCGGGCGGCATACCACCGGACCGATGACGCATGAGGACGCACTGTGACCGTTCCGTTCCTCCAACGCCTGAATAGGTACCTGGCAGATGCGGCACACACGGCCTGGTTCCAGCGACGTTGCCCGCAGTGCGACTCGCTTCTGACCCCCTCGCGCGAAGATGACTACTGCAGCGACTCCTGCCGCCCTCGAAACCTCGTCGTCCCGGCGTTCATCACGAGGACGCCCGCATCCAGAATCAACAGCTTTCGGTGGACCTCCGCCTCCAGGGCCCTGCCAGGAGCACGATTCGAGGACGTGGATCCCCTCGACGTCATCGAGACTGCCAACTGGCACTGTGAGTTGTGCGGCGAAGCCATCCCCCAAGACGTCGACCGCTACGACCCACAGGCAGCCACTGTGGACCATCACATGCCGCTGGCTCTTGGTGGCCACCATGTGCGCAGCAACATGCGGGCGGCACACCGGCGCTGTAATACAAGCAAAAATGCAACGCATCCCGCCGACCTTTAGCAGTAGCGGAGGCACTGCAAGTCCTGACAACGCAGAGCTCCTGATCCCACGCGCGCGGAACCGGCGGCCGAGGCCAACGGGATCCTGCCCGATCGCGCGGATGCGGCGTGTCGTCCGGTACGAGGCCTGCCCGGCGAGCGCCCGGCCGCCCGTGCGCGCCGCTCTGCTCCGTCAGCCGCAGGGCCCGGGAATGGGTGATGCCCCACGCCCGCGGGTTCGTTGCGGGGGTGGGGCATCATGATGCCGGGCCGGGCCGGGCCGGACCGGGGCCGGCAGACGGGAGTGGGTCAGGCGCCGCGCAGGCGCAGGGACTTGCGGGCGATGTCGTACGCCATGGTCGCGATGGACAGCGCGACGAGGGAGTACACGTAGACGGGTTCGGTGGGCGCGTGCCCGGAGGCGATGGCTCCGGCAAGCGCGCTGCTGCCGGTGACCGCGGTGGCGCCGGTGAGGCTGACGCGGCGGGGGACTGGCACGGACAGGGTGATCCGCCGCTGGATGGGACCGGTGCCGTCAGGCTGCTCGCCGGGCGTGGTCTTGTTGCGGGCGGACGTGTTCTGCGGGTCCTGCGACGGCATGGTGCTGCTCCTCGGCGAGGGGTTGGGCACGCCGGTCGGCGCGCCTCACTGTGAGGTGCGCCGACCGGCGATGCGCGTTACACCTCCTTCCGATCCCCGGCGTGCCGGTGGTCGTCGAGCTGCTCGCCCAGGTACATCTGCACACCTCGGGCCAGGGTGTGCCGCGCTCGCACGACAGCCCGTCGCAGCGCCCGCCGGCCCAGGAGGGCTACGACACACGCGCACGCGCCGATGGCGCGCACGATGTCCGGTGTGGTGCCTCTGAAGACGGCCAGGCCGAGCGCGACGATTCCGAGGGTCATGAGCGTCAGCTGCAGGACGGCGCCGAGCATTCGCAGCCGGTTGATGGTGCGAGACACCGCGGCGGGGTAGTCAAGGGCGCGGCGGACCCGGCGGATGGCGCGCCGTCCGCCCGGTCGGCGCGGCTGTCGTCGGCCGCGTGGTGCCGGCGCCGACTCGTCGCCGGTTCGTGCGCCGGTCTTCGTCTCGGTGCTTGTCCCGGGCGTCGGGCGCGGGTCGGCGGGGGTGCCGGGAAAGCCGGGGAGGCCGAGTTCACGCCGCAGCGCCTCGCCGTCGCGGACGATCCGTGCGACGAGTTCCTCGCGTTCCTCCTCGGTCTCCTCGTCGCCGAGCGGCGCCCACGCCTCCTCGTCCTCTTCCTCGGCGAAGCGGAGCTCCTCGACGTGGTGGCTGGGAAGTTCGTTCTCTTCACCACTGATGTGCACGTACGCGAAGACGTCAGGAGTGTCCACCCAGGCCTGCTCGCTGAACAGCGCGCGCTCGCCGATGAAGGCAGGGGTGTCCGGCTGGTCCGTCGAGTACAGGTCGTCCACCCAGGCCTGCCCGTTGAACAGCGCGCGGTCGCCGGTGCTGCTGCCGGTCCGGATGTTGCCGATGGTGATGTCGCCGGCGCCGAAGTGGAGGCCGTGGTCGGTGGCGGCCGGGTCGGTCGGGTGGTCCGGGTGCTGCGGTTCGTCGCTCACTTCTCTCCCTCCTCCTCGCTGGTCTTGATGGCCTGGGCCCGTGCGCGGGCGCGGTGGGTGCGGACGCGTTCGGCGCCTTCGGTGGTGCCGTGCAGTTCGGCGCGTTCCTGCACGGTGAGTCCGTCGTCGACGTGCTGGAGGCTTGCGCGGTAGTTGGGGGCGAGCCGCGGGTGGGTGAGCAGGTGCTGCAGCTCGTCCAGGGTGGCGCGGTCCGCGGCGGCCTGGTGCGGGATCTCCGTGGCGGCCGTGACCGCGATCTCGCCGCCGACGATTTCGATGTCGGGGTCCGAGCGCAGCGCCTTCTGCGGCAGCGTCCGCCGGCGCTTCTCGCCCTCGTAGTAGCCGGGGATCATGCGGCGCACGATGCCCTTGAAGAATCCCCACTGGCGCTTCGCCTCCCAGTCCCACAGGGCGGGCCACTTGAGCCAGAGCACGAGCAGGGCGTTCTGGACCAGATCCTCGGCCTGGGCGAGGGGCAGTCCGGCCCTGAGGCAGAACCCGATGGCCCGGCGTCTGACGTCGTGGTCGCGCACGAGGGTGACGAACGCGGCGACCGCCTCCGGTGGCACGCCCGGTGGCGGGGACGGCGCCTGTTCACGGCCGCGTTCCTCCTCACGGTCCGGGGGTTGTTCGCTGTGCCTGGTCACGTGCACCTGCTTCCTGCTGCGGTTATGGGCCCGCACTTGCTCGACCGGCCCCCCGGGGCGCCACGGGCGCCCCCTGTCACAAACAAGTGCCGCGAACCTCCCGCCCCGTTACACCGTGCGGCAGAAGAATCCGACAAACCACGGCTGCGTCGCCGCGCCGGTACCGCTATCGGCGGACGGCGGCTGCGCGGCCGGGGCGGGAGCCGATTGGTCCGATACATGGCAGCACCGGGCCGTGATGCGGCACGCCCGGGCCCTGCTGGACGCGGCCACAGCATGCACGGCCCCGCGAATTCGCGGTCGCACTCGGGGGATCGGGCAGCCGGGTGCCGCACCGCTGACCGGCGGCCGCTGACCGGCGGCCGCGGAGCACCGGCCGCGGTTACTGGCCCCGGCGTCGCTCTGGCCGGAGCGCCGTGTTCCCGCCGCGCCCCGGACGGCCCGACGCGGTACCGGGTGCTGCCGCGCTGGGGGGCTGCGGGCGGCTGCCCGAAGTGTGAGGCGGTTTCAGCGCCGGTCCGTTCCGCTGTGCGGGTTCCGCGCTGCTGGTCGGGGTGGAGTTGCGGACGATGAAAGGTAGGAGGGACATTGCGGCGTGCGTCTTGCCTCCGCCCACGCTGACGGTGTGCACAGCGGTGTGGGGTGGAGGATTGCCCGTAGAGCCCTGCTCCGCTGTAATGCGGGGGCCGGGCGTCGGGCCCGGCTGTGCGGTGACGGCGGCGGGGGGAGGGTCCGAGCGGCCAAAGCGCTTGGCCTCCATGACCTCGGTCATCCGGCCGTCGATGCGGATGAAGTCGACGCCGGTGTCGTACGGGGCGGGGCGGCCCTCCTGCGGGAGAAGGAGCATCCGGTCGTGCAGGTTGGTGGGCGGAGGTGCGCCGTTGCGGGCGGCGAGCATGGCGGCGGCGTCGCGGATGGCGTGGTCGACGACGTCCTTGGCGGCGTCGGTGGGCAGCGCCGCCAGCAGCCGCTGCAGGGGCTCGGCGACCCGGCGCGCGCGGGCGCCGTTCAGCAGCCGGCGCTCGATGGCAGCGGTGGCCTCAGGGCTGCGCATGGTGTGGGACTGGGCACGGTCCCACGCCTGGCGCCAGGGGTTCAGCCGGGGGCCGGTGATGCCGCAGCCGCGCAGGAACGCTTCGCACTGGCGCCAGTCGGTGGGCCGGCGGGCCTTACGGCAGGTAATGCGCCAGGCGGTGGTCATCGGCAGCAGGGAGCTTCCGGCGGTGCCTTCGATCCCGGCGCGTTCCTGCAGGACGCGCAGCGGTGGTGCGCCGGCCTCCTCGTAGGCGGCGGCCAGCGCCGCACTCAGGTCGGCGGGGGTTCGGATGTTCTCCACCGCCGGGGCATGGAGGCTGGCGAGCCTGCCGCGCTGCTCAGCCCTGGCCGCCCGCCACGCCGCCATGAGGACCTGCTCGGTGAAGGCGTCGGCGTCGCAGCCTCGCAGGAACGTGGTGACTGTCGCCTCCTGCGGCACGTCGATGCCGCCAGCGGCGCGCTTGAGGGTGGTCGCGGACACGCTCATCCTGGCGGTTCGGGCGGCGAGGGCGGCGTAGGTCAGTCCGGCCGACTCGCGCAGGGCGGTGAGCAGGGAGGCGAGTACGGCACGGTGGGTGTGCGGGGTGCGTGACACTGGTGCGCCCTTATCGTCCGTCGGCGGCGTCGAGGCCCGGGCCCTGCATGTTCCCGCCGGGGCTGGGGTCGGCCGCAGCCCCGGCGAGCGCGCCGAGGAGTCGGCGGGTGCCGCTGGCCGCGGTGATGGTCGCGGCGCCGATGGCGCCGCAGCCGGCGAGGAGCAGCAAGGTGTCGTTGACGGGAATGCCGGCCACGGCGACGAGCATGGCGCCCAGGACGGGGAAGAGGCAGATGCCGGCGATCTGCGCGGCGCCGAGCGCCGGCCGGGCCCCGCGGGACGGGGAAGCGTGGCCGGGCGCGCCGGGGTGAGACGGGGACATGGGACGTTCTCCTGACGATGAGGCTGGCCCGGCGCGGGATGCACCGGGCCGACGAGTGCTACTGGCCGCAAATCCGTGCACATGGGCGGCAGTTGACGCTGCCGCGCTCCGGTGCCCAGCAGGATGGCACGCCCCGGCACCCGCTCGCCTGCACAGTGCGTCCCTTATGTCCTCCGCGGTCCGCGGGTGTTCCACTACCTACTCTTTGAGCTGCGGACCCCCGTTCTTCGTGCTTGCCGTTGCTGGCCGCCGCTGCCGCGCGCCCGGGCGGCAACTGGTCGTCGGCCGTGGTCCACGTGTGTTCCAACCGGCCTTGCCAGCTCGATGCCGAAGAAGTGATGATGCGCCGCACCGATTCCCAGGTCCCCTGACCCGCTACTGGCCGCAAACCGAGCACGGCAGGGACTCGCCAGGCGTGTTGACGCGCGCCTGCACCGCCGGCCCCGGCGTCACCACACCCGGAGCAGACCGGTATCCGTCTGCCTGCCTGCAGCCGCCTCACGTGCTCCGGCGCAACGTTGGGGCCGCACCTGGAAGAGATCGCCGCGCACCCCGGCGTCTCGATCTCGACGCTCAAGCGCACCGCTCAGCCCGGCCGAGCGCTGACCAAGCTCAGCATCGTCCTGGCGTTCGTCGGCGCCTGTGGCGGCACCCACCACCCAGGAGACCGAGGTGCCCAGAGGCGCGAGGCCAGTGGAACCTTCCGCATCAGCGCGCGCCGGTTCACCAGCCGGGCCCAGTAGATCCCCGACCGCGCCGATCTCCAGGGCGCGCTCGTCGAGATGTACGAATGGGCGAATAGCCCGTCCACCCGGCAGATGCACGACCGGGCGGGCGACTTCGGGGTCCTCGCCCACAGCCAGGCCCACCGCATCATCCGCGGGAAGACCCTTCCCGCCAGCCGCCGCCAGTTCATCGGCTACCTCAAGGCCTGCGAGATCACCGACAACCTCCAGGCCCCGTGGCTGCGCGCGTGGGACAAGGTCATGGCCGACGGCCCGCAGGCCAAGGTACCGAGACCGTCTCCGACTTCGTCCAGGGCAAGCACGCCCGCCCTGACAACGACGCCGACCGTCCGGCGATCATGGGCCGACGCCTGGCCCGCATCTGGGGCACCATGTCGGTTCCCGAACAGCGCGCGGCACTGCGCGCCTTCGCCCGGAGCCTTTCGGGCCAGACCGCGATCGAGATCCAGCTCGTCGAGGCACGCGAGGACGGCTCCAGCACCGTGTAGTCCCCGGCGTACCGAGCGGGGCGTACCGGACGGCAACCGCCCGGCTGCGTTGGTGTCTGCAGCCGGTCGGCCAGGGCGGTGCGGAGGTGCGGGAGGGGTGCTGCGGCCGCGGGGTCTGACGCCCGGGCCGGTCCCTTCGCCGGGTGCCGAGTCTGCAGATTCTGGCCCTGCGGGGGCGGGGGGTGTCTACGGTGCTGCGATGAGCGACGAGATGCCGCCGCCCGGCGTGGACGAACTGCCAGAGGTCGACGAGGTGTTGGCCGAGTCCCTGGTCGCGCAGGGCGCGAAGGGGAAGCGGGCACTGGGCCTGCTGCGGGACGCGCGCCGGGTCCTGGCCGGAAGTTTTCTGGAGCGGCCAGCGGAGGTCGCGGAGTCGTGCCTGCGGGGCGCGGCGGACGCTGTGCTGAGTCTGCCGGGCGCTGCGGATCCCCGGGGCCTGAAGGCCGCGACCGCCGCGCTCCTTGACGCGGTGGACGCCCTCCCCGACCCGCTCACGGCGCCGGCCGCCGGTGAGCACGTCGCCAGCGGCGGGCCCCGCCGCACCCGGGCCGGTGCCGGAGGGCGGGGCGCTGCCCCCGGCCGCGCCGGCACCGCAGGCGGAGAGGTGGTGGGGGTGTGGGAGGCGGCACAGGCGCTGCGCGGGCAGCTGGCGAGCCCGGGGGGCTTTCACCGGGCTCGGGCGGCGGGGATCGCCGAGCGGCTGACGGGCGCTGTGATGGGCAGCGCGCAGGCGCGGGCGCTGGACGAGTGGGGAGAGATGTACAACGCGGCGTCGGGGACCCTGCATGGCGGCGCGGCCGACAGGGGGCGGGCGGCAGCGCTCTACCGGCGGATCCTCACCGCCGCCCGGGAGTTGCTGGTGCCGCTGCCTGCCCGCGCGGCGCGCGTCCTCGAGCTCGCCGCGCTGACGGCCCCGGGGGAGAAGGAGGCGCGGGAGCTGGCCGGCTGGGTGGACCCGCGCGCCGAGGCGTTCTTCTTCCGCTCCGGCCCGGCCGCGGCCTGGCTGGACGTCCTTCAGGAGCACGCCCCACACCTGCTGCAGGTCGACGAGGTGACCGGCTTCTGGCCGGCCGCCCCGTTCTTCATCCGCCTGGCAGCCACCGCCCCGGAGTCGGCCATGCCCTGGCTGGCATCCCACGCCGTCCAACTCGCCGCCGCCGGGCAGCATGCGGTGAAGGTGCTGCTCCACCTGGCCATCGAGGGCACGCTCGGCGCTGCGGAGGTCCGGCTGCTGCTCCCGTACGTCCTGGCGCCGGCGCGCGCCGGGGAGGTGGCCGAGGAGGCGGGCTTCTCGCGCCGGATGGCGGCCCGGTGGGCGGGCACGCTCGACGTCGCGGCGCGCGACGGGGACTGGGTGCTGGTCGCCGAGGCGCTGCTGAAGGACGTGGTGGACGTCGAGTACGCCGCCTTCCGGGCTATGAGGGCGGTCAATGCGCGCCACGGCACCGGCGGGCGGGCCCCGGCCGGCCCGGGCCGCCGGGTGTCCGCCGCCGATCTGGAGGCGGCGCAGGCGCTGAAGCAAGGGTTCGCCGCGCGCCTGCCCGACCACGACATCGCAGGCCTGCTGCGGGAACTGGTGGCGACCGTCCACCGCACGGCCGGCGGACCGTTCCGCTGGGCCCGCGCGATCCGGGGCGCGCTCGCGGGCCTGCTGCGCCACGACCTCGACGCGGGACCTGCGGCGGTCTGGTCATCCGTCGTCGACCTGGACGAGGAGCGGCTACGCGAGGGCCCACTGGAATCACCCCTGGCGGGCCCGTTCCTGGCCCGCGCGGTGCTCGAACTCGCCGCGGCGGACGCCGCAGCCGGCGTCGTGCTGGCCGAGCGGACGCGCGCCTGGCCGCGGATCGCCGCCGTGCACCCGGTCCTGCACGACCGGCTGCTCGCCGCGCACCTGACGGCCCACCCGCCCGCCGCCCACACCGATTCCCCGGGCGCAGGGAAGTGGTGGGACCGGGCTATCGAGGCGACCGTGCGCCTGCTGGCCGTCCCGCCGCCGCCGGAAGGCGCCCGACTGGCCGCCCTGGTGCTGCGCACCTGCCCTGGCGAGCGGGCTGCAGACCTGCACCAGCGGGCACGCGCGGCCCTCGGCCCGGCTCCCTCGGCCGCCGAGGTCGACCGGGCCCTGCCCGCCGACCTTGACCAGGCCGGCACCGCCGACCACTTCGACGCCGGCGCGGAGCAGCTCGCCTCCTGGCTGCGGGTGTGGGCCTGGTCCCCGGTCCTACCCGCACAGATGCTTGCCGACTTCACGCCGCTGCTTGACGCGCTGCGCCAGCAGAAGCCGGCCGGCCCGCCCGACCCGCGGACCACCGCCCGGCCCGGCCGGGACGGGAACGCCGTCGCACTGGAGACCGAGGCCGTGCGGGAGCTCGCGGCCACGGCCGGCCCGCTCGCGGCTGCCGCCGCGCTCGCCGAGGCCCCGGACGCCGGCGCCGACGGCTACGCCCGCGTGCTGAACCGCGTCGTGGGCGCCGACTCGGCCGGCTGGACCGCCGACGTACCCGGGGTGCTCGCCGCCCTGGCCCGGCCGGAGCTCCGCGCGTTCTACCTCGACGCGGTCGCCGGCACCGCGCGCCGCCCCGGTGCCCTCCCGGCAGGCCCGGCCCCGGCCGCCCTCGCCGCCCTCACCCTGCGCCGCGCCCTGCCCGCCCCCGCGGCCGGCGACCAGCCGTCCCGAGCGGTGCAGTTCGCCGACCGGGCGCTGGCCGACCTGCTGCACGTCGTGTGGCGCACCGGCGCCGACCTGGCTGGCGACCTGCCGGGCGCCCTGGACCAGCTGTACGGCCTTGCCGAACATCTCACCCGCCCCGCCGGCGACGGGGCGGACGAGCAGGAGCTGGTCGTCCGCCCGCCGAAGTCCGACCCGGCGGTGCGCGCGCTGGACTGCCTGCTCGACTACGCCGCTAGCCTCGCCGCCATGGACGGTCAGATGCCAGCCGACGTCCTGCACCTGCTCTCCGGCGTCCTGGTCGCCCGCCCAGGCGACGACGCCGTCGCCACCGTGATCGGGGAGCACCTGCCGGTTCTGCACCGCCGGGCGACCGCGTACGCCGACGCACACTCCGAGCTGTACGCCCTCACCCCCGGCCGGCTGACGCCGGCGGTGGCGTGGATGCGCGACGGCCGCCTCGACCCACAGCTGCTCGCCGCCCTGGACCGCGGCCAGCTCTTGGCCGCCCTGCGCGAGAAGGACGGGCTCAACGTGTCCTTCCGGGTGGTGGACGCGCTGCTGAACGGTCACCCCGGCCTGCTGGGCGACCCCGCAGCCGCCTGGCGCGAGGTGGCCGCCGGCCCGGGCGGCGATGTGGCCGCCGAGCGCCTGCTCGCGACGTTCGCCATCTCCATGCAGTGGCTCCGGGCCCCATCTGCGGAACTGGCCCCCGGCCGCTCCGCCGCGGACACGGCCACCGAGTGGTGGACGGCCGCGCTCGAGGCCGGCCTGCCGCCCGGTGCGCTCGCCGGCGCCGGCCACTTCAGCCACACGCTCACCGACGAGGTGTGGTTGCCCCTGGCCCGGCGCAGCGCCGAGCACACCCCGCACCAGATCGGCGCCGGCGACGTTGCCGCACGCGCCGCCGCCCACCCAAACAATCCCGACGCCCTGCTCCTGCTCGCGCACCTGCTCGCCCCGTCCCCTGCTGGCCCATGGCCCGCCCCCGAGGTCCGCCGCAACGCCCGAACCCTGCTCCAAGCCGCCCTCGCGCTGCCCGCAGCCGCCCGCCCCACCGACGCGGCCGGGGAACTGCGCCGTGCTCTGATCGACGCTGGCGAGATCGACGCGGCCAGGATCTGACCACGGGCTCGGACACAGCCGCCGTCCAGCCGCCACCCTGCCCGCGGGTGTCATCCCGCGACTGCGCGGCGCCGCCCCCGGCGGCGGTGCGCGGGGCGGGCCACGGGGCAGGGTGGCGAGCGTCGCTCCGTCCCGGTCCCCGTGACCGCCCCGCGCGGCCGGCCGTTGATCCGTTTGTCGGGCGTACCACCCGAGGGGCGCCCGACACCCCCACCACGGGCCCCGGAGCGTGTGCACTAGGCGCTGCGTGCCCGAGCCTGCAGAGCTCGACCTTGCCGCCGTTGGCGTTGCCCGGCTCCTGCGGGCGCAGCGCGACTTGAGGGACCCGAACCTCTGATGTGCATCAATTCGTCTACGGCTGGTGAGTTCGAGGGCAGAGCATGACCTTATGCCGATCGCTGCCCGCTTAGCTGCTCCTATGCGTGCTCACTGGAAGCGCGCTGTTCTACCCTTCGGTTTCGCCGCTGCCCTGTGGAGCAACTCCGCCTACGAGAAGACCAACAGGTCCCTGTTCATGGTGGCCTTTCTCGTTGCCTTGGCCGCGACGCTCTGGTCCGCCCGTCAGTGGCGGGGTGCCACAGACAGATGGAACGGGCGGAAGGTACCCCGGCACGCCTGGGCCCGCCTCAGTGCCGCCTTTGCGACACCCGCGTGGCAAGCGCGTAGGGAGGAGGCGAAGGTTTTTACGTGGGGCCTTATGGCGTTCTACGTCTTCATGTACCCGCTCAAGCTCGCCGACCGGATCGTGGCTGCACCGGCTCAGGTCAATGCCCATGCAGGTGACGCGCAGATCATGCTCACGATCTGCTTCGTCTTCCCCCTCGTTGCCCGATGGCTTGAACCGCAGAACAAGCAGCTCGATCGTCTCGATGGACGCATCCTGAGGGCCATGGCCAGCAGGACGCTGGCGAACTTCAACGGCGCGTGTGGCGCTGCTGCCTTTCTATACGCGCATCTCTACGCAGTGTCGACTGACTACCTCAAGATCATTCCTGCTCTGGCCATCACCATCAGCATTGCAGCGGTCGTAGCTACACAGAAGATGTGGTCCCGCTACCGCAAGCTGTGCACGCTCACTCACCAAGACACCCAGGCCCTAATTCGCGTGCTCGAGCAGTCTTCAGACGGCGAGGGGCGGACTGCTGTTCTGGAGGCATGGGATGCGCTGGAGCGGGACGTGCGCACCAAAGTGGACACCGGCTTCGCGTTCGGTGTGCGACTGGTACCGAAACACGTGTCCACCGCGCTCGCCGAGGCCGTAGACACGATCGTCCGCGCTGCGCCAGACGCTGAGAAGGAACGAGCGCAAGCGCTGGTCGACCTCAAGGCCATCCGCGACATGTGCGCCGCTCGCATCGATGTCACCGCATAGGCGGGCCTCTCGGCAACCTATGTCAGACGTCGTTCTCCTGCCGCATTACCGTTGCCGCCGGGACCCACCACAGCAAACCGGCCTTGATGTTGCGCGCGCCCTGCCTCGTCGCGGGTCCAGCCCGTAGCAGTGGCCCTTGCTACGTGGGGATTGGTCGAGGTCGACGAAGGTGTTGGCCAGCACACGGTTGAAGGGGGCAGCGAGGGAGCGGGCCTACGTCGACCGGCTGCCCGACGCCACCGTCGGCGCCCCGCACAGCCGGGGCGCCGACGGCCGCGGTGGGGCCGGGGCCCGCCCGTACGCCCGGTGTTCAGGTGATCGGGTCGCTGAGGGCGGCAGCTTGTTCCAGGCCGGGTGATTCCGGCTCGCCGGATCGTTTCGGTGGTGGTGACCCAGCAGTCCGGAGGGCGTGCACACCCCGTTGGCAGGTATCCCCGCAGGCGCGGGCCCGGGCGAGGACTGCGCGCAGGTCTTCGCAGGCAGCCCGCGCGGCCTGGACGGTCTCGGACTGCCGCGCTTCCTCCTCCAGAGCGGCGACCTCCGCCTCAGACGATCCTGTGGCTCGGTATCTGCCCTTCTTCTCATAGGCGCGGGCTCAGCTGCTCGAGTGCGGCAGCGAGAACATCGTCGGCCTCGGAAAGAACCGAGCTTTCACGGAGGCTGGCAATCCGGGTCGACAGCGACTCGACCAGCTGGGCAAGGTCGGCGTCCCGGTGGCGCGCTTCAACCAGCGCCACTTCAAGTTCGCGGTGCGCGTGAGCGAGCTCCTGGTCCAGATACTCCCTTTCGCGAAGATCGGCCCGCCCGAGATTCCTCTCGACCGACTCGAGGAGTTGCAGGAGCTCGACCCGGTCTTTCTGTAGGGCGTTCCACTGAGCCGTAAGTTCCCGTTCGCGCTTTCGCTGAGCAGGTTTCACCGCTCGCAGAGCACGCCATGCCGCACGCTTGACCGGGTTGCGCTGCCCGCGCAGTTGGTCCAGTTCGTCGGTGAGTACCTCCAGTTGCAGGCTCAGTACCCCGCCTGCAGACGAGAGCGAGCGTAGACGCTCCTCGTAGGTGTCTGACCGGAGGCCCGGGACACGAATACGGTGCTTGCGCGCAATGTCTTCAGCGCGCTCGATGTCAGACCCTGCCTGGAACCACGCAGGCCTGACCCGACTGTCCTGCTCCTGCCGTCTCAGGGCTTCTCGCAGGTGGCTCTCTCGTTCCTCGGCTGCGGCAAGGGCGCGTAATGCCTCATCACGCTCGTCGATTGCCCTGTACAGGGACGCCAGCAGCGGGATCTTCCGCTCCAGAGCGGGGTAGTACGCGTCCCATAAGGCCTTCTGGCTCTCAGGGCTGGGGGGACTGGGCAGGTGCTCTACGGCGATGTCGAGGAGATGCTGTACCACGTCGCGGGTGGGCATCCGGTCCCCGGCCATCTCCTTCTGCAGCGTTGTCTTGGAGACGCCTGACACATCACGCAGCCGGCCATCGGTCCCTGCATGGCCTCTTCCCGCCACACGGAGCGCGAGCTCATCAGCCATCCGCTGGATCGACCACGCATTCCAGCGCAACGTGCGCAGAGGGTCCAGCAGCACCTCCCGCCAGATGCGGAGCCAAGCCTGGATCTCGGGCGGCAGGTTCTTGCTCACAGGCTTCATAGGCCGGCCGGCCCGACCTGGTCGCTCCTGGCCCGACATGCCTTCAGCGGCCCCTTTCATTGATTCCCCCCGGGAACCGCCAACGGCCCCGCTTCCGCGCCAATCGGGCCGCCCGTGAGGCTTGCGGGACGACGCCGACCAGCTCGGCCTATGACAGGAGACCACCATGCTCGAATCCTGGCGCCCAGCGCACAAGAACCCTGAATCTTCACCGCAACCCTCCCCCCGGACGGCGCGTCCCCGCATGCTCGCAGGAGCTGGTTTCGGCAGCCTCGTCGTGCTCACGGCGGCCCTGAACGGCGCTCCCGGCTGGGCAGTTGTGACGATCCTCCTCGGCAGCCTGGTCGTCGTCCTGGCACAGTCCGCCCTGCACGTGCTCATTCCGCAGGAATCCGGCGACCGCCTGACATGGTGGATCAACCGGCGAGACCAGCGCTTCCAACGGCGTCGTGCACTGCGCTGCCGGCCCGGCCCCGAGGAACCGCCCCCCTGCCGCGAGGCCGCCGGCCCGTGTTCCGCAGACTGGTGCCAAAGGCACGGCAGCAGTGGCCGCGCTGGCTGAGCATCATCGCGCGCCCACATGCGCACAGCGGTGTCGAACCGGATCCGCCCGGCACGCTAAAGGCGCGTACCCGGCTGTCGACAGCCAGCCCGGCACTGTCAGTGGTGGCTGCTCGTAGCGTCGAAGAGGGCCCCGACACCCCGGCGCCCACCCTGAGGCAAGGGAGCAGACGATGGGACGGAGCACTATCGACCGCGCCGCCCTCGGGCGGCTCGTGCCGGACGCCCGACGCACGTACGGCACGTCGTATCAGCAGGCGTCCAACGAGCTCGCCACCACTCACCACGGCCGCCCGACGACGGAGATCCTCCCCGTGTTGCGCCAGGCCGCCGACCGTGCCCTGCTCGGCTTTACCGCGGCAGATCCGCAGGAAACCGGCCACCGCGATCAGCACCGCGGAGCCCTACGAACTACGCGTGACCCTCACCTGACCGTGCCAAGCGCCTGCCGACGGCCACATGGGCGTCACGGCCGTCGATCAACTCCTCGAGCCCGCATGCGCCGCCGACCAGGATCACGTGCTGCGGCCGGTCCCGGCACACGCACCCCGGGTGTCAGGTGGCGTGTGCGCACGCCGCGTCCGTCCGCCTGGACGGTGCGCACCGGCGGGGCACCGGTCGGCTGCCCGGCCGTCGTGGGACGCCCTGCCGCCCACAGTGCCGTTCTGCGGCCGGGGCGGCCCGTGGTGCGGATGGGCGCGAGGAGGTGTGGCTCGCCGCCCGGGCACCTACGAAAGAGGGAGGAGGTCAGCGGGCCCTGGTCGAGTCTGAGGTGGTGGGTCCCGGCGGCCACATCGTCGTGGCGCGCCGGGCGCCGCGGTGCTGTCCTCGTGCCGGCGTTCGTCGGGTGCTGCGTGGTCGCGGGGGTGGTCGTGCAGTCGGGGCTTCTCGAGCAGCATGTACGTCCGGAAGTCCGTCCGTGTGTTCGCGCGGATGCCGGTGGTGTCAGTGATCTGACCCGCCAAAGTCGTGTGTCCGAGGGCCGTGGTATCGGTCTGGCGGGTGGCCGGTGTGCCCTCGGGAACGTCGTCGAGGACGGCGTCGCTGGGTGCGGAGGAGGTGGTGTGGAGGGTGGTCTCGCGTGCGCGGCTTCGAACTGCACGGTGGAGGCGCCCGTGTGACGCTGGCTCAGCGGACCGGGCTTTGAGCTGGGGAAACACAAAGGGCCCTGCCGGTGCGGCGGGACCCTCGGTGACGTGTGCCATCGGGCCCTGGGAGGGGGCCAACCCTCCCAGGCAAGCCCGATGATGCTGAAGTCCGGGCGGATTCAGGGCCCATGTCCAACGCGACAATGAAACAATGTCTACCAGTGAGTAATGCCGTAAAAAGCTGCCTCGGCCCTGTGGCGAGGCCCTTGAGCCGTACTTCTACGGCATCAGGCGGCCCGAAACACGCGTTCCATTGTGGCGTCCATCACATCCGTAAGGATCGGGCAGCTGACGGCCCGTTACCTCTCGTGATCAAGCGATTCCCCTACGCATAAGGCTAGTTGGGCGACGTCCGCCGATGTCGGTACAGTCTTCCGTTACCGGTCGCTGGAGACCTCCCCTCGAGGGGGCGTGACCTTCGGTCGGTGCTGTTGTCCGAAGGATTCAAAGTTGGCGGTCTCCGGTCTCGTGCCGGGCTCGGCCGAACGCCCCCTAGCCAGGGGCGGGAAGCCGAGCAGTCGACCGCCCCATCCCTCCACGAGGGGCCCGGGGCGGAGCGGCAGGTCGCCCCTACCCTCAGGGGTCCCGACAATGTCCATCGCTGTACTCGTGATCATCGCGGCGCTGTTCGTGATCGTCTTCGCGACCGCCTGCTTCACGATCTTCCACCTCAAGGCGACGCCCGTGCGCATCGCCGCCGTCATCCTCGCGCTCGTCGCGCTCGTCGGGGCCCTGGTCCCCGTCGTCCGCCTCCTCACCGAACAGCCGCAGGCCCAGCCCGCCCCGCCTGCCGGCGCGCTCCACGCCCCCGGCGCCAACGGGCTGTCCGGGGAGGGAATCTGACATGGGCTTCACCGATCAGTTCGAACCCCCGCGCCCCCGTCGCAGCAGCGTCGAAGTCCGTCTCAGCCAGTACTTCCGGGCCAAGGGCGCCGGCACCGACGCCGCCGTCGCGCTGGCCGGCGGCAGCATCCTGCACCGCCATTCCAGCGACACCGCGATGACCGACCGCAGCTACCTCGAGATCATCGTCTCCGGCGTCGCGGCCGAGGGCGGCCGCCTGTGGGGGCCCGAGCGCTGGCTCGGCGACCTCGACATGTTCCGCGAGAGCGCGACCAAGACGGTTATGCGCCCCCACACCGAGTTCCTCTGCACGACTCGGACCATCCGCATCTCCCGCGAGGTCCTGCGCAGTTGGGCGATGCGGGATCTCACCGTCCAGCGCATGATCAACCAGGCGCTCACCTACCAGCTGAGGGTCCACGACATCGTCTACGGCCTCGACTCCCGCCCGACGACCGCCCGCGTCGCACAACTCATCCACTACCTCAGCCATCAGGCACCCGACCTCGACGACGCCCGCCTGGTGCCCTTCGGCGCCGGCCAGCTCCACGGCCCCACCCAGAAAGACCTCGCCCTCGCCCTCGGCATCAGCCTCGCCTCGGTCGAGAAGAGCATGCGCTACCTGCGCGACATTAAGGTGCTCTCCTCCTCGGGCAGCGGCCGCGCCAACCGCGTCTACAGCATTCTCGACCCCGACATGCTCCACTCCATCGCCAACGGAGCACTGCCGAGCGCCGTGTAGCAGTATCAGCACCACCGCGGGGCCCGGGACACCTTCCCGGGCCCCGCGCCCGCTCACGGCCAGAACGGCGCGGCCGCAGAAGAGCTCCTTGCCGCCGCGCTTTGAAGCGCGGCCGGATACGGCCGCAGTAACGCCGGCCCGTCAGCCTGTGTCTGTTCCCCAGGAGAACACCACCATCGCGAGTGTTCCCCGGGGAACAGTCTGTGCGCCAAGGCCCCGCGGTCGGCGTCGCCAGCACCTGAATGTCCCCGCTGCTTCCCGTCAGTGGCGTCGTCCGGACGGGTAGCGCTGTGCCGGATCGCTGGCCCCCGGCCGCTTCTTCCCTGCCGGCACGGCACGCCCCCCGAAGGCCGCCGCCGACTTGCCCTCGCGAGCGCAACACCCCGCGTCGCTCGCATTGCTGATCGCCGCATGGGACGCGATGTAAGGTCACCTGCCCACCGCGCCGAGCTGGTCCCGCTCGCCACCATCCAGGAGCACTCGCCGTTTCCCGCCTCACCGCCGACGGGCTCCGTCAGGAGGCCATAACCCTGGCTCGCATCGAGGGCGACACCCGTTTGAGTGGGTGCCGCCACCCGTCGTGCTCGCCAATCCGCCGCTCGTCACGGAACTGGGAAGCACTTCAAGAAGATGGAGGACGGGGACGAGATCATGCACCTCGAGTACGAGGAGTTCGTAATGAAGAGCACGCCCGGCCCCGTCCGCCAGGACGAGGCAGAACAGGGCCTCCTTCCCTGACAAGGGAAGACACCAACTCAAATCACTGTCCAACGAAGACGTATGACATCAAGGCGTCGCCAGACGCCAGCAGAAGCCCCACAAGTCTCCCGCCAGGGGGACGGGTGCAACTTCAAATCCCTGTTATGCCATCAGGCATAACAACCTCTCACAACACTTGGGCCGTCAGGCCCAACTCAACACAACGTGGGGCCCGCCAGGGCCCCACCCTTACCTCAACCCAATTCCCTGTCATGCCGCCAGGCATGACGTCGCAACAGTTTCCCGCCGTCAGGCGGGAGTTGGGCCGTCAGGCCCAACGCAAGAGCCGTCAGGCTCTCCG
>NZ_JBIWFV010000023.1:0-43827 GCF_044763255.1 Streptomyces sp. NPDC096176 | reverse complement strand
TAGGACGCCGCCGAACAATCATTGTGGGAAAGCCCCGCACCGTCATGGTGCGGGGCTTTTCTGCGTTTACCCGCCACCCCCTGTACGAGCCGGCGGCAGCTGCAGGTAGGGTCAGGGGGCATCGTTGGCACGTTCCACACAGGAGGCCCCCGGGTGGAGGTCCAGGAGACCCGCGTTCAGACGAACCGGGTACTCACCATCCCCAACATCCTCAGCATGGCGCGTCTCGTCGGCGTGCCGCTCTTCCTGTGGCTGATTCTCCGTCCCGAGTTCGGGGGTCCCAAGAGCGACGGCTGGGCTTTGCTGGTTCTGATGCTCAGCGGCGTCAGTGACTATCTCGACGGCAAGCTGGCCCGCCGGTGGAACCAGATCAGCAGTCTCGGCCGAATCCTCGACCCGGCGGCCGACCGTCTCTACATCCTCTCGACCCTGGTCGGACTCACCTGGCGCGAGATTCTGCCGCTCTGGTTGACGGCCGCGCTTTTGGCGCGTGAACTGATGCTGTTGGTGATGGTGGGGATCCTCCGTCGCCACGGCTATCCACCACCACAGGTGAACTTCCTGGGCAAGGCTGCCACGTTCAATCTCATGTACGCGTTCCCCTTGCTGCTCCTGAGTGACGGGACCGGATGGCTCGCGTCACTCGCGGCGATTTTCGGATGGGCGTTCGCGGGATGGGGTACAACTCTGTATTGGTGGGCAGGGATCCTGTATGTGGTCCAGGTCCGCCGTCTCGTCAAGGCGGACGCAATGGCCGATTGACCTCGTCGGTGTGGTACCGCGCAGTGTCGCCGGCCGCGCGCGTGTCACCAGTGGTCTCTTTCGACGAGTGAAGTCGGCAAGACCGTCGTCTCTTCAAGGAGGACGCTTCCGACATGAAGGCCGTCGTGATGGCTGGTGGCGAAGGAACTCGACTTCGCCCCATGACCTCGAGCATGCCCAAGCCACTTCTGCCGGTGGCCAACCGGCCGATCATGGAGCATGTCCTCAGGCTGCTCAAGCGGCACGGTCTCACCGAGACCGTCGTAACCGTGCAATTTCTCGCCTCACTGGTCAAGAACTACTTCGGTGACGGTGAAGAGCTCGGAATGGAGCTCACCTACGCCAACGAGGAGAAGCCGCTCGGCACTGCTGGCAGCGTCAAGAACGCAGAGGAAGCGCTCAAGGACGACACGTTCCTCGTGATTTCCGGTGACGCTCTCACCGACTTCGACCTCACCGACCTCATCTCCTTCCACAAGGAGAAGGGCGCAATGGTCACCGTTTGTCTGACACGGGTCCCGAATCCTCTGGAATTCGGCATCACGATCGTCGACGAAGAAGGAAAGGTCGAGCGGTTCCTCGAGAAGCCGACATGGGGGCAGGTGTTCTCCGACACCGTGAACACCGGCATCTATGTCATGGAACCCGAGGTATTCGACTACGTCGAGGCCGACGTTCCGGTGGACTGGTCCGGAGATGTCTTCCCCCAGCTCATGAAGGAAGGCAAGCCGATCTTCGGCTATGTCGCCGAGGGTTACTGGGAGGATGTCGGCACTCACGAGAGCTATGTGAAGGCCCAGGCCGACGTCCTGGAACGCAAGGTGGACGTCGAGCTCGACGGCTTCGAGATCTCGCCCGGTGTGTGGGTCGCTGAAGGCGCGGACGTGCATCCCGACGCCGTCCTGCGGGCCCCGGTGTACATCGGTGACTACGCGAAGATCGAAGCGGGTGCGGAGATCCGGGAGCATACCGTCGTCGGATCCAACGTCGTCGTCAAGAGCGGTGCCTTCCTGCACAAGGCCGTCGTTCACGACAACGTCTACATCGGACCGCAGAGCAATCTCCGCGGGTGTGTCATCGGCAAGAACACGGACATCATGAGGGCCGCCCGAATCGAGGACGGCGCCGTGATCGGCGACGAATGCCTGGTCGGTGAAGAATCGATCGTTCAGGGCAACGTCCGCGTCTACCCGTTCAAGACCGTCGAGGCCGGCGCGTTCGTCAACACCTCGGTGATCTGGGAGTCGCGGGGCCAGGCTCATCTCTTCGGCGCGCGGGGCGTGTCCGGGATCCTCAACGTGGAGATCACTCCGGAGGTCGCGGTGCGGCTGGCCGGTGCGTACGCCACCACGCTCAAGAAGGGCGCCACGGTCACCACGGCTCGTGACCACTCCCGAGGTGCACGAGCGCTGAAGCGGGCGGTGATCTCGGCGCTCCAGGCCAGTGCCATCGACGTACGGGACCTGGAGAACGTGCCCCTGCCCGTCGCCCGTCAGCAGACGGCGCGCGGAAGTGCCGGCGGCATCATGATCCGGACCTCGCCGGGTGTGCCCGACTCCGTCGACATCATGTTCTTCGACGAACGGGGAGCGGACCTGTCACAGGGCGGGCAGCGGAAGCTGGACCGGGTATTTGCGCGCCAGGAGTACCGGCGTGCCTTCCCGGGCGAGATCGGCGACCTGCACTTCCCCTCCAGCGTCTTCGATTCCTACACGGGCTCACTGCTGCGCAACGTGGACACCTCGGGGATCGCCGAATCGGGGCTGAAAGTCGTCATCGACGCGTCCAACGGCAGCGCCGGTCTGGTTCTGCCCAGCCTCCTCGGACGCCTCGGGGTCGACGCCCTGACGATCAACCCCGGTCTGGACGAGGCGCGGCCCACGGAGTCCGCCGACACCAGGCGGTCGGGTCTGGTCAGGCTCGGCGAGATCGTGGCGTCCGCACGGGCGGCCTTCGGCGTCCGGTTCGATCCTGTCGGTGAGCGGCTCTCCCTCGTGGACGAGCGCGGACGGATCGTCGAGGACGACCGGGCGCTACTGGTGCTGCTCGACCTCGTCGCTGCCGAGCGGCGCAGCGGCGGAGTGGCGCTGCCGGTGACGACGACGAGGATCGCCGAGCAGGTCGCGGCGTATCACGGCACCCAGGTGGAGTGGACGACCACGTCCCCCGACGACCTGACGCGGGTGGGCAGGGAGGAGACCACGATCTTCGGCGGTGACGGCCGTGGCGGCTTCATCGTGCCCGAGTTCAGCAGCGTCTTCGACGGTGCCGCCGCGTTCGTCCGGCTCGTCGGCCTCGTCGCGCGCACGCAGCTCACGCTGAGCCAGATCGACGCCCGGATTCCGCGTGCCCATGTGCTGAAGCGGGATCTCGCGACGCCGTGGGCGGTGAAGGGGCTCGTCATGAGGCGGGTCGTCGAGGCCGCGGGAGACCGGCACGTCGACACTACCGACGGTGTGCGGGTGGTGGAGGCCGACGGCCGGTGGGTGATGGTGCTGCCGGATCCCTCGGAGGCGGTCACCCACCTGTGGGCGGAAGGGCCGGACGACGCATCCGCCCAGGCGCTGCTCGACGAGTGGTCGGCGGTCGTGGACAGCGCAGGTCACTGAGGCCGGACCGGTGTGCCGGCTGTTGCCCGAGGGCGGCTGCCGGCACACCGGTGGGGCCATTCGGCGGTAGTGGCTGCGACATGCGACGATGTGCGGCATGCCGCAGCAGCCCCCCGTTCGGAGCACAGGTTCTCCGCCCGCGCGCCCCGATGCGTCCATGTCGCTGCTGACGAACGTCATGGAGCACAGCCTCGACGACGGGTACGCCGAGGCGACGGCCCGCAGGGCTGAGGCCGGCGGCATGCCGCGTACCCTGCGGGCCAAGCTCGGGCTGGCCGCGGGCCTGGTGCTGGCGGCCGTGGTCGTCACCCTCGGAGCCGCAGAGGCGCAGATTTCGGCGCCTGTGCTCGCGAAGGAACGCGAGGAGCTGATCGACCGCGTCGAGGCGCAGACCGGGACGGCCGACAAGCTGGAGCGAGAGGTCGAGGCCCTCCGTTCCGACGTGGAGGAGCGGCAGCGCAAGGCCCTCAAGACGCAGGGCGGGGAGCAGGGCGAGCTGGTCTCGCTGCTCGCCGGGGCCACCGAGGTGCAGGGGCGGGGCGTGAAACTCGTCGTGGACGACGCCAAGGACACCGACCAGGGCGGCGGAGGCCCGCGGGAGAGCAGCGGGTTCTCCGACACGGGCCGGGTACGCGACCGGGACATGCAGCGGGTCGTCAACGGGTTGTGGGAGTCCGGCGCGGAGGCGATCGCGATCAACGGGCAGCGGCTGACGGCCCTGTCCGCGATCCGGGCGGCGGGCGACGCCATACTGGTCGACAACAGGCCGCTGGTACCGCCGTACACGGTGCAGGCGGTGGGGGACGGGAACAAACTGCGCACCGCTTTCCAGGACAGTGCCGACGGCCAGTATCTGCAGATCCTGAAAGAGGACTTCGGTATCCGGTCCAGCATTTCCGACGAGGAGACGGTTCGTCTGCCCGCCGCCCCGAGCTTGATCGTACGTACAGCAGAGCCGAAGACCGCCGACACCGGGAACGGTGGCGGGCCGGAGGCGGCCGACACAGAGAAGGGCACATCGTGATCGCCGTACTGGGCCTCGTCGTGGGAGTCGTGGTCGGCCTGTTGGTCCGGCCCGAGGTGCCGGCGGTGGTCGAGCCCTACCTGCCGATCGCGGTCGTCGCCGCGCTCGACGCCGTCTTCGGCGGTCTGCGTGCCATGCTCGACGGGATCTTCGTCGACAAGGTCTTCGTCGTCTCCTTCCTGTCCAACGTCGTGGTGGCCGCGCTGATCGTCTTCCTGGGCGACAAGTTGGGCGTCGGCGCCCAGCTGTCCACCGGTGTGGTCGTCGTGTTCGGCATCCGGATCTTCTCCAACGCCGCGGCGATCCGCCGACATGTCTTCCGGGCGTGACGCATGAACAACGAAGAGAACCCGCAGGACGAGGTTCCGCAGCAGCAGCAGCCGCAGCCGCAGCCGCAGCCGCAGCCGCAGCCGCAGCAGCCGCAGCAGCCCCAGCGGTCGCAGCCGATGCCTCAGCCGCAGTCACAGCCTTCCGAGCCGCCCACCTCGCCGGAGCCCGCCGCGCCGGAGGCGGTGCCGCAGACCGGCCGTGAACGGCTGCGCGCGGCGGTGTGGCCTCCCAGGGTGACCCGGGCCCAACTGATCGTCGCCCTCCTGCTGTTCGTCCTCGGACTGGGCCTGGCCATCCAGGTCCGCTCCAACAGTGACGAAAGCGCGCTGCGCGGCGCACGCCAGGAGGACCTGGTCCGCATCCTCGACGAACTCGACAACCGCACCCAGCGGCTCGAGGACGAGAAGCAGCGTCTCGAGGACCAGCGCACCGAGTTGGAGAACAGCTCGGACCAGGCGGAAGAGGCGCGCAAGCAGACATTGCAGAAGGAACAGCAGCTCGGCGTCCTCGCCGGCACGGTCGCGGCTGAGGGGCCCGGTATCACGCTCACGATCCAGGACCCGTCCGGGACCGTGGAGTCGGACATGCTCCTCGACACGATCCAGGAGCTTCGAGCGGCCGGCGCGGAGGCGATTCAGGTCAACGGCACAAGAGTCGTGGCGGATACCTACTTCTCGGGGGGCGCCGGTGACATCGCGGTGGACGGGAAACGGATCACGGCGCCGTACACCTTCAAGGTCATCGGCAAGCCCCAGGACCTGGAGCCCGCCCTGAACATCCCGGGCGGTGTCGTGCGGACCCTGGAGAAGGAGCAGGCCACGGCCACCGTGGCGCGTTCGGAGAAGCTCACTGTGGATGCCTTGCGACTGGCGGAGCGGCCTGACTACGCTCGGTCGTCCTCGCCGTGAAACGGGGGCGACATGGGGTCTGCCGGACGCGGACAAAAGATTGCAGGGGTCGACGCATCACATATGTGCTGCGTGGTGGAAACTGTCTGGTGCATACGGACGTTGTGAGGGTGTCCGGGTCCGCAGGTGTGTTGGTTGAGGGTTCGTCCTGCCCCACGGGCGGGTCTATTTCGGTCAAGGGGAAACGCCCGTGAAGTTGTTTGCGAAGTTGTTCGGCAAGAGTGCACGCGAGGACGGCAACGCCCGGCATCGCGCGCCGCGTCATGGCCAGAGTGAGGATCAGGGGGCCGAGCGGCCGCTGTTCCGGGACGAGGTGTCTGGTGGTGACAATTCGGGCAGACAGGGCGCGTCGTCTGTTGACCCTGCCGGTGCCGGAGGCATAGGTTTCGGGGAACCATCAACCTCAAGTACGGGTGGAGGGTTTGCCTCCGACCCGTATGCGACCAATCCCCACGCGGGACAGCCGCGGCAGGAGGATCCGTCCATGGCGGGTTTGCCGGTTTGTACGAGGTGCGGCCACCGGAACACCGAGGCCGGTCGGTTCTGCTCCAACTGTGGCGCGCCGCTGCGGGGCGGCGCTCCCGCCGAGCGGGCGTCGGAGACGACGTCGACGATCTCCATCTCCGGTATCGAGGCCTACGACTCCGAGGTCACGGGCCAGACGGCCATCCCCTCGCTTTCTCCGGAGGCACAGGCCGCCGTGGAGGCGCTGCCGCTCGGTTCGGCGCTGCTGGTGGTCCGCCGCGGGCCCAACTCGGGCAGCCGCTTCCTGCTGGACGGTGAGCTGACCACGGCCGGCCGCCACCCGCAGAGCGACATCTTCCTCGACGACGTGACCGTGTCGAGGCGGCATGTCGAGTTCCGCCGGGGTGCGGACGGCGGCTTCACCGTCTCCGACGTCGGCAGCCTGAACGGCACCTATGTGAACCGTGAGCGGATCGACTCCGTGGTCCTGGCCAATGGTGACGAGGTGCAGATCGGCAAGTACCGGCTGGTCTTCTACGCGAGCCAGCGGGGCGTGTGACCCTCCCCCGGACTGTGTCCGGGGGGACTTCCAGGGAAGGTACATGCTGCGAACACCGACGGGCGGTGCCGGCAACGGCACCGCCGCCGCGCGCGAGCGGTCGATGAGCATCGGAGCGGTGCTCGGCCGGCTGCGCGACGAGTTCCCGGAAGTGACGATTTCCAAGATCCGTTTCCTGGAGGCGGAGGGGCTCGTCGAGCCGAGCCGTACGCCCTCGGGGTATCGCAAGTTCAGCGCCCAGGACGTGGAGCGGCTGGCCCTGGTGCTGCGGATGCAGCGTGACCACTACCTTCCGCTGAAGGTGATCCGTGAGCAGCTGGACGCGCTCGAGCGAGGGGAGCAGATCCAGCTGCCGGCGCAGGGGGCGCACCGGGAGATCGTCGACGGCACCTGGGAGCCGCAGTGCGAGCGGCCCACCGCGGCCCGTATCGGGCGAGCGGCTCTGCTGGCGGCCGCGGACGTGTCCGAGGAGGAGCTGGCGGAGTGGGAGTCCTTCGGCCTGCTCGCTCCGGACGAGGACGGGGCCTACGACTCCGAGGCGGCCACCGTCGCCCGGCTGGTCGCGGACCTGGGCAGATTCGGTCTCGAGCCACGGCACCTTCGCGCCATGAAAGCGTCCGCGGAACGGGACGCCGGGCTGGTGGAGCAGATCGTCGCGCCGTTGCGCCGGCACCGTAATCCCCAGACCAGGGCACATGCCGAGGCGACCGCCAGAGAGCTCGTGACCCTGTCCGTGAGGCTTCACGCGGCACTGGTGCAGACCGCCCTCGGAGTGCGGCTCCACTGATCTTGGACCAGCCCGACTACCCAAACCGGTCGCGCACGTCCTAGGGTTACTGTGTGAACGAGCTCGACGTTGTGGGTGTCCGGGTCGAAATGCCCTCGAACCAACCGATCGTGCTCCTGCGTGAAGTGGGAGGCGATAGGTACCTCCCCATCTGGATCGGTCCAGGGGAGGCGACCGCCATTGCCTTCGCGCAGCAGGGCATGGCTCCCGCCAGGCCGCTGACTCATGACCTCTTCAAGGACGTGTTGGAGGCGGTGGGCCAGGAGCTCACCGAGGTCCGCATCACCGACCTGCGCGAGGGCGTCTTCTATGCGGAGCTGGTCTTCGCCAGCGGGGTCGAGGTCAGTGCCAGGCCGTCCGACGCGATAGCGCTCGCCCTGCGCACCGGTACGCCGATCTATGGCAGCGACGGGGTGCTGGACGATGCGGGGATCGCCATCCCGGACGAGCAGGAGGACGAGGTGGAGAAGTTCCGCGAGTTCCTCGATCAGATCTCGCCCGAGGACTTCGGCTCCAGCAGCCAGTGACACCCGCCGTCCGCTTGGCGTCGGCGCATTCGAGTAGCCTTTCCCGGATCGGGGCACGAGAAACCACTCTCAGGGTGATTATCACTCGGCGTGCCGAGTGTGGCGATCGTTGACGCACCCCTGGTGACTCCCTACCTTCGAGGTGGCAGGTCAAGGACGGAGGTCGGCGTGAGAAGCAGCGGCGACAGTACGGCTGGGGGCGGCCTCGGACCCAGTCCGGTGGAAGACGGGCCGTACCCGCTTCGCGACAGCGCGGCCGGGCCCGCCACCGACACCATCGGCTACCGGGGGCCGACCGCGTGCGCGGCCGCCGGCATCACCTACCGGCAGCTCGACTACTGGGCGCGCACGGGCTTGGTGGAGCCCAGCGTGCGACCGGCGTACGGCTCCGGAACACAGCGGCTCTACAGCTTTCGCGACGTGGTCGTCCTCAAGATCGTCAAGCGCTTCCTGGACACCGGTGTCGCGCTGCAGAACATCCGCGCCACCGTGCAGCACCTGCGGGCCCGTGGATTCAAGGACCTCGAGCGGATGACGCTCATGAGCGACGGCGCGACGGTCTACGAATGCTCCTCGCCCGACGAGGTGGTCGGGCTGCTCCAGGGCGGGCAGGGCGTCTTCGGGATCGCGGTGGGCGTCGTGTGGCGAGACGTCGAGGCGGCGCTCTCGCAGCTCCACGGCGAGCGGATCGACACGGGGGAGACCCTGGTCGGTCACAACCCCGCGGACGAGCTGGCGAGACGCAGACGCGACCGGGCCGTCTGAGCGTGCCCGGCGCTCCCCGTTGTCAGTGGTGTGGGGGAGCATCGAAGGTGTGAGAACCGCCCCGACGATCCTGCATCTGGACATGGATGCTTTCTTCGCCGCCGCCGAGCAGGCGGCGAAGCCGTCGCTGCGCGGCAAGCCGGTGGTCGTCGGTGGGCTCGGTCCGCGCGGTGTGGTGGCCACCGCCTCCTATGAGGCCCGGCGTTTCGGGGTGCACTCGGCCATGCCGATGGCGCAGGCGCGACGCCTCGCGCCGAACGCGGCCTACCTCGTCCCGCGCTTCTCCCTCTACCGCTCCGTGAGCGAGCAGGTCATGGAGCTCCTGGGCCGCCTGTCGCCCCTCATCGAGCCGTTGAGCCTCGACGAGGCGTTCGTCGATCTCGAGGCCGGGGAGGCCGCGGACGACGCGTCGACCGCGCGTGCGGCGGGAGAGCGGCTGCGCGCCGACATACGAGCGGTCACGGGCCTGACGGGTTCCGTGGGGCTGGCCGGTTCGAAGATGATTGCCAAGATCGCCTCCGAGCAGGCCAAGCCGGACGGGCTGGTCCTCATCGAGCCGGGGACCGAGCGCGAGCTGCTGGGGCCGATGCCCGTGCGCATCCTGCCGGGTGTGGGGCCCGCCACCGGTGAGCATCTGCGGCGGGCCGGCATGACGACAGTCGCGGATCTCGCCGAGGCGGGCGAGGACGAGCTCGTACGGCTGCTGGGCAGGGCGCACGGTGCGTCGCTGTTCCGGATGGCGCTGGGGCACGACGACCGCCCGGTGGTCGCCGAGCGGGACGCGAAGTCGGTGTCGGTCGAGGACACCTTCGACGTGGACCTCCACGACCGGGTGCGGGTGCGCACCGAGGTGGACCGGCTCGCCGATCGGTGCGTGGAGCGGCTGAGGGCGAGCGGGCACTCGGGCCGGACCATCGTGCTCAAGGTCCGCCGGTACGACTTCTCGACGCTGACACGGTCGGAAACGCTGCGGGGGCCGACCGACGACGCGGCGGTCGTGCGGGAGGCTGCGGGGCGGCTGCTGGAGGCAGTGGACACCACGGGCGGGGTGCGGCTGCTCGGGGTGGGCGTGACGGGACTCGCGGACTACACCCAGGAGGACCTGTTCGCGCAGGCCGCGGCGGAGGAGTCCGCGGCCGTCCGGCCCGAGGCGGCGTCCGGAGCCGAGGCGGCATCGGCTCCGGACGGCACGGCGGCGGAGCTCTCGGGGCCCGGCCCGGATCGTGCCGAGCCGGTCGAGCGGCGCTGGGCCGCAGGCCAGGACGTACGCCATGCGCGGCACGGGCACGGCTGGGTGCAGGGCAGCGGGGTGGGGAGGGTCACCGTGCGCTTCGAGGAACCATGGTCGCCGCCCGGCCGGGTCCGCACGTTCCTTGTGGACGACGAGGAGCTGGAGCCCGCGGATCCGCTGCCGCTGATCGCGCCGGCGGACGAGGGCCGGGCGGGTCAGTCTTCCTGCCCGGCGACGCGGCCGAAGGAGCGGTCACCGGAGGCGGGAGCGGGAGTCGGGGGCGGGCCGGAGATGTCGAGCCCGTAGTGGTGGTAGAGCTGGAGCTCCTGTTCGGGGGAGAGATGGCGGCCCACGCCGAAGTCCGGGGCGTCCTTGATCAGCGAGCGTTCGTAAGGGACCCGCAGCGTGTTGTCGACGACCTCGCTCGGTTCGAGGGGGACGAAGGCGTCCCTGCTGAAGAGGCCTGTCCGCAGGGCCGCCCACTCAGGCATTCCGGTGGCGTCGTCCAGGTACACCTCGTCGACGGTCCCGATCTTGGTGCCGTTGCGGTCGAACGCCTTGCGGCCTATCAGGCTGCGCGGATCGATGTCGGTCTGCACGGTCCCTCCAACTGGTCGCGCCTGCTCTCTCATGACTACAGAAAGGCACATTTCGAGTGTCGGCCACTCGAGCGATCGTTCCCAAGCGGCGCTGGTACCCTGGCAAACGGCTGCTGACCCTGTGCGGGAGAGTTCTCCGGTGAAGACCGGAGGCGCCGAAGGAGCAAATCCTCCCCGGAATCTCTCAGGCACCTGTACCGCACGGACGAGGTCACTCTGGAAAGCAGGGCGGGCGTCGGACGGCATCCGCTCTCACCGACGGTGAAAGCCGGGAGGTCGTTTCGCGACGCCCGGTGAAGCTCTCAGGTTGAGATGACAGAGGGGGAGGCCGTCCGGGCATCCGCGCCGTGATGCCCCTCGCAGGTCGCGAAGACCAGGAGGCCTCCCACCATGACCGCCAACCGCATTCCGCTCTCCCAGCTGGAGCGTGGCACCCCCTTCGAGCGGCGTCACATCGGGCCTGACGCAGGTGCCCAGGCCAAGATGCTCGCCCACGTCGGGTACGGCTCGCTCGACGACCTCACCGCCGCCGCCGTGCCGGACGTGATCAAGAGCGCGGAGGCCCTCGACCTCCCGGACGCCCGCACCGAGGCCGACGTTCTCGCGGAGCTGCGCTCCCTGGCAGACGGCAACCAGGTGCTGGCCCCCATGATCGGCCTCGGCTACTACGGCACCTTCACCCCGCCGGTCATCCTGCGGAACGTCATGGAGAACCCGGCCTGGTACACGGCGTACACGCCCTACCAGCCCGAGATCTCGCAGGGTCGGCTCGAGGCGCTGCTGAACTTCCAGACCGTCGTCGCGGACCTGACCGGCCTGCCCACCTCGGGCGCCTCGCTCCTCGACGAAGGCACGGCCGCCGCGGAGGCCATGGCGCTGGCCCGCCGGGTCGGCAAGGTCAAGAACGGCGTCTTCCTGATCGACGCCGACACCATGCCGCAGACCATCGCCGTGATCGAGACCCGCGCCGAGCCGACCGGCGTCGAGGTCGTCACCGCCGACCTGAGCGACGGCATCCCCGCCGAGATCGCGGAGCGCGGCGTCTTCGGCATGCTGCTGCAGTACCCGGGCGCCTCCGGTGCCGTGCGCGACCTGAAGCCCGTGATCGAGCAGGCGCACGAGCTCGGCGCGATCGTCACCGTCGCCGCCGATCTGCTCGCCCTCACCCTGCTCACTTCGCCCGGCGAGCTCGGCGCGGACATCGCCGTGGGCACGACGCAGCGCTTCGGCGTTCCGATGGGCTTTGGCGGACCGCACGCCGGCTACATGGCGGTGCGCGACAAGTTCGCACGGAGCCTGCCCGGCCGACTGGTCGGCGTTTCCGTCGACGCCGACGGCAACAGGGCCTACCGCCTGGCGCTGCAGACCCGTGAGCAGCACATCCGCCGTGAGAAGGCCACCAGCAACATCTGCACCGCGCAGGTGCTGCTCGCCGTCATGGCGGGGATGTACGCCGTCTACCACGGTCCGGAGGGGCTGCGGGCGATCGCCCGGCGCACCCACCGTTACGCCGCGATCGTCGCCGAGGGCCTGCGCGCCGGCGGTGTCGACATCGTGCACGCCTCGTACTTCGACACCCTGACCGCCCACGTGCCCGGCAAGGCCGCCGATGTCGTGGCCGCCGCCCGCGAGGGCGGGGTCAACCTGCACCTCGTCGACGCCGACCACGTCTCCCTCGCCTGTGACGAGACCACCGGCCGGGAGCAGCTGACGGCCGTCTGGTCCGCCTTCGGGGTCGACGGCGACGTCGAAGCTCTGGACGCCGTCGGCGCGGACGCCTTGCCCGCCGCCCTGCTGCGCCAGGACGAGTACCTCACCCACCCGGTCTTCCACGAGCACCGCTCGGAGACCGCGATGCTGCGCTACCTGCGCAGGCTCGCCGACCGCGACTACGCGCTGGATCGCGGCATGATCCCGCTCGGCTCCTGCACCATGAAGCTGAACGCGACGACCGAGATGGAGCCGGTGACCTGGCCCGAGTTCGGCCAGATCCACCCCTTCGCGCCGGTCGAGCAGGCGCAGGGCTATCTGACCCTCATCCGTGAGCTGGAGGAGCGCCTCGCCGAGGTCACGGGCTACGACAACGTCTCCATCCAGCCCAACGCCGGATCGCAGGGGGAGTTCGCCGGTCTGCTGGCCGTCCGCGCCTACCACCGCGCCAACGGCGACGACCAGCGCACCATCTGCCTGATCCCGTCCTCCGCGCACGGCACGAACGCCGCCAGCGCCGTGATGGCCGGCATGAAGGTCGTCGTGGTCAAGACCGCCGACGACGGCGAGATCGACGTCGAGGACCTGCGCGCCAGGATCGAGCAGTACCGCGACGAGCTCGCCGTGCTGATGATCACCTACCCGTCGACGCACGGTGTCTTCGAGGAGCACGTCGCCGACATCTGCGCCCAGGTGCACGACGCCGGCGGTCAGGTGTACGTCGACGGCGCCAACCTCAACGCGCTGGTGGGTCTCGCGAAGCCGGGCCGGTTCGGGGGCGACGTCTCGCACCTGAACCTGCACAAGACCTTCTGCATTCCGCACGGCGGCGGTGGCCCGGGGGTCGGCCCGGTCGGTGTGCGCGCGCACCTGGCCCCGTACCTGCCCAACCACCCGCTGCAGCCGACGGCAGGCCCCGAGACCGGCGTCGGCCCGATCTCCGCGGCCCCGTGGGGTTCCGCGGGCATCCTGCCGATCTCCTGGGCGTATGTACGCCTGATGGGCGGCGAGGGTCTCAAGCGTGCCACTCAGGTCGCGGTCCTCGCGGCCAATTACATCGCCAAGCGCCTCGAGCCCCACTACCCGGTGCTCTACACCGGCCCGGCGGGTCTCGTCGCCCACGAGTGCATCGTCGACCTGCGCCCGCTGTCGAAGGCGACCGGTGTCAGCGTCGACGACATCGCCAAGCGGCTCATCGACTACGGCTTCCACGCGCCGACGATGTCCTTCCCGGTGGCCGGCACGCTGATGATCGAGCCCACCGAGAGCGAGGACCTGACCGAGCTCGACCGCTTCTGCGACACGATGATCGCGATCCGTTCCGAGATCGAGAAGGTCGCGTCGGGCGAGTGGCCTGCCGACGACAACCCGCTGTGCAACGCCCCGCACACTGCGGCCGCGCTCGGTGGCGAGTGGGACCACGCCTACAGCCGTGCGGAGGCGGTCTTCCCGGCCGGCGTGAGCGCCTCCGACAAGTACTGGCCGCCGGTGCGCCGTATCGACGGTGCGTTCGGCGACCGCAACCTCGTCTGCTCCTGCCCGCCTCTGGACGAGTACGACAACTGACGCGGGCCGAGGGGCGTATGCGTCGGGGCCGGTGCGGAGAGCTTCTCCGGGCCGGCCCCTCGTCGTACGTGTTCGGACGGTTCTGGCGTCTTTCGTTTGGAGCAGGCCGGATCGGCGAGCCCGGCAAGATCCAATCGAGAAGCCCTAGGCGGCCGTCATCACCTGGCCTGCCTCACGCGGTCGGCGCGGGGCGATGATCCGGCCGTCGGGCAGCAGTTCGCCGGTGTCCTCGAAGAGGAGCACGCCGTTGCACAGCAGGCTCCAGCCCTGTTCCGGATGGTGCGCCACGAGGCGTGCGGCCTCACGGTCGGCGGAGTCGGATGTGGGACAGGTCGGCTGGTGCTGGCACATGGATGGGTTCTTTCGCTGCGATGTGAGTGTCCTGCGGCTCGATGAGGTGTTCATGGCCGCCCCCCGTATCTCTCGGTCCGATCCCAGTGTTCCCCCACGGGCGTCGATCCGCAGGGATTTCGCGGCAGCTCTTCCTACTGATTGATGACGTATCACCCGGGCGGGCGGTTCAGTTGAACCGGCTGTCCTTTCGGGTGGTTCGCAGTGGCCCGGGCGGGCTAGTCACAACGGGCCATGCCGGGAGCAGCAGTACGCCCTGCGACCTCACAGTCGCAGGGCGTGCCTGGGTGTCCTCGTCAGGCGGCGGGCGAGTCGAGCAGTGGCGTCGGAGTCAGTCGCAGCGTCAGGACGGGCAGCAGATCGGCGACCTGGCGCGGGCGGTGCGCGGCGATGCCCGGCGGTGCCGGAGCCAGTGGGACCAGGACGTCGGACGGCTGAGGGGTGCCGGTCGCGGCGTCGGCCTGCGGATCGCCGTGCAGCCAGAGGGTGAGCATGTAGAGCTCGGGTACCGACAGCAGCCTCGGCTGGAAATGGGGCCCCATGGATTCGGCCTGCCGCAGGGCCTGTTGGGTGGAATCGAGATAGGGGCCTTCAAAGAAGTGCGAGAAGGTCCAGCCGTCCGGCGTGAGCACGCTGTCCGCCGCCGCCACGGCGCGTTCGCCGCTGCGGATCAGGAAGCGCCAGCCGGCGAGTCGGGTGTACGGGGCGCTGCCGCTCGGCACGATCTGGTCCATCACATGGACCGGTAGCGGCAGTTCGGCGCTCAGGGGTCCCTGGACGGACCTCAGAGCAGGGGTACGGGCCTCGCGGACGGCCATGGGTGAACCGAGTGCCGCGAGAACGCTGCGCAGGGCAGGCGCGGGAGCCGGGGGGACATGCAGCGGCATGGTGGGTCGCCTCTCACTGGGGAGACACGGTGATGCGTGAAGGTGCGGACGGCGCTGTCGGCGTGCGGGGCGGCGAGCGGCCGGAAGACACCGGATCCCAACTCTCTGCCCTCGCGGAGTTTATACGACACGTGTTCACGTAATGTTTCCGCTACCCGTCGCAGGTATTTCGAGCAAGGCCGAATTCAGCCCGTTTCCGAGGGTCTTTTCGCCTGATTTCCCGTCCCCGTAGCGGCTTCGGCCTGCGACGTCGACCTCGGCGCGGTAGGCCGAAACAGGCCTGTGTTTTCCGTCGCCATCCGGTGCAGGCAACTGCCCATTGCTGCATGCCCGAGGAATGTGCCTGCGGGGTTCTCCGTCCAGCCTATCGGGCGCGGACGCCCGGCGGGACGTTATGGATCAAAGAGTCTGGGCATTATCGTCCGTGACGTGGCGGTCGGCGCTGCGTGGTGCCCACGCGAGGAGGGACCCTTCGATGGGGGAGAAGGTCGAGGCAGGCGGGTTCGACCTGTCCGATCGGCAGCGGTACCGACGGAAGCTGCAACAGTGCCTGGCGGGACTGGGGCGGCTGCTGGGCGAGAAGAGGTTCGACCGCCCCAAGAATCTGATGGGGCTCGAGATAGAGCTGAATCTCGCCGGCGAAGACGGCATGCCGCGGATGATGAATGCCGAGGTGCTCTCCCGTATCGCGAGTCCGGATTTCCAGACCGAGCTCGGCATGTTCAATCTGGAAGTAAACATCGTCCCGCACCGGCTGGGCGGCCGTGTTCTCGATCAGCTGGCGGAGGAGTTGCAGACCGGTCTCGGATATGCGGACCGCAAGGCGCAGGAAATCGGTTCCGGCATCGTGATGATCGGAATTCTTCCGACGCTCACGCAGCAGGACCTGGTCTCGGCGAACCTCTCCCACGTCGACCGCTACATGCTGCTCAACGACCAGATCGTGGCCGCGCGGGGCGAGGAGTTCACCCTCGACATCGACGGCGTGGAGCAGTTGACGTGCACGTCCGCGTCGATCGCGCCCGAAGCGGCCTGCACGTCCGTGCAGTTGCATCTCCAGGTCACCCCGGGCCGCTTCGCCGACGTGTGGAACGCCGCGCAGGCGGTGGCGGCCGTGCAGGTCGCTGTCGGCGCCAACTCGCCGTTCCTGTTCGGCAAGGAGCTGTGGCGCGAGTCGCGCCCCCCGCTCTTCCAGCAGGCCACGGACACCCGACCGCCCGAGTTGCAGGCCCAGGGCGTGCGGCCACGGACATGGTTCGGTGAGCGGTGGGTCGACTCCGCGTACGACCTCTTCGAGGAGAACCTCCGCTACTACCCCGCGCTGCTGCCCATCTGCGGGGACGAGGATCCACTGCGGGTGCTGGACGAGGGCGGAGTGCCGCGGCTCCAGGAGCTCGTCCTGCACAACGGCACCATCTACCGGTGGAACCGGCCGGTGTACGACGTGGCCGACGGCGTCCCCCATCTGCGGGTGGAGAACCGGGTACTGCCGGCGGGCCCGACGGTGACCGACGTCATCGCCAACGCGGCCTTCTACTACGGCCTGGTCCGTGCCCTGGCCGAGGAGGCCCGCCCGGTGTGGACGCGACTGCCGTTCGCCGCGGCGGCCGAGAACTTCGAGACCGCGTGCCGCCACGGCATCGACGCCGAACTTCAGTGGCCGCGTCCGGGCCGCGGTGGGGTCACCGGCGTCCCCGTCGTCAAGCTCGTCCGTGACGAGTTGCTGCCGCTCGCCGCGGCGGGGCTCGACGCGTGGAACGTGGAGCCCGCCGACCGCGACCGATATCTGGGGGTCATCGAGGAGCGGTGCCGCCGCCGGATGAACGGAGCCTCCTGGCAGGCGGACACCTACCACCGGGCGCGCGAAGCGGGGTTGCAGCGGGAGTCGGCGCTGGCGGCCATGACGCGCCGCTACTGCGAGCTGATGCGCGAGGGGCAGCCGGTGCACACATGGCCGGTGGGGTTCCCGGGGACCCACTCCTGACCTGGCCCGAACTGGTCCGACAGGACCTGAGCTGACCTGGCCTGAGCCGGCCTGACCTGACCTGAGCCTCCGCGCCTGACGCGCCGGCCCTGCAGGGGACCTGGTTGCGTCCGCCGTACCGTCGTCGGGCAAGCTGTGACGTCCCATGCGGTGGTGCTGCTCCTCGAGCGTGATCGAGCATGATCGGCGTGATCGAGCGGGGACAAGGCGCGAGGAACAACTGGAGGCAGGAGTGCAGGCGGAGCCGGGAGGTGTGGCCGAATCCATTCCCCAGGCCGCGATGTCACCAAGGATCCTGCGGTCGGAGACGGTGCTTGTGCTCGCACTGTCCCTCGGCGCCAGTGCGGTGTCGTCGCTGATCAGCTTTGTCGGATCGCTGACGAAACCGGGGGGACTGAAGGATCAGGCGGCAACGCTCAACGGGTCGTTCGCTCCCGGACGGCCATGGCTGGATCTTGCCTGGCAGCTTTTCGGGATCGCCACGGCACTGGTGCCGGTGGCGCTCGTCGCGCATCTGCTGATCCGTGAACGCGCCGGGCTCTCCGCCATCGGTTTCGACCGGAGCAGGCCGTGGTCCGACCTCGGGCGCGGCGTACTCGTCGCCGCGGGCATCGGCAGCGCCGGGCTGGCCTTCTACCTCTTGGCGCGGGCATCGGGCTTCAACCTCACCGTGGTGCCTGAGTCGCTGCCCGAGGTGTGGTGGAAGTATCCGGTGCTGATCCTCTCGGCGGTCCAGAACTCGGTGCTGGAGGAAGTGATCGTCGTCGGCTATCTGCTGCGCCGACTCGATCAGTTGGGGTGGACGCCGTCGGCGGCCCTGGCCGCGAGCTCGGTGCTGCGCGGCTCGTACCACCTCTACCAGGGCATCGGCGGGTTCGTCGGAAACATGGTGATGGGCGTCGTCTTCGTGCTGCTGTACCGGCGATGGGGGCGGGTGGGTCCACTGGTGGCGGCGCACGCCCTGCTCGACATCGTCGCGTTCGTCGGATACGGGCTGCTGGCGGGGAAGGTGGACTGGCTGCCCACTGTCTGACCGACCGACGCGAACGCGCCGGGGACGAACGGGCCGTTGCCCGCACGTCCCCGGCGCGTTCCTGCGTCAGGGGGCGGTGAGCAGTTCGCCGTCGATCACGGTCACCGCGTGGCCGGTGAGCAGCGTTCGGTCGCCGCGCAGGGAGGTGCGGACCAGGCCGGAGCGGGCTGATGCCTGCAGGCCGGTCAGTTCGGTGCGGCCGAGGCGGGCCGACCAGAAGGGCGCGAGCGCTGTGTGGGCGCTGCCGGTGACGGGGTCCTCGTCGATCCCTACGCGGGGGAAGAAGCCTCGCGAGACGAAATCGTAGGGGGCGTTCGGGTCCTCGGCCGCGGCGGTGGCGATGACTCCGCGCTCCGAGACCGCCACCAGCGCGGCGAAGTCGGGCCGCAGGCCGCGTACGGACCGCTCGTCGGCCAGCTCGACGAGTATGTCTCCTATGTGCGGGCCGGTGTCATGGGCCGAGAGCACGTTCGCGCCGAGTGCTTTTGCCACTGCGGGCGGGACGTCGACAGGGGTCAGCGGGGAAGTGGGGAAGTCGAGGGTGAGCGTCCCCTCCTCGTCCGCGGTGGCGGTCAGCGTTCCGCAGCGCGCCGCGAAGCGCACCGTGCCGGTCGCCGCCCCCGTGGTGCGCAGTACGTGGGCCGTGGCGAGTGTGGCGTGGCCGCACATGCCGACCTCGGTGGCCGGGGTGAACCAGCGCAGAGCCCAGTCCGCGTCGCCGCCTGCGGGGAGGGGGTGGGCGAAGGCGGTCTCCGAGAGATTCACCTCCGTGGCCACCTGCTGGAGCCAGGCGTCGGCGGGGAAGCCGTCGGAGTCCAGCAGCAGGACTCCGGCGGGATTGCCGGCGAAGGGGCGGTCGGTGAAGGCGTCGACGATTCGAATTCGCATGGACCGACCGTAGGGCGTGGGCGAAGCCGCAGACCAAGGCCAATTCGGTGTCGGCGGCCCGAAAGGGTCTTGTCGTATGACAGCTCCCGATATATCGTTGACGCATCGCGACTGATCAACGACGGAAGGAGCGTGGCGATGCGTTCGCATGGAAACGGACCGGAACACGAGCACGGCCGCGGTCATGGGTACTGCGGTCCTCACCATCAGGGTCAAGGTGAGTCCGAGGGCCGGCGGGCGGCGTTCGGCCCCTGGGGCCCGCCGTTCGGCGGCGGCCCCTTCGGCGGACGCGGTCGTGGCGGCGGGCGCGGAAGGGCGCGGCGCGGCGACGTGCGTGCCTCGATCCTGGCCCTGCTCAAGGGCCGCCCGATGCACGGTTACGAGATGATCCAGGAGATCGGCGAGCGCAGCGGCGGGGCGTGGAAGCCCAGCCCGGGCTCCGTCTATCCGACGCTCCAGCTGCTGGAGGACGAGGGCCTGATCGTCAGTGAGAGCGAGGGCGGCAAGAAGCTGTTCACGCTGACCGACACCGGGCGCGCCGAGACCGAGTCTGGCCCTGAGGCCCCATGGGAGGAGGTCGGGCGCGGCGTCGACTGGGAAACGGTCAATGAGATCCGACAAGCCGGCTTCGGCCTCATGGAGGCGTTCGGCCAGGTCTGGAAGACGGGCAGCGTCGAGCAGCGGCAGAAGGCTGTCGCCGTCATCAACGAGGCCCGCAAGAAGCTCTACCTGATCCTTGCCGACGAGCACTGAGCCGTACGGCTGCGAAGGGCCCGGCGTGATCGCGGGGCTTTTCGGCGTGGGTCGAGCCGTGGCTCGAGTCGTGGGTCGTGCGGTGGGTCGTGCGGTGGGTCGTCAGTGCGGGCGGTAGGTGCAGCGGTGGGTGGGCCGCTCAGGCGACCAGGCCGCCGAGCTTGCGGAGCGACTCGTTGAGCGCGGCCGTTGCCGAGTCCGTCAGCTTGCCGGCCATCAGCGACACTGCCGCGCCTGTGAACTCGCCGTCTATGCGCACGTCTGTGGCGTCTCCGGCCGGGGTGAGCGAGTAGCGGGTGCCGACGACGACTGACATCGGGCCCTTGCCCTTGATGGCGAGCATGCGCTCCGGCTCCAGTTCCTCGACGGTCCAGGTCACCTCGGCGGGGAAGCCCATCAGCTTCATGTTCTCCGCGAAGGTGGCGCCGGTCTCCAGGGGCTCCGGGCCGCCCTTCGGGAAGCTGGTGTGGGTGGCGTTCCAGCGGCCGTAGGAGGTGAAGTCGGTCAACTGGGCCCAGACCTTCGCGGGCGGTGCCTCGATGCGTGCCTCCGCGCTGACTTCGGCCATGCGACCACCCCTTCGTGTCGGGTAACGGTGTCGCGGACCGTAGCTGTGTGTGCGACAACATTCAATACTGACGAACCATCAGCCTGTGTTGCGCGTCCGGTTCCATACGGAGCGAGTGCGGTGTCGAGCCAGTGCGGTGCGGCGGTCGGAGGACGAACTGCTGCGGTCTCATCCGTAGGGAGGAGGAACCGCCCGGGCCTGCCCACCTTCGGTGGGATGCCCAGATGCTCCCCTGCGAGGACGCCGCGGCGACGGACACCTGATGAGGTGGGAGATGTGCAAAGCCCTGCCTCATGGCTGCCCCGGCAGCCGCCCGCCGCTGTCCGCGCCGACATCGAAGCCGCACTCACCGTGGAGTTGACCTCGGTGGTCGCCGGTGCGCGCAGACGGGTGCTGCGAGACGGGGACCGGCAGATCGACACGGCCCATCTGCTGCACTCGCTGATGGAGTACGACCCCGAGGTCAGGGTCGCGGTGGGCCGCCCGTCGCAGGTGGCGCGGGTCCTCGGCTACCTCGTGCAGCGCAGCATCGGTTACGGACTCGCGTGGCAGGGGTCCGTCGAGGACTCGGGTGCGCTGCCGGTGGCACGCGACGCCGAGCCGCCGGGGCGCTCGCCGTCCGTGGCGGCCGGCCGCGGGATGCCCGACGTTCCCGGCTGGTCGCCCGCGGCCGTGGCTGCCATGGCGGGCGCGCTCGCCAGGGCGCGGAGGCGCGGTGACAAGCGGGCCACGGGCATGGACGTGCTGGCGTGCGTCGCCGCCGATCCCGAATCCCGGGCGGTCGAGGTCCTGCGGAGGGCGGGCGTCGACGCGTCGTTGCTCGCCGCGCGGATTTCGGAGCCGTCTCGACATGTGTCACAGGGGTGACGGTCCTGACCGGCGCTGACATGATGTGCCGATGCAAGCGTCTCAGGGAAGGAGCGCCGGCCTGGGACTCGCCCTGGGTTCGGCGTTCGCGTTCGGTGGATCGGGAGTCGCGGCCAAGCCGCTGATCGAGGCGGGGCTCGACCCGCTCCACGTCGTATGGCTACGCGTCGCCGGTGCCGCGCTCGTCATGCTGCCGGTGGCCTGGCGCCACCGGAGTCTGCTCCGGCGCAGGCCGGCGTTGCTGGCGGGATTCGGGCTGCTGGCGGTGGCCGGCGTCCAGGCCTGCTACTTCGCCTCCATCTCGCGCATCCCCGTCGGCGTCGCGTTGCTCATCGAGTATCTGGCCCCCGCTCTCGTGCTCGGCTGGGTCCGCTTCGTCCAGCGCCGCCCCGTGACAAGGGCGGCCGCGCTGGGCGTCGTCCTCGCGGTCGCCGGCCTCGCGTGCGTGGTCGAGGTCTGGGCGGGGCTGAGCTTCGACGCGCTCGGCCTGCTGCTGGCCCTCGGCGCCGCCTGCTGCCAGGTGGGCTACTTCGTCCTCTCCGACCACGGCGGCGACGGCGAGGACGCGCCCGACCCGCTCGGAGTGATCGCGTACGGGCTCCTGATCGGCGCGGCAGTGCTCACCGTCGTCGCCCGGCCCTGGGGAATGGACTGGTCGCTGCTGGCCGGTGGGGCGGACATGGGCGGCATGGAAGTGCCGGCGGCGCTTCTGCTGGGATGGGTCGTGCTGATCGCCACCGTGCTCGCGTACATGGCGGGTGTCGTCTCGGTACGCCGGTTGTCGCCGCAGGTGGCCGGAGTGGTGGCCTGCCTGGAGGCGGTCGTCGCGACCGTGCTGGCCTGGGTGCTGCTGCACGAGCATCTCTCGGCGCCGCAGATCGTCGGTGGCGCGGTCGTCCTCGTCGGCGCGTTCATCGCCCAGTCCCAGGCGCCCAAGCCGCCGACCGGACCGGTGGCGGCAGGCGGGCCGGAGGCCGTCCCCGCGATGGCCGCCGACGGTGGAGAACCGGGTGAGTTGTCCGCCGTTCGGCGAGGGCCGTAGGGTGGCGACCATGCATTCGACCGTACTTCCGCCGCCCGCCGCGTAACGCGGGCGGCCGTCTCCCTGACGAAGGCCGGGCTCGGGTTGGTCCCGAGCATCTTGGTGCTGCCCGCGTGACCGAGCCGAGCGACCAGCCGTCCTGATCATCACGCGGAGAAGTCACGTGTCGAGTTCCTCTTCCTGTTGCCCTGCAACGTCTGCCGCACCTTCTGCTGCCGTCCCCGTGTCTGCCGGCGCGTCCGCCGCGGGATCTGCCCCCGGCGCTTTCGCCGGGCTGACCGTCGGGTGAGGCCTCATTTACCTGATTCTTGCCGGGTTCGCGTGGGGGACCGCCGGCGCTGCCGCGTCCCTCGCCTTCGAGGTGAGCGACCTCGGCCCGCTCGCGCTGTCGTTCTGGCGGTGCGTGGGCGGGCTGGCATTGCTGCTTCCGGTGCTCTGGCTGCGGGCGCGGCGGCGCTCCGCGTCGGTCGGTGCCGGTGGGCTCGCTCCCGTTGCCGAACCGCGCCGCCGACGGCTGTTGCGCATCCTCGGCACGGGTGTCGGTCTCACGGTCTTCCAGAGTGCCTACTTCGCGGCCGTCGAAGCCACGGGCCTCGCCGTCGGCACGGTCGTGACCCTGGGGGCGGGTCCCGTCCTCATCGCGGTCGGCGCACGACTGACGATGGGGGAGCGGCTGGGCAGGGGCGGGACCCTGACCGTCCTGGGCGCACTGGCCGGCCTCGGCGTCCTTGTCCTCGGCGGCGAAGGCGCGGACGTGCGGCCGGGGGGCGTCCTGCTCGCCGTCCTGTCCGCCGCCGGCTACGCCGCGATCACTCTGCTGACGCGGTGGCTCGGCAGGGACGGAGGCGGCGGCGACTCGCTGTCGACGACGGCGTGGGCGTTCGCGATCGGGTCGGTGGGGCTGCTTCCGGTGGCGATCGGCGAGGGTCTGCTCCCGCACACGGAGGAACTGGCCCGGGTCGTCGGGCTGATGGCGTACGTCGCCGCCGTGCCGACCGCGCTGGCCTACGCCCTCTACTTCGCGGGTGCGGCGGTCGTCCGGGCGGCGACGGTGTCGGTGATCATGCTGCTGGAGCCGGTGAGCGCGGCTGTCATCGCGGTGACACTGCTCGACGAGCGCCTGACGGCCTCGACGGTGGCGGGCACGCTGCTGCTGCTCACGGCGGTGGCGGGGCTGGCGGCGGCGGAGGCGCGGGGTGCGGCGGGGCGGAGGCGGTCGGTGGCGCCCGCGTGACGTGCGGCGGGGCTGGCGGCCGCGGAGGCGTGGGGTGCGGCGGGGCGGAGGCGGTCGGTGGCGCCCGCGTGACGTGCCCTTGACACGGCGCTTTTCGAGCCGGGCCCGCCGCTTCTCAAGGCCGGGCCCGTTGCTTCGTGGAATCGGGGCTCCGTCCCGCGCATGTCGTGCGGGCGGAGCCCCGGTGTCGCGAAGCCCCGTTGCCGCCCCGCGTCAGAGGTACGTGGGCAGGGGCGTGGACGGGGCCAGGTCGGCGGAGGGGATCGGGGTGGCGGTCGACACGGAGACCGGGACGACGCCGGCCCAGTAGGGGAGCGTAAGATCCGCCGGCTCGTCGTTCGGGCCGCCCGCGCGCGACTTGGCCGAGACCTCGGTCAGGTCGAGGCGGAGCACGGCCGTTGCCGCGAGTTCTTTGGCGTTGGCCGGGCGGGAGTCGGCGGAGCGGCCGGGGATCGCGTGGTCGACCAGCGCGTCGAGCGCCGTGCGCTTCTCCGACGGGTCGGTGACCTGCCGGGCGCTGCCGTGGACGACGACGGACCGGTAGTTGAGCGAGTGGTGGAAGGCGGAGCGGGCCAGTACGAGGCCGTCGACGTTAGTCACCGTCACGCACACCGGCAGGCCCGGATCCGTCTCGCCCGCCATGCGCAGGGGGCGCGAGCCTGTCGACCCGTGGACGTACAGCCGCTCGCCGACGCGGGCGAAAAGCGTCGGCAGGACGACCGGGGCGCCGTCGCGGACGAAACCGAGGTGGCAGATGTAGGCGGTGTCGAGTATCGAGTGCACCAGTTCGCGGTCGTACGAAGCGCGCTCCCGGGCGCGGGTCGGGATCGTGCGCTCTGTCGGCTCGTAGGCCTCCGCGGTCTCGGGCATTGCGTTCTCCATTGCACTAGTGCATAGTGTAGTTTGTGCTAGGAGAGTATCGGATCGCTGGGCGGCGTGCATCGGAGATCGCCGCGAGTGTCGAGCGTGCGGTGGGCGCGGGAGACCTTGAACCGGGTCAGCTGCTGCCGCCCATGCGCGAGTTGGCGACGGAGCTCGGCGTCAATCCGAACACGGTCGCGGCCGCCTACCGCACCCTGCGTGAGCGCGGAGTGATCGAGACCGCCGGTCGCAGGGGCAGCCGGATCCGTCCCCGGCCGGCCAGCACGGCGCGCGGATCCATCCGTGTCGACGTGCCCCCCGGCGTACGGGACCTGGGCGCCGGCAACCCCGACGTCGCGCTGCTGCCGCCGTTGGACGCCGCGCTCGCCGCCGCCGCGCGGCGGCATTCGAAGCAGCCCGGCCTCTACGGACATGAGCCGCTGGACGCCGAGTTCGTGCGCCTCGCGCGCGCCGCCATGGACGCCGACGGCGTCCCCGCGGGGCCCCTCGCGGCCACCTCCGGATCGCTGGACGCCATCGAACGTGTCCTCGCCGCGCACCTCAGGGCGGGCGACGCGGTCGCCGTCGAGGACCCGGGCTGGGGGAGCCTGCTGGACCTCGTGCCGGCTCTGGGGCTCACGGTCGTGCCGGTCGCGCTCGACGACGACGGTCCGCTGCCGGAAGAGGTGGAGCGCGCGCTGAGCGCCGGAGCCCGGGCGCTCGTTGTCACGGACCGCGCGCAGAACCCGACCGGCGCGGCCCTCAGTCGCCGTCGCGCGGACGAGCTGCGCACCGTGCTCGCCCGGTTCCCCCGCACCCTGCTGATCGAGGACGACCACGGGTACGCCATCGTCGACCAGCCACTGCACCCGCTTGCCGGAGTCACGGACCACTGGGCGTACGTGCGGTCGACCGCCAAGGCCTACGGGCCGGACCTGCGTGTCGCCGTCCTCACCGGTGACGACGTCACCGTCGATCGGGTAAGGGGGCGGCTGGCCCTGGGCCCCGGTTGGGTCAGCCGACTGCTGCAGCACACCGTCGCCCACCTGTGGGCCTCGGACGCCGTCGACCCCGTTGCCGTCGCCCGCGCCTACGGCGAGCGCCGCGACGCCCTCATCGGCGCGCTGGCGCGCAGGGGCGTCCGGGCCCGGGGGCGCAGCGGCATGAACGTCTGGGTGACCGTCCCGGACGAGACCGGGACCGTGACGCGTCTGCTGCACGCGGGATGGGCGGTCGCGCCGGGAGCGCGCTTCCGGTTGTCCTCGCCGCCGGGGGTGCGGCTGACCGTGTCGGACCTGCGGCGGGCCGACATCGAGCCGCTCGCCGAAGCGGTCGCCTCGGCGGTCGGCCCGATGCCGGTCCGCAGTTACGGCTGAGTCCGCCCGGCGGCGAGGCACTCCTGCTCGGGCGGCGCCTGCACCGTTCGCTCCTGCTCGGGCTCGGGCGGCGCCTGCACCATCCGCTCCGTCCTGGGCGCGGGTGCCGTGGACTTCGCCCGGCCCTGGGTCAGGGCCGCGCCCGCCAGGACGATCAGTGCCCCGACCGGAGTGTTCCAGGCCAGGTGCTCGCCCAGGACCGCGACCCCCGCCGCGGTCGCGATGACCGGGATGAAGTATGTGACCATCTGCGCCGTCGTCGGGCCGACCTCGACGACCAGCCCGTACTGGATCAGCAGCGCCAGCCCTGTGCCGAGCGTCCCCAGTGCGACCACGGCGAGCAGTGGGACGAGCGGGAAGGCAGGGGGCAGGGTGGTGAACAGCGGGGTCACCGCGGCGAGTTGTACCGTCGCCAGGCCCAGCTGGGCGCTGGTCAGCGACAGGGTCGAGCTTCCGGTCCCCGCCAGGGTGCGGCGCACGTAGATCCAGCCGATCGGGTAGCTGAGCGAGGCGAGAAGCGCCATAGCCGTGCCGCCGAAGTCCAGTCCGGAGAAGCCCTGCCAGGCGCCGAGGACGGTGAGCACCCCCAGGAAGCCGAGGCCGAGTCCGGCGACCCGGCGCCGGGTCGGCCGATCCTCGGAGAGTGCCACGAGGGAGAGCGCCATGCCCCACAGGGGCGAAGTGGCATTGCAGATGCCGGCGAGCGTCGAGGGGATCGTGAGCTCGGCGTAGGCGAAGAGCGAGAACGGCAGTGCGTTGAGGAAGAACGCCGCGACGGTCAGATGACCCCAGGTGCGCAGGCCCCGGGGCAGTCGTTCACGGCGAACGGCCATGGCGACGGCGAGCACGGCCGTGCCGAAGAGGAGGCGGCCGAACGTGACCTGGAAGGGGGCGTACGCCTCGGTTCCCACCTTGATGAGAAGGAAGCTGAAGCCCCAGACCGTCGACAGCGCAGCGAACCGGATGCGCCAGTCGAGGAGCTTCCGGCGCGGGGGGACAGGCGTCGGGGACGCGGCTGGGGGCGTGGTCCGGGTACGGGAACGGGGGCTGTCCGCCCCGGCGGCTGCGGTGGTCATGGTGCCCACGATGGCCCGCCCCATCGCGTAGGACAAGCGAGAATTCATGGACCGCATCGCTTAGCATTGCTTACATGTTGAATTTGGAGCGCCTGCGAACGCTGGACGCCCTCGCCCGCCACGGATCGGTCGGCGCGGCGGCCGACGGGCTGCACGTCACCACCTCGGCCGTCTCCCAGCAGATGGCGAAGCTGGAGCGGGAGGTCGGCCAGCAGCTGCTGGCGAAGAACGGGCGGGGGGTGCGCCTCACCGACGCCGGCCGACTCCTCGCCGATCACGCCGCGCGCATCCTGTCCCAGGTCGAGCTCGCGCAGTCCGACATCGAGGCCCGGCGCGGCCAGGTGGTGGGAGAGGTCAGGATCGGGGCGTTCCCGACCGCCGCCCGCGGGCTGTTCCCGGCGGCGGTGTCTTCGCTGCGCCGGGACCATCCGGAACTGCGGGTACTGTCAAGGGAATTGGAGCCGGAGCAGAGCATCAGAGCGGTCATCCGCGGGGATCTCGACCTCGCCGTGGTGCTCGACTGGAGCAACAAGCGGCTGCCTGTGCCCGGCGGACTGGCGCAGGCGCAGCTGATCGACGACGCCCCCGACATCGCCATGCCGTCGGATCATCCCCTCGCCGACCGCGCGGAGGTCGACCTCGAGGAGTTCGCGGAGGACGAGTGGGTCTCCTGGCCGGAGGGCGAGTTCTGCCACGAGTGGCTGGTCTTCACCCTGCGTTCCAAGGGCATCGAGCCGCGGATCTCCCACCTCGCGGGCGAGCACCACACCCAGCTGGCCCTGATCGCCGCGGGTCTCGGTGTCTGCGTCGCGCCGCGCCTCGGTCGAGGGCCGGTTCCCGACGGCGTCGCGCTCGTTCCCGTACGGCAGAAGATGCTCCGCCACGTGTATGCGGTGTGGCGCATCGACGCCGACCGCAGGCCGTCGATCAGGGCGGCGGTCGACGCGCTGAACAGGGCCGCGGCGTCAGAGGGCTGACAGCTTGCGGAAGTCCCAGGACGCGATCGCGTCGGGGGTGAGCCGCAACCAGGCATGCCGGCCGTCGTGCGGCATGGTGTCCAGGCCGAAGTTCTTCGCGGCGAACAGCGCTTCCGGGACGGCCAGTTCGGGGCAGTCCTCACCGCTGCGGGGGGACTCGCCGACGAACACGGCGGTGCCCGACAGTTCGACGCCCCGCAGCTCCCCGTACTCCTCGCCGTCGTCGACCACCACCGCGATGCGGGGGTCACGGCGCAGGTCCGCCCAGCGGCGGCTGCGGGTGAGGGAGTAGAGCCACAGCGAGGTGCCGTCCCAGGCGAACCACAGGGCGCTCACATGCGGCCGCCCGTCGGGAGAGACGGTGGCGACGCGGCAGCTCCGCTGCTCGGTCAAGAACGCGTCGAGTTCGCCCGGAGTCATCATGATGCGACGCCCCCGGCGCTGTGTGGCGGTCATCTGCGGCCCTCCGGCTCGGCGAACTGACTGGGCGTCAGAAATGTCTGCCGGTAAGCATGGAGTGTCTTCCCCCGGCACGCAATGGCGGCTACCGTCGCGCTCCCGCGCCGCCCGGACGCGAGAACCTGTCGTCGCGCTTCCGTGCCCGCCCCGAGGCGAGAACCAGGAGGCCCCCATGCCGTCCTTCGAGCAGCTCAGGGAACAGCTCGAGGCGTCCACCACCGCGCTTCTCACCGTCGAATGCCAGGAGGGCGTCGTCGGGAAGGACAGCGCCCTCCCGGAACTCGCCGCGCAGGCGAGTTCGTCCGGCGCACTGCGCAACGTCGCCCGGCTGGTCGGCGCGGCCCACGACGCCGGGGCGCAGGTGCTGCACGCGGTGGCCGAGCGGCGCCCCGACGGCAGAGGGTCCAACCGCAACGCGCGGCTGTTCAGGGCCGCGGAACGGCTCCCGGTGCAACAGCACACCGGCACGGCGGCGGTACGCGTGGCCCCGCCGATCGAGGTGGCGCCCGAGGACATCGTCGTGCGCAGACTGCACGGGCTCTCGCCCCTCGCCGGCACGGACGTCGACCCGCTGCTGCGCAACCTCGGCTGCCGCACCCTCGTCGTCACCGGCGTCTCGGCGAACATCGCCGTGCCCTGCGCGGTTTTCGACGCGGTGAACCTCGGCTACACCGCGGTCGTTGTGGCGGACGCCATCGCGGGGGTGCCCGCCGAGTACACCCCCGCGATGATCCGCAACACCCTGTCGCTCGTGGCGACGATCGCCACCACCGAGGACGTGCTGTCATGCTGGAAGGACCACCGCCGCATCACGCGAGCTTGATCGAGTCGCCCTCCACCGTGATCGAGGTGGGCGGCAGCGGCGCGGTCGCGGGGCCCGCCTTGACGCTTCCGTCGGACGCGTCGAACTGACTGTTGTGGCAAGGACAGTTGATGGTGCCGTTCGCGATGTCCTTGACTGCGCAGCCCTGGTGTGTGCACTTCGACGAGAAGGCCTTGAACTCGCCCGCCACCGGCTGGGTGATCACCACGTCCCCGACGACCTTGCCGCCGCCCTCCGGGATGTCGGCGGTCTTGGCGATCACGGTGCCTCCCGCCACGCCCCCGGACCCGGCCGCGCCGCCGTCTCCCGCGGGCTTGTCGGACCCGGTCTGCACCGTGTCGTCCGAGCCGCCGCACGCGGTCAGCGCGACGGTGAGACCGGCCCCTCCCACCGCGGCGACGACGGTACGGCGCGCCACGGTCCGAGCGGTCCCCTGCGATCCGGTCATGATGGCTCCCTCTCCACTGTCCGGCCCTCGTACCGGCCGGTTCCTGCTGTTGTACGGGGCGCGGCGCCACGCCGTTCAGGCCTTCACGGATTTCTCATGAGCCCGACCGCCTTCTCCTCCGCCGGATCGGGCCGGGCCGTGATCACGCTCAAGTTACTGTGGGGGAATGCTTTCCGAAGTCACCGCGACCCGCTACGTCACGCCACTGCGTGAAGGCGGTTCGCTTCCCGGCATCGTCGAGGCCGACGATCTCGGCACGTACGTCATGAAGTTGTCTACCTGGTGGCGCGACCTGCGGATCTGTGATTCTACGGGCCCCTGACCTGCGTGGATGTGTCTTTCAGTGTCTCTGAGTTTCGTGCTGCGTTATGCAGCCGATTCTCCCCACGCACTCCCCAAGCCCTCGAATACTCCCCAGATTCTCCCCAGAGGTACCAGTGCCGCGAGCACTGTGACATGGCCGGGCGGGCATTCGTTTGGCTGTACAACCAGCACGCTGAGTGATCACGGCGCGCCGTGGCCGCCCTCGTCAGAGGCTGACGGAGTTGACTTTGCGAGGCAGACGCTGGCGGTTTCCGGTCCCACATGGCACAGGTTGTGATGGCGTCCTGCGCGGTCCAAGTGGTGCATGGGAGGCGCATGAGACCAGGTCAGCTCAGTGTGGTTCAGGTGCGTCAACGCTGATGGTGAGACGTGTGTGAGAGGTGACGAACCCCCGCCGGCGGGTCCGACAGACGAGCTGGAGATCTTCCGGCAGACCGATGCCCGCTTGACTTCACGGTTGAGCGCGGCCGGGCACACGCCGGCGCCAGAGCACCCCGAGGAATGAGCATCCCCGCCCCGACGATTCGGTCTGTCCAGGCGTTCACGCTGGGCGGACGAAGGCGTACGAGGATCTGGCCGCCGCACGCGAATTGGGCCTGTTACCACCGGACCGACTGTCCTGACGTGATCGAACATGAGCACTCAGTGCCGGAGCCAGGGACTGCAACTTCGTAGCGACCTGCGGCTGCCTCGGAGAGCACCAACAAGGCGCCGAACGAATCGCCGGGGGCCGCCCACAAGTTGGGACATTGGCCGCCTGGGAGGGTGGCCGCTGCCAATACGGCAGCCCCTGAACGGACTGATGCGCTTCCTGGTAGCCCTGCAAGGCGACGACCAACACGACGGGCAGCTCGTCGTACTGGCCGTCACCGGCCTTGCGACAGTCGGCCGCCTTGTCGCTGGCAAGCCTCAACGCCGGATTGCGGAGTGTTACTTCGGCAGGTGACGGGGTTCACGGTCTCACAGAGCCGCGGAAGCGTTCAGTCCAACTTTGCGAGCTTATTTCCGAGATGGAAGCTGGCTGGCGGGAGCTTTGTGCCTTCTGGTTCCGGCTGGCTGGTTACGCAGAGCTGTCTCCCAAGGGCGCATGTGGGAGCGGCAGCAAACCTTATAAATCTACGTGAACTCGCCTGCCTGAGGCTGTGTGTCGATACTCCTGGACACACGGTGCGCTTGACTCCGTCGAGTAAACGGTTTTAACTCTGCGCCACTTGTGAAACTTATGAAACTCTGGGGTAGGGGCTGTGTATTTTGGGGCGGGGGGCACAGTCATGCCCAAGCGTCGTCGCGGGAGTCGGACGTACCGCGGGGTGTCCGTGATCGGCGCAGCGGTTGCGGCGCTGTTGACCACGGCATTGGTGCAGCCGCCTGCGGCCCAAGCCATAGCGTCGACGGCAGACTCCGAAGAGCTGTCGGAGGGGCAGAGGGCACTCGTTGAGGCGCAGGAGTCCGGCAGCCGTGTTGAGGTGACGGGGCAGCGCTCCGAACGGACCACGGTTTACGCCAATCCGGACGGCTACACCTTCACCCTGCAGGAGTCGTCGATTCCCGTGCGCGTCTCCAAGCCGGGTGGCGGCTGGGAGAAGCCGGATGCGACGTTGGAGAAGCGTGAGGATGGTTCGATCGCTCCAAAGGCTGCGGCTCCGCAGATCGTGTTCTCCGCCGGTGGAAAGGAGCCGTTGGCTCGGATCGCCAGCCAGGGCCGCTCGATCGAGCTGAGCTGGCCGGGCAGCCTGCCCGAGCCCAAGCTCGACGGCGCGAGTGCCGTCTACGCGAACGTGCTGCCGGATGTGGACTTGAAGGTCACCGCGACGGTGGAGAGCTTCCAGCACGTCCTGGTTGTCAAAACCCCTGAGGCTGCAGCCGGCGAGAAGCTGAAGGAGCTCACCTTCGGGCTGAAGACGAGCGGGCTTGAGGTCCAGGAAGGCGCATCAGGGAGCCTGGCCGCGGTCGACCCAAATGGCCAGACGGTGTTCAAGGCCCCGCCGGCGCGGATGTGGAACTCGGCCGGCAAGGCGCTGTCGCAGCCGTCTGCGCCTCAGGCAGCACGCGCGGTGGCGGATGAGACGGGCCCGTCCGACCCGGCTGAGTCGGCCCCGTCCGGGTCCGGTGTGGAGCCGGGGCAGGGCGATCAGGTAGCGACCATGGATGTGGAGGTCGGCAAGGATTCCCTGTCGATCGTCCCCGACGCCGAGCTCCTTGCCGAGAAAGACACATCGGTGTTTCCCCTGTTCATCGACCCATCGGTGACCTGGGGTGAGTCGGAGCGGACGCTGTTGCGGTCGGACGGCTACGAGTCGTACGGCTGGGGCAACGGCGACGACGACATGGGTAAGGGTGCCGGTAAGTGTGGTACTTGGGCTGGCTATTACTGCGGTCCGGGGTATGTGCAGAAGCTGTACTTCGAGTTCTCGCCGGCGAGTTTGAAGGGCAAGCATGTCCTGGACGCGACGTTCCGGGTGACCGAGCCGTGGGCGTTCCAGTGCGATCCGCGTTGGGTGGACCTGGTGCGCACCAACAACATCTCCTCCTCCACGACCTGGTCCTCGCGGCCCAAGGAGCTGGATTGGATGGGTGACCGCCACGTCTCGGCGGGGCGTGGGGACTTGTGCAGTCCTGGGCTGCCGGACGCGGCGGTCGAGTTCAACGACAACCCGGAGGAGGCCAACGAGAACCTCACCCCGACGGTGAAGGACTTCGCGGCGGGCAAGTTCTCCCGGCTCACGCTGGAGATCCGGGCGCATGACGAGTCGGACACCTCGGCGTGGAAGCGGTTCAAGAACGATGCCGTCCTTGAGGTGTCCTTCGTGGGTATCCCGGACAAGCCGACCGGTAGTGGCCTGGTGACTGGTTCGGGCACGGTGTGCTCGACCACCGAGTCGAACCCGACGATCGCTTCCGACCCCACCCCGGCGCTGACGGCGACGACGCAGACCAAGGCGGGCGGTGAGGCGGACGCACAGCTGCGGATCTACTTCGACATCGACCACAAGAACTCCGACGGCACATGGTCGGACACCACCGCGGGAGCAGGCGATGTCCGGCCTTCCACCGGCTACGCAGGGGACGGCATGAAGCAGACCATCTCCTGGTCGACGCTGTCCGAGGGCAAGCTCTACCGGTACCGCTCCTGGGTACGCTCGTACTACAACGGCGGGAACAGTGTCCTAGGCGGACCGACGTCCAGCTGGTGTTACTTCAAGGTCGACCCGACCGCGCCCAAGGCGCCGAGGGTCACTATCGGTGCCCCGTACAAGGAGTGTCTGCCCAACGACTGTCAGGCGTTGGGCGGTCCGGGGCAGAAGGCCACGTTCGGTTTCGCGGCCGCCGCGGGTGACACGGGCATCGTGTCGTATCAGTACACGCTGTCAGGGATGACGATCTGGCCGACGGTCAGCGGTTCGACGGCGAGCGTGCCACTGTCCCCGCAGCAGGCGGGCACGTACACGCTGTGGGTCCGGGCGAAGGACAATGTGGGCCGCTACGGCGCCTGGAACGCGGTCGACTTCCTGGTCGCTGCCGGAGCAGGGCCGATTGCGCGCTATCACTTCGATGAGGCCGACGGCCTTGCGGTCGACGCTGCCACCGATGACGGCAGGGACGACGCGACTCTGGGCACTGGTGCGAGTCGGCCGAACTACGGGCGGCGCGGTCTGATCACTCATGACGCTCAGGGGCAGCCGTTGGCCACCCCGGTCGACGACAAGGGCCTGATGCTGGACGGCACCGCCGGCCATGCGTCGACCAGCGGCCCCACGGTGGAGACCCGCTCCTCGTACACCATTTCCGTGTGGGCGCGGGTGGCGCCGGGTACGACGCGCACCCAAACCGTGCTGAGTCAGGACGGCGGCAACATCAGCCCGTTCTACGTTTCCTATGGCGCAGACGGGATCAAGGACTGGAGCCTGCGGGTGCTGACCGTGAAGGACGGTGCCTACACCTGGAACAAGGCACGTGCCAAGCAGACCGGCCCCACGGGCGTGTGGACGCATCTGACGGCCAGCTTCGACGCCCCCAACAACAAGGTGCGCCTCTACGTCAACGGGGTGTTCCAGTCCGAGGTGGATGCCGGTGCGCCCTGGTCGGCCACGGGTGGCCTGCAGATCGGCAGGGCGAAGTGGAGCGGCAATTACGTCGACTACTTCGATGGCGTGGTGGACGAGGTCACGGTCTGGCAGCGCATGCTCACGTCAGAGGAGATCGCCAAGGACGCCAAGCTGCTGGTCTCGGAACAGTTCGCCGGAGTGGAGCTGGTTGCGGACTGGAACCCCACCCGCGGCGTCGAGGGCAGCACGATCAAGGACACCGTCTCCGCCTACGGCAAGAGCCTCGTTCTGGCCGGAGGCGCCGCAGTCACCGACGAGGAGATCGTCCTCGACGGCGTCGATGACACGGCCACGGCTGCAGGTCCTTTGGTCGACGGCAGCAGCTCGTTCACGGTGACCACCGGTGTGACCCTGGACGGAGCGAAGCTGCTGACCAAGGACGTGGGCTACATCGGTCAGGTCGCCGGCCAGCGCACACCGGACGGCTCCGCATGGGGTCTGTGGTTCGAACTCACGGGCAAGAAGACCGTGATGGACGAGGAAACCATGGAGGAGATCACCGTGCCGGAGGGCAAGTGGCACTTCGGGCGGCTCGAGTCCGACGGCAGGTTCTCCTCTGTGACCTCGGAAGAGACGGCGAGCGTGGACAGCGTCGCGCGGCTGACCGGTGTTCACGACTCGGTGGACGGCACGATCAGCCTCTACCTCGGCTACAGCCAAAACGGCGACGCCAAGGCGTACACCGCGCAGATCGGCAGCGGCGAGTTCGCCGTCGGCAAGGCATACGCGAGCGGAGGCTGGAAGCACTTCCTGCCCGCCCGAATCTCTGACGTGCGCTTGTGGGCCGGCGCGATGGCCAGCGCCGGGCAGGTTGAGGCCACGGTGGGCGACTGACCTGCAACTGGTGGTCGGGCAGCCCTGACGGCTGCCCGACCACCGCACGGCCGCATGCTCCCGGCCGCTGCTCAGAACTTGATTGATCTTCAAACTCTTGCGAACCGGGTGGGGACGAAGCTCATGGTGTTTGGCATAGGCACCTCAAGACGAGGTGCGGGGAACGCGCGACGGTGGGGGCGACGCCTCGTCGTGCCCACGGTGGCGCTGGCGCTGCTGGCCCCGGTCGGTCAGTTGCCGGCCGCGATGGCCGACGAACAGGGACTGGGGCGCCCTGATGTGCCCAAGCCGCGCGTGAGCAAGGTCGAAGAAGTCAAGGGCCTGGGCGCGAAGAAGGCCCGCCAGAAGGTCGCGGAGGGCAAGACGGCCGGCGAACAGCGGGCCCGCAAGGCTAAGGAAGAGCAGACAGCCGCTTGGCCCAAGCCCGACACGGCCACCGCGGAACTCTCCTCGAACAAACCGGCCAAAGCGGACCTCGCGGGTACATCGGTGGCCGCGGAGCCGGTGAAGAGCCGGAGCATGTCGGCGGCCGCGGGATCCGTGGATTTCACTCTCCTTGACCAGAAGGCCGCCCGCCAGGCGGGTATTACCGGAGTGCTCCTCACCGCCAGTGCCGATACTGCCGGTACGGCGGAAGTCGTCGTCGATTACAGCGAATTTGCTTCCATGATCGGCGGTGGCTGGGGTCAGCGGCTGCGCCTTGTGCAGCTCCCGGCCTGCGCCTTGACCGCCCCGCAAAAGGCAGAATGCCGCAAGCAGGCCCCACTTCTCTCGGCTAACGACCTCGCCATGCAGACGGTGTCGGCCCAGGTCCCGCTCGCCGAAACCAAACCAAGCGGTGCCTCTTCCCAACTGGTCTCGAAGGACGAGCCCACAAGCCTCACCGTTCTCGCGGTCACCGCCACGGCTGCAGGTGCGGGCCAGTCACCCAAGGGCATCGGCGACTACTCGGCCACCGAACTGTCCCCCTCGTCTTCCTGGGAAGCCGGTGGTAGTTCCGGGGCGTTCACCTGGAACTACGGCTTCACGATGCCACAGGCTGCTGTCGGGCCGGCACCGAGTCTGGCTCTCTCGTACGACTCTGGCAGCGTTGATGGCCGCACCGCTACTACCAACAACCAGGGCACCGCGGTTGGTGAAGGCTTCACCCTGGCCGAGTCCTACATCGAGCGCAGCTATGGCAGCTGCGACGACGACGGCCACACCGATATCTTCGACCGCTGTTGGAAGTACGACAACGCCCGCATCGTGTTGAACGGCAAGTCCAGCCGCATCATCAAGGACAACACCACCGGCGAATGGCGCCTGGAGAACGACGACGCTTCCACTGTGAAGCGTTCCGCCGGTGCCGACAACGGAGACAATGACGGTGAGTACTGGACCGTCACCACCGGGGACGGCACCAAGTACCTCTTCGGCCTGAACAAGCTCGACGGTGCAGCCGATCAGCGCACCAACTCCACCTGGACTGTGCCGGTCTTCGGTGATGATGCCGGTGAGCCCGGCTACGACAACGGCAGCGCGTTTGCCGACCGCTCCTTGGTGCAGGCGTGGCGGTGGAACCTCGACTATGTCGAGGATACCCGCGGCAATGCCGCCACCTATTGGTATGCCAAGGAATCGAATTACTACAAGAAGAACAAGGCGGAGTCGGCCAACTCGTACTACGTCCGCGGCGGTTACCTCAAGGAGATCAAGTACGGGCTGCGCAAGGGTGCGCTGTTCACCGATGACGCGGACGCGAAGGTGGCGTTCTCACATGCCGAGCGTTGCACCGCCACCGACTGTGCGGAGTTGACCGAGGACACGGCCAAGAACTGGCCGGATGTACCCTTCGATGCCATCTGCACCAATGGCGACACTGAATGCAACGCAGCCGGACCCTCCTTCTTCTCCCGCAAGCGCCTCACCGGTATCAGCACCCACTCGTGGGACGCCACGTCCAAGGCGTACGATCCGGTGGATTCCTGGGCGCTGATCCAGGAGTACCAGGACGCCGGGGATATCGGTGACACGACCGACCATGTACTGGTCCTGAAGTCGATCAAGCGGACCGGCGAGACCGGTGATACCGCGATCGACGTCGACCCCGTCACCTTCACCTACCAGCTGCGCCCGAACCGGGTGGACGGCACGGACGACATCCTGCCGCTCAAGCGGCACCGCATCGAGACGATCACCTCCGAGACGGGGGCGATCACCACGGTCACGCTGTCACAGCCGGAGTGCAAGCGCAGCGAGATCCTCAGCGCCGCTCAGGACACCAATACCCGCTCCTGCTATCCGCAGTTCTGGAACATCAACGGCGCCTCCGAGGCGTCGGTGGACTGGTTCCACAAATACCGGGTCCTCGCCGTCGGGGTGGCGGATCCGACCGGACAGAACGAGACGGTCGAGCACGCCTACGACTACGCGGGTGCCGCGTGGCACCACAGCGACGATCCGTTCACTCCGAAGGACGAGCGGACCTGGTCCGAGTGGCGCGGCTACCGGGACGTCACCGTCCTCGCTGGCGCGCTGAACACTACGCGCTCCAAGACCGTTTCTCGCTACCTGTTGGGCATGCACGGGGACAAGAAAAAGGACGGCGCCACCAAGTCCGTGTCGGTGGATCCTCTGTTGGACACCGACGTCGACTTCCCCGCGCTGACCGACAGCGACCAGTACTCCGGGCAGCTGCTGCAGAAGGTCACCTACAACGGCAGCCAGCCCATCTCCACCTCCTACGCGAACTACACGTACAAGAACACTGCCACCCAGTCGGTGCCTGACGCGACAGATCACACTGCCCGCTGGGTACGCCCCAACTCGGCCTACCAAAGCACATACCTGACGGCGCCCAAGACCTGGCGCACGCACGTCACGACCACCCGCTACGACGCACTGGGCCTGGTCACCTCGTATGACGACTACGGGCAAAAGGGCGTTGGCGGCGACGAGACCTGCACCCGCACCTGGTACGCCCGCAACACTGATGTCGGCATCAACAGCCTCGTCTCCCGCACCCGCACCGTGGGCAAGGAATGCGCGGTCGCTGACACCGCACTGGACCTGCCCACCGACTCCGCCCGCCGCGGAGACGTCCTGTCCGACACCGCGACCGCCTACGACGGTGCCACCACGTGGGCGGAATCGATGAAGCCGACCAAGGCCCTGCCCACCTGGACCGGCCGTGCCAAGAGCTACACCTCCGGTGGACCGAGCTGGCAGACGACCACGTCCGCTGTCACCAGTGACTTCGACACTCTCGGCCGTCCCCTCAAGGTGACCAACGCGGACGGGAAGTCAATCACCACCGCGTACACGCCAGCCGATTCAGGACCGCTCACCAAGACGATCGTCACCGATCCCAAGGGCTTCAAGACCACCACCTTCCTCGACCCGCGCCGCGGTCAGCCCCTGCGCACCTATGACGCGAACCTGAAGAAGACCGAAGTCACCTACGACTCACTGGGTCGGCTCACCCAGGTGTGGCTGCCCAATCGTTCAAGCGGCAGCCAAAGCCCCACCAGCAAGTTCGCGTACAACATCAGCAACGAGACACGGTCCTGGGTGTCGACCTCGACGCTGCAGAAGAACGGCGAAAGCTACAACACCAGCTACGCGATCTACGACGCGCTGCTGCGCCCGCTTCAGACCCAGAGCGAAACGCCCAACGGGGGACGGCTGCTGACCGACACCCGATACGACACCCGTGGCCTGGCCTACGAGACGTACGCGGACATCTTCGACACCACCAGCACTCCCAACGGCACCTACGCCCGCGCCGAATACGGCGAGGCACCCACGCAGACCGCCACGGTCTTCGACGGCGCCGGCCGGGCCACCAAGACCACCCTGCACATCTTCGGCGTCGAGAAGTGGTCGACCACCACCAGCTACACGGGCGACTCCACAGCCTCCACCGCCCTCAACGGCGGCACCGCAACACGTAGCATCACCGACATCCGCGGCCGAACGATCGAGAGCCGCGAGTACGGCGGCGAGTCCCCAGCCGATACCCAGTACGGCGACGGCCTTGGCACCTCCTACCTCTCGACGAAGTTCGCATACACCCGGGACGGGAAGAACACCCAGATCACGGGCCCGGACGACGCCAAGTGGTCCTACACCTACGACTTGTTCGGCCGGCAAATCATGGCCAAGGATCCAGACAAGGGCACCGCGACCACCGAGTACGACCTGCTCGACCGGGCGATCAAGTCCACCGACTCGCGCGGTAAGTCGATCCTGACCGGCTACGACGAACTCGGCCGCATGAGCGGTACCTGGGCAAGCTCCAAGACGGACGCCAACCAGCTCACCAGCTATTCCTACGACATCCTGCTCAAGGGGATGCCCGATAGCTCGACCCGCTTCGTCGGCGGCAAGAGTGGTCAGGCGTACACCGACACCGTCACCGCGTACGACAGCCTGTCCCGCCCGGTAGCCAACAAGCTCGAACTGCCCGCCGACGACCCGTTCGTCAAGGCAGGCGTGCCGGCCACGCTGGAGTTCGAAACCGCCTACAACCTCGACAACACCATTAAGACGGCCAAGGTACCGGCTTTGGGCGGTCTGCCTTCCGAGATCATCGAATACGGCTACAACAACGTCGGACAGCTCACCTCAGTCGGCGGCTCCACCGGCTACCTCCTCAACACTGCCTACTCACCTCTAGGCCAGCCCACACAGCTCACCCTGGGAACTGCGAACACCGCAGACCACAAGAAGTCCTACATCAACAACAGGTACGAGGAAGGCACCGATCGCCTCACCCGCAGCTTTGTCACCGATGACACCCACGGCTACCAGCTGCAGGACCTCAACTACACCTACGACCAGGCCGGCAACGTCACCTCCGTCGCCGACCCGACGACACTGGGCGGCGCAAGCAGCGCCGAAACCCAGTGCTTCACCCACGACGGCCACCGCCGCCTGATCGAAGCCTGGACCCCCAGCTCCCAGAAGTGCTCCGACGCGCGCAGCGCCAGCAGCCTGTCAGGACCGGCCCCGTACTGGACCAGCTACACGTACAACAAGGCCGGCCAACGCACCACCGAAACCATCCACAAGACCACGGGCGATACCAAGAGCACCTACTGCTACACCCAGACCAGCCAGCCGCATACCCTGACTGGCACCACCACCAAGATTGACTGCGCCGCACTCGAGAAGACCTACGGCTACGACACCGCTGGTAACACCACCAAACGCCCAGGAGCTTCAGCCACCCAGGACTTGACCTGGTCCGAGGAAGGCAAACTCGGCAAGCTCATTGAGAGCGGCAAAGCCACCGACTACCTCTACGACGCCGGCGGCGAGCTGCTGATCCGCAACACCCAGAGCGGCGAGCGGGTCCTGTACACAGGCGCCACCGAACTTCACCTGCGCGCGAACGGCACCACGTGGGCCCAGCGCTACTACAGCGCCGCAGACCAGACCGTTGCGCTCCGCTCCAATGAATCCGGCACGAACAAACTCACCTACCTCGCCGGTGACCACCACGGCAGCCAGTCCCTTGCTATCAGCGCTGACAACAGCCAGGGCGTCAGCAAGCGCTACACAACGACGTTCGGCGCCGAGCGAGGTAAGGCCACCGGCACTTGGCCCGACGACAAGGGCTTTCTCGGCAAGGTCAACGATAAGACTACGGGCCTTACGCACATCGGCGCCCGCGAATATGACGCCACCATTGGCCAATTCATCAGCGCCGACCCCATCCTGGAAGTCGCCAAACCGCAAACCCTCAACGGCTACAGCTACGCAGCCAACAACCCTCTGACCTTCTCGGACCCCACCGGACTCTGCATCGATCCCGGCAACGGCCGCTGCATGCCCGACGATGGTGGGAAACTCGGCCATCAGGAGCCGGACTACGGCTACCCCGACGCCAAGCCCGACTCAGGCAGCGACTGTTACTACTCGTGCGGCAGTGGCGGCACAGCAACTACAAGTAGTGATGGTCCACTCCCCAGCCCCAGCCCTAGCCCCGGGCCGAAGCCGACCCCCGGTCCGTACAAAGATGCAGGTATCGACAAAATAATACCCGCTCTTAAATGGTTCTGGAATGAAGTTCTAGGCATGGGGCCGCCTGAGATGCACCTCATGTGCAACGTGGACGGCACATGTGACTATGGCCCGTACAACGAGAACGTCATGCCTTGGGGGCCAGGAGGCCCCACCCGTCAAATAGCCAACGCGGGACGCGCCAGTGCAGCCATCAGCTTCGCGAACCTGCTGAAGGGCATGAAGGCGACAATCAAGGCATTGCCTTTCAAGAAGGGCGGCAAGACTCAGGGTCTAGGAGCTGCTCCCGACGGGCGGATCTACCTCGTAAACAGTGGAAACAAGGCAATCGACAATGAGTTGTGGGAGATCGCCAACAAAAGGCTCAAGGAAGTAGGGATCAGGAGGGGGGCAGCAACCTCGGGCACCGCTAGCGATGTCGAACAAAAATTCGTTGCGGTCATGATACGTGATGGCATCAAGAAGGCCGAGGTTGTAATCAACAACTCCGCTGGACCTTGTAGGCAGCCGATGGGGTGTGATGCTGTCCTCAACACCATGCTCGGCAAACGCCAGCTGACGGTACACTGGCCGAACGGGAAAGGTGGATTCGCTTCCCACACGTATGGGAACGGGCACGTAGGGATGGGTGGAAAATGACGAAGGTTCAAGTGCAGGCTTACTATAAGAAACAGCATGCAGAAGAGCCGGCGTTGATTTCCTCACCAGAGGACGTCGATGCGCTGATTGATTCCCTTGCCTTCGGGGCGGAGTTTGAGAGCATGGCCGTTCTTCAGAGTCTGCAGCGCGAAGACCTCCCTTCGGGATTTCCAGACCACGAATTCCTGGTTGGTGCCAACGGGGAGCGGCAGGTCGGGATCGTGAGTTTCGTTGACGACAAGAACTACATCTCGACGAGTGCTTCGAAGGTGCAGGGGGAGGTCGTTTATCACGTTGCGGAAAATCCAACGGAATTTCCCGCCGCGGCGGAAATTCCGCTCCCCCTCGTGCGTGAGGCGGTAAAAGAATTTCTTCTCTCTGGCGGGCGGCGCCCTACGTGTATCGAATGGCAGGAGGAGCCGGGAATCTGACGACTCCCTGAATTCCGGTCAGAGGGTGGATATCTTCGCGGATTCCTTTCCTGAGGTCGGCTAGATCGCAGAGGCCGTTCCCGCGCATGCGGGGACAGTCCCTGGGGGCTGGTGGCGAGGGCTGATGGTGTACGTGGTCATCCGCGCTGTGTATCCTCGGCGAGCGGTCGGCGTTCTCTTCTGTGACGCTCGCTTGACGCTCCGAGAGCCGGATCAGTCACCAAAGGGGCCGACAATCAGGACTTGTCCGGTCGATCATGTCCGGAGCCAGATGGTGAGGGCAGCGGCGGTTGCGGTGCCGAGGTAGACGTAGCCGCGCTTATCCGTAGCGGCTGGCCACGGCTCGGTGCTGCTTGAGCCGGTTGATGGCCCGTTCGACGGTGTTGCGTCTCTTGTCCCGCTCTTCGTCGAAGCCGGGTGGCCGGCCGCCGCGTGAGCCTTTGCGGAGCCGGGCGGCCTGGCTGTCGGTTTTCTCCGGGATGGTGTGTCCGATGCCCCGGTGCCGCAGGTACTCGCGGCAGGGTCGGTTGCTGTAGGCCTTGTCGGCGGCGACGCTGTGGGCTTCTTGCGGGGCCTGCCCGGCCCGATCTTCGGGACACGGATCTTCTCCAGAACCGGCTTGAACTGCGTGCAGTCCGCCCTCTGACCTGGCGTGACGATCAGGGACAGCGGGCGGCAGCGGGCATTTGCGCTCAGGTGGAGCTTGGTGGTGAAGCCGCCGCGCGAGCGGCCCAGGCCCTCACCTCCCGCACCACCTCCACCAGGCGGGCGTGCAGGCTCTGCCACGGCGTTTCGTCCTGATGTTCTGGCCCTTCGGCCCCCTTTGAGGCGGGCGGCGGTGGGTCCCCCGCAGCATGCTGATGCGCCCGCACGATGGTGGAGTCGACCGAGACATCCTGTCGATCTCGCCTGCGGCGTCAGCGGCGGCCTGGACCTGCTGGAGCAGACGCTCCCACGTCCCGTCGGCCGACCACAGCCGGTGCCGTTCGTAGACCGTCTTCCATGGCCCAAATCGGGCGGGCAGGTCACGCCACTGCACGCCGGTCCGCACCCGGTGCAGTATCCCGTCGATCACCTGCCGATGGTCCCGCCACCGGCCACAACGCCTGTTGCTGACCGGCAGGTACGGCCGCAAACGTTCCCACTCCGCATCACTCAGATCACCCCGCCCCATGCTCAGATCAACGAAGCGGAAATGGGGCGGTCACAGGGGTAGCACGACGCCCTCGTGTCGGGCGCTCTCTGGCCTGGAGAGGAACACCCGTCGGGTTGGCCGCTCGATTTCCGTGACGACGACGGCGAGCTCCTCCCCGACCTCGAAGTCTTCTGCCCGACTTGCCGCAGGCCGGCCGTCGACCTCTCTGAAGGGGACCAGTCCGATAACTCCGTCCCCGAGGTCGACGAAGATGCCGATGGGAAGCACCTTCTGGACCGTCCCGCGCAATTCCTGGCCCACCACGGTGCGGTCGGCGAAGGACTGGAGGGGGTCGGGCTGCAGTGCCTTCAAGGACAGTCTGGCCTCCGCGTTGAAGGTGTCGAACTGGAGAAACTCGCACGAGACACGCTGCCCGACCTGGACAACATCTGTGGGAGCATCGATGTGCCGCCAGGACAGTTCGGGGATGACGATGAACCCGACACCGGGCAGGGTGGGATGGCCAGGCCCCTCGTCCAGGGCCACGAAGACCCCGAACCGTTCGATCGCCGCCACGGTGCCGGACAGGATGTCGCCGCGGTGCAGGGACTCCAGGAACGCCCAAAGTTCCGGGCTCTCAGACTGCCAATCCATGCCCGCCACCCTGGCACACGACGTCGTGTACCAGCATGCCCTCAAGCTGAAGCCACCGTCCGCAGTCCGGTTCCTGACCTGCGGTTTTGCGCGTGCGCATTATGTGCGTTGTGGGCGTTACGGGCGATATCTTGAGCCTTTTCCAACCTCAGGCTGCCGCGTGATGTAGGACGAGGACGGCTTGGACGATCGCGGTGATGCGGTTGGTGCTGCAGCGGAGCTTCCG
>NZ_JBIWFV010000022.1:0-46620 GCF_044763255.1 Streptomyces sp. NPDC096176 | reverse complement strand
CAAGAATCAACGCGCATCTCCAGCAGCACGAGCACCACAACCCGGCGGTCTGAAAATCGCTGGATACACGGGCAGTCCAGGCGAAAACGACCTCTGAGTAGGTGTTTTTGATCCCTGGCCGTGAGGTGGGTACGGCTGGATGATCTCTCATGGCCGACGTGGCCGACCGGACCCAGCACACCGAAGCCCACCTGAACTGGGCACTCATCACCACGATGACCCGACGCCTCACCCGCAAGAGCCCCCGCACCGACAACTGGACCAAGAAGCGCGGCTCCACTTCGTGAACCGACCTTCTCTGCGTCGGTATCACTCCGAGTCTTCAGCACGCCATTCCTCTTCGAGAATGCTGAACGTCAGGGAGTCCCGCCAGCCGTCCCGTATCCATGCCGTGTGTCGAAGGCGCCCCTCGTACGTCATACCGAGCTTGGCCAGCACTCGGGCGGAGCCGAGATTCCGCGGGTCACAGGTGGCGATGATTCGATGAAGCCCCAACTGACCGAAGCCGCGTGAGAGAAGCCGGCGCCCGATTCCTGTGCCAATGCCTTGCCCCCATACCCGAGGATGCACAATGTAGGAGATCTCGCCTTGGCGCTGCGTGTGACTGCGGACATGCAGCTCGCCCACACCGACAACGTCGTCCCCGAAGCGCGCTACATGGGCGAACCTTTGCTGGGGTGTGCTCGACCAAGCCTCGACTGCGGCCTTCACGAAATCGCGTGTCTGGTCCTCAGTGTTTGGTCCCCAAAGCTGGAAACGACAAGCCTCTGGGAGACAGGCCCACGAGTGAATGGCCTGCCAGTCATCAAACGCGATCTTGTCCAAGGACACCGAGTGCTGACTCATGGGTTGATCTTGTCATCTGGAAGTCAGACAGGGCCACGGGTTCAAAAACACCTACTTGAGGGACGGGGGCATGGGCGTCGCGGAGATCGCCGAGCGGCTGACCGTCAGATCGGGCAAGAACGCCGGGCTGCACCCTTCGGTCGCCTCGCTCTGCCGACCGCTTTCCCAGGACCGGGGTCCTGGGCAGCCGTGGCGACCGTCAGCCGGGGCCGATGCTGCTGCCGACGCCGCCACCCGTGGCGTCGCCGATGGGGCGGATGCTCGCCGCGATCTTGTCCATCACGTCGAGGCCGGGCGCCGACGACGGGGCCGCGTCGAAGGCGAAGCGGACGACCATCAGGGAGCCGGTTCCGACCGGCGAGGGGAAGGCGATCGTCTGCACGTATCCCCCCGGGCCCTCTCCTGTCGTGACGCGCCAGCGCACCAGATAGCCGGCCTTGCCCGCGACGGCGAAGTTCTCCGACTTGAGGACCTTGTGGGACTCGATGCCGCCGTGGGGGCGGTTGCCGAGCGTGTCCTCGCCGTAGACGTCGTCCGCGGCTTGTTCGATGTCCTTCTTGGCCAGCGCCTCGGGCGAGGTGTCCGCCGACTGGACGTTGGCCGAGATGGACGACACACGGGCCTGCCGGCAGCGGGACGAGCCGCCGGCGGGACAGTCGTAGGTGTCGTCCGTGTACATCGTCGCGCCCGGCTCGAGGGAGGTGTTCGCCCGGACCCAGCCGTCGGGGATGGGGATGGTGATGCCGTTGAGCTGGTCCTCCAGGTCGGTCGCGTCCTCCGCGGCGGTGGGCGAGGGACTGGTGCCGGCACTCGGGTCGGTGGTCGCAGAGGCCGGTTGCCCGCTGCTGCTCGGCGCCGCCTCGGGCGTGGCGCCCTCGTCGTCCCTGCCGAGGAGCACGGCGCCGGCGGCGATGGCCGCGACGAGCACCACGCCCGCCGTGGCCAGCGCCAACAGGCGCCGGTTGCCGCCGGTTGCCGGCGGGGTCGGGAAGGTCTGCGGCAGCGGGGCGACCGGCTGCTGGAGACCGGCGCCGTACGCCTGTCCCACCGCGTACGGCGGCTGCCCCTGCGCACCGGCCGCGGCCTGGGCCGCGCGGGAGTGCGCGGTCCAGGCCGTACCGTCCCACCAGCGTTCGCTCTGAGGCGCGTTGGGGTCCGGATACCAGCCGGGCGGGGTCGTCATGCTCATCCGGCAACCTTATGGGCGGGGCGGGCCCGGGCTACAGAGGGGTGACGTACGCACCCGAGATGCCGCCGTCGACCAGGAAGTCCGTCGCGTTGACGAACGACGAGTCGTCGCTGGCGAGGAAGGCCACGGCGGCGGCGATCTCGTCCGCCTCCGCGAAGCGCCCGGCGGGGATGTGCACCAGTCGCCGCGCGGCCCGCTCGGGGTCCTTGGCGAACAGTTCCTGCAGCAGCGGGGTGTTGACGGGGCCGGGGCACAGGGCGTTGACCCGGATGCCCTCGCGCGCGAACTGCACGCCGAGTTCGCGCGACATGGCGAGCACCCCGCCCTTGGAGGCGGTGTACGAGATCTGGGAGGTGGCGGCGCCCATGATCGCCACGAAGGAGGCGGTGTTGATGATGGAGCCGCGTCCCTGGCGCTGCATGTAGGGAATGGCTGCCTTGCAGCACAGATAGACAGAGGTGAGGTTGACCTCTTGGACCCGCTTCCATGCGTCGAGGCCGGTGGTGAGGATCGAGTCGTCGTCGGGGGGCGAGATACCGGCGTTGTTGAAGGCGACGTCGACGCTGCCGTAGGTGTCGTACGCGGCCTTGAACAGCGCCTCGACCTGCTCGGGGTCGGTGACATCGACGCGTACGAACGTGCCGCCGACCTCGTCGGCCGCGGCCTTGCCCGCGGTCTCGTCGATGTCGCCGCAGACGACGTTCGCGCCCTCCGCGGCGAGGCGGCGCGCGGCGGCGAGGCCGATGCCGCTGCCGGCGCCGGTGATGACTGCGGTACGGCCGGCCAGACGGCGGCACACAGGGGTCTCGGTCATGGTGGTTCAGGCCTCCGTGCTGATGAAGACGTTCTTGGTCTCGGTGAAAGCGGTCAGTGCGTCGGGTCCCAGCTCGCGTCCCAGGCCGGACTGCTTGTAACCGCCGAACGGAGTCCAGTAGCGGACGCTGGAGTGGGAGTTGACGGACAGGTTGCCCGCCCTGACGGCGCCGGAGACGCGCAGGGCGCGGCCGACGTCACGGGTCCAGATCGAGCCGGACAGGCCGTACTCGGTGGCGTTGGCGAGCCGGACGGCGTCCTCCTCGTCCTCGAAGGGGAGGACAGCGGCGACAGGTCCGAACACCTCTTCGCATGCGGCGGGCGCGTCGGGGTCGATGTCGGTGAGGACGGTCGGCGGAAACCAGAAACCGGGCCCGTCGGGGGCCGTGCCCCGGATCGCCTTGGCGTCGTCGGGGACGTAGCCGCGCACCCGTTCCAGCTGGGCACGGGAGATCAGCGGCCCCATCTGCGTCTTCTCGTCACCGGGGTCGCCGACGACGATCGACTCGATGGCGGGGGCGAGCAGATCGAGGAAGCGGTCGTACACCGACGCCTGCACCAGGATCCGGGTCCGCGCACAGCAGTCCTGGCCGCTGTTGTCGAGGAACGACATGGGGGTGGCTGCCACGGCGGCGTCGAGGTCGGAATCGGCGAAGACGATGTTCGGGCTCTTGCCGCCGAGTTCGAGGGTCACCCGCTTCACGCGGTCGGCGCACTTGGCCATGATGCTCTTGCCGACCCGGGTGGATCCGGTGAAGACGATCTTCGCCACGCCGGGGTGCTGGACCAGGGCGTCGCCCGCCACCGCGCCGGCGCCGGGGAGTACCTGGAAGAGATGCTCCGGAAGCCCTGCCTCCAGAGCGAGTTCGGCCAGGCGCAGGGCGGTGAGTGGTGTGGTCTCCGCGGGCTTGAGGAGGACGGCGTTGCCGGCGGCCAGGGCCGGGGCGGTGCCCCAGGCGGCGATCGGCATGGGGAAGTTCCAGGGCGCGATCACGCCGACGACGCCGAGCGGTTCGAGGATGGTGATGTCGAGTCCGCCCGGGACAGGAATCTGGCGGCCGTTGAGACGTTCCACTCCCCCGGCGGCGTAGTCGAGCAGGTCGCGGACGTTGCCGGCTTCCCATCGGGCGTTGCCGATGGTGTGTCCTGCCTCGAGGACCTCCAGCCGGGCCAGTTCCTCGACGTGGTCGTCGACGACGGCGGCGAAGCGGCGCAGCAGCCTGGCCCGGTCGGCGGGGGCGGCTGACGCCCACCCGCGCTGGGCCTTGGCGGCGCGGGTGACGGCGGCGTCGACCTCGGCGGCCGTTGTCGCGGGGACGGTCCGTACGACCTCTTCGGTGGCGGGGTTCAGTACGTGGTGCGGGACGGTCAAGGAGGGCCTCACATGCGTTCGAAGGAGCGGCGGAGCTCCCAGTCGGTCACCGCGGCGTCGAAGGCTTCGAGTTCGACACGCGCCATGTTTCGGTAGTGGGCGACGACCTCGTCGCCGAAGGCGGCCTTGGCGACAGGGCTGTTCTCCCAGAGCTCCGCGGCCTCGCGCAGGGTGGTGGGGACGTGCTCGTACTCGGCGGAGTAGGCGTTCCCCGTGCAGGCGTCCGGCAGTTCGAGGCGCTGCTCGATGCCGTACAGGCCGGCGGCCACCAATCCCGCGACGGCGAGGTACGGATTGACGTCGCCGCCGGGGAGGCGGTTCTCGAAGCGCATCGAGCGGCCGTGGCCGACGACACGAAGGGAGCACGTGCGGTTGTCGTAGCCCCATGCCACGGCGGTCGGCGCGAAGGAACCCGGTTGGAAACGCTTGTAGGAGTTGATGTTCGGCGCGTACAGCAGGGAGAAGTCGCGCAGCGCGACGAGCTGGCCGGCCAGGAAGTGGCGCATGACGGGCGACATCCCGCCGGGGCCGTCACCGGCCATCACGTTGCGGCCGTCGGCGTCCTGGAGGGAGAGGTGGATGTGGCAGGAATTGCCCTCCCGCTCGTTGTACTTGGCCATGAAGGTGAGCGAGACGCCTTCCTGGGACGCGATCTCCTTCGCACCGGTCTTGTAGACGGAGTGCTGGTCGCAGGTGACCAGCGCCTCGTCGTACTTGAAGGCGATCTCGTGCTGGCCGGGGTTGCACTCGCCCTTCGCGGACTCGACGGTCATGCCTGCCGCGGCCATCTCGTTGCGGATGCGGCGCAGCAGGGGCTCGATGCGGCCGGTGCCGAGGACCGAGTAGTCGATGTTGTACTGGTTGGCGGGGGTGAGGCCGCGGTAGCCGCTGTCCCAGGCCTGCTCGTAGGTGTCCTTGAAGACGATGAACTCGAGCTCCGTGCCGACGTGCGCCGTGTAGCCGTGCTCGGCGAGGCGCTCCAGCTGGCGGCGGAGGATCTGACGAGGGGCTGCGGCGACGGGCGAGCCGTCGTTCCACGCGAGGTCGGCGACGAGCAGCGCGGTGCCCTCGTTCCAGGGGACTCGGCGCAGCGTGGTGAGATCGGGGCGCATGGCGAAGTCGCCGTAGCCGCGCTCCCAGGAGGACATCTCGTATCCGTCGACCGTGTTCATCTCGGTGTCGACGGCGAGCAGGTAGTTGCAGCCCTCGGTGCCGTGCTCGGCGACCTCTTCGAGGAAGAAGGGGGCGGCGAACCGCTTGCCCTGGAGGCGTCCCTGCATATCGGGGAAGGCCAGGACGACGGTGTCGATCTCGCCGCTCGCGACGAGGACGCGAAGTTCCTCGAGGGTGAGCGGGGGTGTGCGGTCTGCCACGGGGTCAGGGCCTTTCTCTCGGATCAGCCGGGAGTCATAAGGTATGGGTGAAGACCATTGCTTGGGAAGGGGAAACCGCGAGGTGGCGAAGACAGGTGGGACGGCGGGCGACGCGACGGACCGGCTGACGCCGGTGCTGCGGCCCGTACGCGCGGGCAACGGCTTCGAGGAGGCACTCGAGCAGATCCTCCAGCTGCTGCGGCTCGGTCTGGTCCCCGGCGGCGAACGGCTGCCCGCGGAGCGGGAGCTGGCCGAGCGCATGGGCATCAGCCGGGTCACCCTCCGCGAGGTGCTCAAGGTCCTCACCGACCAGGGCCTGGTCGAGAGCCGGCGCGGCCGCTACGGCGGAACGTTCGTGCGGCACCGCCCCGACGGCCACGGCGAGGAGGAACTGCGCCGGCGGGTCGCGGACGTGGACGTGGAGGACACCCTGCGCTTCCGCGAGGTGCTGGAGGTGGGGGCGGCGGGGCTGTGCGCGGCGCACGGCCTGACCGAAGAGGAGGCGCGGCGGCTGCGTACGGCACTGGCGGCGACGCACGACGCGCCGCTGACCGAGTACCGCAGGCAGGACACGCTGCTGCACCTGACCCTGGCCGAACTGTCCGGCTCCCCCTCGCTCACCGCACAGTACGCGGCGGTGCGGGCCAGGCTGAACGAGCTGCTGGACTGCATCCCGCTGCTGGTGCGGAACCTGGAGCACTCCCAGCACCAGCACACAGCGCTCGTGGAGGCGGTACTGGACGGCGACCCGGACGCGGCGCGCGAGGTGATGCGGGAGCACTGCGAGGGGACGGCGGCGCTGCTGCGGGGGTTCCTGCCCTGAGGCCGTGACGGTGGTTCCTGTCCTCAGGCTGCCGCGAGGTTCTTGCCCCTGAGGCTGCCGCGGGGGTTCTGCCCCTGAGGCTGCCGCGGGGGTTCCTGTGCGCGGATACGCGACCGATCCGTAACCCGGGCTTTACGCACAGGGCTTGCGCCCGCGCCACGGCTGACGCAAAGGTGTTCGCGCAAACCTTTGAACCTGAAGGGCCTGTGAACCTGAAGGACCTGGAACGCCGAACCTTTGACTGCCAGGAGCGACTCATGGCCGAAGGCACCACCCCACGCACCCACACGCCGGTCGAGCCCACGTCCGTCCCGCCGGAGGACGACGCCTATCTGCACCGGCGCACGCTGCGCAGGGGCAGCGCCGGGTGGCTGCTGCTGACCGGCCTCGGCGTCGCGTACGTCGTGTCCGGAGACTTCTCCGGCTGGAACATCGGACTCGCCAAGGGCGGGTTCGGCGGCCTCGCGATCGCCGCGCTGCTGATGGGCGCGATGTACGCCTGCCTGGTCTTCGCCCTCGCCGAACTCTCGGCGATCCTGCCCACCGCCGGCGGCGGCTACGGATTCGCCCGCCGCGCGCTCGGTACGTGGGGCGGTTTCCTCACCGGCACCGCGATCCTCATCGAGTACATCCTCGCGCCCGCCGCGATCGCCATCTTCATCGGCGACTACGTCGAGTCCCTGGGCCTCTTCGGCCTGGAGTCGGGCTGGCCGGTCTACCTGGCCTGCTTCGCGATCTTCATCGGCATCCACCTGTGGGGTGTCGGCGAGGCACTGCGGTTCAGCCTGGTGGTGACGGCGATCGCGGTCGCGGCGCTCCTCATCTTCGCGGTGGGCGCGTTGACCGACTTCCAAGCCGGCGGCCTCAACGACATCCCTGTCGACACCGAGGCGTTCGGCGCGAGTTCATGGCTGCCGTTCGGTCTGCTGGGCATCTGGGCGGCGTTCCCGTTCGGCATGTGGTTCTTCCTCGGCGTCGAGGGCGTACCGCTGGCGGCGGAGGAGGCCAAGGACCCCGTGCGGTCCATGCCGAAGGCACTGGCGATCTCCATGGGCATCCTGGCCCTGCTGGCTCTGCTGACGTTCTTCGCGGCGAGCGGCGCCCGCGGGTCGGCCGCCATCCAGGAAGCCGGCAACCCGCTGGTGGTCGCCCTCCAGGGCGACGGAGAACCCACCCCGCTCAGCCGCTTCGTGAACTACGCCGGCCTCGCCGGACTCGTCGCCTCCTTCTTCTCACTCATCTACGCGGGCTCCCGGCAGCTCTTCGCGCTCTCCCGCGCCGGCTATCTGCCACGTTTCCTGTCGCTGACCAGCCGCCGCAAGTCCCCCTACCTGGGGCTGCTGATCCCCGGCGCGCTCGGCTTCGCGCTGGCGGCCGGCTCGGGCAACGGCGCGCGCATGCTGAACATCGCCGTCTTCGGCGCGACCATCAGCTACGCGCTGATGGCGCTCTCCCACATCGTGCTGCGCCGCCGCGAGCCGGAACTCCCGCGCCCCTACCGCACGCCCGGCGGGGTTGCCACGTCGTCGGTCGCCTTCGTGCTCGCCCTGTCGGCGCTGGTGGCGACGTTCCTCGTGGACAAGGACGCGGCGTTCATGGCGCTCGGCGTGTACGCCGTGGCGCTCGCCTACTTCGCGCTCTACAGCCGACACCATCTGGTGGCACGGGCGCCGGAGGAAGAGTTCGCGGCGCTCGCGGCGGCCGAGGCCGAACTGGAACGAAACTGATCGGAACGGAACCGAACGGAGGCGTTGTCGTGTCGATGCCGCTCATCGGGGTGAGCACCTACTGGGAGACATCCGCCCGGTGGGGCGTGTGGGAGCTGCCCGCCGCCCTGCTGCCCGCCGGCTATCCCCGCCTCGTCCAGGCGGCGGGCGGGCTCGCCGCGATGCTTCCCCCGGACGAGCCGTCGCTGGCCGAAGCGGTGGTGGCCCGCCTCGACGGCGTCGTCGTGGCGGGCGGCCCGGACGTCGACCCGGCTCGGTACGGGGAACCCCGCTCGCCGCGCACCGGGCCGCCGGCACCGGAACGTGACGCCTGGGAGCTGGCCCTGATCCGGGCCGCGCTGGCATCGGGGACACCACTGCTCGGCATCTGCCGCGGCATGCAGCTGTTGAACGTCGCCCTGGGCGGGACGCTGGTGCAGCACCTCGACGGGCATGTCGCCGGCGTCGGGGTCTTCGGCGAGCACCCGGTGAAGCCCGTCCCCGGCACGCTCTACGGGTCGATCGTGCCGGAGGCCTCCCCCGTCCCGACCTACCACCACCAGTCCGTGGACCGCCTGGGCGAGGGCCTCACACCGAGCGCGTACGCGGAGGACGGGACGGTGGAGGCGATCGAGCGGCCGGGCGCGGAGGGGTGGGTGCTGGGGGTGCAGTGGCACCCGGAGATGGGGTCGGACACACGCCTGATGTCGGCGCTGGTCCGGGCGGCCGACGGGTAGTCCGGCTCTTCGATGCGGGCGGCGGACGGACCCGGCGGAGCTCGCTGCCTCGGGGCTCGACGCCTCTGACACCCGCCGGCCCGAACCGGGCAGCCTCATCGGGGGCGCCGCCCCCGAACCACACCCCACACGCCGGCGAGGCCGGAACAGCCGACCTAGCCCCCGGCTCCACGCAGTGCCCCAGGGAGAACCCCACCCCGGACGCCACGCCTCTGACACCCGCCGGCCCGAACCGGGCAGCCTCGTCCGGGCGCCGCCCCCAAACCCACACCCCACACACCGGCCGGGCATGGTCGCCGGCCTGGCGGCGGACGTTCGCGGGGCCGGACCGGCTACCCCCGCGTCAGGCCCAGCAGGTCCCGTGCCGGGCCCGTCGGGCGCTGGGCGTGTGGCCAGACCGCCCGCAGGTCGCGTTCCAGCGCCACCCCCGCCACCGGCACCCGCATCAGGCGCCGCGACGACAGTTCCTCCGTGACCGCGAGTTCGCTCAGGACGGCGGGGCCCGCTCCGCTGACCGCCGCCGCCTTCACCGCCGTTGTGGAGGCGAGCTCCATCAAGGGAGCGGAGAGCCCTCCGTACCGGGAGAGCGCCGAGTCGAGCACCTGTCGCGTGCCGGAGCCGCGCTCGCGCAGGACGAGCGGTGTACCCGCCAGTTCCTCCGGCGTCACGGGCGACCGTCGTCGCCGTGCCCAGGCGTGGCTGGGCGCGGCGACGACGAACAGCCGGTCGTGTCCGATGACCGCGCCGTCGAGGCCCTCCGGTACGGAGAGGCCCTCGACGAACCCCAGGTCGGCCTCGCCCGACAGCAGCCGCTGGGCGACGGCCGACGAGTTGCCGGCGATCAGGGAGACCGCGGTGTCGGGGCGTTCCGCCCGCAGGGCGATGAGCCAGCCCGGCAGGAGGTACTCGGCGATCGTCATGCTCGCCGCCACCCGCAGCCGCGAGTCACGCCGCCCCCGCAGCGCCTGGGCGCCGGCGTCGAACGCCTCTGCGGCTTCCACGATGCGCCGCGCCCAGTCGGTGACCAGCGACCCCGCTTCCGTCAGCTCGGAGCCACGAGGGGAACGGTCGACGAGGGCGACGCCCAGTTGGCGTTCCATGGAGCGGATACGGCTGCTGGCGGCGGGCTGGGTGATGCCGATCTCCCGGGCGGCGCGCCCCAGGCTTCCGTGGCGAGCCACGGCGAGCAGCAGTTCCAGCGCGCCCAGTTCGGGGACCCGGTGGGCCAGCGGCACGCGTTGCTCATCGCTCATAAGACCAGCTTATGAGGTGATAGAGGGAAGGTCCCTGGTGGGGGCGTCGGCCCTGGGCGAACGTGAGGCCATGGTCACCGCCGTCCAGCCTCGTCACGGCTCCCCGGAGCCGGCCCTCTTCTCCCCGGAGCCGGCCCACGTCACCGCCGTCGCGCTGCCCCGGCTTCCGTCCGTCCGGCATCTCGGCCCGAACTGGTACGCCCCTGTGATGGGGACGGCGGCGGTCGCGAGCGCCGGTGTCGCGCTGCCCGGGGAGGCCCCGGGGTTGCGGGCGGCCTGCACCGGAGTGTGGGCGCTGTCCACGGTGCTCCTGGCGCTCGTGCTGGCGGCGCGGACCGCCCACTGGGTCCACCACAGGCACCAGGCACGGGCGCATCTCCTCGATCCGGCCATGGCCCCGTTCTACGGCTGCCTGTCGATGGCGCTGCTCGCTGTCGGCGTGGCCACCCTCACCGCCGGCAGGACCGTCATCGGTGAAGGCCCCGCCCTGGCGGGTGCGTTCGTCCTGTACGGGGCCGGCACGGCCGTCGGGCTGGTGGCCGCCGTCGTCGTGCCCTACCTCATGGTCGTCCGCCACCGGATCAGGCCCGGCAGCGCGTCGCCGGTGTGGCTGCTGCCCGTCGTCGCTCCGATGGTCTCCGCCGCGTTCGGTCCGCTTCTGGTGCCGTATCTGCCGCCGGGCCAGTGGCGGGAGTCGCTGCTGCTCGCGAGCTACGCGATGTTCGCTCTGAGCCTGCTGGCCACGCTGCTGATCCTGCCCGTGGTCTTCGCCCGCCTCGCCCACCACGGCCCGCTGCCCCTCGCGCTCACCCCGGCCCTGTTCCTCGTGCTCGGCCCGCTCGGCCAGTCGACCACCGCGGTGAACAAGCTGGCGGACGCGGCGCCCGGTGCGATCGGCGCCCCCTATGTGACCGGCCTCGGTGCGCTCGCCGTCGTCTACGGTGTGCCCGTGATGGGCTTCGCGCTGCTGTGGCTGGCACTGGCCGCCGCGATGGTGCTGCGGGCGGCGCGGCACGGCATGCCGTTCACGATGGGCTGGTGGGCCTTCACCTTCCCGGTCGGCACCTGCGTGACCGGGGCCGAGTCGCTGGCGCGCCACACCGGTCTGGTGGCGTACGACTGGCTGGCCGTCGCCCTCTACACCTTCCTCGTCGCAGCCTGGGCGGTCGCGGGGGCTCTCACCCTGCGCGGCCTGCTGCGCCGAGAGCTGCTCGCAGCGCCGCGCTGAGCGCCTGCGGCGCCTCGACGAGGGACGGGCCGTACCAGGTCAGGTCCCGCCCGTCGACGAGAGCCGCGGGAAGGCCGGGGAAGGCCTCCGGCCCGTCGTCCGGGGTGAAGCGGTACGGCTCGTCGGGCAGTACGACGGCCTGGGCACCGCTCGCCCGCAGTTCCTCCACGGGGATGCGCGGGTAGCGCTCGGCGTGCCCGGCGTACACGTTGACGACGCCGAGCCGGGCGAGCAGGTCCCCGGCGAAGGTGTCGCGACCGAGCACCATCCACGGTCGCCGCCATACCGGGACGACGGCCTTGATCTGCGGCAGCGGCTCGACGGCTGCCCATGCCTCTTCCGCCCGGTCCAGCCAGCGCGGGCGGGCGAGGGAGCAACCGGTCACCAGCACCCGCTCCAGCTCGCGGAACGCCTGGTCGAGGCTCCGTACCTCGGTGACCAGCACGTCGACGCCCGCCTGGCGCAGCGCGGCGAGATCGGGCTCGCGGTTCTCCTCCTCGTTGGCGATCACGAGATCGGGGCGCAGCCGCAGCACGGCGGTGATGTCGGGATTCTTGGTGCCGCCGATGCGTGCGGCCGTAAGGCCGGGCGGGTGGGTGCACCAGTCGGTGACGCCGACCAGCAGCCCGGGGGCGGTGACGGCGACGGCTTCGGTCAGCGAAGGCACCAGGGAGACGACGCGCACCGGCCGCCTCAGCCGCGCGGGTCGCGTGTCGTCGCGATGTGGTCGGAGACCGCGACGACGAGGATGCGGGTGTCGGAGGTGGTGGCGCGCCAGCGGTGCCGCACGCCGCCGGACAGGAACAGCGCGTCGCCGGGGCCGAGCCGGTAGGCCCGGCCCTCCGCCTCGACCTCGACGGCTCCGTCCGCCACGTACAGCAGCTCGTCGTTGCGGTGCTCGAACTCGCGGCCGGTCTCCTGTTCGCCGCTGAATTCGAGGGCGTGCAGCTGGTGCTGTCCGCGTACCAGCGCTCGGATGCCCTCTGCGGGGCCGGCTGACCTGGCGTCGTCCCCGGCTCGTACGACGTCGACCGTACGGGCGGCGTCGGATGCGGCGAGCAGCCGCTCCGCCGTGGTGTCGAGGGCGTCGGCGACGCCTTTGAGCGAGCGCATGCTGGGGCGGGCGCGCTCGTTCTCGATCTGGCTGAGGAAGGGCACCGAGAGGCCGCTGCGCGCCGAGACGGCGGCAAGCGTGAGTCCGAGGGCCCTGCGGCGTTTGCGCACGGCCGCTCCCACCCGGAGGGGCTCTTCCCTCTCCTTGGTGTTCTTCGCGTCCTTCGCGTCCATGGGCCGGGCTCCCCTCCCCTGGGTCCTGTCTCACCATACGCACCATCCGCCCACCCGTACTCGACAAGCGCATGAGCTCGGGGTCCACAGGGGGCGGACCGGCCGAAAGCGACACCGGAAAGGGGTGGGTCCCGCCGGTTCGGCGGGACCCACCCCTTCGCGTGATCGATGAGGCTAGACGTGTCCGGGCGACTACTGAGGAGCGATCTCGTCCGCGATGCCCGGGTTCTGCTCCTCCATCCAGGCCTTCACCGCCGCTTCCTCGTGCCCGGTCCCACGCTTCTGGATTGCGTTCTCCAGGCCCGCCAGCTGCTTCTCGCTGAGCTTGAAGTCCTTGAACCACTTGGTGAGCTGCGGGTACTGCCGGGGGAAGTCCTCGGAGGCGACGGTGTGGATCTCGTCGCCCGTGCCGAAGGACTTCTTCGGGTCGGCGAGCTTGGTGAGCCCGTACTCGCTGTACGCCCAGTGCGGGGTCCACAGCATGACCGCGATGGGCTCCTTCTTGGCGTACGCGCGCTTCAGCTCGGCGAGCATGCCGGGCGTGGAGCTGTCGACGATCTTGTACTCCTCGTCGAGCCCGTAGTCCGGCAGGACCTTGTTCTTGAGGATGTTCATGGTCTCGGTACCGGGCTCGATGCCGACGACGCGGCCCTCGAACTCGTCACCGCGGCCCTTGAGATCGTCGAGGGAGTCGACCCCCTCGACATACGAGGGAACGGCGATCTCGAGGGACGTGGGTCCGTACCAGGAGCCGAGGTCGGTGAGCTTGTCTCCGTACTTGTCCCAGTACTTCTTCTGTGTGGTCGGCAGCCAGCCGTCGAACTGCACGTCGATCTGGCCGCGGGAGAGCGCGGTGTACATCGGGCCGACCTCGAACTGCTTGAGGTTCATCGTGTAGCCGCGTTCCTCGAGGACCGCCTTCCACAGGTACGTGGCGGCGATGTCCTCCTCCCACGGGAACCAGGCGACCTCCAGGGGACGGTCGCGTTCGTCCTTGCCGCCCTTGGCCGCCTTGCCGCCCTTGCCGGCGGGCGCCCACTTGTCCGCGAGACCGGGGTTGTCCTTCAGCCAGGCACGGACGGCTTCCTGCTCGTTGCCCTTGCCGGTCTCCTGGATCTTCGCCTCGAGACCGGTGAGCTGCTCCTCGGTCATCTTGAAGTTCTTGAGCCACTTGCCTACCTCGGGGTTCTCCGCGGAGAAGCCCTTGCGCGCGAGCGTGTGCACGCCGTCGCCCTTGCCCCAGGAACCCTCGGGGTCCTTGAGCTTCTTCAGGTCGTAGGTGCTGTAGGCCCAGTGCGGCGACCACAGGGTGGTGACGATGGGTTCCTTCTTGTCGTACGCGCGCTTCAGCTCGGCCAGCATGCCGGGCGTCGAGCCGTCGACGACCTTGTACTCCCCCTCGAGGCCGTAGTCCTTCAGGACCTTGTCCTTGAGGATGCCCATCATTCCGGCGCTCGGCTCGATGCCGACGATCCGGCCCTTGAACTGGTCCGACTTGCCCTTGAGGTCCTCGAGGGAGTCGATGCCCTTCATGTACGAGGGGACGGACAGCTCCAGCGACGTGGGGCCGAACCAGGAACCCAGGTCCTCGAGCTTGTCCTGGTACTTCTCCATGTACGAGGCGTGGGTGACCGGCAGCCAGGCGTCGGTCTGGAAGTCGATTTGGCCGCCCGCGAGGCCGGTGTACAGAGAGCCGGCCTCCAGCTGCTTGGTGTCGACCTCGAAGCCGCGCTGCTCCAGCAGCTCCTTCCACAGGAAGGTGGAGGCGATGCCCTCGTCCCATGGGATGTAGCCGATCGACACCTTCTTGCCGTCCCCGATCCGGGGCGCGTCGGCGGTGTCCGTCTTGGCGCCGCCGAACATGCCCATGCCGCCCGCGACGAGCGCGAGGACGACGATGCCGACGACAGCGACGGCGGGCTGCGGACGGTGGTCCCAGATCTTCAGCCGGCCGGTCATGGCGCGCGCCTTGGCGAGGGCGCGGCGGCCGAGCGGCGAGACCTGGCGGCCCAGCGCGCCGGTGATCCGGTCCAGGTACATCGCGAGGATCACGATGGAGACGCCCGCCTCGAAGCCGAGGCCGATGTCGACGTTGCCGATGGCCCGGTAGACGGCCCCGCCGAGACCGCCACCGCCGACCATGCCGGCGATGACGACCATGGACAGGCCCAGCATGATGACCTGGTTGATGCCGGCCATGATCGTGGGCAGGGCGAGCGGGAGCTGCACACCGAGCAGCGTGTTACGGGGCGTGGTGCCGAAGGCCTCCGCGGCCTCGACGAGCTCCTCGTCGACCTGACGGATACCGAGTTCGGTCATCCGGACGCCCGGCGGCAGCGCGAAGACGATGGTGGCGATGATGCCGGGGACGACGCCGACGCCGAAGAAGATGATGCCGGGGATCAGGTAGACCATCGCCGGCATGGTCTGCATGAAGTCGAGCACCGGCCGGATGATCGTGCTGACCGTCCTGGACCGCGAGGCCCAGATGCCGAGCGGGACGGCAATCACCAGCGTCACTATGGTGGCGACCAACACCAGCGACAGGGTCGACATGGCGTCTTCCCATAGCTCGATGGAGTCGATCAGCACGAATCCCGCGAAGGCGAGCACACCGGCGAGCAGCCCGCGCAGCCACCAGGCGACAACCGCGAGAATGCCGGCGAAGAGCAGCGGTTCGGGCGCGGAGAGGGCCGCGTCGATGCCGTCGTACATCCCGGTGACGAGCGAGCTGATCGCGTCGAACAGCCAGGAAAGATGGCGCTGGAGCCAGTCGACACCGTTGTCGACCCAGTCGCCGAGGTGGAGCCTAGGCACTGGCCACCGCCTTGTCCGCCGTGACGGCGGGCGTCACGGCGGCGGGTGTGGACTGCGCCGCCACGGTGGGCGCGGTCGGGCTCATGGGCTCGCCGAGAACGGCGAGCAGCCGGGCACGCGGTACGACCCCGATCAGTTCGCCCTCGTCGTCGGCGACGGCGACAGCGACCCCGCTCGTGGAGCAGGGCGTGAACAGTTCGATGATCGGCGTGTCCGCCGCGACGGTGGCGGGCGCGGCGGCCAGCACGTCCTTGGCGTTGCGCAGTTCCTTGCCGCTGTCCGTCCTCGCGCCGTACGCCGTCTCGGGGTCGGCCATGATCGCGCCGGCGGTGAGCACACGGGAGCGGTCGACGTCCTGGGTGAAGGAGGCGACGTAGTCGTTGGCGGGGGTGACGAGGATGTCCTCGGCGGTGCCGAGCTGGACGATCCGGCCGTCGCGCATCACCGCGATCGAGTCGCCGAGACGCATGGCCTCGTTGAGGTCGTGGGTGATGAAGACGATGGTCTTCTTGAGGCGCTTCTGCAGCTCCAGCAGCTGATCCTGCATGTCGCGGCGGATCAGCGGGTCGAGGGCGCTGAAGGACTCGTCCATCAGCAGCAGGTCGGCGTCCGTGGCGAGCGCGCGGGCGAGGCCGACGCGCTGCTGCATGCCGCCGGAGAGCTCGTCGGGCCAGGAGTTCTCCCAGCCGGCGAGTCCGGCCAGCTCGAGTGCCTCCGCGGCGCGCTTGTCGCGCTCGGCGCGGGGGACTCCCTGGACCTCGAGGCCGTAGCCGGCGTTCTCGAGAACGCTTCGGTGCGGGAAGAGCGCGAAGTGCTGGAACACCATGCTGATCTTGGTGGAGCGCACGGTGCGCAGTTCGCGGGCGCTCAGCGCGGTCAGGTCCTGGCCGTCGAACAGCACACGTCCGGCGGTCGGCTCCAGCAGCCCGTTGAGCATGCGGAGCAGGGTGGACTTGCCGGATCCGGACAGACCCATGACGACGAATATCTGACCCGGTTCGACGGTGAAGGAGGCGTCGATGACCGCGGCGGTCGTTCCTTCTTCACGCAGCTCGTCGCGGTCGGCGCCGCTTTCGAGCCTGGAGACCGCTTCGTCGGGTCGTCTGCCGAACACTTTGTACAAGTGCTCGGCCTGCAGCCTGGACACATACACCTCACGGGTCGGACCGAAACGGCCCGCCACCCCCGCGGGCAGGCCGTGGAGCGTGAGGGGTCTGCCCATTGCCCGATGCAATTGTTGAAATCGATACCGGGTCCGCTCCGGGCGCGCACCTGCCCCGACCTGCACAGGTCAAACGGAAGTGTGATCCAGTTCACCAGGGAGTCGTTTTCCGGCCTCGGGGCGGGCCGCGGGTCACTGTCGGTGGTGTGCGGCATCATCGTGCCTGTGACGCGACGCCTGATGCTCCTCGACACCGCTTCCCTCTATTTCCGCGCCTACTACGGAGTCCCCGACTCGGTGCGGGCGCCCGACGGCACACCGGTCAACGCGGTGCGCGGGCTGCTCGACTTCATTGCGCGACTGGTCCAGGACCACCGGCCGGACGACGTTGTTGCCTGCTGGGACAACGACTGGCGCCCGCAGTGGCGGGTGGATCTCATCCCCTCGTACAAGGCGCACCGTGTCGCGGAGGAGCACGAGCTCGGCCCGGACGAGGAGGAGGTCCCCGACACCCTCACTCCCCAGATCCCGGTGATCGAGGCCGTGCTGGCGGCGGTCGGCATCGCCCGCGTGGGCGCCGACGGTTACGAGGCGGACGACATCATCGGCACCCTGACCGCGCGGGCCACCGGCCCCGTGGACATCGTGACCGGCGACCGCGACCTGTTCCAGCTCGTCGACGACGCGCGGGAGCGGCGGGTGCTGTATCCGCTCAAGGGGGTCGGCACACTCCAGGCGACGGACGAGGCGTGGCTGCGCCAGAAGTACGGCGTGGACGGTCCTGGTTACGTCGACCTGGCCCTGCTGCGCGGTGACCCGAGCGACGGGCTGCCCGGCGTGCCCGGGATCGGCGAGAAGACCGCGGCCAAGCTGCTCGACGCGTACGGCGACCTGGACGGGATCATGGCGGCGGTCGGCGACCGCACGTCCAGGCTGACGCCCGCGCAGCGCCGCCGACTGGACGAGGCGAGGGCGTACATCGCCGTCGCACCGAAGGTCGTCAGGGTCGCCGCCGACGTGGCACTGCCCGACTTCGACGCCTCACTGCCGAGCGCTCCCCGCGATCCGGTCGCGCTCGAGGAGCTGGCGGAGCGGTGGGGGCTGGGCGGGGCAGTGGTGCGATTGGTGTCGGCTCTGCGGCGTTGAGACGCATCTCCTCCGGGCGGGATGTTAACTTAGGCAAGCCTAAGCAACGATCGTCCAGGGGAGTAGCACCGTGGCAGACCGAGCGGAACGACCGGCCCGCACGTCACCGAAGGTCCACGAGGCGAAGGTGGTGCGCACCGAGCGGGTCAGCCCGCACATGGTGCGGGTGGTCCTGGGCGGTGAGGGACTGGCCGCGTTCGAACTCGGCGAGTTCACGGACCACTACGTCAAGCTGATCTTCCCGGCCGAGGGCGTCCGCTACCCGGAGCCGTTCGACATGGACCGCATCCGTCAGGAACTCCCGCGTGACCAGTGGCCCGCGAACCGCACGTACACGGTGCGGAGCTGGGACGCCGTCCACCGCGAGCTGACCATCGACTTCGTCGTCCACGGGGACGAGGGCCTCGCGGGCCCGTGGGCGGCCCGGGCACAGGTCGGCGAGACCATGCGGTTCCTGGGCCCCGGCGGGGGCTACGCCCCTGCGCCCGAGGCGGACTGGCACCTGCTCGCCGGCGACGAGAGCGCCCTGCCCGCGATCGCGGCAGCGCTGGAGCGGATGCCGGCGGGCACGACCGCCCACGCCTTCGTGGAGGTCGACGGCCCGGACGACGAGCAGAAGATCGCCGCCCCGGACGGCGTCGACATCACCTGGCTCCACCGGGGCGACCGTCCGGTCGGCGAGGCCCTGGTCGCGGCGGTGACGGCGCTGGACTTTCCGGAGGGACGCGTCTGCGCGTTCGTGCACGGCGAGGCGGCCTGCGTGAAGGACCTGCGGCGACTGCTGCGGGTGGACCGCGGGATCCCGCAGGAGCAGCTGTCGATCTCGGGGTACTGGCGGCTGGGCAAGACGGACGAGGCGTGGCGCGCGGTGAAGCGGGAGTGGAACGAGCAGGTGGAGCGGGAGCAGGAACGCGCGTCCTGACAAGGAGCGTTCCTCCAGCTCGTCGCTCCGGCCGCAGCACCGTCCGTGGACAGTGGATCTGGCGCAGCGGATGATGAGATGGAACGGGAAATCTAGGGACGGAAGGTATGGATCGCCATGTCTGAGCATCCTGATTGCGCCCTGGTCCGCCGGGGCTACACCGCGTTCGTCGCCGACGACATGGACACACTCGGCAGCCTGATGACCGCCGACGCCGTCTACCACGTACCCGGCAACAACCTGCTCTCCGGACACCACAAGGGCCGGGACGCCATCCTGGATGTGTACCGGCGCATGGGCCAGGAGACCAACGGCACCATGCAGATCCAGGTCGAGGCGGTGCTCGCTGACGGGCGCGGCCATGTCATGTCGTTCCACACGGTCCGGGCCGACCGCGGCGACCGCGGGATCGAGGTCCGCGTAGGGCTGTTCTTCACGATCGTGGGCGGCAAGGTCACCGACATCGACGAGTGCACGGAGGATCTCGACGAGGTGGACGCCTTCTGGAGCTGACGAGCTGACAGCCGAGGAGCTGAGCCGACGTCAGTCGGAGACTTTCGAATCGAGCCCACGGCCCCGGCGGTGCGCCGGGGCCGTGGGCTCGAGGCGAGGTTCAGCCGACCGAGCTGTACGCCACCACGCCGCGCAGCAGCCCGTCGACCGCCTTGCGGGCGTTCTTCGCGACGGTGCTGTTCTCCCTGGGCGCGGCCGCGGCGATCTGGCCGAGCACGTCGATGACCTGCTTGCACCAGCGCACGAAGTCGCCCGCGGGCATCTCCGCCTCGCGCAGCACCTCGTCCAGCCCCTTGTCGGACGCCCACTGATGGACGGCCCAGGCGAAGCCGAGATCCGGCTCCCGCTGCCCTACGCCCTCCGCCTGGTTGATCCTGAACTCCTCCTCCAGGGCGTCCAGCCTGCCCCAGATGCGGACCATCTCGCCCAGCGCCGCCTTCGCTTTGCCGGCGGGGACCTTGGGCGCCACCGCGTCGTCCGACTGGCGCGCCTCGTAGACCAACGCGGAGACGCACGCGGCCAGTTCGGCGGGATTCAGTCCTTCCCAGACGCCCTCCCGCAGGCACTCGCTGGCCAGCAGGTCCAACTCGCCGTACAGCCGGGCCAGGCGCTTGCCGTGCTCGGTGACCTCGTCGTCGCGGAGGTAGTCCATCTCGGTGAGCAGAGCGACGATCCGGTCGAAGGTCCGGGCGATCGTGTTCGTCCGGCCCTCGATACGGCGCTCCAGCTGGCGGGTGTCCCGCTGAAGGCGGTGGTAGCGCTCGGCCCAACGGGCGTGGTCCTCACGCTCGTCGCACCCGTGGCAGGGGTGGGCGCGCAGCTCCGCGCGCAGCCTGTTGATCTCACGGTCGTCGGCGGCGGCGGACCGCTGCCTGCGGTGCCGCTCCGGCTCGATGTGCCCGGCCTTGGTCCGCAGCGCGGACGCGAGGTCCCGACGTGACTGCGGGGAGCGGGGGTTGAAGGACTTCGGGACGCGCATCCGCTCCAACGCCTCGACCGGAACCGGGAAGTCGATGGACGCCAGCCGCTTGACCTGCCGCTCGGCGGTCAGCACGAGCGGCCGGGGCCCGTCATGGTACTCGAAGCCGCGGTGGCCGTTGGTCCGGCCGGCCGGGACACCGGGGTCGAGCACCAGCGCCAGACCGGCGAACTTGCCCGTCGGGACGTGGATGACGTCTCCCGGCTTCAGCTTCTCCAGCGACGCGGCGGCGGCCGCGCGGCGCTGCGCGGCGCCCTGCTTGGCCAGTTCGGTCTCACGGTCCTTCAGGTCCCGGCGCAGCCGCGCGTACTCCTCGAAGTCGCCGAGGTGGCAGGTCATGCCCTCGCGGTAGCCCTGGAGCCCCTCCTCGTTGCGCTGCACCTGACGGGAGATGCCGACGACCGACTTGTCCGCCTGGAACTGGGCGAACGAGGTCTCCAGCAGCTCGCGCGAGCGGTGCCGCCCGAACTGCTGCACCAGGTTGACCGCCATGTTGTACGACGGCTTGAAGCTGGAGCGCAGCGGATACGTGCGTGTGCCGGCGAGTCCGGCGAGGGCGCCGGGGTCCATGGCCCGCTGCCACAGGACCACCGCATGGCCCTCGACGTCGATGCCGCGGCGGCCGGCGCGGCCGGTCAACTGGGTGTACTCACCTGGGGTGATGTCGGCGTGCTGCTCGCCGTTCCATTTGACGAGCTTCTCCAACACGACGGAACGGGCAGGCATGTTGATGCCGAGAGCCAGCGTCTCCGTGGCGAACACGGCCTTCACCAGGCCCCGCACGAACAGCTCCTCCACGACCTCCTTGAAGGTCGGCAGCATGCCGGCGTGGTGCGCGGCGATGCCCCTCTCCAGGCCTTCCAGCCATTCGTAGTAGCCGAGGACATGGAGGTCCTCGCGCGGGATGGAGGACGTACGCTCCTCGACGATCTCACGCACCTTCGTGCGCGCGTCCTCGTCGTTGAGCCGCAGGCCGGCGGAGAGGCACTGCTGCACGGCGGCCTCGCAGGCCGCGCGGCTGAAGATGAACGTGATGGCCGGCAGCAGCCCTTCGGCGTCGAGCCGGTCGATGACCTCGGGCCGGCCCGGCGTCCAGATGCGGTTGCGCTGCCGCCGCTCCCGCTCCCGGTCCGCCTCGCGCACCATCTTTCCGCGGCGGCGGTCTCGCGGGTTGTACGTGCGCTGGTTCTCCATCCGGGCCAGACGGACCAGGTCCGGGTTGACCTCGCGGCGGGCGACACCGCGGCCGCCGTGGTCGGTCTCCTCCTCGAAGAGGTCGTACATCCTCCGCCCTGCCATGACGTGCTGCCACAGGGGGACGGGACGGTGTTCGGAGACGATGACCTCGGTGTCGCCGCGGACGGTGTCGAGCCAGTCCCCGAACTCCTCCGCGTTCGACACGGTCGCCGAGAGTGACACCAGGGTCACCGACTCGGGGAGGTGGATGATGACTTCCTCCCAGACGGCGCCGCGGAAGCGGTCGGAGAGATAGTGCACCTCGTCCATGACGACATGGCCGAGGCCCAGCAGCGCCTGCGAGCCCGCGTACAGCATGTTGCGCAGCACCTCGGTGGTCATGACGACCACCGGTGCGTCGGAGTTGACGCTGTTGTCTCCGGTCAGCAGGCCGACCTTCTCGGCGCCGTACCGCTTGACCAGGTCGGCGTACTTCTGGTTCGACAGTGCCTTGATCGGCGTCGTGTAGAAGCATTTGCGGCCCTGCTGCAGGGCGAGATGGACGGCGAACTCGCCGACGATGGTCTTGCCGGAGCCGGTGGGCGCCGCGACGAGCACACCCTTGCCCGCCTCCAGGGCCTGGCATGCCTCGATCTGGAAGGGATCGAGATCGAAGTCGTACATCGCGCGGAAGGGGGCCAACGCGGTGGCCTCCTCGACGGCGCGGATCCGGGCGGCGGCGTAGCGCTCTGCGGGAGAGAGGTCCTCGGTCATCTTGTTCATGAGCCTACCCGCCGCCTCTGACAGTGAGCGGATCTTTAATCGGACCAGGCATCTACCGGATGGGATACCCGGCGGGGACGGGGCGAAGCATGCGAAAAGCGGGGCCCGCCGCCTCGGCGGGCCCCGCTTCTGTCCTGTCGGCTGCGCCTCAGGTGATGTCGTCGTAGCCGTTCAACCGGTGCGAGCGCCCACCGTCGGCCTCGCCGGTGGCCTGCTCGGGGAGGGCACGGGCGGTGGCCGAGACGGACTCCACCTCGCCGAGGGCGGCGGGGGTGAGATCGAGGTCGGAGGCCTCGTCGTCGTCGAGGTCCGCGTCGGGGTTGTTGCGGCGGCGGCGTCGGTCGTTCAGCAGCGAGAACCCGACGGCCAGGAAGTAGAGCAGGATGATCGGCCCGGAGAGAGCGATCATGCCGAGCGGGTCGGTCGACGGGGTGGCGATCGCTCCGAAGACGAAGATGCCCATGACGGACCCGCGCCACCAGCCGAGCATCCGGCGGCCCGTCACCACACCTGCCGCGTTCAGCATGATCAGGATGAGCGGCAGTTCGAACGAGAAACCGAAGATCAGCACCATACGGACGGCGAAGTCCAGGATGGTGTCGACCTCGAGGATGTTCGCGGCGGTCTCCGGGGTGATGCTCAGCAGCACCTTCATGCTGACCGGCATGATCAGGAACGCCATGTAGGCGCCGGCCACGAAGAGAGGGATGGCCGCGGCGGCGAAGTAGTACGTGTACTTCTTCTCGGTCTTGTGCAGCCCGGGCGCCACGAAGGCCCACAGCTGGTAGAGCCAGACCGGACAGGACACGATGATGCCCGCCATGAGGACCACCTTGACCGTGGTGGTGAAGGGCGAAAGCAGATTGCTGTACGCGATGACCGCGCACTTGCCGCCGGTGGTGAGATCCCCCTTCTCGCATGCGGGGACCGGCGACGCGAGGAGGTCCATCAGCTCCTGGCTGTAGAAGGCGGCGACCACAGAGGTGATCACAATCGCCAGCATCGCCTTCGCGAGCCGGTTGCGGAGCTCACGGAGATGGTCCGCGAGCGGCATCCGCCCCTCGGGGTCCTTCTCCTTAAGTTTCGAGCGGGCAGGCTTGAGCAACCCACGTCCTCATCTCGTGCGGCAGGCCATGGTCGAACGGCCTTGGGGCGTCAGCGCTGGGGGGTGTCGGTGGGCTCGTTCACGGGACGGGCGCTGGTGACATCGCCGGGCGCGGCCTGGATGGTGCGGGACGGCGGGGTCTGGCCCTGCGCCGGGTCCTTGGGCTCTGCCGGGGTGGCCGCAGGCTGACCCTCGGACTTCATCGCCTTGGCCTCGCTCTTGAGGATCCGCGCGGACTTGCCGAGCGAACGCGCCATGTCCGGGAGCTTCTTGGCGCCGAACAGGAGGAGGATGAGAAGCGCGATGATGATGATCTCGGTGGGGCCGATCTGTCGGAACATAACTGTGTCTACCTTCTCACCGAGGCGGCTTGGGGCTCTTGGCTGCTGACCGCGATGGGGACAGATGTCCGAACCGCGACGGCAGCGATCCTAACTCGCACGGGTAAACGCAGGGCAATCCCTGTGCATACTCACGTCAGCGGTCGGCGCCTCATCACCTGTGCCGCCACCAGCAGCCTACCGCCCGGGCCCGGCCCGCAGGAGGGGGCGACGGCGCTCTCCGGCGGGGGCCGAGGGGAACCCGTGGCTCAGCGCAGGGCCTCTCCGGAGCGGGCGAGACCGGTCGCGGCCCGCTCCAGGTCCTCGGCGGCGCGATTGATACGGGCGGCGGTGCGGGCGACTTCGGAGCCCAGACGCCGGGCCTCGATGAACACCCTGATGCCGAGGACCCCCAGGACGGCGATCCCGAGGAAGCCGAGTGCGATGGCGAGCATGGGCCAGAACATGCGCAGAGCCTAGACCGTTCCTGGAGTCATTTCCGAGCCGGGCCGTCACACGGTCGAGTGCAGACGCAGGGTCCTGACCCCGCCCCCGGTAAGCAGTTCCACGATCCGCTCCCCCGCCGGCTTGCGGACCGCCGAGCCGCACTCGGGGCACGTGAAGGAGTAGAAGGTGGTGCGGCGGCTGCCGCCGATGGCGAGGCGCAGCGCCCCCGCGGAAAGCTCGAAGCGGGCGCGGCAGTCCGGACAGGCAGCCTTGAAGAGGACCGGCCCTACCCGGCTCGGGACCGGGGACATCGAGGGGATCCGTGGCGTCACGGTCATGGGGCGCCGGCTCCTTGTTCCTGACTGCCGTACGGTTCCCGGGCGTCATGCGTGTCCCGGGCATCGTGCGTGTCCCGGGCATCGTGCGTGTCCCGGGCATCGGGTTCCCCGGCGTCGTACGCGGCCAGAGCCTCGCATGCCGCCGTGCGCGCGCTGTCCGCGAGTTCTTGCGGGGAGACGATCCGCCCGTCCCTGCCCAGTCGCAACGCCAGGCGGCGCAACGAGGACGGCATCGGCGTACGCAGCGTGATGCGCAGACCACCGTCCGGCAGTTCCTCGGCACGATCGTGCGGGTAGTACTCCGCGACCCAGCGTCCACCGGGCGCCACCTCGACCACCACCTCCGGATCGTCCGGCGACGGCTGGACCAGGCCTTCCGACAGGTCGCGCAGCTCGATCTCGGGGGGCGCCGCCGGGGCGTCGAGCAGCCGGATCTCCGCGACGCGGTCGAGGCGGAAGGTCCGGCGCGCCTCCGAGAGGCGGCACCAGGCCTCCATGTACGTGTGGCCGACGGCGAAGAGCCGGATCGGATCGACCTCGCGCTCGGTCAGCTCGTCACGGGCGGGCGAGTAGTACCGCAGCCAGAGCCGCCGCCGCTCGGAGATCGCCCGGTCGACGTCGGCGAAGACCCCGCCCTCGGACTCGAAGGTCACCGAGAGCCGGGAGCTGGCGCCCGCGGCCTCGCCTGCGGCCGCCTCCAGCTTCGCCGTGGCCCGCAGCAGCGCCTCGCGGTCGCCTTCGCGCAGGCCGGGAAGCGTCGCGACGGCACGCGCAGCGACCAGCAGTGCCGTCGCCTCGTCGGCGGCGAGCCGCAGCGGCTCCGCGGTGGACTCCCCGGACGCGTCGGGGTTGCGCCACCAGATCCGCTCGCCGTCGGTGTCGATGTCCAGCAGATCACCGCCCCGGAAACTGGTCCCGCACATGGGCAGCACATCGAGGTCGGAGATCAGCTCGTCCTCGGTGATGCCGAAGGCGCGGGCGACATCGGCGATACGGGCGCCGGGGCGCTCGCGCAGATACGTCACCAGCGACAGCATCCGCCGGGTCTGGTCGATGGCGTTCGCGGCCATGTCGTCTCGGTCCTCTCAGCCCTTGGCCACGGCGCGCAGCCGGTCGACCACATCGGCCCGCAGGTCCGCGGGCTCCAGTACGACGACGTCCGGACCGAACTCGACGAGCCAGGCGTCCAGCCCGTGCCCGTACGGAATCTCCAACTCGTCCCACCCGTCGCCGAGTTCCCGTACGGCGGTGGCCCGCGAACGCAGCGGATATCCGCAGCCGGCACGCAGCCTGATCCGCGCGGAGCGGGTCGCCGTCTCGCCGGCCCAGCTCTCCACGGTCTCGCGGACGGTGACGACATCCGGCACGGGGGCGGTGAACGAGCCCGCGCGCGAACGGACCTTGCCGGTGATACGGGACAGCCGGAACACCCGCTCCGCACCGCGGCCCCGGTCGAAGCCGGCGAGATACCAGTGACCGCGCCAGCATTCGAGCGTCCACGGTTCGACATGGCGCTGCTCGGGCCGGGCGGAGTTCGCCTTGCGGTAGTCGAAGACGACCGGGCGGCGGTCGCGGCAGGCGAGCATCAGCGGTTCGAAGGCCGCCTCATGGACGGGAATGCGCGGTTCGAGGGCGCTGTGCTGGACCTCGTACGCGTCCTCGGTCTCCGGCATGCCGGCCGCGCGCAGCTTCTGGAGGGCGCCGCTGGCGGCCCCGGCGAGGCGCGCCTGCTGCCACACCTTGGCGGCCAGGCCCAGCGCGGCGGCTTCCTCCGCGTCCAGGGTGATGGGGGGCAGCCGGTTGCTGTCGCGGCGCGCGAGGTAGCCGATGTCGCCGTCGAGGGACTCCACCGTCTCGATCACCAGGCCGAGTTCGCGCAGATCATCCTTGTCGCGCTCGAACATCCGGTTGAAGGAGTCGTCGGAACCGGCCTCCAGGTAGGCCTCGATGGACCCGCGCAGCTCGCGCTTGCTGAGCGGCCGCCGGGTCCCGAGCAGACACAGCGCCAGATTCATCAGCCGCTCGGCCTTGGCAATGGCCATCGACGCCCTTCGCCTCCATATGAAGTCCGTTACGCCCGTCGACCGTACCGCCCCGGGGTGTCCGGACAAAAGCGAGGGCCCGTGCCACCAGGCACGGGCCCTCGCACTACCGCTCGATGATCGGCCTCAGACGCCCATCAGGTCGCAGACGAAGATCAGCGTCTCGCCGGGGGCGATACGGCCGCCTGCGCCGCGGTCGCCGTAGGCCAGGTGCGCGGGGATGGTCAGCTGGCGGCGGCCGCCGACCTTCATGCCCTGCACGCCCTGGTCCCAGCCGGAGATGACCTGGCCGACACCCAGCTGGAATCGCAGCGGGGTGCCGCGGTTCCACGACGCGTCGAACTCCTCACCGGTGGAGAAGGCCACGCCCACGTAGTGGACGGAGACGGTGTCGCCCGCCTTCGCCACCGGGCCGTCGCCCTCCCAGATGTCCTTGATCTCCAGGTCGGCCGGCGGCTCGCCACCCGGGAAGTCGATCTCGGGCTTCTCGATGCTCACGGTGTTGCTCCTTGCGTTCTCTGTGCGATCAACCGGGACAGTCTCGCAGAATGCCCCGGCCTGCCTACTGAACGGCCAGGATGTCGACCGAGAAGACCAGGGTGGATTTGGCCGGGATGCCCTGCTGCTCCTTGTCGCCATACGCCATGTCCGGCGGGATGACGAGCAGCACACGGCTGCCGACCTTCTTGCCTTCCAGCCCCTTCTGCCAGCCCGGGATGACCTGGGCGAGCGGGAAGCTCACCGGGGCGTTGCCCCTGGCGTAGCTGCTGTCGAACTCCTTGCCGTCCTTCCACAGGACGCCCTTGTACTTCACCGAAAGCGTGTCCGTGGCCTTGACCGCGGGGCCGGAGCCCTCGATCACGTAGTTCGAGACCAGCTTGGCCGGCGCGTCCTTCTTGGGCACTGTCAGCGACGGCGCCTCGCCGTCGGTGTTCGTGCCGACCTTCGGAAGGTCGATGTTGTCCTGCGCGACCTCGCTGCCCTTCGCGGACGTCGGGAGCGTGGTGCCCTTGACGATGTCCATGACGAACACCAGCGTGGAGTTGGCCGGGATGCCCTGCTGCTCCTGTGGGCCGTAGGCGAGGTCCGGCGGGATCGACACCTCGAGGCGGCTGCCGACCTTCTGGCCGTCGAGCGCCTTCTGCCAGCCCTCGATGACACCGCCGCCGCCGAGGGTGACGGGGAACGGCTCTCCTCGGTCGAAGCTGTTGTCGAACGGCTCCTCGCCGTCCCAGACCTGGCCCAGATAGTCGACCTGGGCGACGTCGCCCTTCTTGAGCTTCTGGCCCTTGCCCTCGCTGACGACGTTGACCTTGAGGTCCTTGGGAGGCTCACCCTCACCCTTGGCGAGGGTCGGCTTCTCCCCGAACTTCGCACCCTCGGTGATGGTGGGCAGCCCGTTCGTCATCGACGTGGAGGCGGAATCGGAGCCCTTGTCGTCGCCGCACGCCGCTGTCGTCAACAGCAGCAGGGGTACGACGAGCAGGCCGGCAAGTCGGCGCACGTGTTCCTCAGATCTCTAACGGCTCGGTAGATGCGGACACTCTAGGGCGTGCCGAGGGCCCCGCACGTGAAACGTACGGGGCCCGGGTGACGTTCCGACACTCATGCGACCGCGACGGCGACGCCCGTGCCGCTACATGCCGGCGATCAGTTTTTCGACGCGGTCGTCGACCGAACGGAAGGGGTCCTTGCACAGCACGGTGCGCTGCGCCTGGTCGTTGAGCTTGAGGTGCACCCAGTCGACCGTGAAGTCCCGGCGCTGCTCCTGCGCCCGGCGGATGAAGTCGCCGCGCAGCCGCGCCCTGGTGGTCTGCGGGGGCACCGATTTGCCCTCGAAGATCTTGAGGTCGTTGCAGATACGGGCGGCCTGTCCCTTGCGCTCCAAGAGGTAGTACAGCCCGCGCCTGCGGTGGATGTCGTGGTAGGCGAGGTCTATCTGGGCGACCCGCGGATGGGACATGGACATGTTGTGCTTGGCGCGATAGCGCTCCAGCAGCTTGTACTTCATGACCCAGTCGATCTCGGTGCCGATCCGGTCGAGGTCCTCCGCCTCGATCGCGTCGAGCGTGCGGCCCCACAGCTCCAGGACCTGCTCGACCGTTCCGGTGCGGATGCCGCGGCGGTCGACGAAGTCGACAGCCTTCTCGTAGTACTCGCGCTGGACCTCGAGGGCAGAGGCCTCCCGGCCGCTGGCCAGGCGGACCTTGCGCTGCCCGGTGATGTCGTGGCTGACCTCGCGGATGGCCCGGATCGGGTTCTCCAGCGTGAGGTCGCGCATCACGGTGCCGGCTTCGATCATGCGCAGCACCAGGTCGGTCGCGCCGACCTTCAGCAGCATCGTCGTCTCCGACATGTTCGAGTCGCCGACGATGACATGCAGCCGGCGGTAGCGCTCGGCGTCCGCGTGCGGCTCGTCGCGGGTGTTGATGATGGGGCGCGAACGCGTGGTGGCGGAGCTGACGCCCTCCCAGATGTGCTCGGCCCGCTGGCTGACGCAGTAGACCGCTCCCCGCGGCGTCTGCAGCACCTTGCCCGCGCCGCAGAGCAGCTGCCTGGTGACGAGGAACGGAATGAGGATGTCCGCCAGCCGGGAGAACTCGCCGTGGCGCGCTACGAGATAGTTCTCGTGGCAGCCGTAGGAGTTTCCCGCCGAGTCGGTGTTGTTCTTGAACAGATAGACGTCGCCCGCGATTCCCTCCTCGTGCAGGCGGCGTTCGGCGTCGACGAGGAGGCCTTCGAGAATGCGCTCGCCCGCCTTGTCGTGCGTGACCAGCTCGGTCACATTGTCGCATTCGGGTGTTGCGTATTCCGGATGCGAACCCACGTCGAGGTAGAGGCGGGCGCCGTTCCGCAGAAAGACATTGCTGCTGCGGCCCCATGACACGACACGGCGGAAGAGGTAGCGCGCCACTTCGTCAGGTGACAGTCGGCGCTGTCCCCTGAACGTGCACGTGACGCCGTACTCGTTCTCCAGCCCGAAAATGCGGCGGTCCATGTCTGAACATTACGCCTCACGGCCTGAGCTGAAACCGGGTTGGGCGGCACCGTTTCGATCATTTTCCGATGTCTGGGGGCCAAACCCCTTGATGCCCTCGGTACGAGCAGGATTAGCGAGTACCCGCTGAGTGGCCGTCAGAACCAGCAGGGCGGCGATTCCGCCGGCGCCCGCGACGGCGAAACTCCATGCGGTACCGCCGATCTCGACCGCCGGCCCCGCCACGGCCGTACCGACGGCCGCGCCGACACCGAAGGTGGTCACCAGCCAGGAGAACGCCTCCGTCACCGTGCCGCGCGGCGCGTGCCGGTCGACGACGATGAACGCGCAGGCGATCGCGGGCGCGAGGAACACACCGGCGACCGCCGCCAGCGCCGTCATCGCGGCCACGCCCGGCGTGAGGATCAGCGGGAGGTAGCCGACGGCCAGCAGGCCGACGATGATGCGCAGCCGGCGTTCGGGCGGCCCGGCCCACTGCCGCGCGCCGTAGGCGACGCCGCCGACCAGGGCACCGAGGCCCAGCGCGGCCATCAGCCACCCGTAAACGGCCTCCCGGCCGTGGTCGTCGGCGTAGGCCACGCCGGCGACCGTGATCGAGCCGAGGGCCATCCCGACGAAGAAGAACGCGCCGAGCAGCGCGAGCAGTCCCGGTGAGCGCAGCGCGCCCAGCCAGTGCGCCTCGCGGGGAGCGGAACGCCAGTCACGGGACGGCTGGGACATCACGACTGACAGGGCGCCCACGACCCCTATGACGTTGATCACGAACAGCGCCGCACCGGGCGACCACAGGGACACGAGCAGGGTGACGAGCAGCGGACCGACCGTGAACATGATCTCCTGGGCCACCGCGTCCATGGCGTACGCCCGGTGCACCCGGTCCTCCCGCCCCAGCACGCTCGGCCACAGGGCCCGCAGGCCGCCCTCCAGCGGCGGGGTGAAAAGTCCGGCGACGATCACGGCGGCGTAGGCGACGAGCAGCGACCCGGTACCGGCAGCGGCCAGCAGGAACATGCCGAGCGCGGAGACGACGGCTGCGGGCAGCTGCACCCGGGGCTGGCCGAAGAGGTCGACGGCCCGACCCAGCAGCGGCTGACCGACGGCGGTGGCGAGGCCGTACACGGCGGCGAGCACGCCCGCGAGGGTGTAGCTGCCGCCCTCGGCGCGGGTGAAGAGCACGATGGCGATGTGGGCCGTCGCGTTGGGAAGCCGGCCGACCAGGGTGCCGGTGAGCAGCCGAGCGGCGTGCGGCGCCTTGAGAATGTCTGCGTACCCGCCGGCCATGCCGTCTCCTTCTCCCTCGGCTTCCGTCGAGGTTTTACGTATAACGTCGCGCTCCATACGTACCATGTCGACAGTCCGCGGGTCCACAGCGCCGCCGCCCCCGGACCCCGTGACACCCCGACGGGCGGCCGAGGACGGCACCCCATGGCTCACCGGTCCCGGCAGGACCGACCCCTCACCGCCGGAGTGGAGTCCACTCGCCCCACCAGCAGGGACGTGGCCCGCGCCGCCGGTGTCTCCCAGGCGACCGTCTCCCTGGTACTCGGCGACAAGTGGCGCGGCCGCGTCTCGGAACGCACCGCCACCGTGGTGCGCGAGGCCGCGCAGGAACTCGGCTACCGGCCCAACCTCGCCGCCCGCAACCTCCGCCTCGGCCGCACCAGGACCGCCCTCCTTGTCGTCCCGGCGCTCACCAACGAATTCTTCGCGCGCGTCTACACAGGCGCCGCCACGGTCGCCGCCCGGCACGATTTCGGCGTCGTCCTCTACCCCTCGCCCGAAGGCGTCGGCCCCGCCAAGGACCCCTTCGCCTCCGCGCGCGCCGCTCTCGACGGCGTCATCGCGTCCTCCATGGCCGCCCAGGCACTCGCCGCCATCCGCGGCTCGGACCTCCCCCTGGTGATGCTCGACAGCGACCCCGCGGACACCGCCGCCGCCGCACACGTCAACCTCGACATCGCCGACGGCATGCGCCAGGTGACGGACCACCTGCTCGCGCTCGGCCACCGGCGCATCGTGCACCTCGCGTCCGCCGTCACCTCGTGGACCTTCGACGTCCGCGCCCGCGCGCTCCACACCGCACTGGACGGCGTCGTCGACGCCCACGTCCGTACCGTCCCCGCGCCTCTCGACGTCGACGGCGCCCGCGAAGCTGCCGTACGCGCGCTCACCGTCCCCGGACCGCGCGCCACAGCCATCGTCTGCGACGACGACATCCTCGCTGCCGGGGCCTGCAAAGCCGCCCGCCGGCTGCGACTGCGGGTGCCCGAGGACGTCACCGTCACCGGTTTCGACGACCTCGCCCTCGCCACCGCCGTCGAACCCGAGCTCACCACCGTCCACCTGCCTGCGGAGAAAGTGGGCGAACGCGGCATGGCCGCCCTGCTCGCCGTCCTCGACGGACGCCGCCCCGAAGGGGGCGACCTCCCCGTGGAGCTTGTCGTCCGCGGCTCCTCGGCGCCCCCTGCCGCCTGACCCGCGCCGCAGGGGGTGCGCGCACCCCCTGCGGCCACACGACGGCGCCCCGGAACCGCGCGAGCGGTCCAGGGCGCCGTCGAACAGCCGCAGGGGCTACTCCCCGTCCTGTGACTCCTCCGGCTCCTCGATGTCCGAAGGGGCGTCCGTCGGCGTCGCCGCGCCCTCCTCGGCCTCCAGCAGCCGCGCCAGCTGCCGGCCGACGATCCGCTTGAACTTCCGCTGCTGAGGCCTCGTGCGGTCCAGGACCGCCACCTCCAGGCGGTCGGCCGGGATCTCCCGGTCATTGCCGTTCGCCTGGCTGGAAAGGGCCTGAACGGCAAGCTTCAGAGCCTCCGCCAGCGACATGCCGTCGCGGTGCCGCTGATCCAGGAACCCGCTGATCTGCTCCGCGTTGCCACCCACCGCGACCGAGCCGTGCTCGTCGACGATGGAACCGTCGTGCGGCAGCCGGTAGATCTGGTCGCCCTCCGGCGAGGCACCCACCTCGGCGACGACCAACTCCACCTCGTACGGCTTCTCACCGGCGCTCGAGAAGATGGTGCCCAGCGTCTGCGCGTAGACGTTCGCCAGCCCACGGGCCGTCACATCGTCGCGGTCGTAGGTGTAGCCGCGCAGATCCGCGTAACGAACGCCGCCGATCCGCAGATTCTCGTACTCGTTGTACTTGCCGGCCGCGGCGAAGCCGATGCGGTCGTAGATCTCACTGAACTTGTGCAACGCACGGGACGGGTTCTCGCCGACGAAGACAATGCCGTCGGCGTACTGCAGCACGACCAGGCTGCGGCCACGGGCGATGCCCTTACGGGCGTATTCCGCCCGGTCGGCCATGGCTTGCTGGGGTGAGACATAGAACGGCGTCGACACCGGCTATCCGTCCCTTTCTGTCAGAGGCGAGTACATCGGGGCGTCACAGCAGCGCGGCGCGCGGGCCGTCGGGCCGGCTGAGGCGGCCCTCGAGGATCGCTCGCGCGATCTCGGAGGTCTCGGCCTCGGTGAGCCGGCGGAAGCCCTCGTCCGTGATCACGGTGACGATCGGATAGATCCGCCGGGCCACGTCCGGACCGCCCGTCGCCGAGTCGTCGTCCGCCGCGTCGTACAGCGCCTGGATCACCAGCGTGGTGGCCTGCTGCTCGGTCAGGTCCTCGTGGTAGAGCTTCTTCATCGCCCCGCGCGCGAAGATCGAACCCGAGCCGGTCGCCGCATAGCCGAGCTCCTCGGAACGACCGCCCGTCACGTCGTACGAGAAGATGCGGCCCTTCTCGCGGTCGAGGTCGTATCCGGCGAAGAGCGGGACGACGGCGAGGCCCTGCATGGCCATGCCGAGGTTGCTGCGGATCATCGTGGACAGGCGGTTGGCCTTGCCCTCGAGGGAGAGCTGGGCGCCCTCGACCTTCTCGAAGTGCTCCAGCTCCAGCTGGAACAGCTTGACCATCTCCACCGCGAGACCGGCGGTGCCCGCGATGCCCACCGCCGAGTACTCGTCGGCCGGAAAGACCTTCTCGATGTCGCGCTGGGCGATCATGTTCCCCATCGTGGCCCGCCGGTCGCCGGCGAGCACCACGCCACCGGGGAACGTCGTGGCCACAATGGTCGTCCCGTGCGGCGCCTCGATGGCCCCCTGCAGAGGCGGCAGGACCCGCTTGCCCGGCAGCAGGTCCGGCGAGTGCTCGCCGAGGAAGTCCATGAACGAGGACGAGCCGGGCGTCAGGAAGGCTGCCGGCAGACGCCCGGTGCTACGAGGGTTGGCTTCCACGCGTTTCCTTCCGGGTAGGCGGCGGCCCGCCTCTTCGCAACGCGGACCGATCTTTCTGTGCACGGACCTTACCCGCGCCGTCACCGGTCATCCGCCCCGGTGCCCCCGGCTTTCGCCGACGGCACCGGGAGGACAACCAGGGCTACTCTCCGCCCTTTTGCACGAACGAGCGCACGAAGTCCTCGGCGTTCTCCTCGAGGACGTCGTCGATCTCGTCCAGTACGGAGTCGACGTCGTCCGAGAGCTTTTCCTGACGCTCCTTGAGGTCCTCCGCAGCCTGCGCTTCCTGCGCCTGCTCCTCGACCTCCTCGGTGGAACGCGTCGCCTTCTGCTGTCCGCCGCCGGTGTCCTTGGTCGCCATACACCTCACCCCGCTCGGTTCGACGTTCTTGATCAGACCCTACTCGGGGGGTCCGACATCGGCCCCGACTTTCCAGATACGTCCGGGGCTCACCTCCATGATTCCCGGACGGAGGTCGTTTCAGCCCCCGGAGAGCACCCGGACCAGGTCTTCCGCATTGCGGCAGCGGTCCAGCAGCTCCTTGACGTGGTTGCGGGTGCCCCGCAGGGGCTCCAGCGTCGGAACTCGTTGCAGAGAGTCACGGCCGGGCAGATCAAAGATGACCGAGTCCCAGGAGGCCGCGGCCACGTCGTCCGCGTACTGCTCGAGGCAGCGGCCGCGGAAGTACGCCCTGGTGTCCTCCGGAGGCTTGGTCTCGGCCCGTTCCACCGCGGTCTCGTCCAGCAGCCGCTTCATCTTGCCGCGGGCCGCCAGGCGGTTGTACAGGCCCTTGTCGGGGCGCACGTCCGCGTACTGCAGGTCCACGAGGTGCAGACGGGGCGCGTCCCAGTCCAGGGTGTCGCGCCGGCGGTAGCCCTCCATGAGCTCACGCTTGGCGACCCAGTCCAGTTCGCCGGAGAGGCTCATCGGGTCGTTCTCGAGCCGGTTGAGCGTGTCCTCCCAGCGAATCAGGACGTCCTTGGTCTGCTCGTCTGCGTCGGCTCCGAAACGCTCCTCGACATACTTCCGCGCCAGCTCGAAGTACTCCATCTGCAGTTGAACGGCGGTGAGTGTCCGGCCGCTGCGCAGTGTGACGAGACGCTTGAGGCCCGGGTCGTGCGAGACCTCGTGCAAGGTGCGCACGGGCTGCTCGACGGCCAGGTCGACCGCGATGAACCCGTCCTCGATCATCGACAGCACCAGGGCGGTGGTACCCAGCTTGAGGTACGTCGAGATCTCGGAGAGGTTCGCGTCGCCGATGATCACATGGAGGCGACGGTACTTCTCGGCGTCCGAGTGGGGCTCGTCGCGGGTGTTGATGATCGGGCGCTTGAGCGTCGTCTCGAGGCCGACCTCGACCTCGAAGTAGTCGGCCCGCTGGCTGAGCTGGAACCCGTGCTCGTGGCCGTCCTGGCCGATTCCGACCCGCCCCGCGCCGGTGACGACCTGCCGGGACACGAAGAACGGCGTCAGATGGCGCACGATGTCCGAGAACGGGGTCTCCCGCTTCATCAGGTAGTTCTCGTGGGTCCCGTAGGACGCGCCCTTGTTGTCGGTGTTGTTCTTGTACAGGTGGATCGGCTGCGCGCCCGGGAGCTGGGCCGCCCGCTCGGCGGCCTCGGCCATGATCCGCTCGCCGGCCTTGTCCCACAGGACCGCGTCCCGCGGATTGGTCACCTCGGGCGAGCTGTACTCGGGGTGCGCGTGGTCGACGTAGAGACGTGCGCCGTTGGTGAGGATCACATTGGCCAGGCCGATGTCCTCGTCGGTGAGCTGGCTGGAGTCGGCGGCCTCGCGAGCGAGGTCGAAGCCGCGGGCGTCCCGCAGCGGATTCTCCTCCTCGAAGTCCCAGCGGGCGCGGCGCGCCCGGTGCATCGCCGCCGCGTAGGCGTTGACGATCTGGGACGAGGTGAGCATGGCATTGGCGTTCGGGTGGCCGGGGACGGAGATCCCGTACTCCGTCTCGATGCCCATTACTCGCCGTACGGTCATGCGGCCCTCCTTGCCCGGCGGCGTTCCCCGCCGGGAACGGCGCTCAAGTACCGCGGGTGCTCCGGTGCGCTTGCGGTGCCCGGCCCCGCACTGCGCGACCCGTCGGTACGAAAGAGCCTAGAACGCCGCTGCGTGGCTGGGGAGATCAATTTCGTCATTGCTGCGTCCTGGTCGGACCTGTCCGGAAAGCAACCGGCTGCGGATGCCTGTCCCCTCGCACGGGCGGGGGGACGGCCGACATCCGCAGCCGGTGTGCCTTTACAGGTATTGACCGGTGTTCGCCACCGTGTCGATGGACCGGCCGGTGTCCGCGCCCTGCTTTCCGGTGACGAGCGTGCGGATGAAGACGATCCGCTCGCCCTTCTTGCCGGAGATGCGAGCCCAGTCGTCCGGGTTGGTGGTGTTGGGCAGGTCCTCGTTCTCCTTGAACTCGTCCACGCATGCCTGGAGGAGGTGGGAGACCCGAAGGCCCTTCTGGTTGTGATCGAGGAAGGCCTTGATGGCCATCTTTTTCGCTCGGTCGACGATGTTCTGGATCATCGCGCCGGAGTTGAAGTCCTTGAAGTACAGGACTTCCTTGTCGCCGTTGGCGTACGTGACCTCGAGGAAGCGGTTCTCCTCGGACTCCGCGTACATCTGCTCCACGACCGACTGGATCATCGCCAGGACCGCGGCCGCCTTCGACCCGCTGTGCTCGCTGAGGTCGTCGGAGTGCAGCGGGAGGGAGGCGGTCAGGTACTTCGCGAAGATGTCCTTGGCTGCCTCCGCGTCCGGACGCTCGATCTTGATCTTGACGTCGAGCCGGCCGGGCCGCAGGATCGCGGGGTCGATCATGTCCTCGCGGTTGGAGGCGCCGATGACGATCACGTTCTCCAGGCCCTCCACACCGTCGATCTCGGCGAGGAGCTGCGGGACGATGGTGTTCTCCACGTCCGAGCTCACACCGGACCCACGGGTGCGGAAGAGGGACTCCATCTCGTCGAAGAAGACGATGACGGGGGTGCCCTCACTGGCCTTCTCACGGGCACGCTGGAAGACCAGGCGGATGTGCCGCTCGGTCTCGCCGACGTACTTGTTGAGGAGCTCGGGGCCCTTGATGTTGAGGAAGTAGCTCTTCCCCGCGGGCTGGCCGGTCACCTCGGCGACCTTCTTGGCAAGGGAGTTGGCGACCGCCTTGGCGATCAGCGTCTTGCCGCATCCGGGCGGACCGTAGAGCAGGATGCCCTTCGGTGGCCGCAGTTCGTGCTCCTTGAAGAGGTCGGGGTAGAGGTACGGCAGCTCGACCGCGTCACGGATCATCTCGATCTGGCCGCCGAGTCCACCGATCTTGTCGTAGTCGACGTCCGGGACTTCTTCGAGGACGAGCTCCTCGACCTCGCTCTTCGGGATGACCTCGTAGACGTACCCGGAGCGGGGCTCGAGCAGGAGGGCGTCACCGGGACGGATGGTCGCTGCCAGCAGCGGCTCCGCGAGCCGCACCACCCGCTCCTCGTCTGTGTGACCGAGCACCAGGGCACGCTCGCCGTCCTCGAGGATCTCCTTGAGGGTGACGATCTCCCCGGCGCGCTCGAACTCCATGGCCTCGACCACGTTGAGCGCTTCGTTGAGCATGACTTCCTGGCCGCGCCGGAGCTCTTCCGGATCGACGCTGGGGCTGACGTTCACCCGGAGCTTGCGGCCCCCGGTGAAGATGTCGCAGGTGCCGTCCTCGTTGGCCTGCAGGAAGACACCGAAGCCGGCCGGCGGCTGCGCGAGCCGGTCGACCTCCTCCTTGAGGGCCACGATCTGGTCGCGGGCCTCACGGAGTGTGTTGGCGAGTCGCTCGTTCTGTGCGGACACGCCGGCCAGGTTGGTCTGCAGCTCGACGATCCGCTCTTCGAGAATCCTCGTGTGTCGCGGAGAGTCGGCGAGCTTGCGGCGCAGGACGGCGATTTCCTGCTCGAGATAGGCAACCTGGCCGGCTGGGTCTTCAGACCCCCGCCCCGGCCGGATGCCGCGGTTGATGTCGTCGTCGTGGGCTGCCACGGTCCTCACCTCCTCCAAGGGGAGCTGGACGCTTCCTGACCCTACCTGTGTGGGTGGTGATTGAAACCCCTAGATCACAAAGACGGAAGGGGTGTGTCCGATCTTCACCCTTGCGCTCTTACCTCTGCGAGGGGAATACCCACGGGATACCCACCCAGCAACATCGGAAAGCGGGCGGTTGTATCGTCGAAGCGTTCAACACCCGTCAGAGGTGGCACGACTTGCTTCACAGAGCTACACCCGACGAAGGAAACGGCAGGAGATATGACCGTGCAGCACGAGGTTCCCACCGAAGGCGCCGCCGACGCGCTCGAGGTCTGGATCGACCAGGACCTCTGCACAGGGGACGGAATCTGCGCGCAGTACGCTCCCGAGGTCTTCGAGCTGGACATCGACGGCCTGGCGTACGTGAAGTCGGCCGACGACGAACTGCTGCAGGACGCGGGGGCGACGACGCCCGTCCCGTTGCCGCTGCTCAACGACGTGGTGGATTCGGCCAAGGAGTGCCCGGGCGACTGCATCCACGTACGTCGGGTTTCGGACAGGGTCGAGGTCTACGGCCCCGACGCGGAGTGACGGATCACATACTGCGCGCTTCGGCGGGGCTGCTGCGGACGAACTTCCCGCCCTGCCACTGCCACTTGATCTCTTCCCGCTCGTCGGGACAGCAGCTGGGCACTTCGGCCGACGAGTAGCCGAGCAGCGTCGCGACGACCGCCCCGTCCCGTACGGCGAGGGCGCCCACGCTCTGCTTCAGCGCGGGGTCCACGAGGGTGGCGACCACCCTGGCATCGCTGTCGGGGCCCGCGGACAGCACGTAGAGACCGCTGGGCGGCGTGCCGGATCCCGCGTCGCAGCGGGCGGCCACCACGGTCTCCGGGCCGCCGTCGCCGTCGAGGTCGCCCGAGGCCTTCTTGGTGACCACGTTGCCGAGGCTGCCGCACTCGATGGGCAACTCCACCGTCGCGGGGTCCGGTGCGGGCGCCGGAGCCGCGGCCGTCGTGGTCCTCTGGCCGCCGCCCGGCTGGGAGGCGGTGGCCGCTTCTGGTTGCAGCATTCCCGCACCCGCCATGACCGCGGCCATCGCCGCCGCCGTGGCCAGCCAGTGCACCGGGCGGGCGTGAGTGTGCGCGAGGTCCGGGACGGCGGCGGAGTTCTGCACGCGAGGGGTCTCCTGAGGGGACTGTACCGGTGGGGGTGGCCAGCATCGTGCCATACGTCACACCCGACCGGAACAGCGGGGTCCGTAAGGCTCCGGTAAAGACACCCGGTCGGTGCCGGCCTCGGAGGTCAACATGAAGACGCCGCCGCCGAGTTCCGTGCGGGGCACAGGAACTCGGCGGCGGCGTCGGTGCGTTGTACGGGCGGCCGCGTGGGCGGCTCAGCCCTTGTTGGGGCCCTCGTAGTCCTCGCCGTAGGCACCCTTCGCGGGCCGGCGGCGGCGCATGGGGGGCTCCACGCCGTCGGCGAGACGGCGGGCGGTGACCAGGAAGCCGGTGTGGCCGATCATCCGGTGGTCGGGGCGCACGGCGAGGCCCTCGACGTGCCAGTTGCGGATCATCGACTCCCACGGCTGCGGCTCCGCGAAGCAACCGATCTCGCGGATCGACTCGACCGTCCGCGCGAGCTGGGTGGTCGTGGCGACGTAGCAGCACAGGATGCCGCCGGGGACGAGCGCCTTGGAGACGGCCTCGAGGCACTCCCAGGGAGCCAGCATGTCGAGGATGACCCGGTCGACGTCGGCGTCGGTCAGGTTGTCCTGGAGGTCGCCGACGGTGAGCTGCCAGGCAGGGTGGGGGCCGCCGAAGTAGCGCTCCACGTTCTGCTGGGCGATCTCGGCGAAGTCCGCGCGGCGCTCGTAGGAGTGCAGCATTCCGTGGTCGCCGATGGCGCGCAGGAGGAAGCTGCTGAGCGAACCCGAGCCCACCCCCGCCTCCACGACGCGTGCGCCGGGGAAGATGTCGGCGAAGGCCAGGATCTGCCCCGCGTCCTTGGGGTAGACCACGGCGGCGCCGCGGGGCATGGACAGGACGTAGTCGGGGAGCAGGGGGCGCAGCGCGAGGTAGGCGACGTTTCCCGTGGTTCGGACAACACTGCCCTCGGGAGCGCCGATCAGCTCGTCGTGCGGGAAGGAACCCTTGTGGGTGTGGAAGTTCTTCCCGGCCTCGAGCGTGAACGTGTAGTGGCGTCCCTTGGGGTCGGTGAGCTGGACCTGGTCCCCGACCTTGAAGGGCCCGCGACGGCGGGCGGCACCGGTCGGTTCGGACATACGACCAGTGTATGGGCTTCAGGAACCGGGCCGTGCCATGGCTGCGACGAAGGCCCGCTCGACATCCGCGGCGGACAGGACGCCGTAGATCTCACCGGTCTCCTCCACCACCAGGTACTCGGTGGCCGGAGTGGCCCGGAGCGCGTCCAGGAGGGTTTCGCCCGCCAGTTCGGCGGGCACCTTCATGCCTTCCTCGAGGTCCTGCGCGAGGGTGCTGACGGCCACCCAGGGCCGGCGGTGCTGCGGGACGCCGACGATGGCCGCTTCGCGGACCAGCGCGGTCGGCTCCCCGCGGCCGTCGACGACGACGAGGGCGCGGGCTCCGGCCTCGTTGGCGCGGCGCAGGGCCTCGGAGAGGGGGGTGGTGGCCTCGACGGGCACGGCACGCCGGGTCAGCACCCTGGCGGCCAGTTCCGGCAGGTGCTCGCGCAGCCGGGCCATGCGCAGGCTGTTGCCGGCTCCGGTCCAGATGATGGCAGCGAGGATGGCCGCGAGCAGGGCGTCGGTGACGGTCTCCACGCCGCCGATGTCCTCGGTGGAGTTGCCGAGGGCGCCGGTGTGGGTGAGCAGCGGGAGGCCGATGAGGACGGCGACGGCAAGCGCCCGGCCGACCCAGGCGGCGGCGACCGTGCCCGCCATGGGCCTGCCGGTCATCTTCCAGACGACGGCGCGCAGCATCCGGCCGCCGTCTAGAGGAAGCCCGGGCAGCAGGTTGAAGATCGCCACGATCAGGTTGGAGATCATCAGGCCGAAGATGAGGACGCCGGGTACGGTGTCGGGCTCGACGGCGTACAGGCCGAGGTAGAACAGGCCGGCAAGGGCGAGGGAGAAGAGCGGTCCGACGAACGCGAGCCAGAACTCGCGTCCGGGGGTCTCGGTCTCCTTCTCGATCTCCGAGACGCCTCCGAAGAACTGGAGCTGGATGCGGCGGACCGGGAGTTTGAAGCGGAGCGCGACGACGGTGTGGGCCAGTTCGTGGACGAGCACGGAGGCGTAGAAGGCGACGGCGAAAAACAGCGAGACGAGGTAACGCGCGCCGCCGAGCTCGGGCAGCACACGGTCGAGCTGTCCGCCGAAGACCCAGGTGATCAGGGCCGCGACGACGAACCAGCTGGGGGCGACGTAGACGGGCACACCGAAGGGGCGGCCCATGAGGAGGCCGCCGCCGGGTTCGGCGGGACGCCGCGGTCTGCCGTTGCCGGAGTCCGCTTTGTCCACCCCGGACCGCGCGCGTTCGCGCTCATCCCTCATGTCGTCCTCGTTCACGGGTTCCCTTCGTTGCGAATGCGTCGCTCGCTCGAAATCATGCAGTGCTGAGGGTCTGTCGTCGATGGTATGCCGCTCGCTGTCAGTGGCGGGCCGTAGGGTCTGAGTCATGAGTACGAGTCAGCAGCCCGAACCGACGGGTTCCGCCGCGCAGGACGCCCCCGCCGTGTCCGCGACCGCCGTTGTGCCCGCCCAGGCGGCGGAGGCTGCGACCGCCGACGCCTCCGTGGCCGCGAACGGGGCGCGGCAGGCTGCCGGCGACGGAGCGGCGGAGCCGCGGAGCGCGCGGCCCGCGTCGCTGTCGCCCTCGCGCGCCGGCGACTTCATGCAGTGTCCGCTGCTGTACCGGTTCCGGGTGATCGACAGGCTGCCCGAGAAGCCCAGCGAGGCGGCGACACGCGGGACGCTGGTGCACGCCGTGCTCGAGCGGCTCTTCGACGATCCGGCGGCCGAGCGGACGGTGCCGCGGGCGAAGGCGATGATTCCCGGCCAGTGGAGCCGCCTGCTGGAGTCCAGGCCGGAGCTGGGCGAGCTGTTCGCGGAGGACTCGGGGGGCGAGCGGCTGTCGCGCTGGCTGGGCGAGGCTGAGCAGCTGGTCGAGCGCTGGTTCACGCTGGAGGACCCGACGCGGCTGGAGCCGGCCGAGCGGGAGATGTTCGTGGAGACGGAGCTGGAGTCGGGGCTGCGGCTGCGCGGAGTGATCGACCGGGTGGACATCGCGCCGACCGGTGACGTACGGATCGTCGATTACAAGACGGGCAAGGCCCCGCGCCCCGAGTACAGCGAGGGCGCGCTGTTCCAGATGAAGTTCTACGCGCTGGTGATCTGGCGCCTGAAGCAGGTCGTGCCGCGCAGACTGCAGCTGGTGTACCTGGGCAGCGGCGACGTATTGACGTACGACCCGGTGCCGGCGGATCTGGAGCGCATGGAGCGCAAACTGCTCGCGCTCTGGGAGGCGATCCGGCACGCCACCGAGACGGGTGACTGGCGGCCCCGGCCGACGAAGCTGTGCGGCTGGTGCGACCACCAGTCGGTGTGTCCTGAATTCGGCGGCACTCCCCCGGTTTATCCGCTGAGCGTTTCCCCGCCCGCGTCGGCAGAGGATGGTCAGGGCAGAATGGGCCCGGTCTAAAGAAGGAGTACCCGTGGCTATCCGCGTCCTACTGGTCGACGACCAGCCGCTGCTGCGTACCGGTTTCCGGATGATCCTCGAGGCCGAGCAGGACATCGCGGTGGTCGGCGAGGCCGGGGACGGCCTTCAGGCACTCGACCAGGTGCGGGCGTTGCAGCCCGACGTGGTGCTGATGGACATCCGGATGCCCCGGATGGACGGCGTCGAGGCGACCCGGCAGATCACCGGCCCGGGCCGTGACGGTCCGGCGAAGGTCCTGGTCCTGACGACCTTCGACCTCGACGAGTACGTGGTGGAGGCGCTGCGTGCCGGCGCGAGCGGGTTCCTTCTGAAGGACGCTCCGGCGAACGAACTGGTGCAGGCGATCCGGGTGGTGGCGGCCGGCGAGGCGATGCTCGCACCGAGCATCACGCGCAGACTCCTCGACAAGTACGCGGACCATCTGCCGTCCGGCGAGGAGCCGCTCCCCGACACGCTGAACACGCTGACCGACCGCGAGGTGGAAGTGCTCAAGCTGGTCGCGCGCGGTCTGTCCAACGCGGAGATCGCGGCGGATCTCTTCGTCAGCGAGACCACGGTCAAGACGCACGTGGGCCATGTGCTGACGAAGCTGAGCCTGCGCGACCGCGTGCAGGCCGCGGTGTACGCCTACGAGAGCGGCTTGGTGCGCCCCGGCGCCCAGTAGCGGGCCTCGGCCACGCAAATGGGCCGGTGCCCGGCAGCTTGCGCAGCTGCCGGGCACCGGCCTTCTGTCGTTCGTGTGGACCGCGAGGATCAGGCGGTTCCGCGGAACAGCTCCCACAACTGGAGGTCGGAGCTGGAGTTGAGCGCCCACTCGACGCCGCTGACGTTCTCGCGTGCCGCGACGTACTGCTTGCCCTGCCACAGCGGCAGGACGGGCACGTCGTTCGCGACGATGTCCTGGATTTGCTTGAAGGCCGGCGACGCCGCGGTGCGGTCGGCCTCACGGCGCGACTGCGGGATCAGTTCGAGGGCCTTGTCACTGACGTAGGGCGAGTTGAGGAAGTTCCCCTTGTCGAGGAACGGCGCGGTGTAGTTGTCCGGGTCCGGGAAGTCGGGGAACCAGCCCAGCCCGTAGACGGCGTAGTCGCCGCGTTTCTGGGCGGGACGGAACTTGGACCACTCGGCGCCCTCGATCTTGACGTCGAACAGCTTGCTCGCGTTGAGCTGGTCGCGGAGCGCCTCGAACTCCTTGGCCGTGCCCTCGCCGTAGTGGTCCGTGGTGTAGTGCAGCGTGAGCTTGACCGGCGTGTTGATGCCGGCGTTGCTCAGGAGGCTCGCGGCGTTCGCGCGGCTGGGCTCGCCGTACTTGTTGAAGAACGAGTTCGTGTGCGCGGAGATGCTCGACGGGATGAGCGAGTAGAGGGGCTCGGCGGTGGCGCCGTACACCTCCTGAGTGATCTGTCCGCGGTCGACGAGCGACGCGATGGCCTGGCGGACGGCCTTGTCCTTGACCGCCGGGGCGGTGGTGTTGAAGGCGAGGTAGCGGATCTCAAGGCCCGGCATCTCGGTGAGCTCGATGCCTTCCTTCGGGTTCTCCAGCAGGTTCCTGATCTGCTCCGGCGACATGGCACGGGTCATCAGGTCGATGTCGCCCGCCTCGAGCGCGTTGCCCATGGAGGCTGCGTCGGTGAACGTACGCAGCACGATCTTGTCGTTGTGGAGCTTGAGATCGCCCTTGTAGTTCGGGTTCTTGCTGAAGACGACCTGGGAGATGTGGTCGCCCTCGGTCTCGGTCTTCATGGTGTACGGGCCCGAGCCGTCGACCTGGAAGCCCTCGCGCAGCTTCTTCCCCTCGTACTTCTCCTTGCTGACGATGCCGGCGACGGGCGTCGAGAGCTTGTACGGGAAGGTGGCGTCGGGCGTGGCCAGGTGGAAGATGATCTCGTCCTCGCCCTTGGTCTCGATCGTGTCGATGTTCGAGAGCAGGGCGGCCGTGCCGTTGTCCGCGTCGATGTCCAGGACGCGCTGGACGGAGAACTTGACGTCCTGGGCGGTCACGGGCGTGCCGTCGGCGAACGTGAGACCGCTGCGCAGCTTGCAGCGGTAGCTCTCGCTCGCGTTGTCCGTGAAGATGCAGGACTCGGCGGCGTCCGGGACAGGCTCGCCACCGCCGCGCGGGGCGTGCATCAGGGTCTGGAGGGTCTGCCGCAGGACGTTCCAGGCGCCGGTGTCGTAGGCGTACGCCGGGTCCAGGGGTGCGGGGGCGTCCGCGCCTGCGACGAACTGGTCCGTCGTGCCCACGACTATGGCGTCGCCGCCGTCGGACCCGCTGTCCGTACTGCCGCAGGCGACGAGCACGGGCGCGAGCAGGCCGACCACGGCCGACAGCACCAAAGTCTTACGGTTCATCCTGGACGTTCTCCCTCATCCCAACCGGCACTGTGTTGCAGCGATGCGTGTCAGACACTCCGCCGCCTCCGCCCGGTCGGGGCGGCGCGATCGGGCCGGGATACAGAGCGATCGGTCCTGGGTTTCCGTCGGCTGGGTGGTCGGCGGAACACCACGGTGATGCGGCGAAGTCTCGCGACGAGATTAGTCGGCAACGCCAGGAAAGGGTGACGGGGCCCGAGTTGATGCGTAAACACTGAGTGATCATCAATGCCTGTGGGTGGATGGCCATGCCACGGAAGATTCGTAAACTCTCCCATCAATCCGGACACATGGAAGCGACCGGCACCCCCGAACGGGGCATCGGACGCAAGTCACCCCTCGCCGGGACGACACACACAGTGACGAAGGTCACCCCGGGAACATATTGGCGATCACGTGGCGATCGATCCGGCGGTCACGGAAAAAGCATGCCCGGATGCCGTGAGTTTCCTTTGCATTCGAGAAACACGGACGTACACGTATCACTGCTTCGAGCTGATGAGAGTGCGCAGGAATACGACGTCGACTTCCTCGAGGGACCGAACGACGACTCGGCCGACAGCAGGATGGATCGGGCTCACGGAGGGGACCGCCACCACTCGGCAGCCCGCCGCCTCCGCCGACGCCACACCAGTCGCCGTGTCCTCCACGACGGCGCATCTCGCGGGCTCCGCCCCCAGCCCCTGGGCGGCGAGGAGATACGGGTCCGGATGCGGCTTGGTGCGGGGTACCTCGTCACCCGCGACCGAGAGGGCGAAGTGCTGGGGGCCCAAGGAGTGGAGGATCCGGTCGATGATGCGGCGGTGCGACGCGGAGACCAGCGCTGTGGGCACGTTGTGTGCGGCAAGCTCCGACAGCAGCCGGGCGGCTCCGGGCATCATGGGCACACCCCGCCCGATGCGTTCCTCGAACTTGTCGTTGAGCAGCACGGTCAGCTCCGCGAGGCTGATGTCGGCGCCGGTGGCCTCGATGAGATAGCCCGCGCTGCGCGTCATGGGGCCGCCCACCACGACGTCTCGCCATGCCTCGTCCAACCGGTGGCCGAGGTCGGCGAAGACCTCAACCTCCGCGTCCCACCAGAAGCCCTCCGTGTCGACAAGGGTGCCGTCCATGTCGAGAAATACGGCCTGCAGGGCGGCCGCTTCGGCCGAACGGGTCAGCGACGCGGGGACCGTGCTGGTCATGGGCGCACCTCCATCAGGGACGAGAAGGCCGGCCACCTCTCCCAGCGGCTTTTCCCGCAGGGACAGGCGACCGGCCTGCACTGGACCGACCAGTGTACGACGCACTCGATCAGCGCGCGTTGAAATACTTCGCCTCGGGGTGGTGGATGACGATGGCGTCGGTGGACTGCTCGGGGTGGAGCTGGAACTCCTCGGACAGCTGGACGCCGATGCGTTCCGGCCGGAGCAGCTCCGCGATCTTGGCCCGGTCCTCGAGATCCGGGCACGCCCCGTAGCCGAGCGAGAACCTGGCGCCGCGGTACTTCAGCGCGAACATGTCCTCCACGTCGGCCGGGTCCTCGCCGCCGAAGCCGAGTTCGGCGCGCACCCGGGCGTGCCAGTACTCGGCGAGCGCCTCCGCGAGCTGGACGGAGAGACCGTGCAGCTCCAGGTAGTCGCGGTAGGCGTTGGCCTCGAAGAGCTTGGCGGTCTCCTCCCCGATCTTCGAGCCGACGGTGACGACCTGCAGGCCGACGACGTCCGTCTCGCCGGACTCCTCGGGGCGGAAGAAGTCCGCCAGGCACAGGCGACGGCCACGGCGCTGACGCGGGAAGGTGAAGCGGGTCCGCTCCGAGCCGTCCTCGTTCAGCAGGATCAGGTCGTCGCCCTTGGAAACACAGGGGAAGTAGCCGTGGACGACGGCCGCTTCGAGGAGGTTGTCGGTCTGCAGGCGGTCCAGCAGGCCGCGCAGCCGGGGGCGACCCTCACTCTC
>NZ_JBIWFV010000021.1:0-66132 GCF_044763255.1 Streptomyces sp. NPDC096176 | reverse complement strand
TGGTCGAGAACCCGTCTACCAGGAGCTTCGTCGTTCCGTACAACCCAAGCCCACCAACGCCCCCGCACTGCAGTCAGGTTGGAAAGGGCTCACTGATGGGGCTTGGGTTCGCACGTGTGAGTTCGTGATTCCCGCGGATGCGGGCCGAGTCGCCATAAGTGGGCGTCAGCCGCAATGCTTTGGATAAAGTTGCAGGTCTTGAAGTGTGCTTCCCGCACCTGCGGGGATGGTCCCCCAGCCCGAGGAGCCCTCGTCCCTCGGGCGGCGTGCTCCCTGCGCCCGCGGGGATGGTCCCGGCGAGTTGCTCGGCTGGCAGGAGAAGAACGAAGTGCTTCCCGCACCCGCGGGGATGGTCCCGGCGAGTTGCTCGGCTGGCAGGAGAAGAACGAAGTGCTTCCCGCACCCGCGGGGATGGTCCCGCCGAACGCGCCGGCCTCTCCGTGCGGTTGACGTGCTTCCCGCACCCGCGGGGATGGTCCCTACAACCTCCGGGCCGGTGACCCGGGCACGGTGTGCTCCCCGTACCCGCGGGGATGGTCCCTGCTCGAAACGGAGCACGGGCATAGGCTGAAACTGCTCTCCGCTCCCGATGGTCCCTCCCTCGCCCCGGACCGTCGCCGGATGGATCCTCCGCCGTCCGGAGACCCTCACCGAGACCGAGCAACTCCAGCTCAAGGCCGTCCGGACGCACTGCTCCGAACTCGACGCCCTCACCGGGCACGTCCGCTCCTTCGCGACCATGCTCACCGGGCGTCAGGTCGAGCGCCTGCCCGTCTGGCTCGACGCCGTCCGGCGGGACGACCTGCCCAGCCTCCACACCCTCGCGGCCGGCATCGACCGCGACCGCGACGCGGTCATCGCCGGCCTGACTCTGCCCTGGAGCTCAGGAGTCGTGGAAGGGCACGTCAACCGGGTCAAGATGCTCAAGCGCCAGATGTTCGGCCGCGCAGGCTTCGCGCTCCTGCGGAAGCGCGTCCTCATGTCCTGATCACCGACGACGGGAGGAACTCGATGGCAGCGGCGGCGGCGGAGGTGCAAGCCTTCCCCTTCCAGATGCCGACGGAGAAGACCTTGATGACCAGCGACGACGCCCTCGATCAGTTCAGACACATCGCGCGTGAGAGGGCATTTGGCAGGCATGTCGGGTCGGACAGGCTCATTCAGGCAGGTCTGGACGCGCTGATTGCTGGGGTCGAGAGCCCGTCCCTGGCCATGCTGGCTGGACTCCTCCGGAGCGAAGAGCCCGAAGCGCCGGAGCTCTTCGACCAAGTACTGGAGGAGCTGGGTCTGCTCTTCCATCCGCCCGAGGACCCCCGGGCCGCAAAGTGGGCGATGGCCTACTGGATCGCCGGTCAGATCGCCGACGGATCCCTGGATCCCGCCGCCGGCACTCACCTCATCTCGGCAGACATCGCCTATGACCTCGGCTACCCCGAAGAGCTAGAACCCCTTGTGCACTGCGCGCACAACCTAGACGCCTGGGAGGAGAGCTGGGGAGTCTCCGTCGAGGAACTCAACGGAGAAGCGGTTGAGGCAGCGAAGCAGTTCCTTGGCAGGAGGTCTGCAGCCGAGGCGGGGGACTAACCCGGGGTTCGTTCTCGCCATCGGGATCGGTCAGCCACGAGGTGATCCGCTCACTCAACGTGGCCGCACCACAGAACCTGAGCCAGAACCCGTTCTCGTGGATAAAGTCACGCGGGGATGGTCCCGACGGAACGCCCGCATACCAGGGCTTCATCGACTGCTCCCCGCACTCGCGGGGATGGTCCCGCTGCCGGTGATCTTCACGCCACCGCGGGCCAGTGCTCCCTGCACCCGCGGGGATGGTCCCACGATGTTCGGGCAGCTCGACGCGACCGACCGCGGGTGCGGGGAGCACCACAGTGTGGGGATTCCGTCCACCTGGGTGGCGGGACCATCCCCGCGGGTGCGGGGAGCAGCAGCCACGTCGTCATGAGAGTGGCACCGTCACGGGGACCATCCCCGCGGGTGCGGGGAGCAGTTCGAACCGTCACGCTCAGGCTTTCGCCTCACGGGACCATCCCCGCGGGTGCGGGGAGCAGCCGCCGCCGGGCGGCATACCGGGCCAGGTGATGGGACCATCCCCGCGGGTGCGGGGAGCAGGTCCACGACGTCCCGGGAGTCTGGCGCCGCCAGGGACCATCCCCGCGGGTGCGGGGAGCAGGCGTCGGGGTGGAAGAAGATGAACCGGTTGGTGGGACCATCCCCGCGGGTGCGGGGAGCAGACCGGTCCTTCCGGAAGCACATCTCGAGCAAGGGGACCATCCCCGCGGGTGCGGGGAGCAGCGCGCTACCGGGATCCATCTCCGCGCCGATCAGGGACCATCCCCGCGGGTGCGGGGAGCAGACTCGGTGACCTGCGGGTTTACGCTGCAGCCGGCGCTGATTCCATGAGTTTCATCGATCCCGGCAAAGGTCGCATATCGCTTTCTTTGGTTGCTGCAGAGGCGGCTGGCCAAAGATCCAATTTTAGGCTGGTCGGTCTGCGGCTGTCAGCCGCCTGATGTGAACTGGCAGCATTTTCTCCCCAGTTTCTCCATACAGTCTTCATGTTTCCTGTGTGCCCTGTATTCATCTGACATGACAGGCGAGGGGGCTGCCCGTACAGGTCTTCATGCCCGGCTGTGCGGGCCGGCGTTGACGGTGTGGGCCAAGCATGACCGTGACTTCGACGGGTGGCTGCCGCTGTGGCGGCACATGGAGGACAGTGCCGCCGTGGCCGGGCGGCTGTGGGACGAATGGCTGCCGCTGTCCGTACGGATGCTGATCGCAGGTGCTCTGCCCGGCGGGGAGAGCGATGCACGCCGGTTGGTGGTGTGGCTGGCCGGTGTGCACGACATCGGGAAGGCGACGCCTGCGTTCGCCTGCCAGGTCGAGCAGTTGGCGCAGGTCATGCGTGCCCACGGGTTGGAGATGCGCTCGCGGCAGGCGATGGGTGCGGACCGGCGGCTGGCGCCACACGGGTTGGCCGGGCAGGTACTGCTGGGTGAGTGGCTGGAGGAGCGGCACGGTTGGACGGTCAAGCAGACCGGGCAGTTCACCGTCGCGGTGGGCGGCCATCACGGGGTGCCTCCCGAGCACGGACAGATCCAGGCCCTCGACCACCACCCCGACCTGCTGCGGACGCACGGCCCGAGCCGGACGCTGTGGCAGCGGGTGCAGGAGGAACTACTCGAGGCCTGCGCGCAGGAGTTCGGCGCACGGGAGCGCCTGGCGGCGTGGCGGACGGTGCAGCTGCCGCAGCCGGTCCAGGTGTTGCTTTCTGCGTTGGTCATCGTCGCCGACTGGATCGCCAGCAATCCCGATCTCTTTCCCTACTTCCCCGAGGACGTGTCCCGCACCGGCACCGAGCGCGTCGTCGCCGCCTGGCGTGGCCTGGACCTGCCGGGGCCGTGGCGTGCCGAGGAGCCGGCAGGGGACGCGCAGGAGCTGTTCGCGAACCGGTTCGACCTTCCGCCCGGGGCGAAGGTCCGGCCGGTGCAGGAAACGGCCGTCGAGTTGGCCCGGTCGATGCCAGAGCCGGGGCTCATGGTGATCGAGGCACCGATGGGGGAGGGGAAGACGGAGGCCGCGCTCGCCGCCGCCGAAGTCCTTGCCGCACGGTCCGGGGCGGGCGGGGTGTTCTTCGCGTTGCCGACGATGGCGACCGGCAACGCGATGTTCCCCCGCCTCCTGGACTGGCTTGATCGCCTGCCGGCGCCGGAGGGCACCCGGCACTCGGTACTTCTCGCCCATTCCAAGGCCGCTCTCAACGACGACTTCGTCGACCTGATGGGCAAGGGCGGGCGGGTCGCCGCCATCGACGTCGACAGCGCCGAGGAGCGTGAGTGGCGGCCGTCGAGCCAAAGCCGTTCCGCTGCGGCCGAACTCGTCGCGCACGCGTGGTTGCGGGGACGGAAGAAGGCCATGCTGTCGTCGTTCGTCGCGGGCACGGTCGACCAGTTGTTGTTCGCCGGGCTCAAGAGCCGACACCTGGCGCTGCGTCACCTCGCGGTCGCCGGGAAGGTCATCGTGATCGACGAGGCGCACGCCTACGACACGTACATGGGTGTCTACCTCGAGCGGGTGCTGTCGTGGCTGGGCGCGTACCGGGTGCCGGTGGTGGTGCTGTCCGCGACGCTGCCCGCAGGACGGCGTCGGGAGCTGGTCGAGGCGTACGCGGGGAAGGCGACCGGAAAGGCCGCGGCTTCGTTCGACGCCGTATCCCGGGCCGGTGACTATCCGCTCCTGACGGCAGTGGCCCCCGGCTGTGTGCCGGTGATGCGGCGCCCGGCGGCGTCGGCCCGCGGCACGGACGTCGAACTGGAGCGACTCGAGGACGACCTGGAGGTCCTGGCTGATCGGCTGAAGGCAGAACTCGACGGCGGCGGCTGCGTCCTCGTCGTACGCAACACCGTGCGCCGTGTGCTGGAAGCAGCAGCTGTGCTGCGGCAGAGGTTCGGGGACGCACACGTCACCGTCGCGCACTCCTGCTTCGTCGATGTCGACCGTGCCGCCAAGGACGCGGGCCTCCTCAAACGCTTCGGGCCGCCGAGCAAGGCCGAAGACCGGCCACAGACGGCGCACATCGTCGTCGCCAGCCAGGTCGCCGAGCAGTCCCTGGACGTCGATTTCGACCTGCTGGTCACCGACCTCGCCCCCGTCGACCTCCTGCTGCAGCGCATGGGGCGCCTGCACCGGCACCTGCGCGGCGGCGAGGAGCAGACCGGCCGGCCCGAGCGGCTGCGCCAGGCCCGCTGCCTCGTCACCGGCGTCGACTGGGACGCCCCCGTGCCCGCGCCGGTGCCCGGCTCGGTCGCCGTGTACGGGGCGTACGCGCTGCTGCGTTCGGCGGCCGCCCTGTTGCCGCACCTCGACGGGGGCGCGGAGCATCCCGTGAGACTGCCGAGGGACATCAGCCCGCTGGTGCAACGCGCATACGGCGACAAGCCCGACGGTCCGGCCGCCTGGGCGCAGGCGCTCGAGAGTGCCCGCACGCGGTACGAGGAGCACCGCGCCGACCAAGCCGAGCGAGCCTCGACCTTCCGGCTCGACGCGGCCGCCAGACCCGGCAGACCGCTGTTCGGCTGGGTCGCGGCAGGCGTCGGCGACGCGGACGACACCCCGGCCGGCAAGGCCCAGGTACGCGACAGCCGCGAGAGCCTCGAGGTCGTCGTCGTACAGCGACGGGCCGACGGCACCCTGGCCACCGTGCCGTGGCTCGAGCCGGACCGTAAAGGCCGCGCGCTGGCAGGGCTGGACCTGCCCACCGACCAGGTGCCGGCCGCCCTCGCGGCGCGCACCGCGGCGAGCTGCGGACTGCGGCTGCCGATCCAGTTCAGCTACGCCGACGTCATGGACCAGGCGATCGACGAGCTCGAAGAACTGCACCTCCGCGCCTGGCAGGTGAAGGACAGTCACTGGCTCGCCGGCCAGCTGATCCTGCCGCTCGACGAAGACTGTCAGACCCAGCTGGCAGGCTTCGCCCTCCGGTACAGCAAGAGCGACGGCCTCGAGGTGACCCGTGCCTGAAACCGATCATTCCAGCGGCGACGGCGTGCTGTCGTTCGACCTCACCACCCGGCCGTGGATCCCGGTCCTGAGAGGAAACGGCACGCAGGACGAGCTGTCGCTGCGCGAGGTGTTCGAGCAGGCTCACGACCTGCGGCGGATCGTCGGGGACCTGCCCACCCAGGAGTTCGCCCTGATGCGGCTGCTGCTCGCGCTCGCGCACGATGCGCTCGAGGGACCTCAGGACATCGACGTGTGGGCGGAGCTGTGGGACGAGGAGGGCTGCTTCGCTCCGGTGCGGGCGTATCTCGATGCGCACCGAGGACGGTTCGACCTCCTGGATGCCGACGCGCCGTTCTTCCAGACCGCTGGGCTGCGCACCGCGAAGGACGAGGTGTTCTCCCTCAACCGGATCGTGGCCGACGTTCCCAACGGAGAACCGTTCTTCACCGCCCGCATGCCCACCGTCGAGCGGCTCACGTTTGCCGAGGCGGCCCGCTGGGTCGTCCACGCGCACGCCTACGACACCTCCGGCATCAAGACCGGTGTGGAGGGCGATAAGCGCGCCAAGGGCGGCAAGGTCTACCCGCTCGGCGTCGGCTGGGCCGGGAACCTCGGCGGCGTCTTCGTCGAGGGCCGCACCCTGCGCGAGACGCTGCTGCTGAACCTGGTGGCCGCCGACAGCCCCAACCTGCAGATCGACGGCCAGGACGCCCCCGCCTGGCGCCGGGAGCCGTGCGGCCCGGGCGGCTCGGAGCGCCCCCCGACCGGCGTACGGGACCTGTACACGTGGCAGACACGGCGCCTGCGCCTTCACTTCGATGAGACCGGCGTGCACGGTGTCGTCCTCGGCTACGGCGACCCGCTCACCGCGCGCGACCGTCAGCACCGGGAGCCGATGACCGCCTGGCGGCGCAGCAAACCTCAGGAGAAGAAGCTCAAGAAGAGTCCGGTCTATCTGCCGCGCGAGCACGCTCCCGAACGTTCCGCCTGGCGCGGGATCGGCTCACTAGTTGCAGGCGAGCCCGGCCCGGCCCAAGGCCCGGAAGCGGCTGCCTACTTGCGTCCGGGGATCCTGGAGTGGGTGGCCCGCCTGGTGACGGAAGGAGAGCTGCCGCGTGGCTTCCTCGTCCGGGCCCGGATCGTCGGCGCCGTCTACGGCACGCAGCAGTCCGTGATCGACGAGATCGTCGACGACCACGTGTCCATGGCCGTCGTCCTCCTCCACGAGCAGGACCGGCGCTACGCCGAGCAGGCGGTGGCAGCCGTCACGGATGCCGACCTTGCGGTCAACGCGCTCGGCGACCTCGCCACCAACCTTGCCCGCGCGGCCGGCACCGAGAGCGACGGGCCACGCTCCACGGCCCGCGATCTCGCCTACGGGCTCCTCGAGGCCCCGTACCGCAGGTGGCTCACCCGCCTGTCGGACACCGACGACCCGTACGCGCAACGCACCGCCTGGCAGCAGGAGGTGTACGAGATCGTCGGCCGGCTCGGCGACCGGCTGATGGCCGCGGCCGGGGACGCGGCCTGGCAGGGCCGGACCGTGCCGCTCAAGAACGGCACCGAGTGGCTCAATTCCGCACTCGCCGGCAAGTGGTTCCGTACCGCTCTGCACAGGGGCCTGGGGCGCCCGGACTCCACCGACATGCCGCCGGACGCGGACACGGCGCCGGCACCCGAGACCACCGCGAAGGCACCCGCATGACCACCGTCAGCACACCTGTCACTCCGCGCGACCGGGTCGCCCGGCTTGCCGCCGACCACATCCACGTCCTGCAGCGGGGCTACCTCGCCGACCAGTCCCACGCCGTCGCCGCCCTCGCCCGGCTCCGGCGCGGCGCCGGCCGTGAGGCCGGACAACTGCCCGACCTGTGGACCCTGATCGACACCGGCCCGCTGCACCACACCCCGGACGGCGCCCGGCCGATGAGCGAGAGCGAACTGGTCAAGGCCGAGGACGCCCTGCACGCCGCACTCACCCTCTACGCCTGCCACCAGCAGTCCCGCTCCAAAGGCATGCACCAGGCCAACCGGCCGGACCGCCGCCGGGGTCTCGGAACTGCCGTACGCCGGATGATGAAGCCCGGCGAGATCGACGAACCCCTGCTCAAGCGCCTGGTTCGCGCCGGCACCGCCCCCGACCTGACCGCCCTCGCCCAGCGGCTTCGCGACATCGTCGTCCTACTGCGCCGCGAGGACATCGACCTCGACTACGCACTACTCGCCGGGCAGCTCTACACCTGGCAACGGCCCGGGGGAGCGGACGCCGTCCGCAGGGAATGGGGCCGCTCCTTCCACGCCTGGCACGAGCCCAAGGACAGCGGTACTCCCTCTGCCGCCGGCCCGGCCGCAGACACCACCCACACCACGGACACCGACAAGGACGCCTCGTGAACCGCATCTTCCTCGACGTGCACGCCCTGCAGACCGTCCCGCCCAGCAACCTCAACCGCGACGACACCGGCGCCCCGAAGACCGCTGTCTACGGTGGAGTGCCACGCGCCCGCGTCTCCAGCCAGGCCTGGAAGCGGGCCACCCGCACCTACTTCAAGGACGAGCACCTGCTGGACGCGAGCGAACTCGGAGTGCGGACCAAGAAGATCGTGGAGGCGGTCGCCGACCGGATCACCGACCTCGACCCCTCGCTCACCGGTGAGACCGCGCTGCGGCTCGCCGACGAGACCGTGAAGGCAACCGGACTGAAGACCGAGATCCCCAAGCGCAAGGCGACGGCCGCCAAGGAAGGCGAGCCGGCCCCGACACCCGAGGCGAAGTACCTGGTGTTCCTCAGCGCCCGCCAACTCGACGCCCTAGCCCGCCTCGCCGTCGACGGCGCCGCCGACATCACGGCCTTCCTGGCGGACAAGAAGAACAAGGACAAGGCCAAGGAACTCGCTGACACCCGCCACTCCGTCGACATCGCGCTCTTCGGCCGCATGGTCGCCGACGCCCCCGACATCAGCGTCGACGCCGCCGTCCAGGTCGCCCACGCCATCAGCGTCCACCGCGTCGAGACCGAGTCCGACTACTACACCGCCGTCGACGACGAGAACACCGCCGAGGAGACCGGCGCCGGCATGATCGGCACCGTCGACTTCAACTCCGCCACCCTCTACCGCTACGCCGCCCTCGGCGTTCACCAGCTCGCCGCCAACCTCGGCCAGGGCCTGCGAGAGGACGAGCCGCGCACCGACCCCGTCCGCCGCGCCGTCGAGGCCTTCGTGCACGGCTTCGTCGCCTCCCTGCCCACCGGCAAGATCAACACCTTCGGGCACCACACGCTGCCCGACGCCGTGATCGTCAAAATGCGCACCACCCGGCCCGTCAGCTTCGTCGCCGCCTTCGAGGAACCGGTACGCGGCGAGACGGGCGGGCACGTCCGCGAGGCGTCCGAGCGCCTGGCCGAATACATCCCCGACATCGAGCGCGCCTACGGCGACGAGGACTCCACCGCCACCTGGGTGCTTCGCGTCGGCCCGAACACGTTGAAGCTTTCCGGGATCGGTACCGAGTCGCAGAACATCGGCGAGCTCGTCGCCGCCGTCGGCCAGGCAGTGGCAGAGCGCCTGGAGAAGCCCGCATGAGCGTGCTCACCCTGCGGCTCGCGGGCCCCCTGCAGTCCTGGGGGGCCTCGGCCCGATTCACCCGCCGCACCACCGAAGCCGCACCGACCAAGAGCGGCGTCATCGGCATGCTCGCCGCCGCCGCCGGTATCGAACGCGGCGACGACGAGAGGCTCGCACCGCTGGCCGCACTGAAGTTCGGCGTACGGATCGACCAGCCCGGCACCCGAGTACGAGACTTCCACACCGCGCACCACAGCGTCACCGGCAAGTCCATGCCGCTGTCCGAGCGCTTCTACCTCGCCGACGCCGTCTTCGTCGCCGCCCTCGAAGGCGACCGCCCGCTCCTCAGCGAACTCCACGCCGCGCTGCGCGCCCCCGTCTACGCGCCGTTCCTCGGCCGCCGCTCCTGCCCGCCCTCCCTGCCCGTCGAACTCGGACTCCACGAAGGCGGCCTGACGGACGTACTGCGCGAGGTGCCGTGGCAGGCATCCGCCTGGTACCGCAGGCAGTACCGCGGCCGGAACGAGATCGAGCTGACCGTGCTGCGCGAAGCGAGCGAGGACGAGCAGCAGGCCGCCGACGTCCTGCGCGACCAGCCCCTCAGCTTTGCCGCCGAACACCGCCGCCACGCCCTGCGAACTCAGCTCAGCGACTGCGTGCGCATCCCCAACCCATCCGGCCGGCAACTGCCGCGGCACGACCCGTTCGACGCCCTGGACGAAGAGAGCGCCTGATGTTCCTCACCCGCTTCCGCGTGAACACCGCGCGCCCCGGCGCCCGCCACCTCCTCTCCTCGCCGCAGGCCATGCACGCCGCCGTCATGTCGTCCTTCCCCGCGCTCCTGCCCACAGACACACCTACGCCCGACGCGCCACGCGTGCTGTGGCGCCCGGACCAGACAGCGCGAGCCGAGGTCATGCTGTACGTGGTCAGCCCCGACCGGCCCGATCTGACCCACCTCGTCGAGCAGGCCGGCTGGCCTGCAGCGGCTGCCGCGGACCCGGACCGGCCCGGCTGGGAGAGCAGGCCCTACGGCCCGTTCCTCGATCGGCTGGCCCCCGGAGACCGGTGGGCGTTCAGACTCACCGCCAACCCGGTCCACCACGCCCGCCGCAAGGACGGCGAACCGACCAAGCGCACGGCGCACCTCACCCCGGTGCATCAAATGAGCTGGCTTCTCCAGAGACAGGAACCGTGCGGCTTCCGCGTCCTCGAGAAACCGGACGACAAGCGCCTGCTGCCCGCCGGCACCACCCACACCCGGCAGCCGCACCACGGCGACCGGTACGAACTGGCCGTCCGCGACAAGCGGTCCCTCGCCTTCGACAAGTCCCGCAGCGCCGGCCCGGGCAGCCGCAAACCGCCCGTCAGCCTGGTCACCGTCACCTTCGACGGCCAGCTCGAAGTCACCGACCCCACACTCCTGCGTCGCACCCTCACACAGGGGATCGGCAAGGCCAAGGCCTACGGCTGCGGCCTGCTCACTCTTGCCCCGCTCAGCGTGACGGGGTGAGACGGTGACGACAGTCTCCCGGCGTACCGCCCTCACCCCACGCCACCTGACCCGCACCGGCGAACGGCTCTCCTTCGTCTACCTCGAGCGATGCACCGTGCACCGGGACGCCAACGCCATCACCGCCGAGGACGCCGACGGAACCACCCACATACCGTCAGCGACCATCGGCACACTCCTCCTCGGGCCCGGCACCCGCATCACGCACCAGGCAATGAGCGTCCTGGGGGAAACGGGCGCCGCCGTGTGCTGGGTGGGTGAGCAGGGCGTGCGCTACTACGCAGGCGGGCGCGCCCTGACCCGCTCATCCGCCCTCATGGAGGCCCAGGCCCGCCAATGGGCCAACCCACGCAGCCGACTCGCCGTCGCACGCGCCATGTACCGACTGCGGTTCCCGGCAGAGGACCCCTCCGGATTCACCCGCCACGAACTCCTCGGTTACGAAGGCCGACGCGTCAAGGACTGCTACAAGGCGCAGGCGGCCCGCACAGGCATCCCATGGCGCGGCCGAAAATACACTCCCGGCGACTTCACCAGCGGCGACGCGGTCAACCAGGCGGTCACTGCCGCCGCCCAGTGCATGTACGGCATCGCGCACGCGGTCGTAGCATCGCTGGGCTGCAGCCCAGGCCTCGGGTTCGTCCACTCCGGCCATGAACTGTCCTTCGTCCTCGACATCGCCGACCTCTACAAGACCGAGATCGGCATCCCATTGGCCTTCGACGTCGCGGCGGAGGACGAAGAGGACGTCGGCCCCCGTACTCGCCGCGCGCTGCGCGACCGCATCAACGAGACGTCCCTGCTGGACCGCTGCGTCGACGACATCAAACGCCTCCTCCTCCCTGGCACGGCGTCTTCCACCGAGTCCGGCGAAGACCGGGACGTCGTCACGCTCCAGAGCGACGGGGGCAACAGTGTCGCCGCAGGGCGCAACTACGGCGGCCCGGATGGGGACTTGGAGACGACCTGGTGACCGTGATCGTCCTTACCAACTGCCCGGAAGGACTCCGCGGATTTCTCACCCGCTGGCTCCTCGAGATCTCCGCCGGCGTCTTCATCGGCAACCCGTCAGCGCGCATCCGCGACGTGCTGTGGGACGAAGTTCGGCAATACGCCGACCAAGGTCGAGCCTTGCTCGCCCACACAACGAACAACGAACAGGGCTTCACCTTCCGCAGTCACGATCACAACTGGCACCCGATCGACCACGAGGGCGTAACCCTGATCCGCCGCCCGAACCCGAAGCCTGACGGGCCCAGCCCTGCGACTGCGCCGCCCCGCGGCTGGAGTAAGGCGTCGAAGAGGCGCCGGTTCGGGCGTGGGTAGTGTGCACTTTGAGCTATTTCAGAGAAATGCCAGAATCGGCGAAAGTACTCCAGAACTGCGGTCGTCACCGGTAACGCTGCAGGTCGCGCAGTCTGCTCCCCGCGCCCGCGGGGATGGTCCCAGAACGGCTGCGATCGCGGTCGCGATCGGGACCTGCTCCCCGCGCCCGCGGGGATGGTCCCCCGGGATCGGCCTACGACGAACTGGCGACGGAGCTGCTCCCCGCGCCCGCGGGGATGGTCCCGGTCCGGGCAGCCTCCCCGGAGGCAGCGAAGACTGCTCCCCGCGCCCGCGGGGATGGTCCCTTGGCGAGCTGCGCCTGGCGCTCCGTGTCGACCTGCTCCCCGCGCCCGCGGGGATGGTCCCGGCGGCCACTCCGGCACGGCAAGGCTGAACCGCTGCTCCCCGCGCCCGCGGGGATGGTCCCCAGTCCGTCACCCTCGACCTGGCCGCGTTCTCCTGCTCCCCGCGCCCGCGGGGATGGTCCCTACGTGCCGCAGTACCGCATCAACGGCGACGGCTGCTCCCCGCGCCCGCGGGGATGGTCCCACGGAGACGTCGGAGAGGGCTTCGGGCTGGGACTGCTCCCCGCGCCCGCGGGGATGGTCCCCGTCACCGCGGTCACCGCGATTCCGGGTGTGCCTGCTCCCCGCGCCCGCGGGGATGGTCCCCAGTCTCCGCGTCTGGTGCTCGACTATGCGTCCTGCTCCCCGCGCCCGCGGGGATGGTCCCTTTGGGGCAGCACTCGCCTGTCTGGAAACGGCCTGCTCCCCGCGCCCGCGGGGATGGTCCCCTACGAGCAGACCCTCGAAGTCCTCAAAGTCACTGCTCCCCGCGCCCGCGGGGATGGTCCCAGGCCGGAGTAGAAATCCCGCGGACCTCCCAGCTGCTCCCCGCGCCCGCGGGGATGGTCCCGAGCGCTTACGGTCGGCGTCGCCCATTGCGCTCTGCTCCCCGCGCCCGCGGGGATGGTCCCTGGACGGGCTGTGCCACGTCCGCAGCGCCGGTCTGCTCCCCGCGCCCGCGGGGATGGTCCCGCGTGGGCCAGCCAGACAGCGGACGTGGTCTTCTGCTCCCCGCGCCCGCGGGGATGGTCCCGGCATCAACGGAACCTTGGTCGCCGACGTCGACTGCTCCCCGCGCCCGCGGGGATGGTCCCGCGGAGGACGAGACCGACAAGGTCATCAAGGACTGCTCCCCGCGCCCGCGGGGATGGTCCCCGCCCGGATCCTGAAGGAGAACGGGCAAGACGCTGCTCCCCGCGCCCGCGGGGATGGTCCCGACAGCTTGATGCGGGGCATCATGCACTCCTCCTGCTCCCCGCGCCCGCGGGGATGGTCCCGTCACGCGCGACGAACCATCGACCTGCGCCACCTGCTCCCCGCGCCCGCGGGGATGGTCCCTTGTGCACGTCCTTGCCCGGGGTGTAGCCGGGCTGCTCCCCGCGCCCGCGGGGATGGTCCCTCGTGCGACACATGCGCGATAGACACGTCAGTCTGCTCCCCGCGCCCGCGGGGATGGTCCCCGTGCGTTGCCCGTGTTGGACGCGAAGTCGAGCTGCTCCCCGCGCCCGCGGGGATGGTCCCCACCCACACCACAGCGGGTGCCGGTAAGAACGCTGTCACCAGCCGCAAACGGCAGTGATCTTGTGCGGGTGTCACCCGTGTGGGTGAGTCCAGCGTCGTACAGCTGCGCGGAGTGAAGCCCCGGGAGGACCATCGACGACCGTGGCCCGTACCCCTTTAGACCTGGACGACCTGGTCGAGCACTGGACGCTGTTGAAGGACGAGCAGGGGCTCGTGTCCGGCAAGCGCGGTGCGACGCGACTGGGCTTCGCGGTGTTGCTGAAGTTCTATACGCAGTACGGCCGGTTTCCCCGGGGCCGGTTCGAGCTGCCGGGCGAGGCGGTGGAGTTCGTCGCCCGGCAGGTACAGGTGCCCGCGTCCGAGCTGGACGCGTATGAGTGGAGCGGTCGGACGGTCGAGTACCACCGTGCGCAGATCCGTGAGCACCTGGGCTTTCGTGAGTGCAGCGTCGCGGACGCGGACAAGCTGGCGGCCTGGCTCGCCGAGCACGTCGCCTGCAAGGAGCGGCGGCCGGAGCAGGTACGGGTGGAGCTGCTGGCCCGTTGTCGTACGGAGTGCATCGAGCCGCCCACCCCTGGGCGGTGCGACCGGATCGTGAGGGCGGCGCTGCGGGTTGCTGAGGAGACGCTGACGGCGCGGATCTCGGCACGGATCACGGTAGAGAGCATCGAGCGGATCGTCGCCCTGGTCGCCGACGCCGGCCAGGAGGACGACGCCGAACCCGGTGACGCCGGGACTGGCGAGGGCGAGGACGGACCGCCAGTCCTGGGGAAGATCAAGGAAGCGCCCGGCAACGTCAGCCTGGAGACGATGCTCACTGAGATCGACAAACTGCTCGCGGTCCGCGCGATCGGGCTTCCGCCGGATCTGTTCACGGACGTCGCGCCGAGGGTGGTGGCCGGCTGGCGGGCGCGGGCCGCGGTGGAGTCGCCCTCTCATCTGCGTACGCACCCGCTGCCGTTGCGGGTGACGCTGCTGGCCGCGCTGCTGCACGAGCGGGAGCGGGAGATCACGGACACGCTGGTGGAGCTGCTGATCTCCACGGTGCACCGGATCGGGGCGCGGGCGGAGAAGAAGGTCACCGAGCAGCTGGTCAACGCGTTCAAGAAGGTGTCGGGCAAGGAGAACATTCTCTTCAAGCTCGCCGAGGCGTCGATCGGCGAGCCGGAGGGCACGGTCCGCGAGGTCGTCTATCCGGCGGTGTCGGGTGGTGAGCAGACGCTGCGGGAGCTGGTGCACGAGTTCAAGACCCGCGGTCCGGTCTACCGGCGCACGGTGCAGACCACGTTGAAGGCGTCCTACACCAACCACTACCGGCGCGGGCTGATCCGGCTGCTGGACGTGCTGGAGTTCCGTTCGTCCAACCACACGCACCGGCCTGTGATCGAGGCCCTGGCGCTGGTGGCCCGGTACGCGGCGGCGGGCAACACCACGTACTACCCGCTGGGCGAGACGGTCCCGGCGCACAAGGCGATGGGCGGGGACTGGGCGGAGGTCGTCCACCGCACCGACAAGCGGGGCCGGCGCCGGGTGGTGCGCATGGTCTACGAGGTCGTCGCCTTCCAGGCCCTGCGCGATCAACTCAAGTGCAAGGAGATTTGGGTCGTCGGCGCCGACAAGTGGCGCAACCCTGATGAGGACCTTCCCCAGGACTTCGCCGAGCGGCGCGAGGAGAACTACCGCGAGCTGCGCAAGCCGCTGGACGCCGCCGACTTCGTCGACGAGTTGCGGGGGCAGATGACCACCGAGCTGACGCTGCTAGACGACCAGATGCCCAAGTTGTCCTGGCTGGACATCGCCGAGCGGAAGTCCGGGGCAATCCGGCTCACCCCGGCCGAGGCCCAGCCCGAGCCGCGCAACCTGCGCCGGATCAAGAACGAGGTACAGCGCCGGTGGGGCGTCGTGCCGCTCATCGACATGCTCAAGGAAGCGGTGCTGCGCACCGGCTGCCTCGATGCGGTCACCTCCGTCTCCGGGGGTGGCAGCCTCTCGGCGGAGGTCCTGGCCGAGCGCCTGCTTCTGGTGATCTACGCCTACGGCACGAACACCGGGATCAAGGCCGTCGCGTCCGGCGGCCACGGCCACACCGAGGACGAACTGCGCTACGTGCGGCGCCGCTACCTCTCGGCGGAGGCCGCCCGCGCCATCGCCGTGAACATAGCGAACGCCACCTTCGCCGCCCGCAGCACCGACCTGTGGGGACAGGGCTCGACAGCGGTCGCCTCCGACTCCACTCACGTGCGCGCCTACGACCAGAACCTGTTCACCGAGTGGCACTCGCGCTACGGCGGGCGCGGGGTGCTCATCTACTGGCACGTGGAGAAGAAGTCCCTGGCCATCCACTCCCAGCTGATCAACTGCACCGCCTCCGAGGTCGCCGCGATGGTCGAGGGCGCGATGCGGCACGGCACCACCATGGACGTCGAGGCCAACTACACGGACTCGCATGGCCAGTCGGAAATCGGGTTCGGCATCACGAGGCTACTGAACTTCGACCTGCTGCCCAGGATCAAGCGGATCAATAAGGTGAAGCTGTACCGGCCGGTGGCCGGCGAGCCTGACGCCTACCCGCAGCTGACCCCGGCGCTGACCCGCCCGATCCGCTGGGAACTCATCGCCCAGCAGTACGACCAGATGATCAAGTACGCGACCGCGATCCGGACCCGGACCGCGTCCACTGAGGCGATCCTGCGCCGCTTCACCCGGAACGCGTCCCACCCCACCTACGCGGCGATGCTGGAGGTCGGTCGCGCCCAGAAAACCATCTTCGTGGCCCGCTACCTGCGGCTTCGGGACCTTCAGAGGGAGATCGAGGAGGGCCTGAACGTCATGGAGTCCTCCAACGGCGCGAACTCCGTGATCGCCTACGGCATGGGTGGGGAGATCGCCTCGAACCGGCGCGACGAGCAGGAGATGTTCGTTCTGTGCCTGCGGATCCTGCAATCGGCCCTGGTCTACGTGAACACCTTGATGCTCCAGGACGTTCTGGACGAGCCGCAGTGGGCGGACCTGCTCACCCCTGCCGACCGGCGCGGCCTGACCCCGCTGTTCTGGTCCCACGTGCGTCCGTACGGCGAGGTCAACCTTGACATGGCCGCTCGCCTCAACCTTACTGCGGTCAGCGTGCCCAGCCCCCGTACGGCGAGAGATGAGGAGCGGGCCGGGGAACGTACGGGCGCGTGAGGCTGTCCAATCCCATCATCGACGCGGTGCCGGGCACGGGCTGCTAACCAATTTTCCAAAAGAATTTCTGCAAAAATGCTTTTGGAAAATCTCTGGGCTGCTCTACCCTCCCGTCATGGTCAGCGAAGAGCAGAAACGCGTACTCGATCCCGAGCAAGACGCAGCAGCCCTGAAGGCCCTCACGCACCCTCTGCGCATCCGGCTGCTCGGGATGCTGCGGCAGGACGGCCCGGCCACCGCGAGTGAACTCGCGGCCAGCACTGGGGAGTCATCCGCTTCCACCAGCTATCACTTGCGGGTTCTGGCGAAGTACGCGTTCGTCGCTGAGGCCGAGCACCGTGACGGGCGGGAGCGTCGCTGGCGGGCCGTGCACTCCGTGACCTCCTGGAGCAACAAGGCAATGGCAGCCGCGCCGGGCAGCCATGCCTGGGTCAGCCTGTCGCGCAGAGCCCAGATCGAGCACCTGGAGGCATCTCTCGCCCGGCACGAGGCCGACATCGCCGATGGGCGGCTGGGTCAGGAGTGGGTGGAGCCGTCCGGAATCAACGACCTGATGCCCCGCCTGACCCCCGAGTCGCTCACCGAACTCTGGGACGTGCTCGACCGCAAGCTGCAGGAACTGACCACCCGCGACGCAGAAGATCCACGCGCAGCGCAGGTCGTATTCCTCACCGCCGGGCTGCCCCTGGCACCGCGCGACCCCGCCGCTGCGGCGGACACCTCTGCCCCAGCGGGGACAGATGCCGAGGACGCGTCATGACCGGGACGCTGGACATGGGCACCGCACGCCGCCGCTACATCACGGTCTGCGTTCTGTTCTGGCTGCCGCTGGGACTGAGTATCGCTCCCCTGATCCTGCTGTTCACCGAGCGCGGCATGGCCATGGCGGCCATCGCGGGCTTCTTCGCCGCGCACTCCCTCACCGCCGCCGCGCTGGAACTGCCCACCGGAGGACTATCCGACGTCCTCGGACGCCGCACTGTTCTGGCCGCCGCAGGCCTGCTGAACCTGGCCGCCTTAACCCTCGTGGGCCTGGGCACTGCTCCCTGGCTGCTCGGCCTCGGCATGGCCCTCATGGGCGCGGGCCGTGCCCTGTCCAGCGGACCAGCCGAAGCCTGGTACGTCGACACCGTCCAGGCACACTCCGGCCCCGACGCCGAACTGCGCACCGGACTGGCCCGCGGCGGCTCCGCGACATCCGCCGCGCTCGCCACGGGCACCCTGCTCGGCGGTGCCCTTCCCTGGCTGCTCGGACTCGGCCCCGACCTTGGCTCCCGACTGAGCGAGTCAACGTCCGGGCTGGTGCTGCCCCTTTCCGTTCCGATGCTGCTGGGTGCAGCAGTCGAGATCGCCTTCGTGCTGTATGTCCTGACTGCTCTGCCGGAGCCACGCCGGCCGGCAGCCACCCTGCGCGACGTACTCCGCGGCATCCCGGCCACTGTCGTGGGCGGGCTGCGCCTTGGGGGCCGCGATGCGCTGGTCCGCCGGGTGTTCCTCAGCGCAGGAGCCGCCGGTAGTGCCCTGGCCGCGATCGAACTGCTCACGCCCGGCCGTGCCGCAGCCCTCACGGGCGCGTCGGAGTCGGGGGCGGTGCTTTTTGCCGCTCTCGCCTGCGCCGGATTCATCTGCGCGGGTATCGGCAGCCACCTCGCACCACTGACCGCCCGGCTTGCGGGCAGTGGCGAGCGTGCGGTGATGGTGAGCCTCGGCGCGAGCGCGAGCGGTCTGCTGCTGCTCGGCGCCACCGCAGCGTTCGCCGGAGTGGGCTCCATGGTCCTCGCGGCCGTCGGCTATGGCCTGGTCTACCTCGGGCTTGGCGCGGCGGGGCCGAGCGAGAACGACCTCTTGCACCGCCGTGTCGCAAGTTCGGGCCGGGCCACCGCGCTGTCCGTCCAGTCTCTCGCCCTGCAACTGGTGGCAGCTCTCACCGGCTTGATCATTGGTCTCCTTCCGTCAGGCCCGCTGCCCTGGCTGCTGGGAGGCACCGTGCTGCTCGCAGGAACTCTCCTGTGGATTCACCGCAGCGGGACCACACCCCCGACTCCGCCAGCAACGCCTCAGCCACACACCATGTCGTCCTCGTCGACGAGCACCGCTGGCTCCGACCTCCATCAGCAACATGTCGATCAGTAGCGCCGGGACCAACCCGAAAACCGCACGAACGCACGAGTGACGGCTAAGGCGCCGAGCATGTTCGCGCACACACGGTTCGTTCGCACGGCGCTCATCTATCGACCGATTGATGAGCAAGATCGGTAAGCTGCGGCGCGCGCCGGGATCTACGCCGGATCATGCCCATAAAACGGTGTCAGAAAGTCGACGTGCTCAAGAACTTGAGGAGCACCCTTTTCTGTACGATCTGGCGGGTGCAGCAACCCCAGGACGACGACACCGCCGATCTCCTCGCCCCCGTTCCGGCCGTACGGACCGGTGACCTTGTGGGATACGCACGCGTGTCCACCAAAGGACAGTTGCTCGACCGGCAGGTCCGCGCGCTCACCGAAGCAGGGTGCATCCGGATCTTCGCCGACAAGAAGTCCGGCAAGAACGCCGAGCGCGAGGAGCTGTGGAAGGCCCTCGACTTCCTCCGCGAGGGCGACACCCTCGTCGTCCCGTCGCTGGACCGGCTCGGCCGCTCTCTCCAGGACCTCATCGCCATCGTGTCCGGCCTGCGGAAGCGCGGCGTCGGCTTCACCTCGCTGCACGAGGCGCTCGACACGACGACGCCAGGCGGGCGCCTGGTCTTCCATGTCTTCGCGGCCCTCGCGGAGTTCATCCGCGAACTCATCGTCCAGGGCACCAACGAGGGCCTGGATGCCGCCCGCGCCCGAGGTGCCCGCCTCGGCCGCCCGCCGGCCATGACCGACGAACAGGTACGTCACGCCCGCGACCTGCTCGCCCGCCCTGAGAACACCGTCACCTCGATCGCGAAGCTCCTCGGGGTCTCCCGCAACACCATCTACAACTACGTGCCTGAACTGAAGGGCGGCCGTCTCGCGCTCGCCGAGTCGACAAACACGGCAGAACTGCCCCGACCCTCCAGGTCAAAGGACTGATCACCGCCGTTTGCGGCTGGTGACACGGTTCTTACCGGCACCCCGAGAAGGCCGAACAGGGCGGATACGCCTACGGTGCCCCGCCGTACGGATGGCGGGCCCACCAGAAGGAGCTGGCCGAGGCGGAAGCGGAGCAGGCCGGCCGGGCCCGCGCCCGCCAGCTCCGCGACGAGGACGAGCTGTCCTTCCGTGAGATCGCCGCGGTGCTAGAGACCGAAGGCATCCGGCCCAAGCGCGGAGACCGCTGGCACCCGGAAACCGTCCGCCGGATGCTCGCCAACCCGACCGACAAGCCGCCGACCCTGTACCCGCGCCAGCGCACGTCGTAGCAAAAACCCGCAGCGGAGGGCGGTCCATTGCCGGTGTTCGGGAACCGACCATCTACCGCTACCTGGAGCGCGCGTGATCGCCGACAACGAGAGAGAAGCCCGCATGACGAGCAACCAGCCGGAGCCCTCGGACGTCAGCGCGGAAGCCGCCGTCCACATCAACGCACTGATGGACCTGTTCCGGCAGGCATGCGGGCGGCAGGCGTGGACGTTAGACGAGGAGCGCGGCCTGGTCGGCTGGACGGATGTCACGTGCAGTGTCGGTCACGAATTTGCAGTCCGTGCGTGGGACGTCTTGTCCACCCCCAGACCCTTTGGGATGGACCCGAACAAGCCGTGGTGCAAGAAGTGCCGCAACGCCGGCTGGGTTGCGGAGTGTTTGGCCGTTCTGAAGTCGGTGGCTAAGACCGAGGGTATAGAACTGACCGCCACGGACGAGCAAGACGAGTCAGGGGATGGCCATGTCGTGTTCGCGGCGAAGTGCTCGAAGGGACACCACTTCAAAACGACCGGGGCCCACGTGAGGATTTGGCGGGGTGAGCCCGTCGGCACCCTGTGCCCAGACTGTCGGAAAGCTGCTGAGTACGCGGAGGGGTTCGCCAAAGTCGAGGCGGTCGTCCGTGAGACTCGATCCACCGTCGTGAAGGAGTACCGCAACGCCGTCGACGTCAGGTGCCGTCGCGGCCACTCGCACTCGTTTTACGTGGACAGCCGGGATGGGCGTCAGGCCATCCGTCCAGACTTCTGCGGCACCTGCAACAAGCTGGCCAAGTTCGAGGAGCTCTCCGAGAGAGCCAAGGACCTCGGCATCACCGTGCTCGAGTCACAGTGGATGGCAGCGTCACGCCCTCACCGGGCGGTCTGTTTCGCCGGGCACGAGTTCGGCCTGATCCCGAACAAGATGAAGCGTGGGTGCCCCCGATGTCCCCCGGGTATGTACGGCGGCGCTGTCCCACCCCACGACGTGTACTACGTCGTGAGCGGATTGGACACCGCGACTGGCGAGGACACGGTGAAGCCCGGCATCAGCTCCGGGAGCGGCTATAACAGGCTCCGGCAGCACGCCGAGGACGGACTGACCGCGCAGCATCTACGGATCACAGCGTTGCCCGTCGGTATGGCGAGAGCGCTGGAGAGGTTCGTCCTGGACGGACTCGACACGGAAGGGTGGCTGTCCACCCGAGGGGTTGAGTACTTTCCGCTGGCGGCTCTGCACGACGTCATGGACCTGGTGGGCGAATGGTTCACGGATCAGCCCGGGCTTTCCTGCCGTCCCGTCGTCGTTGACGTTGACGATGTGTACGACGCTGTCGAAGCGCCCGCGGTACATGAGGTTGTGGACGTGGACGTTGATACCGCCGTGATATTCGACTCCGATGACGTGAGAGCTAATGCGGCATTGATGCGCTGAGCGGTTGCAGGGTGCCGGCGATACCGCTGACCGCCAGAAAAGGGCCCCAGAGGGTACTTGGACGCCCGGAGTTTTTTGAACACCCTTGTTGGACGCTGGAAGTCGCTTCTGGCCGCGCGTGTCGATGTCCAGGCGCCGTTGTCAACCAACCGATCGATTGATGAGCAAGACCCGGTTCAGCCTCCGAGGCGGTGCGCAAGGTGGAGTAGCTCTGCCAGGTGCAGCACCCGTCCGGCGAATCCTGGGAGGGGGACATGGAGCGGCTGGGTCCAGTGGGCGGGGATTGCATCCAGCCCGTAGTACGCCCCGGCGAGGCCTCCGGTCACCGCGGCGACGGTGTCCGTGTCACCGCCGAGGTCGATCGCCGCGCGTATCGCGTCTTCGAAGCTGGTGGTGGTACGCAGGGACCAGACGGCGGAGCCCAGGCATGGCCAGACGGCACCGTTGAACTCGGTCGCCTGATCGGGGTGCCAGTCAGGCGCGAGGACTGTGGCGTAGCGGCCGCGGTGGTCGGGATGGACAAGAGCCAGGATGTCCGGGAGCGCGGTGAGGGGGTCGGTGTCCTCGAACGTGACACGGATGAGTTCGTGGAAGATCGCGGTGCCTTCCCAGGCCGCGCGGTCACCGTGGGTGAGGGCAGCGATGCGGCGGGCCGCGTCCATGGTGGCTTCTTGGCCACCGGGCGCGAAGTGGACCGCGGAGGTCGATGCCCGCATCAAGGAGCCGTTTCCCGCTGCTCGCTGGTTGACCTGGAAATGGATCGCGGCGGCGAGGTCCCAGGGCATGCCGTTGGCCAGGACGTCTTCGGTCTGCAAGCCGATGTCCTTGGGTTCTGATGCCGCCCACCGCTGGAAGCGGGCGAAGATGTCCGGCAGATCCAGCCCGCCCCGCTCCAGCAGGGACTCCGCGACCAGGACAGCCATCTGCGTGTCATCAGTGGCCTCGCCCGGGTCCCAGCCGCCGCCTCCGCTCATCTCGCCACCAGCACCAGGCGCCGGAAATCGCGCGGAGAACGCTCCCTGGGGGCCGAACTCGAAGGGGCCGCCCAGGGCGTCACCCACCGCTGAGCCGACGACCGCACCAGTGACCCGCTGAATCCGCTTCATTCGCGCAGGTTATCTGTGCCGCGCCGACGGCCGCGTGGCCCTATTCCTTCTTCGGCTCCCCGAACCATCGGTGGCGAACGCGTCTCGTCCTACGGAGGTGACTGAGGTGACGCAAGCAGAGGCTCACGCACCCGGTCCGGCGGCCACTGGGCTCGATACGCCGCAGAATTCCCGGACGGCCACACCCGCGAGCCTGAAGGCGAGAAACCCGGCCTCGCCCTCGGCGCATCGGCCTTAGGGTCCAGCGCATGCGACCTGAACAGCTCAAGGCCTCTTCGCAACGCTGGATGACCGCAGCGCTGTCAGCGTTCTCGCAGGGACCGGGGTCATACGACTTCGCGGTTCACCACGCTGGAATCGCTGCAGAGCACCTTCTGAAGGCCTACCTTGCTGCCCTTCACCCGGCGCTGATAGTCGAGGCCAAGGACTTCGACTCAATGCTCCATGCCACAGGCCACGGCGTCCACGCGTTGGCTCCTGCAAGTCGAGCGAAGACCATCGGCCTGGTCGAAGCTCACGCTCGAGTGCACAAGATCCTGCGCAAGCAGATCCCCATCGACCAGCGGGCCCTCGCCCCGGTCGCAAATGCACGCAATGGAGTCGCTCACAGCGGAATCCATGATGTCGCTGAGGTCCAGACCGTCTTCACCACATGCCTCCGACTGATCGATCCGTTGCTCACGGAACTGAAGGTCGACCCCAAGACCTACTGGGGCAGCTACGAGCAACTCCACGACATGCTGATCGCAAAGCAGGTGGAGAAAGCCCGCATCCAGATGGAAAGCATGCTCGCCAAGGCGCGAGCGATCTTTCAACAGCGCTACAGTCACCTGGCTCCGAAGGAGCGGGAGGTTGTGCTAGCCGCGATCGCCAGCCAGGGGCCGCGAGTCGTCATGGAACACGAAGCGAAGAGGCGCTGCCCTGCCTGCGACTCCCCAGGGTGGCTTGCTGGCGACACGAGCTGGGGTGAGGTTGATGATCACAGCGTTTTGGTCGTGACCCCGCACATCTTCACTTGCAGCGCTTGCGACCTGGAAGTCGAGGGCGAACAGCTCTCGCATCTGAGAGGTCTAGCCGAGGAGTTCCACCTCGACCCGGCGGACTACTGGGAGCCTGACGAGGACTGGCTCAGGGGCCGCTAAACCGCTGCTATTGCGCAGGATCTGTTAGCCGGGGTTACCAATATTCGCCCGGCTCCCGGGGATCGCCCGATCATGGAGCACTACGGCGTGACCCTTGCGCACGAGCGGAGCCAGGAGCTTGCCCGTCCGCGCCTCCCCGGCGGCACCCACCGCCCAGCTGTTGTGGCCACGCCGGCACAGCCGGCGTACGCCGAGCCCGGCCACGGCCAGCGCGGCGACCAAGCCGAGCTGCCAGTTCGTCAGCGAGCTGGCCGCCGACCCGACCACCGCGGCGGCCGCCAGCCTTGGAAACGCATTTGGCGGACAACTTCAAGTGAAATGCCAGGACTTCGGCGTCTCACCCGACTTTGCCTCTCCGCAGGTCAAGGCGTTGCCCGGAGGCAGATCGAATGAAACGGGACACTAAGCGTCCAACAGGGCAGCCTGCTCAGGCCGCCTTCCCGATGGCCCCATGACGACGCGTCCATGAAGGTCGTCAAGACGGTCGACGTACTACAGGACACCTGGCCCGTGACCATCGCCTCTACCTCACAGACCTCCCGCGACCGAGCCCTCGGGCGGGGCGCCAGCACACTCATTCCACAGAGCGCCACGGCGTCGCCTGCGGATCAGGCCGCCGCAGCCCTCGCCGCGCTGCGCACCGTTGTCGTACACGTCGGCGTCCTCCAGGCCGCCGCAGTGCTACTCGAGGAGACGGCCCGTACGGCCGGAGACGAGTCGTCCCGGGCCGCCGCACGGCACACTGTGGCGCTGCTGCGGGCTGCCATGCACCTGGAAGAGACCGCGGCTATCGACAGTCCGTGGTTCGCTGTGCCGGTGACGGACCCGTCCTGACGCCGGGGCTAAGCGCAGATCGTGTCATCCGGACGCCGGATTCTGTGTTTTGGTCTCTCGCACTCCGCGTCTTTGCAGGTCAGGTCCTACGGTCCTTGCCGAGCCGCTGTATGTCAGAGTTGCCGTCAGGTGCGTGCGCAGTTACCGGCAGAAGTGGCGTTGGTCACAGCTGAGGTGTGTCCTGCTCGTTTTGAGCTAGCACCGCAGAAATGGGCCTTCCCCCTAAAACGTGGCCTGAGCTGGACTTTCGGCGCATCGGCATTTGTCGGTGCGGGGTGGTATGAGAAGGGAGCCCAACTGCGGTCTCTCGTCCCGTTTTTGGGAACTGTGGGGTGGGGCATCGGCTCGGTGCGTGTGCCAGGCTTCTGTCCAATGACAAGCCCTTCGACATGACGAAGGGAGACCCCTCGTCGAGGCCGGCCCGGAAAGCTATGGCCTCGCTGAGATCTCCCTCTCGCCTGTCGATGGTCACCCGCCTACGTGAAGAGAACGGAGTTCCATGACGTTGCCCACCGACGGTACCGCACCTGGTGCCCGAGCTGATTTGCAGCTACTCGCCTGGATCACAGCGCTCACTGCGTTGGTCGCCATCATCGCGACCTTCATCCTGGCCATGACCGGCCATGGGCAGGAAGCGACCGCTGTCGCAGGCATCGGCGCAGCCATCTGCGCGGCAGCCGGCGGTATCCGAGTGACGGTCAACATCAAGCGCTAGCGCAGTGGAGAGGCCCGGAGACCGCGATCTACCTCCGGGCCTTCGCATTGCGGCAGAGCCTCCGGGAACCGCTCGGAAATGAGGCCGCACCCCCGAACTACCAGAAGGCCCTGCCTTCATGCGCGCACGACCGGAAGATCACCCGACCAGGAACTCCGTTCGACTCGCACGTTCCAAGATCGGTTGAGATACGGCTTCTTACCGTCAGCCGTCCGGCGTCGCCATCGGGACGACCCTCTTGGGAAGACCGAGGGGCCGCTTCTTCTTCTGCGTCTCGCCACGTAGTTACCCGCAACTAACTGACTTGTACAGTGCCCAAAAGTTGTCATCCCCACATCGGCACACATGCCACCAGACGAATCACCCCAGGTCCGATGGCCTCCGTCATGGGTGCGGTCGGCACCGGCCATGGAACGCGCAAGTTCAAGCCATTCGTTGGAACGAATGCATCAGGGCCCGCGCCTGCCCCTAGAGTCACAGAAGTTCGCACGAACGTTCCATTGATGCCGAGAAGCCACCTGGAGTTCGCACAATGAGGCATGCCCAGAAGAGACTCATACAGGCATTTTTAGCTGGACTCCTGGTCACCGTCGCCGCAGCATATCCAACGTCCGCCAGCGAGAGCCCGAAGCCGCTTACTAACCCCTCCCGGGCGGCAGCACTGGCGGCTCAACTGGGCTCCGACCGGACCGGCGGTACGTACTACCAAGACGGGCGACTCGTGGTCACGGTCACTGACGCGGCCGCCGCGCGAACCGTCCGGGACGCGGGCGGAGTTCCCAAGCTCGTGACTCGCAGCACAGCCGAGCTCGCATCCATCCAAGGCGATCTCGATGAGCTAGAAGGCATCCCCAACACGGCCTGGGGGGCCGAGGCCCGCAACAACCAAGTGTCTGTAGCGATCTACGACGGAGTGCCCGCCGCCGACCGCGCTCGGATCGAAAGGGTTGCTGCGGCTCATCCCGGTGCAGTGCGCATCGAAAGGCTCGGCGGCAAGTTGGAGGCAGCAGCGGCCGTCCTCCGCGGCGGCTATGGGATAACGTCCAGCGGCTGGAATTGCTCTGCCGCGTTCAATACCGCGAACTCGTCGGGGACGGTGTACACGCTCACCGCTGGCCACTGCGTAGAGGCTACCGGCAACGTCTGGAACCTCAATGACGTCACGCAGCCCCACACCCGCATCGGCACCCAAACCGCGTACAGGTACGGGGGCACCTGCGACAGTGCTGGTCGCGCATGCGACTGGGCCATCATCAAAAAGGACAACTCCGCCCTCGCAACCTACGGGACCGTCCAATACTGGGGTGGCCCGAGTGCACAGATCTCCAACTCCCGCTACGCGGCCGAAAACGAAGACGTGGACCGTGTCGGACGCACCAGTCAAGACACGACCGGTAACCTCACCAAGACCAGCGCGACCGTCACCTTCACCGACGGGACGGTGCTGAGGGGCATGTACGAATCCAATCTGTGCGGCATGCACGGTGACAGCGGAGGGCCCCTGCTCCACGGCTCGACCGCCCTGGGCATCTTCTCCGGCGGCAGCTACGCCGACAAGCCCTGCGGTGATTCACACGGCCAAGCTGACCGCCGCACTTACTACACCAGGGTCCAAGACGTTCTGAACGAACGCGGCCTTCACGTCTACTGACCGTGCGCTGTGCAGGGGCCTCACTCGTGGAACCTGTCCTGGACCGACCGCGTCAGAGGGGCAACAGAGCTCAGCACGACACCGTCGTTCCCAGGGAGACCATATGCACATCAGGGCATCGCGAATGGCTCGCCTGCTTGTTCTGGTAGCCCTCTCCACGAGCGCTACTTCCGGCTGCGGCAGTGAGAAGGAGGGCCCGGCGGCCGAGGTGGCCACGCACCGTGCCCGGCAGGTTGCCGCAGCGTGGGACGGTTCACAGGCCGCTGATGCGTGGCGGGCCGGCTACTACCCGATGGACGAGGCGGTCCAACTGCCGCAGGGCGGCTTGCGCGAAGCCGACAAGCGCGCCTATCAGGCTCAGAACTATGCCCTGCGAGGCGAACTGCCCACCACCCGGCCGAGGGAAGGCCGGGTGGCTTGGGCGAGCGGTAAGTCGCTGACACGGCCATTGGTGCAGGCACAGGACGCCTACACCAATCTGGCCCGCGCCCGGGTCGACGGATTACCACGCCTTACCGTGACCGGGGCAAAGCTGGATGAGATGGTCCTGACCACCAGCCGCGGGCCCGCGACGGTCCCAGCTTGGTTCTTCACGCTTGAGGGCTATGCCGCCCCTCTCAAGGTCGCTGCTGTCCGCCCGTCGAAACTGCCCCAAGCACCGATTGAGCCAGCCGGCGACATCCCCGTCGGCCAACTGGCTCCGCTTGACCGGCTAGTCAAGATTGAAGGAGCTGAGCGATCCGTGACCGTGATCGCCATCCATGGCGTCTGCGACGACGGCCCAGCCGTGGATGTCCTGGAAACCCGCGGCAGCGTGGTGTTGTCAGCCTTCGTCAAGGACCCGAAGACGGGTGACTGCACTGCCCAGGCGAAGAAGACACAAGTGACGGTGAAGTTGGATCGCCCCGTGCGCGACCGCGTCCTGCTCGATGCGCACACAGGCCGACCAGTGCCATACAGCCAGCCGAACGAGCTCTCGCCGAGTTGGAGCTGAGCCTGACCAGCAGCATGATCGGCCGGACGAGTCCTGGTGCCGGCGTCATGCCACCGAGGCCAGCAGCAAGGGATGAACCGCCCCGGCTCAGATAGAGACTCGATTCCGTGAAGGACTAAACCGCGGGTCGTAGGACAGTGTCTCCGTCAGCGCCGTGACGGGCTTCTGGCTGAGCGGGCGCTGCGGGTCACCACGGATCTGACGCGGTGTGGGATCGGGGCTACTCGTGCGACGTCCCGGCGCCCCCCAGGGACGGCCGCTTGACTTACTGGAACTCGACCCGATGACCGAGCTGCAGATCCGTGGGAAAGCAGAGGTCGTCGCGGGCCTATTCGACCCGCGGGACGACTGGCCCTTCGAGGCCCGCGCTCTGCGCGACGAACTGCTGCAGACGTACGGAACAGCCGACATGCTCCCTGACGTCGCCGGCGGATGGATCGCTCGCTGGCCCTCCGTCAACACCCGGTGCACGTACGCCCGCGGATTCCGGGTCTGTGAAGAGTACGTACGCGGGCGCGGCGGCCACGTGCTCGCCGCCGGCTTCCCGCTTGCCGACGCCTTCGCCCGCCACCTGGAGACCGCGCCGACCCTGCACCGAGTCAGAGGCGGCAGGTGCGGGGAGATGGCGCCGACCGGCAAGCCGCGCTCGGACGCCTCCCGGGCCAACCTGCTCTCCGCCTGCTCCAGCTTCTACACCCACACCGTGCACGCCCGCGCCGCCGAGGCCGATCCGTGGCTCCTGCGGTCCTGGTTGCCGGCGTCGGCGATGACGGCGGTCGCCGTTCCCACGGCACTCGCCCATGCCTCGCTCTGCGCGGCAATGACAGCGACAGCGAAGGCCCGTGGTGCCTCCCATTCAAAGATTCCCCCTGACGGATGATCCTGACGCGCGCGGACGGCTCCGCTCTTCCTCCTCCATTTAGCAGGGCGTTGAACTTCAGGGATGGCGGGACCGGTCCGGACTGACCAGCAGTTGCCGAAGCCAGCGACGGCCGCGGCGACCGGGAGTTACTACGCCCGTCAGACGTTGTTGTCCCTGTTGGGCAGGGGCAACTGGTTTCGATGTGGAAGTCACCCTGTATCAGCTGGTGGCCTGCAGGTCGCTGCGGACCTGCAGGTAGAGGCGGCTGGTGGGGGATGCCGGGTCGTACAGGGCGGTCATGTAGCCCCAGGTGGCGCTGAGCGCGGTCCGTGCGGCGGGCGGCAGTTGCGGGTCGGTGGTGATGCGTGCGCGGGCCTGGGCGTGGAGGTCGGTGATGAGGCCAGTGCAGTGGCGGGCGGCGCCAGAGGCGTCGATGATGCTGACGATGGCGATCAGGTCGTCGTCGGTGCCGTCGAGGTAGGCGAGCAGTCGTCGCTTCTTGACGCCAGTGAGGCGGTCGAGGGCGGCGCGGACGAGGACGGTGCGGCGGCGCCGGGCGAGGTCGGAGGTGTTGGCCAGGGTCAGGGTCTCGGTCGTGTTGGCGTTCTCGGCCAGGACGCGCGCGAGCTCCGTGTACCCAGCGAGGTCGTTCTGCACCTGGAAGCCCTGGCACAGCGGGATGCCAGCCCGGGTGATGTGGTGGAGGGCGTCGTCGTCGATGCCGGTGAGCGTGGCGGCGAGCTGGATGGAGCACAGCAGGTACGGGGCGAACTGGCCGGCGTGGATGCGCAGGATGTCCGCCTCGGTCACCGATTTCGGGTCCTGGCGGACGTCGAGGTGGAGCTGCTCTGTCTGGCCGGCAGCGACGTGCGCGGTGGTGTTCTGGAACAGCTCGGTGAGCCGTGAGCGCAGCGGTGCGGGAAGGCTGGCGTGCAGGATCGGCAGGGGCGCGAGGCCGGCGAGAATGTCGCCGGCGAACAGGGCGGCGCTGGTCGCCTCGCGGGCTCCGAAGGCGGCGGTGAGGGCGTGGTGGGCGGTGGGGTGTCCACCGCGGGTGGTGTCGCCGTCGACGATGTCGTCGTGCAGGAGGATCGCGCCGTGCCGGATCTCCAGCGCGGCGGCGATCGCGGTCAGGTCGTCGGGGTGGACGTCGGTGTCGGCGGCCAGGGTGTGGGCGGCGTGGAGGAACGCCATGCCGAGCAGCCGCTTGGACGGCCGGACCAGGTAGGCCGCGGCCGCGTCGTGCACCTCTGATGCGCTGGCCCTGGCGGTGGCCTGGCGCAGATCGGTGTCGGCGAAGCGCGCGAGGGCGTCTTCAAGGTGCTGCTGCCAGCGGATGAGCTGCTCGTTGGACGGCACAGGCATGGCGTTCCTCCAGGGGTTCAGGTGGTCGGGTTGGGCCAGAGGACGTCTGTCTCAACCGGCGTGGTGTAGTCGATGCCGGGCACGGCGAAGCCGTACAGGCGCCGTACTTCGGCGTGGAACCAGTCCAGGTCGGCGAGGTGGCCGATGGTGTCGGTGGTGGCCGTCTTCCAGCGCTCGGCGGCCTGGGCCTGTACGGAGTCGGTGAGTTCCCAGGTGTCGAGGCGTACGCGGCCTTCGTCGTCGAGGGTGAGCGGGTGGGCGCCGGTGAGCTGGTCCCAGAGCTTGACCAGCTGCCCGATCGGCGGGACCAGGGCCTGGCCGAGGACGCCGCGGAGCAGGCCGACGTAGAGGGCGATGCCGGGGATGGCAGTGGAGGACTGGGTGACGGCCGCGCCGTTGACCGAGGTCACCGCCCGGCCGCCGACCAGCTTGCCGAGCCGTTCGTCCAACGTCCGGGCGGTGGCTTCCAGGTGGGCCTTGGCGGCGCCGATGGTGCCCTGCCGGTAGATCGGGGCGGTGAGTGGCGAGCCGATGTACGACAGGGCGGCGGTAGTGAAGCCGTCGGCGAGCAGACCGCGGTCGGCGAGGTGGTCGATCCAGCGTTCCCAATCCGCACCGCCCATTACGGCCACGGTCTGCTCGATGTCGTCACTCTCGGCCGGCGCGGTCTCGACTTCCTTGACCTCGGGGGCGCCCTGGCCGTCGAAGACGAGGGTCTTGGTGCGGTAGGTCTGGCCGATCGGCTTGAGCACGGAGGCGTACGTGGTGCCGGTGTCCGGGTCGGTACGCCGTGGCGCGGCAACGGAGTAGATGAGGTAGTCCAGTCGGCCGTCGAACCGCTCGGCGAGAAGGTCGGCGACCTGGTCCTTCATGGCGTTGCTGAACGCGTCGCCGTTGAGGAAGACCATGTCCCGGCCGTGGCTGCGGGCGAGTTCGGCAGTGGCAGCGGTCCGGTACCAGCCGGCCGTGGCGGTGCGCCGCTCGGTGGGTGCCTTCTCGAAGCAGACGCCGATACCGCGGATGCCGGCCCGGGCGAGTCCGGCGATCGTAGCCGCGAGGCCGTACCCGGCGGAGGAGCCGATGACCAGCGCCACCGGCCCGTCCCCGTCCGGGGCGGACCGCGGTGCCGGCACCGCCTGCCACATGTCTTCGACGAGCCGCTCGCAGCCGGCCGGGTGGGAGTCGAGGAAGAGGAACCCGCGGCTGCGGGGGTTGATGACGCGTTGGCTCACGAGGGAGTCCTTGGGGTCGGCTCGGACGAGGGCGCGGCCGCCACGAGAGGGGCCACCGCATCCTGCAAGTCTGCGACCGTTCGGATACGCGCAGTGACTTCATCTGGCACAGAGATCGTGAGTCGGGTTTGGAGGGTCACCACCAGTTCGAGCAGGGACAGGCTGTCCACGCCCAGGTCCCGCTCCAGCTCGGCCTCACGTCGCGCGCATTCCTCGCGCGCCCGCCCGGTCACCCACACCAGCGCCTCGACCGCGACCGCGGCGGTGTCGACGCTCATCGCTGACTCTCCGCGGCTGCGCGGTTCGTCCGGGCCATCAGCGCTGCGGGCGGGATCAACGTCGGGGAACGGTGGCCGGTGGTGGTGTCGGCCTTCTCGTCGAACTGGTCGATCAGCAGCGCGCACGTGTCGCAGAACGACGTGCAGGTCGTCTTCTCGGTGAACTCCCGCGGCACCACGTCGTGCAAGGCTTTGAGGCCCCCGCCGGCCCGGACTCGCTGTACGTAGAGGGACGCGGCGGCCCGCGCGAGGACGTCGGTGGCGCGCTCGCGCAGCAGGTTCCCGAACGCCAGCTTCTCCGGCACGTTGAACGCGGCGCAGGTGTACCAACTGCCGTCGTTCTTCAGCAGCGAGGTGGGCAGGACGTACGCGCCGACGGTGGGCGCGAAGCAGTCGAAGCAGTGGTCCATCCACTTCGCGACCGGGGTGTGGCCGGGCCGGTGGACCGGTGCCTGGCCGCCGATCCGGTCGTTGGTGAGGTAGACCCGCATCGTGGAGTGCACGCGTTCGTGCGGGAACTGGCCGTACTCCGACTCGTAGACGGCGACCAGGTCGTCGACCTTGTGCCTGCGGGTGGCCGGGTCGGCGAGCGAGGAGACCGCGACGTTGAGCTCCCGCTTGCTGTAGTGGGTCACCGCATGGTGCAGGATCCGCGCGACCGACTCCAGCGGGGTGTTCTGCTCGCCGATCGACATCATCAGCAGCGGCACGAACAGCGTCCCGTCCAGAAAGCCGGCCTTCTCCAGCCGCTCGAACACCCGCGGACACCGCGCCACGGTGCCCCAGGAACCGTTGGTGGTCAGCTTCGAGATGTCGATGCCGTGTTCGCTGGCGCCCTCGATCAGCTTCAGCAGCGCCCGCCAGGCGGTGAACGGCTCCCCGCCCGTGACCGCAATGGAGGGCAGCCCGATCGACGCGAACTGCTGCAGCAGGAACCGGATCTGCCCATCGGTCAGGGTGCGGCCCTCCGCCAGCGGCAGTGCCCCCATCCCGCACGACGGACAGGAGTCGTCGCACTTCGTCGTGAGCTCCAGTTCGATCCGCATCGGCAGGTACGCCGACGCTGGATCCAGCCCCACCGAAGCCCACCGGGCCCGGACGCGCTCGAACACATCCGCCGACTTCACCGCGTACTTGCCGCGGAACGGTTCGACGGGGCCTTGGCCCTCGACGAACAGATACGACCCTTCCTTGATCACGACACGCTCCTTCACCCCGGCTCACGGCCAGGTGGCGGGACAACGGAGAAGATCGGCACCCGCATTGGCGCCGGACCCAGCGTCTCCACGAGCCGCGGTGCGCGTCTGTATGCCCGGTGTATGCCCGACGCCAGAGCGCGGCGGGCGGGCTTGCCCCACGCCGCGGCGGGGCGGGACCGTTGGACCCGAGACCGGTCGGCAGACGAGGAAGTCGGGAGTCGGAGATGGGCGCGGACGGGGCGCAACGGCATCCGCTCACGTACGTCCGCGAGCAGCGGGGCTGGAGCATGGAGGGCCTGACCCGTCTCCTCGCGCTCGCGGCGCGCCGCCGCGGCATGCTGAAGCAGCCTGGCCGGGACCGCGTCTACAAGTGGGAGCACGGCCTCGCGAGTCCGGGGGACGACTATCAGATGCTCCTGGCCGATGTCCTCGGCATCAGCCAGGACGACGTCGCCGGGCTCGGCTGGCCGTGGTGGCTGCCGGCCTTCGATGCCCCGCACCCCTTCACCGCCCGCGGCACCCACGCCGCCCTCACGGAGGTACTCGTGGCCCTGGACCACCCCGATCGCCGCGGCTTCCTCGTCCTGACCACCGGCGGGCTCGCCGGACTCGCCGCCGACTGGGCCACCATCGAACCCGAGCGCCTCACCGGCGCGCTCGCCGGCCGCCGCGTCGACAAGACCCTGCTCGCCTGGTTGGAGACCCAGACCATCGAGCTACGGGCGCTGACCAACACCAGCGCACCCGAGTGCACCACGCTCGTCCACGCACTTCTGAAGACCAGCATCCAACTGATCCGCACCGGCGTGTACGACGAGCCAACCGGCCGCAGACTGCTCCAGGTCGCTGCCTCTGCCGCTCAGTGCGCCGGCTGGCTCCACTTCGACCAGGGCGAGCACGGCGCTTGTCAGCGCCACTGGAGGACCGCACTGCACGCCGCCCACACCGCGGACGATCGCGATCAGGGCGCTGGAGTGCTGTCCGATCTGGCATACGCCGCCACCTGGTTGAACGAGCCAGGCATCGCCGTCGAGATCCTGGAGCACGCAGCCACGCGCACGCACGCTCCGGCCGCTCGCTCCCTGCTCGACCTGCGTCGGGGCCGTGCACTGGCCGTCATCGGTGACCAGCACGCCACCGGCCGTGCCCTCGTCTCGGCCGAGCGGCACCTCGACCGCGCCCGCTCGGGATCCACGCCGGCGTGGGTGTCCTGGATGTCGCCCGCCGACCTCGCCGTCGACGCCGGCCGCTGCTGGCTCGACCTCGACCGGCCACAACGAGCGGACGTTGCCCTTGCCGAGGGCCTCAGCCTCCTCGACCCGGCCCGCGAGCGGACCCGTTCCGTCGTCCTCGCCTACCGAGCGGAGGGAGCGCTCGCCCGCCGTGACGTCGACGCCGCGGCAGCCGACGCCCGAGAGGCCTTCGACACTGCCCGGGCCACCCAGGCCACCCGATGCATCGGTCTCGTGAGCACGACCCTCGACGGCTTCTCACGGCACCGGGCCCACCCAGCGGTCGCCAGCCTCTATGCCCACGCCGGTCGATGACCAAGGCCGGCGAGTCCGCCGCTATCAGTGCCGACGCTGCCCGTCAGTCGGTCCGCAGACCCGTGTCCGGCCGGCAGATCTCACAGGGCTTGATGTCCGGCTCCAACGAGGCGATCAGCGCCTCCTCCCGGTTCAAGAACGCGCCGAAGCCCCGGTACAAGGTGCAGCCGCCGCGGTGCAGCACAGCGAACGCCTCATCCGATTGGGCGCGCTTCGGCTCGAGCTTCCATGACGATTGTTCCCGAGCGACCTTCTCCCGCCGCCGACGCTGCTCCAGCGCGGCCTCCTCGTCCTTGATGGCCTGCTGGGTGCGCTCGAGCTGGTAGGCCTGGTACTCGGCCACGATGCGGAGCTTGTCGAGGCGGGACAGGTCGGAACGAGGATCGGCCATGGCACGGTTATGCGGCCTGGACGACGCTCAGGGCAGGCGCGGCCGTGAGCCTGGTGACGGTCTTCAGCCGCTGCCGCTCGGCGACCAGCTTCTCCCGGTCCACGCTCTCCCAGTACGGATGTGTGGTGACGGCGACGGACAGGTCGACGCACTCGGCGCGGAGCTGGGCCTCGTCTGCCTTCTGCGGCTTGGTGTAGCCGGGAGAGTCTTCGCGGCCGCCGGTGACGACACCGGTGTGCGGGTGCTCCTCGCCTGCCCACCCAGCCATCGGGTCGACGGACCAGGGCAGGGTGCGGCACAGGGCGGCGTACTTGGAGAGTGCCTGGTGGAGGCGGGTCTGCGCGGCATGCAGGTCGTCGGGGAAATCGGTATCGGCCATGGCCAGAATCATACTCCTGTTCGATTTAGCGAGGCGAGTCGCGCCACGCCGGTTATCCACAGGGGCGGCCTTGTGCACAACCCGTTAGGCCGTCCCGGACGGCGGTGCAACGATCAAGTCCTCACATCGAGAAGGGAGCGATCGGTGGTCAAATCCACGCCTGTACAGGACCTGGAATCTGCGCTCGACGCCGTCGACGACTCAACCGTCCTCACGGCAGCCTGGGACGCTTTCGATCTGGCCACGCGTGTCGCGGACGCGATCACGTGGCAGGGAGGAGACGAGCTGCAGGCGCTGGCAGCAGCTGCGGCCGGCTCTGCCGGACGTGCCCTGCTTCCCCTGCCGGCCACTGGCAGTCCACGGGAGGTGCCAACGCTTCCCGCCGATGCCGAAGCGCTCGAGCCCTTCGTGGCGCTGATGTCTCGCACGCACGCGGCGCTGATCACAATGGCCGACTCGGCCGAAGGAGACGCAGCAGCACAGGACTCCCTGCGGAAGGCGGCCGACCACGCCCTGGCGGCCGCGAACGCCCTGGCTCTCGTATGGGGGCGGTAGGACATGACGACTCTGGGGGAATTGTTCGACGTCGCCGGCGTGCGGCTTCGAGCTGCGGCAGGTACGTCGTTCACCGATGCAGAACCGGTGCACCGCCGGGCCGTTCAGGAACTTGATCGCTTCCTCGGCGATCTGCACAGCAACCTGGCCGGGCCCGACGGGACTGCCGCGTCGCCCAACGCGGCGGACCTCATGCTGAATCTCAAATGGGCACGTGAAGCACTGCGAACGGCGGATCGCCTGCTACCTGGGCAATCCGAGGGGAACCTCGGCGCCGGCCAGGAGCAACTGATCGGTGCCGGGCAGGCGGTGGCCGCCGTGCGGGACTTGATCGAGAGCCATCGGGGGGCAGACGGGGCGCCGGTGACGGCCTACGCCTACACCCTCAGCACGCGGACAGCTCACGACTATCTGGCTCAGCGGTCTGCGGAACTGGCATGGGAGGCCGGCCAGGTCGCACACGCCCTGACGCAAGATGTCGCAGACCCGGGCGTGGTCGCCGCACTTGAGGATGCCCGCGGCTTCCTCGCCAAGGCCAGCGTGCTCGGCCGGGCAGAGACGCGCGAGGCCGACCAAGGGGTGGGGGCCATGCCGCTCGCACTGCCGGTCGAACCGGTGCAGGCCAGTTCGTCGGATGCGACCAGCGCCGTTACCGCTCGCCTCGGCGAGGACTGCGATCGCCTGAGCCGGGTGGCCTTCGAGACACTTCACGACCGGTCCGAGCACCGTATGAGCGGATCAGATCTTCAGCAGCTGTCCCGTTGGACGGCGATGGCCCGGCTGCTGTCGGGTCGGGTACTGCTCCGCGTTGCCGAGCAGAGCCACGATGCGCCGGCGACACAAGCTCTGCAGGGGGCTGCGGAAGCACTGAGAGGCTCGGCGAAGGCCTGGCAGGAAGCCGCGGCCGCCTGGCACCGCGTGGTCGACGTCTCCGATCCGCGAGCACATCCAAAGCTGCCGCCGCCGAGCTACGAGATCGTCCGACTGGGCCAGGTGGTGAAGCTGCCCAGCGTCATGCCGCATCCGGCCACGATCATCGCGCACACCTCCGTCGTCCGGGTGGGCCAGTTGCTGTACGGGGCTCAGTGGCGACCCGAACAGAAGCCGGGCGAGGCCCGGCCACCCCAGGCGATCCTCGACGACGCGCGGGAGGTCGGGGGCATCGCCGCTTCGCTGTACCGGTTGCCGGCGACGGGCTGGCAGATTGCCACAGCGGCCCCGGTGATGGTGCGCCGAAGCCAGGCCGGCCTCGTCACCGACTCCATCGACCACCGCCCGCGCGAGCTCGATCCCCGGATGCGTTTCTATCCCGTCCGCCCCCGTCAGCTGGAGGAGCTGAACAGTGCGTACCGCAAGGTGCTGACGACCGAGCAGGCGGCGGCCGCAGCCCTCCTGGAAGTCGCCAAAGCAGCCGGGACGCCGGTACCCCGTGCTCTTCTCGACCTTTCGGCGCACCGTCTCCTTTCGGAGCGCGGCGGTTGGGCACAGCAGGCCTCTCGGCCCGCGGTACGTCAGCAGCGCGAGGCAGTGCGGCATGTGGAGCCGCCGGTGCGCAGGCCGCGAGGACGGAGCCTGTAGCCGGCGACACGGTGGGAGTGACCACCGGCACCAGGCCGTCGCCGGTGGGCGACGGTGGTCCCGCGCCGACGTTCAGCGGCGTGCGGCAATGTGGTCGAGGAATGCCATCCAACCGGATTTGCTGATGGCGGCGCTCGGGATGGCGCTGTCCTTGGAGTCCCGGACGTGTACGCCGCGTTCGGTGAACGAGACCTCAACGCATGCGTCGTTGTGGTTGTCGCAGTAGGAGCTCTTCAGCCACCCCGATGGCTGCTGAATGTCTCGCTGCATTTCGCACCTGCTCTCTCGTGGGCTCAGGGATCCATGACGGCTCGTCGGGAGTCTAGGAGTGCGGCGACTTGATCAAGAGGACATCCGAGAAGGGGGAACCATGACTGAACCGACCCAAGGCCGGAGTGGCTGGACCTTGGAAGAGGCCAACCGGTACGAGCGTGCGCGTGCCCTCGTCAGCGCGGTGATCGCCGCGTACTCGTCCCGCATTGGAAAGGCCTCCCGCGAGGACGCTGCCATCTTGAGGAACCAGCAACGAACCTATGTTCTGGAGCGAGGCCAACTCGGCGTCCATGACCGGGCCCAGATCCAGCGGATCCTGGACGACTATCCCCCTCTGCTGCGGCGTGTCCGGGAAGGGGAGCAGTGAGCCAGCCCTCAGAAGACCCGTTCCCGCGGCGCCTGCCCACGGAAGGCACAGGGGGGATCGACGAACTCTTCATGGAGTCGGTGCTGCCGACCGTTGCCGGGTCCAGCTCGGAGACGCCCACCGTCCTGTTCCTAGGAGGTCCGCAGGGATCGGGAAAGTCCTCGGCCAAGAACGTCGTCGCGGAACAGCTGGGCTTGCGGGATGCCTTCCAACTCGAGGGCGATGATCTCTACGACTTCCACCCGCACTATCAGGACCTCGTGCGAGAGCACGATGGAGACGTGTCGCTCGCCATGAAGATGTGTGCGAAGGACGTGGCAGTGATCAGAGGCCTGCTGCGCGAACATCTACGCGCCGAGGGCATGGACGCTGTCGTCATCGGCCCGTTCGTCGGCCCAGACCACATCGAGCCCTCCATCCGTGACTGGAACGACGATGTGCGGCCCTACCGTGTGCAGTTCGCCTACCTGGCTGTGCACTCTGCGATCAGTCAGCTGTCCATGGTCTCTCGGCATCATGGCGCTCTCCAGCCGGGCGGGGCGGGCCACGCTCTCCTGCCGCCGCTCGAGTTCCACGACATGGGGATCGAGGAGGTGCCGAACATCCTGGAGAACCTGGAGCGCACTGGATTGGCTGACGCGCTCCACGTGATCACCAGGGACGGTGTCGTGTTCAGCAAGGAACGGGATCAGGACGGGGTCTGGCACCCTGGCGCAAGCGTCCGCGAGGCCTTCCTCGAGGCGCGGGAGCGGCCCTGGGACCGGAAGACGATGTCCTTCTTTTTCGAGCAGCGCACCGAGCTGGAGATGGCGAGGTGGCCGGAGTGGGGAGATCGCCTGGCACGGGCGGATGCGGCTGCCGCGCAGGCGTTCGAGAGGGCCCAGTGGCGCGGGACCTCCGGGCAAGGGCCGCTCCTGCAGATGCTGACGGACCCCGAGTTGACGGAGTGGTCGGGACAACTCGGCCGTGCGCTGGGCAGTGCGCGCCGTCCCGATCCTGCGCCGCCGTCACTCGGTACGGAGGACGTGATCCGCAGGCTCGCGGAACAGGGTGCGCCGGACGAGGTTGTCGCGCGGGCGAAAGCGTCGGCCCGTGAGGATCTCCACCATGCCCAGAGCGAGGCTGCCCGCGGCCGCGAGCAGGCGCCCCGGCTTCAGGGCCAGCAAGAGGCAACGGTTGCGGAGATCGGCCGCCGTGCCAGCCTCCCGCCCGCGCGTCGTACTGCGGAAGCCGTCGTCCGGCAGCAGTTGCGTACCGTTCCAGCACCGACACGCTCGCAGTCTCCGGCGGCTGGCATGCGGATCAGTCTCCCGCAGCCGAAGCATCCCAGCAGCGGCCAGTCGCTGTAGTCACGCGGGCGGGGTTGGCTCTGTTGGGGCCAAAGGGCCAACCCCGTGGCTAGCGGGTGCGGCCGGACTGACGCGGCGCTTCCGCGAGTGGTAGTGCCACCATCGGCGGGGGCGAGTGGCGGTGAGGCGGCGGCGTGAAGGAGCGCCGAGCGCGCTCGGCGTCCTCGGCTTGCTGCTCGGCAGGGCTGAGCTGTTGACGTCGCTGCCGCTCGGTACTGACCTGTTCGACGTGCTTGCGTAGCTGGGCCGCATGGCCCCCGGCGCGGCCTGTCTGTTCGCGGGCGAACTGCTGATCCTCCTGAATCGCGCGGCGGGCCCGGTCGATCGCCTCGGGAGGGGCTCCCTGCTGAATCAGTCTCTGGACGATGTCGAACGTCCCGCTTGGCACTGGCGGCATGCTCGCCATGCGGCGGGTGGCCTCCTGCGCACGTGCCAGACGTGCCGCCCGCTCCGCTATCTCCTGCTCGGTCAGCAGCCGCAGAGGCAGCGGCGTCTCCAGGGCCAGAGGCGCCACGCGCTGCGGTTCCGGGGCTCCCATGCTCACTACAGCGACGCCCTGGGCCCCTTGGCCGCAGCCGCGGCCGGTACGGCCACGCTGGGCGCAGGTGCCATCTGCTGCGGCACGGCCGCCTGCGTAACACCCGGCGGCAGAGTGACGGCAAGGCGACCGCCGTGGACGGCAGCGAGGTCAGCCAGGGTCTTCAACGCGGCGACGTCGGCCGGGGCGAAGCGGCCCTGCTGCTCCAGGGCTTTCATGACGACCGCGTTGGCTTGCTCGGCGACCGCGCCATAGGGGCCTGCGGCCGGACCGGGGCCGTCCGGCAGATCCGCAGTCGGCAGCTGCTGCCACGATCGACGGAAGTCGCTCACCAGGGGGTGCGCAGAGCGCGCGAGTTCCTCGCCCATGGGCGTGGTGGCCCAGGTATGGAACTGCTGGGCGATCTCTCGTGAGGCGCTGACCGCATCCTCACGGGAGGTGTAGCCCGTCAGGATCTGGCGGTCCCGGACATCGCTGGCCGGCTGTGCGGCCGTGGCCGCTTCCGGGCTCTGGTGCTGGGGGTTGCTGTAGGTGAGCGCTGCCTTGCTGACCTTCAGCAGGGCTTCGGCGCTGGGCAGCTCCTGCGTGGTGGCTCCGGCCCGCAGCCGGTCGGCGGCCGCCTGCGCGACGCGGGCGATCGCTTCGCAGGCCCGGACAGACAGGGCGCGCATGAAGCCCTGGACACGCACGTCATCGCGGAGTTGTTCGAAGTAGGCGCCGGCCTTCTCCCGCAGGACATTCCATACGTGGCCTGCGGCGCCTCGCAGTGTCTGGAGTTTCTGCCACTCCGGGAGGCTCCTGACGTCCTCGTGGCGCTCGGCTCCTGCGATCGCCTCGTTGAGCGCTTCTGCCGCCTCCTGGCGATCGGGCACCGGGTGGGTCGGTTCTGCACCATCGGGCTGGTCGACGGGTGGAGCGCTCTCCGCTGCTCGCCATTCCTTTGCATCTTCGGGCGTGGGGAAGTCCAGGAATGGCTTGACGGACTCCCACATCTCGTCCGCCATGGCCTGATCGTCCGGAACGTGGTCGTCGAAAGCCTCTCGGAGCTCGGCTCCTGCTGCATCCAGGTCGGACGGCTCGATCGGGTCGGCAGACTCGAAGCCGATCCACCACGGGAAGACGTCATCATGCGGCTGGCCCGGGGACGCGGCGGGGTCGGGACGGGAGGCCCGCGCGGCCTCTTCTGGCTGGACAGTCATCGGCTTCTCCCTGCTTAGGGGTGGTCTGTCGGTGGTCGTGCCGTCGGCGGATGAAAGGTTGGCCGGCTCCTCGTGCGACGGTTCAGCAGGGGCATGACGAGGGGGCTCCACCAGCGCCGGCGAAGGGGATTGGGTCTGCTGGCGTTCTGCTTCTTCGGTGACGAGAGCTTCGAGGTACTCCTCGCGCTGGTTGCGCGCCTCCTCGGCTGCGCTGCCCAGCCATGCCTCCAGGGACTCGAATCGAGGGGGGATGCGTCCGGTGCGGGCGTACTGCTCAACTGCCTCCCCCGGCGGCCCCCCGGCTGACTCGGTCGGCACATCCGACAGATCGAGCTCGCCCGGGGTGGGCTCTGGCGGGATTGTGGGGGCGGGGGATGCCTCCGGCTCGCCAGCCAGTTCGGCCGCCTTAGGTGCGGCCTCTGCGGTTGTGGCCTCGGCCGGTTCGGGTGAGGGGGCGGCGGCGTCCTGGTCCTCGCGCTCGCTGGCATCGGCTTCCGGCGCGGCCTTCCCCACTGGGGGCGCGCCGTCGTCGACTGCCCTCGGCTTACGTTCCGCGACTCCCGCGGTGTCCACCACGTTCTGCGCTGCCGGAGTCTCCTCGGCCGTCGACGCCCGGTCAGCTTCGGCGGAGGCTGCGGGCGCGGGCTGGTCTGGGGAGGAGTCGCCGGTGGCTCCGAACAGATCGAGCTGCCCGTCGTGGGAAGGCGTGGACTGCGGCGGCAGCGGCTCGCTCGGCGCGGGCGGGCCGTCGGAGGAGGCAGTCAGGTCGGGCTGTTCGTCGTCGGCGTCGGCCGCCGGCAGGGATGGTTCGACCGGGGCGGCGGCCGCGGGCGTTTCCCCTCCGTCGAGCTCCGCAGCCGTGTCCGGACCCGCAGGTGACGCCTGCGGGGACACGGGAGCCTCGGCAGGCTCCGCCGCGGGCTCGGCGGCAGGGGCGAGCGGCTGTTGCGCGGCGCTCTCCTGCTGCTCTGGTACGACGGGCGGCGTCTGAGCCGACTCGGTCACGGAGGCCCCTTCGGCGGCCGCGGACTGCTCCGCCGCTCGGGCGAGCTCGGCGACCGTTGCCTGGGTACGGGCGGCCAGGAGGTGAGCCGCCTCGTAGACCTCTTGCAGCGGGTGGAGCAGTTCGTCGTCGACAGCCGACTCGAGGGCCTGACTCCAGGCAGCCACCGCATAGATTCGGCGCAGGATCTCCTCCGGGCCGCCCAGTGCGTCACCCCGTAGCGCGCCCGCGGTTTGCGCGTGAGCCACGCGCAGCTCGGCGATCGGGTTCTCCGGGGTGCCGAAGCCGTCGGGGCGGGCGTCGCGGTCCTGGGCGTTGTAGGCCTGGACGGTGGGCAGTTGGCTCCACTGCTCGAAGGCGGTGTTCAGCCGGTCGATGCCCTGCTCCATGTCGTTGTCGTCGGTGTACGGCGGGGCGTCGAAGAACGTCGGCAGCTCCTCCAGGTTCGGAGGGGTGACGTCGAGGACCGGCAGACGCACGGGTTGCTCGGCCCGCTGCCGCTCGTCGCGGGTGGCGTGCACGACGACGGTCCGGCCGGCGGCCGCAAGGACCCGCACCGCGGTATCGACGCGGGCCCGCCGCGTCGGCTCCTTCCAGGTCCGGGGCAGGTACCAGCCTCCGACCTTCCGGGACTCCTTGAAGCCGCCGCCGGTCCACATCGCCGCCCGGGCGGTGTCATCCTCTGGCCGTACGCCAAAGACGAGGGTGTCGGCACCGTTGTGCAAGATCCAGACCGGGTCACGGCCCTGGTCATCGAGCGTCGGCCGGTGGACCCGGTTGCCGTAGACGACCGCATGGTGGTTGGCCATGCGCTTGGCCACGGTGGCGCCATCCTCGGTGCCCCGGACGATGTCACCCTGGACGTCGCCCAGGTAGCGGTACTTGCTGTAGCTCCACTTCGCCGTGCCGACCTCTTCGCCCACCTCGGTGTAGAGGCGGACGGTGCGGCCTTCCTCGGTGTAGTGGTAGCCCTCGGCGCCCGGGACCAGCGAGGCATCCTCGGGGAGCTGCGCGGACTCCTCCGGCACGCTCTCCTCGGCGTAGGTGTGCTCGGCGTCGACCACGGGGTCCGTGGTCGTGGCGGGCGCGGCCGCCGGCGGCGGGGCGTACCGGTCGCGTGCCTCGGCGAGCTGTTCGTCGGTCGGGGGCACGGTCTCGCGCAGCGCGTCGGCCAGGGCGTCCATCGCGGTGCGGATGGCCTGGTTGCGTTCGTCGCGCCGGAAGTGGATCTCTGCGGACAGGTTCCCGTACTGCCACCACGGCTTGTACGGGTCGCGGTTGGCGGTGTTGTGCGCCACCGCGGCGTCGATCCAGGCCGGGAGTTCCTCCCAAAGGATCGTGGTGGTGACATCGCCCTGTTCGATGGTCAGCCCGTCCGCGCGGGTCGACAGGTGGACATCGCCGTCGCCGCGTAGGGCGGGCGGCAGCTCGCTGCTGGTCGAGGCGTAGAAGGCGGTCGTCGGCGTCTGCTGCTGCTCGGTGATCCACTCCCGTACGCGGTCGGTGGGCATGACGCCGGGCTCCGTGCTGACCGGCTGGCCGTCGACCGCGACGGCGCTGACCAGCCCGTGCACCTGGTCGTCGCTGAGGATCGCCATGATGGCCCACCCGGCGGACTGGTGCGTGCGGGCGGGCTGCGGTCCGCCGATGTGGCCGACCATGACGCGGTCGCCCAAGGCGTCGACCAGGTCCTGCAAGGGTGCCTGTCCGGCGGCGTCGGTCGACGGGTCCGCCGGGGCGGGGGCAGGTTCCGCCGTGTCCTCGGCGGGCGCCTGCGGGGCCTCCGGCCCGGCCTGCGGGGGCGCGAGAGGCGTGGCGGACTCCGCGGGCTCCGGTACCGGCTCCGAGGCAAGGCCCGGGTCCGGTGGCATCTGCTCAGCGTCGGCGTACGGGTTCGCCTCGGGGCCGGGAGCGGGCTGCCCGGAGTTGCGATCCGGCAGTGGCGGAAGGTCGATGACCGTGCCGGGCGGGGCGGCGAGGATGGCCTCCAGGTCGACGCTGCCGACGGCCGACCCGGATTCGGTCATCAGGTTCGTCAGGCTGATCGCGACGTCGCTGAGCTGGTTCGCTGCCTGCAAGCGCGGCAGGCCGACGTGGTACATGACCCAGTCATCGACGGCGGGCCCGTCGCGGTAGATGCCCCCGAGTCGGTTCGCCATCTCGCCCATGCGCGCGACCAGGTTGGGCAGCGGATTGTCGGCGTCGTACTCGTAGCCGTAGCCGGGACGGGAGATGTAGACGGCGGCCGCGGCCGTGCCGAACAGGCCGTGCCGCCGGAACAGCGGCTCGTAGTACCGCAGGACCGCAGCGACCTGCAACATCTCCGGGGCGGGCGCCGGGTCTGGATCAGTGGCGGCCCGGGCCTGCCGCCAGGCGATCCCTGCCGCCTCGGCGAGGATCGCTTGGCGCGTGTCGGCCCCTTCGGGGTCGAGCCAGGCGCGCAGCCACGCCGGACGGTCCTCGGGAAGGTTGGCGCGCTCCAGGGCCCACTCCTGTGCCCATCCGGCGAAGCCCTCGCGGAACGGCTCACCCCCGTTGGTGTCGATCTGCGCCCATGCCTGCACGTCAGCGTCGGCGGCCGCAGCCGTGGTGAAGGCACGGACAGCCTCGTCCCACTGGCGCGGATCGGTCAGATCAGGGGTCCGCAGGTCCACGTCCGTGTGGTCGACTACGCGGGCGCCACCGATGGTCTGACCCTCGCTGACGACGACGGCGGTGCCGCCGAGCATCCCGGCCATGGCGGTGGCGTCGTGCATCGCCATCTCCGCCTCGGTCATCTCGCGGCCGCCGTCAGCGGCGGCGCCGGGATCGAACTGCGGGCCCGACCCGCTCTCGCGGCCGGAGGCGATGGCGGCCCCCGAGATCTGCTCCTCCAGGGCGGCCTTGCGCTCGCGGACCGCTTCCAGCTCGGTGTGCTTCTCGAAGGGGCGCCCGATGTGGGACCGGGTGTCCTCCAGCGCCGCACGCTGCTTGACGACCCTCTGCTCGATCTCGACCGGGGCGGTCACAGCTTCGTCGGCGGCCTCCCCCAGCGCCTTGACGATGCGCCAGGACTGGCCCTTGCCGAACCAGCTCAGGTTCAGGCGGACGTCGACCTGGTGGCCGCCCGCGACCAGGTGCGCCCACCCCTCGTACGACATCCCGCCGAACTGTTGGCGCCGGTGCCAGGTGAAGCCGACGTTCAGGCCGCGCCAGAGGTAGCCCGCGTCCAGGTCGAGGGTGGGCTTGGAGCCCTGTGCGGTCTGCGCGAGGACGCCGGCGACGTCGTCGGGGTCGATGAGGCGGCCGTCGGCGGTGCGCCATGTGTCGTCGTCCCCGGCGGCGGTGATCGCGTCGGCCATGGCGCGCATGGCGGGCAGGGTGCGCTCCGCGTCGCGGATCTGGTCGGAGAGGACTTCGACCTTGCGCTTCATGCGGGCCTGCGCCTGCCGGTGGCCGTCGGCCTCGTTGAGGAGCATGGTCAGCTCGCCGTTGACGTCGGCCAGCTCCAGCAGCATCGGGTTGCCCGTGGCGACGGCCTTGGCCTGCCCGAAGCCCGCCCCGACGGGGTCGATCTCCTGGATGACACGGCCGACCTTGCGGCCGGACATGATCTGCACGATGGGCCGCTGCTTGCGCTCCAGTTGCTGGAACATGTAGCTGTCGAAGCTGTTCAGCGCGATGTAGCGCAGGAACTCGACTTCCATGTCGAGGTCGATGAGCAGGTTGCCGGGCCGGTCGAGTCGGCCTTCGCGTTGTTCCCACTCGGCGGGCTTGTGCGGCGGGTCGACGTGGTGCAGCGCGATGCCGAGGGTCTGGACGTTGACGCCCGTCCCGCCCTTCTCCGAGGACATGAACAGGACGCTGACCTTGCCCGCGCGGGCGTCGCTGAACAGTTGTTCCTTGGCGAGGTCACTGTTGTAGTCGTGGATGAGGCGGATGCGCTCGCGGGGGATGCCCGGCAGCCCTTCCTCCGGCAGGCCGTCGATCAACCCCCGGCGGATCTTGCCGTAGACCTGACTACCGCGCTCCTTGCTCGGGGTGCCCAGGTCGCAGAAGAGGAGCTGGAGGCCGCCGGAGACGTCGTCCGGATAGCCGGGGAACTTCAGGTCCTTGGTGCGCTCGTGAATCTCCAGGACGTTCCTGATGACGGCCCCGACCTTGCCCGGGCCGTCCGGCTCCATCCCGACCAGCTCAAGGTCCAGGGCGGCTTTGCGGCCGTCCGTGATGACGTTGAGCATGTTGTCTTCGAACGGCTTGACCTTGCCCTGCTGGATCAGGTCGATGCGGTCGGAGATCGAGCTGACGTACTGGACCAGGTTCGGGGTGGCGTCGACCTCCACGAAGCGGTCGACGCGCTTGGGCCGCTTGATCTTGAACGCTTCGCGGGGCCGCAGCTCCGCGACCTCCGCGAACATGGCCAGGGCCTCGTCGGCGTTGGTGTACTCCACCGGGCGTCGCTTGAGGCGGAAGCTGACACCGTCGACCCCGACCTCCGGCCGGGACTCGAACTGGATGAAGTTCGCCGCCCAGGCGTCGGGACTGCCCAGTCCCAGCTTCTCCAGCCGCTTGGGCATCGTGTAGTGCTTGAAGACGTACATCTCGCGCACCGAGTTCGAGATGAACGTGCCGCTGTAGAGGGCGGCGACGTTGTCCCGGCCGGTGCGCTCGCGGGTGACGATGAGCTTCAGGTCGAGGTCGGTGGCCCGCTTGGACGGCTTGCCGAGCGACATGCCCTCGGTCGTGGCCGGCAGGGCGAGGTTCTTGAACAGGTGCGCTTCGTCGACCTGGAGGAAGTCGACGCCCAGGTTCTCGTACGTGACACCCGCGTCGGTGGCCTTCGAGCGCAGGTCGGACGCGCGGGCGTCGAACCGGTCGACCATCTTGGCGATCTCTTTGATCCGCCGCTGGTTGGCGTCGTCGCCGTCGATCGCGCTCAGCGCCACGCGGTACTCGTTGGCCAGCTCCTCCAGGTAGGTGGCCTCGGTGACGGGGTGGACCCCGAGGCGGCCGAAGCTGTTGTGCGTCATCACGATGGCGTCCCAGTCGCCGGTGGCGCACCGGGCCGCGAACAGCATGCGCGAGCGGGCGTCGGCGAGGTCCTTCTTACCTGCCATGAGGATCTTGGCGTTCGGGAACAGCTTCTTGCCATCCCGGGAGATCTGCTCCAGCAGGTGGTTCGGGACGACGATCATCGGCTTGTTGACCAGGCCGAGCTGTTTCAGCTTGACCGCCGTCATGAACATCGTGGCCGTCTTACCGGCGCCAACCGGGTACGGGCACAGCGAGCCCTCTTCCGCGCTCAGCACGCGCTGGACGAAGTCCCACTGGTGCTCGTACGGCTTGAACTCCGGGTCCATGCCGTCGACCGTCAGGTGGGAGCCATCGTGCTTGGGCAGGACCGTGCTGTTGAAGGTGCGGTTGTAGTCGGCGGCCAGACGGTCCGCCCGGTCGGGGTCCTCCCACACCCAGCTCGCGAAGCGGCGCATCAGCGCCGTCATCTTCGACTCCGCGAGCATCGTCTCCTTGTCGTTGCGCACCCGCCGCGATCCGCCGTCGGCCGTGCGGAAGGTGTCGTAGACCTTCGGGGCCTGCCCGTTCAGCGCAAGGTCGAGCAGCTCGAAGGCGTTGACGCGGGACGTGCCCCACTCGCTGGTCGCGGCCTCCGGGATCGTCATCGGCATGTCGACGTTCCACGTCGCCGTCTTGGCCACGTGGATGATGTCGACCCGTACGCCCAGCATCTCCTCGGCGAACGCGGTGACGTCCTCCACCGGAATCCACGGGGCGCCGAGCTTGGCCTTGATGTCCTCCGGCGGCAGCGGTTCGGGCTGCACCTCGCGCAGGGCATCGACGTGCCGCTGGAGGTCCTCGCGGCCCTGCGACAGCAGGAACTCGGCGCGCTCCAGCTTGTCCACGACCGGCCCGGACAGGTACGCGCCCCGGGTCAGCAGCTCGCCACTGTCCGGGTCGGGGAAGACCAACTCCCCGAGCGCCCCGGGCACCTGGTCCTCTTCGATCCCCAGGAGCTGCGCGATGGTGGGGACGTCGATCTTGTTCTTGAAGTTGAGGCAGAGCGACAGCGCCTCTTCCGGTGTCTCCGCCGCCGTGGGCCGCTCGATACGGCGGTTGACCCGGCGCAGGAGCAGCGGGGCCTTGTCCGCCTTCTGCGTCTCGTCGTCAAAGTCCTCCAGGGCGAGGACCGAGACGACGTCCGGGTCGCGGCGGAACCCGCCCAGACGCGGGTAGCGGCGGCTGACCGCCTTCTCGCCCGTCTCCTCATCGACCTGGCCCTCGGTGAGGGTGAAGCGGTTGATCGGGCCGTGCGCCTTGACGTAGGCGTCGTACAGCCGGTTCACCTCGGCGCGCAGCGGGTCGAGCTGCTCGTCGGGGGTGTCGTGGTCGGTCTCCGCCTCAATCAGTTTGAGCGTGGCGTCGCGCAGCGCGATGAGCTTGGGCAGTTCCTTGCCCGCGCGCTCAACGGCGACCAGCTCGCCGTCGACCACCTCGTGCGGCTTGCCGTCCACGAGATGGAACGAGCCCTCCTTCCGACCGTCCTCACGGACGGGGAAGGGCAGCGTGTCCTCCGTGAACGGCTGCGCGCCGATCGCGACCCGCCAGTCGCGACCCGCGTCGCGGGCCGCCGCGGTGATGCCGTCGAAGGCCTCGCCGAGCGCGGCCGCGAGGTCCTGGCCCTCCGGGGGCTTCACCGCCAGGGTGTGGCCGAACTGGGCGGCCCGCCTCTGCTCGAACGTGCCGAGCACGTTCTCCGGGTGCTGAAGGAAGTAGTTGTTGGCGTACTGGCCGGAGATCGTCGGGACCTCGCTGACCTCCATCCAGCTGTCGTCCAGCGGGCCGTCGGTGTCGCGCCGGCGGACGATGAGGATGTCGGCCAAGACGCCGGTGCCGCCCTCGGCGAGGGCACCGTTGGGCAGCCGGACGGCGCCCAGCAGGTCGGCGTGCTTGGCGATGGCGCGGCGGGCGGTGTCGTCCGCGGCGTCCATCGTGTAGCGGGAGGTCAGCAGGATGGCGACGCCGCCGGGCCGCAAGGCCTGCACCGAGCGCCAGATGAAGTAGTTGTGGATCGAGTCGGTGACCGCCTTCGGCGCGGTCTTGTCGTGGACCTGGAAGTTGCCGTATGGCACGTTGCCCAGGACGGCGTCCACGCTGTTCGACTGGAGTCCTGCGTCCTGGAGCCGGGCGTTGATGATCTGCGCGTCCGGGTGCAGCAGGGCGGCGATGCCCGCGGTGGTCGGGTCGCGCTCGACACCGAACCACTCGACCGGCATCCGGTCGGGGGTGTGGTTGATGAAGGTTCCGGCGCCGCAGCCGGGTTCGAGGATGCGGCCGCCGCGGAAGCCCAGATCGCGCAGGGCCGTCCAGCAGGCCTCTGCGATCCGGTCGGGGGTGTAGTAGGCGGTCGGCGTGCCCTGTTCGGCCTGCCGGTACTCGCGTGGGGACAGCAGACGTTGCAGTTGCTCGCCGATCTCCGCCCAGGTTCCTTCGCGGCCGTCCGACAGGGCGGGGGCGAGCGGCCCCCAGCCGGGCCACTGACGCAGGGCGGCGAGGTCTTCGGCGGTGGGCGCGGTCTGGTCCTCGCGCAGCCGGAGCAGGGTCTCGATCGCCGTCAGGCTCGCGCGGGCGCGTCCGATCGGCCCCAGACGGGCTTCCGACTCGGGCGTTTCGGGGGCAGGGGCAACCGGAGTGACGGACATGTCGTTCTCCAAAGCGGCGGGCCCGGCGCAGCCTCAGCGCCGACGTCCCGAGGGCGGTCGGGAGGACAGCGAGCGCGTCAGGCCGACGGGGCGTAGGCCGACAGACGCGCCTCGAACGCGTCGTCGTCGCTCTCGGGCAGCCGCTGCGGCCCGTCCTCCCGGCTCGGCGTCAGCCCGGGGTTCGACAGGACCATGTCGACCCAGCGGGCGACCCGGGCGGGCGCGGGCACCAGGTCCTCGCCCATGAACCAGTCGCTCGTACCTGCCTCGGCGGGCAGGTGGAGCACCCAGCCGTATGCCTCGTCCCAGACGAGTTCGAGGTCATCGTCCTCGTCGGCGTACGGACCGCCGTCCGGCACCTCCAGCGTGACGACGGCCGTGCGCACCGCCGGCGGGCGGCCGGTCACGGCGTGTCCCGCGACGGTCAAGCCGATGTCTTCGATCTCGGCGACCGCGGCTTGGACGTAGGGCTGGTGATCGGTGCGGATCGTCATGAGCACTACTCCTTCTGTGGTGGTTCCATCACGCCTGGTCGACCCGGGCGCCCCTGTTGGACCAACAGGGCCTGTAAGTGGCTACAGCGGTGCGTCGAGCTGCGCTATCGCCCGGTTGACCTCGGCCGCGGCCGGGTGCTGGGCGGGATCGGTCGTGGCCGGTGAGGTGAGGAGGTAGGCCTCGAACTCCTCGGCCTCTTCGGGGCGCGCCGGTGGGGGTAGCGGTGGTTCTTCGTGGCGGCCGGTGGCGCAGGCGGCCAGCTGCAGGCGTGGGGTGAGGGCGTGCAGGGTGTTGATCCAGTCGGCTTCGGCGAGGTCCCGTCCGGGCCCCTGTTCGCCGGCGTAGGTGCGTACCCAGCCCACGTAGAGGGCGGTGAGGTGCTCGACGACGGCGGAGTGCCGGTACCAGCAGTGCGGGATGACGTTGTGGAGCTCGAAGGCGCGGCGCAACCAGTCGACCCAGACGGCCATCTCCCGCAGCCGCGCGCGCCGATCGGGCGGGGACATGGCCGCCCACACCCAGCGCCGCGGCTCCGGAGCATCGGCGGCCGCAGGCATGTCGGGCCACAGAGCTGCCGGGTTGTCCAGGGGATCCGTCACGGCCGGACCTCCTTGTCCAGCGGGACCGCTGCGCGCCGGGCGGCAGGGACCTCGGCCTCGACGGCTGCGGCCGCGGGGGCGGGCGGGGCGGCGGCGAGCAGCTTCTTGAGGTCCTTGTCCCGGAACGTGAGCCGCATCTTCACCTTGATCGGCGGCAGGTTGGAGTACTGGGCGATCGCGGTGAAGTCGGGAAGCTGCTGCAGCGAGTGGACAGGGGCGAGGTCGGTCTCAGTCGGCGAGGAGTTGGTGGAGAAGGACCCGCCGGAGCGGCCGTGGGAGGTCCGCTCGATCTCGGTGCGGCCGTACAGGCCGGAGAAGTAGCGCAGGGTCTCCAGGTCGCCGCAGCCGGGCAGCAGCATCCGCAGACCGGAGGCACTCAGAACGGTGTTGGCCTTCTGGGTGCCGAGCCGGTCACGCAGTTGGGACAGGTCGTGCCACACGGTCAGGACGTCGATGCCCATGCCCCGGCCGGTGGTGAGGATGTTCGGCAGCCGCGGGTAGCGCAGCATGTTGCCGGCCTCGTCGACCAGCACGCCCAGCGAGGGGTCGAGCGGCTTGCCGGTGGCGTTGTAGCGGACCTCGGCGCCGTGAATGATCGACGCGATGATCGAGGTCAGCAGCGGGGCGAACCGCTCGGCGTCCGCCTCGGACGCGATCAGGCAGACGGTGCCGTTCTTCTCCAGCAGCTGTTCCACGGTGAAGTCGGTGCCGGAGCAGGTCTCGCGGACCTCTTCGTCGGCGTAGACGCGGGCCAGCACGTTGAGGCTGAACTGGATGGAGCCGACGCCGTCCTCGTGCAGGCGCAGCCAGGGGGAGGCGTAGTCGTCGGCGACTTCGGTGTAGCCGTGCTGCAGCAGGACGGCGCGGACGTGGTCGACGGCGTCCTTGCCGAGCCCGAGCCAGCGGCGCATCGCGGCGACGCCGCCGCCGGAGAGGTTCGCGGCCAGCAGCACGCCCTTGAGGACGTTCTTGGCCTGGTCGATCCAGGGGGCGGCGCGCTTGTCGTCGCTCGATGAGGAAGCCTCGGCCATCCAGGCGGCCATCCGGTCGGCGGCCTTGGCGTCGCTGCAGTAGTCGACCGGGGACCACTTGTTGGACGTCCGGCCGGGGATGCCGGCCGGGGCGATCACCCAGACCGGTCCGAGCGTCCGGCGGCGGGCGTAGATGATGTCCAGGTCGGCGGCCTTGGTGGTGGTGACCACCAGCGGCCCTTGCCACTCGGCCGCGTTCGGCAGCACCAGGCCGGTCGTCTTCGACGAGCCGGGCACGCCGAAGACCGTGGCGGAGATGTTGGGTTTCGCGGCCACGATCTTCTTTGTGCGCAGTCCGCGCCCGGCGGTGAGGCGGTTGGCCCGGGCCTTGGGGTCCTGGGGGGCGGCGAGCTTCCTCTCGACCTTCGCGCCACCCCACTGGGCCCCGCCGGTGCGGCCGAAGCCGTTGAGCGCGGAGACCGCTTTGAGCACCAGGGCGAAGATGACTACGACCAGTGGGACCAGGAGCAGGTAGAACAGCCAGCTCGGCGGGGCGGGTTCGTAGACGGAGGCCGGCCCTCGTACGACGGCGCTGAGCACGGTGGTGGGGATCTGGCTGTCACTGGTGGCCCAGCCGCGGCCGGACAGCAGTGCGGCAAGCGGGGCGGCCGTCAGGACTGCGATGCCGACGGTGAGGACCAGGCCCGCGCCGTAGGCGGCGAGCAGGCTGTTGTCGTCCAGGGCCGCGCCGCCGGCGCCCCGGCCGGTCTTCTCGGCGGCCATGTCAGATCACCATCTTCTCGTCGGTCTCGAAGAGCTTCTCCTCGGTGTGGGACAGGACGAGTTGGACGGCGTGGGAGCCGCCGCCGCGGCCGACCTTCCACAGGGCGCGGCCGCGCTGCCCGGCGCCCCATGAGCCGATCAGGTCGCATTCGGCGTCGGTCAGCCCGATGGCCTCGCGGGTGATCTGCAGGGGCCGGGTGTCCTGGGCGAGCTGGATGCGGGTTTCGCAGGAGGAGATCAGGTCTTTGGCGACGGCGACCGCCTCCGAGCCGGCCGCGCCGACCGACTCGAAGTCGGAGAGCCGGTGGGTGGCCAGGACCTGGATGGTGCCGGTGGCGCGGGACAGGCGCAGGTCGGCGTCGATCTTCTTGACCATAGAGGCGCCGCCGGAGCGCATCTGGCGCCACAGCTCGTCGCGGACGACGACCCAGGGGCGGTTGCCGGGCCGGTCGATGGCGGACTGGGCCCAGGAGGAGACGCAGGACAGGACCATGGCCACGGTCTCGTCGCCGTACCCCTCGAGGGCGCTGATGTCGACGGACTGGATCGGGGCGTCCCAGTCCAGGCCGATCGATGTCTCCTGGTCGAACAGGCCGCCCAGGTGGCCGTTGACCATGCCGCCGAGCGCGGAGCGGATGGAGACCATCTGCTCGCGCGCGAGCTGCACCTCGCCGTCGCGCACCCGCAGTTCGCGGGCCATGGCCTCGCTCGGGTCGCGCAGCTTGTCGTAGACCAGCGGCAGTGTCGGCACGGCGAGGCGGGACTGCCCGTACAGCTCGCCGGTCACCTCGCGCACCGCGACGTCGAGCGCCTCCTCCTCCTGCGGCTGCAGCGTGCGCTTGAGCTGGAGCTCGAGCAGGGCCTTGAGCAGAGTGAGGCGACGGCGGTGGATCTCCTGCAGGCGGCTGCGGAACTCCGCCGGATCGTGTACGTCTTCGAGCCCCACACCGAGCGGGCCTGCGTCCAGCGGGTTGAGCCGGCCGGGCAGCCCGGGACCGAGCCTCACCGGCTCGACACCGAGGTGGCGGCAGAGTCCGGCGTACTCTCCCTTCACGTCCCCGGCGATCAGGGTGCGGTGCCCGAACGCCATCAGCCGGAACGCCAGTGCCTTGACGTGCGCGGACTTCCCCGACCCCGGGATACCGGTGATCATCACGTTCGGGTTGGTGCACAGCCCTTCACTGACCCACACCGCGGGGTGAGCGGAGAAGGCTTGAGTGGTCAGGGTGTTCTGGCCGATGTAGGCGCCGACCGGCGGCAGGGTGGCGGCGTGCAGGAAGGGGTAGGCCCCGGCCGCCGTCGTGGTGTCCGCGCGGACGACCTCGGTGCGCGGCAGAGCGGCGGCCCGGCCGGCAAACGGCTGCGGCCATCCCTTGCGCGGGGCGATCCGCATGACGGTGTCGGGGTTCTCCAACAGCCGTGCCCGGCGCTGTTCGCGGGCGGACTGCGCCGCTTGCGCGGGAACGCTGCGGTTCTTCAGTCCGGTGGCCTCGCCGAGCCCGGCAGCCTCCAGGAGGGTGTCGCCGCCGGTGCGGCGGCGTGAGAGCAGTCCCATCAGAAGCCCATTCGTCGATCGGGCAGGCCCTGGCCGAGGGGCAGCGCGGCGGCTGCGAAGCCGACGTCCTGGGCGCCCCACATGCGCCGCAGCTCCAGCCCGGCGGAGGCGGCATCGGCCTGGAGCTCGGCGCACGCCGTCTCCAGCTCGTCGACGCTGGTGACGGTGACGGCGAGGACCGCGGTCATCCGCACCACACCTTGGCCGGCGGCCCGGGCAGCGTCCTGGGTCCGGGCGATGAGCGCCTCGCGCCGCTCGTCCTCGCTCTCGTCGCGGCCGGTCTTGGCCCGCAGGTGGCGGGCGGAGCTGCGCTTGGCCTTCTCGCGCGCCAGCTCCTGGCGGGCACGGCGGGGGCCGATGGGCTCGTAGACGAGGCTCATGGAGCGGCGAGCGTTCTGCCGGGGGCGCAGCAGGGGCTGCAGGAAGGTGGCGTAGACCTCGGCCTGCGGCCAGGTCCGGACCTGGTAGCTGACGGTCCAGGCTCCGTCGTGGCGGTAGGTGCCCCAGGCGTTCTCGGCGGCCGCCGGTCCGGCGAGTGCCGGGTCGACGCCGGGCGGGGTGCCGGTCCAGCCTTCTTCCTCGGCGGCCGCGTTGCGGGTGGCGAGCTCGAGCTGGGCATCGGGGTCGTAGGCGGTGCGCACGGTCTGGGCGACGGCACGCGGCGAGAGCCATTCGACGACCTGCAGGCTCGCGGTGCTCAAGGCGCCGAGCATGGCGGTGGTTTCGCGCACCAGGACGGCGGCTGCGCCGACCTGGCCGCCGCCGGCGCCCTTGATGGCGAGCCGAGCGCGGGCGGCGGACATCGTCACCGACAGGTAGGTCTCCCTGGAGGTGGCGGCCGGGCCGGCTCCCTCCATGACCTCCGCCAGTGCGGTGACCGCCGCCGCCGGGGCGTCGGGGGTGACATGGCGTGCGGTCCATGACCGCAGTGCGGCCCCGTCGTCGGGCAGGCACCGCTGGTGCACCGAGATCCGCACGATGGGGGAGTCCTCGGTGCAGAACGAGCGGAGCAGCCCGGCCCAGGCGGCGACCCGGGCGTTCTGCTTGTCGGTGTCGACCAGCGCCAGGCCGGGGAAGGTGATGCGGGCTACGGCGGTGTAGACGCCGGCGACCGGGTCGTGCACGACGCCGAGCTGCCCGCCGAGCCCGTCCGGGGCCTGAAGGATCCGCAGCCGGGCCAGAACGCCGGGCAGGTCCATGGGCTGCTCGCCCGTCGTCTTGGAGGCGGGAGCGAACGCCCCGCTGAAGAACAGGTTCTGCTTCTTTGCCACGGCGATCTGATGCCTTACTGCGAGGACGATCCATTCATCGGCGCTCAGGCCCATGACCCGCCCGAAGGCGAGCAGGAGCAGGAGCAGGGACATCGGCACGCACAGCAGAGCGGCGCTCCAGCTGCCCATGTTGATCGGGATGAGCGCGAGGACCGACGCGGCAGCCACCAGGGCGAAGCCGGGTCCGGACAACCGTCCGATGAAGCCGGACTTCTCCGATTGCCAGCCGCCGTAGGTGACGGGTTGTGAATTCGCCACGGATCAGCCCCCATTCCGGTTGGGTGTTGCGCCGTCGCTGGGAGCGGACGGTCGTGGGGCGGGCGGCGGAACCGATTCCCGCACGGGTGGCGGCGCGGCCGGGCCCGCGGGGGCGGGCACGTCGTCCTCGGCAGGTGCCGAAGCGGCACTGGGGCTCCCGCTGCGGCGGGGGGCGATGACGGCGTGGCGGCCGCCGGGGGATCCGCTGTCCAGCCCTGCGTGCGCTGCGGTGTTGGCCATGCCCGATTCCATGACGTCCTTGCCGGCGGCCAGGACCTGCAGGGGCAGGCCGATCGAGCCCCTGACCTTGGCGCCGAAGCTGCGTCCGGCCGCGTTGGAGCCGCTGGACATCGTCTGGGCAGTGTCCTGCTCCAGCGCTCGGGTGTAGCCGCTGCCGTCGCCGACCGTGCCGGCTCCGGCCATCTCGGGCCGATAGCCACCCGCGGACGCGGCAGACGATCCGATGGAGCTCATCAGGCCGGACGCGACCGAGCTGCCGCCGCCGACGGTGGAGAAGGTCATGAACTTGGCGATCACCGGCCAGGCGAAGCAGGCCAGCAGGAAGATGACCAGGCCGACGAACATGTTCTGCGCGCCCTTGCCCTCGGCCATCGCTCCGAAGCCGATCGCGAAGCAGACCACGATCATCGGCTTCATCAGAATGAGCGCGATCAGGGCATTGCGGGCCTTGGGCCACCAGTCCGAGGTGGCGTCCGAGAGCTGTCCCGCCAGTACGACCGGCATGGTCGCGACGAGGATCATGATTCCCGCCTGGCGCAGCAGGACCTCGATCCACAGGGCGCCGATGGCAAGGATGCACACGATGCCGATCACGATGATGGCGCCCACCGCGGCGGCCGTGATGCTTTCGCCAGCGAGCACGGCCCCGCCGACGGACGCGGCGCCACCGCCGCCGATCAGACTGCCGAAAAGGGTGCCGAGCTGCTGCTGCATGGCCTTGGTGGCGTCGGCTTCGCCGCTGCCGCCGCCTTCGAAGGTGTAGTTGATGATCCAGCTGCTCACGGCGTCCGACCAGCTCAGTGCCGTCTGGGTCGCGATCCAGTACACGGAGGAGATGACGGCCCACTTCGCCAGGCCGACGAACGCAGTGGCGGCCGGCTCGCCCTTCTGGCTGAGGCCGACCTTGCCGAACTGCAGCAACAGCAGGAACGTGGCGATCACGGCGGACAGCGCGGTCATGATGCCGGTGACCGACCCGATGCCGGTCTCGTCGAGTTTGATGGTGGACGAGGAGTTGAAGATCTGCGCGAACTCGGACAGGAGCCAGACGACGGCCTTGCCGATGTAGTTCGCCGCTTCCTTCAGGGCGTCCGATGCCATCTCGGAGATCTTGCCGCCCACCCATTCCAGTGGCCCTTTGGACGGTGGCGGGTAGAGCTTGTGGCCCTTCGCCAAGCAGTCACGGAAGATGCCGCCCTTCTCGACGCACTCGGTGACGTACTCGTTCAGCTTTTTGAACTCCGGCGCGGTCTTGTCGTGGTAGCCCTTGCGCCACTTCTCCAGCTCGCGCATCTCATAGGCGTGCCGGTCTTCGTTGGAGCAGTCAGGATTCTCGTGGCACCGATCCCACGTGCCGGGGACGTCGCCAGGCACGAGGGTGCAGTTGTCGGCTTCGCCGACGATGCACCAGTTGCCCTCGTCGTTGATGCCAGCAACCTGGCCGCCTTCCCCCCATTCCTTTGGGGGAGGCTTGGGCGGACCGTAGTCGGCATTCGTGCGCGGGTCAGGCTTGGCCACTGTTGCCGCAGATGCCCCGGCAGCGCTCAGGCCGAAGGAAAAGATCAGAACCAGTAGCAGGGACAGCGCCTGACCCGCAGGTCTCACGACCCGTTCAGTCCGCACGCCGCACCTGCCACCAGCCATCGTCCCAGGCGTAGGGGCTGTCCTTGTCGTAGGCCACCGGGAACGTGCGCTTGCTCCAGTACTGCGGCTCGTTGGTCAGCCGCCACGCCCCGTCCTGCCACTTCAGGATGTAGTCGGTGGCGTCCCCCTTGAGCGGGTCCTTGTCCGGGCCGCCGTCCGGGCTCGTGGCATAGCGGTCAAAGTTCAGCCACACATGGACCACGTCGCCCAACGGAACACCCGACGCCCTGATGCTTCTGCCGCGGACGGCTTCGACGGTGGTGGTGAAGGTCAGACCGACGGGCGCCGGCCCGGACGGCGGAAGCCCCACGCCCTCGCGCAGCTTGCGGACTTCGGAGATCTGCTCGTCGATGAAGCCGGGGGCGTCCGGCGAGGTGACCACCTCGAGCTGCTGCCGGGCCTTCTGGTCATCCAGCCAGGCGTACTCCTCGTGGAAGTACACCGCCGCCGACATGGCGCCCATCGCCGTGTGCGGGAAGCCGGTGGATACGCCGTTCTTCTGGCCGGTCGGAGCGACCAGCTTCATCTTCTGCGCCTTCTCCGGGGTCATCGCCTTCCCTGCCCCGTTGCCGGCAGAGCTGGAGGGAGAGGGCTTGGCCGTTGCGGACGGCTTCCCCGACGTCCCGGACGACTCATCGCCCCCCAACAGGAGGAACGCAGTGACTCCGCCGCCGACAAGGGCCGCGCCGACCAGCGTTCCGAGCCCGATCAGAGTGAGTTTCGCCCGGCGGGCCTTGCGGTCATGGGCATCCACGGTCACGCCCCGCCCTTCGTCATGTTGTAGAAGGCCAGGACAAGAGCGCTGGTCACACCGATACCGCCCGCCCCGATCAGGCTCCAGAGGATGCCCTGCTTACCGCGGGCGGCGAGCTGTGCGCGTTCGGTGTTGTGGCCGACGGCCACGAAAGCCCAGCCGAGCAGACCACCGAGGACGGCACCGGCCAGACCGAGCCCGGCCGTCCACGCGAGGATGGTGTTGACCGGGTTCGAGACCGAGGGCGGCAGAGCCGGCGTCACCCCCGGCACGGGGCCGCCACCGCCACCAGTGCCGCCGTCCTTCTTCGGATCGTCAGCGGCGAGGACCTGCCAATGAGGGTCGGCGGCGATGTTGGTCAGGGCTTCCATGATCTGGCTCATAGCGGACACCTCGTCAAAATGTGGGGACAGAAGGGGAAAGCGGGCGGGGTCGCGGCGCATGGGGTAGTGGCTCTCCCCAGGTGGAGTGCGCCGCGGCCAGGACGGCGTCCGCGAGTGCGGTGGCCGCTTGGCGGGTGCGGGAGCGCAGCCGAGAGGGTTCGCGCAGCCCGTGGGCGCGGATGCTCGGATCGTGAGGAAGCTGCACCACGGCGGAAACTCGGGGGTCGAGCATGGTGGCTCCGGCCCGCACGACCGCCGGCGGACGTCCGTCGGAGCTGCTCACCAGTACCGCGACCGTGCGCTGCAGCGGCAGGCCTTCGGCGTGCATGGCCATCACGGCCTGCTGAAGTGCTTGGACTCCGCTCGCGGTGGCGGCCGCGCACAGAACCGGTATGGCGAACGGCAGGTTGCACCAGCCACGCGTCAGGCCCACGCGGTCCTCACAGCGGGCAGCAAGGACGTCGTGGGCGACCGGGTGCGAGGTGTCGGCGACGACAGACTGCCAGCCGCCGATCGCTGCCAACTGGTGCCATGCGGCAGGGTCCTGCGGAAGTGAGAGGGGTGCACTGTGCCACTCGCGGGCGTCGGTGAGGACCTGCCACGACGTCTCCGCCGCCAAGCCCGGCCGCTGTGCTGCAGCCTGGCGCACCAGGGCACGCGACAGCGGACGGTCGGAAGGCAATGACGACAAGCCCTGTACCGGCTGCCCGTGTGTCCAGGCCGGCCACGGCGACGACAGTCGAGGCCCGGTGTCCAGTACCGCCGTCCGGCCGGAGAGCGCCAAACCACAGGCCAGCAGATTGGCCACCGTCGACCGCCCGCTGCCGCCGGTGGCCGCCATGACCGGCACCATCAAGCGAGCAGCTTCCGGCAGTTTCGGCGTCGCCGAATTACCCCGTTTCGCCACTATTCCCCCGAAATAATGCTGCAAATATTCGCGCGCGTTAATTCGTCGCACTTTCGCGAGCGCATGCAGAGCGCATCGAAACCCTACACGTTGCCTCTTGAGCCCAGCAGACGGATTATCACCATCCTTATTGGCGTGCCCAGATGGCATAGTGTCACGCGAGCTCACAGGTCATTCGCCTGGTAGGGCATAGGGCTGGCGCTGGGGAGAGCGCCTTTTCAGTGAGCAAACGAAACAAGCCAGAGGGGGGACTGGTGGGGTTCAAGCGCGTGGTCGCGCTCGTGGGAGCCGGAGCGGTCATGACCCCCGTGGCGCTCGGGCTCGGAGTGGTCATGCTGATCGCCGTGTTCGATGACGAAGACGGTGGGGGCGGCAGTATTCAGCAGCCGACCGGCAGCGGGCTCAGGATCGGCAAGAACGGGGTTCCGCCGCAGTACGCGCAGTTGGTTCTGGACGCCTCCGCGTCGTGTGACCAGGGCCTGCCACCCGCGATCTTGGCGGCGCAGCTGAAGCAGGAGTCGGGTTTCAGGCCCGACGCGGGATCTCCCGTGGGCGCGCAGGGCATCGCGCAGTTCATGCCCGGTACGTGGGAGACCTGGAAGGTGGATGGCAACGGCGACGGCAAGGCCAGCGTCTGGGACCCCGAGGACGCCATCCCAGCCCAGGCCAACTTCATGTGCTCGCTGCTGAAGAAGGGCAAGAAGCACCCCGAGTATCGAGGCAGCCCGATAGAGCAGGCACTGGCCGGCTACAACGCCGGATGGGGCCGCGTCGACCAGTACCGCGGCGTGCCGCCCGTCACGTTCGCCAACGGCGAGACGTACAACTACGTCAAGAACATCATGGCGATGTCTGCCGACATGGCGGCGAGCGGCGCGGACGCCTCCGGCGGCTGGACCTTGCCGACCGACGGTCCCGCAGGCACCCCGTACCGTCAGCGCGGGCCGATGTGGTCCAGCGGCTACCACACCGGCATCGACTTCGTCGTCCCCGTCGGGTCACCGCTCAGGTCCATCGGGCCCGGCACCGTCGTGACGGCCGGCCCGGGCGGCCCCTATGGCACCCAGGTCGTCATCCGCCACCCTGACGGCATGTACAGCCAGTACGCCCACCTCTCCCGGCTCGAGGTCAGGGCGGGGCAGAAGGTGGAGGGCGGGACCCGCATCGGCCTGTCGGGCGCCACCGGCAACGTGTCCGGACCCCACCTGCACTTCGAAGTGCGCACCGGCCCCGACTACGGCTCGGACATCAGCCCGATCCCGTACCTGCGGCAGCATGGCCTGAACATCTGACCACCGCCATGAGCAGCACATCGCACAGACCTCGCCCCAAGGGAGATCAGCAGTGTCCGAGCAAGACCTCTACCTCCCGTGGGGCACCGTCACTCCGACCTTCTGGGAGACGGGCGGCTCGCCGAAGCCCTCTCTCCCTGCTGCGGAGCCGCCTCCGGTACCGGAAGCCGTACGCCAGGAGCTCGCCGCCATTGCGGCCGCCGGGGCGGCCGGGCACCTTGCGGAGGCCTCAGCGAGCGCGCACCGCCTCGACGTTCAGATCACCGCGCAGCACGGCGAGGCCCATCTCCACACGATCCAGATCCGCGAAGTGCGCGCACACCTGGCACACCTGGCCGGCGACCATGCCGGTGCGGTCGGCTGGTACCTGCACACCGCGCGGCTGCGCGCCACCGTGCAAGGCCGCGGACACGCCGATACTGCTCACGCCACCAAGCTCGTCTACAGCCTGTGGCGAACGCTGCCATCGGCAGACGCCCAGCGTCTGGGCGCGGAGCTCCTCACGGCACTCACGGAGATTCACGGCCCGGACTCGCCCGCAGCCATCCGCACACGACACCGACTGGCCTCACTCACCGAACCCGCGTCCACCTGACGCGAAAGGGGTGCACAAGAGCCTTGTGTACCCGTTTTACATTGCCCTGACCAGGGCAGATACGCGAAGTCGGGGTGTTCAGACGCCTCCCGGTTGTGGAGGCATGTCTTAAGAGTCGGTACCGTGGACGCAGCTACTCACCGGCCGAAGGGAAACTACCTTTCCACTTCAGTCAGTGAAGGCTAGACAACAGCACGAAACCCCACCCCGCGATGCTGGCCAGCTGTAGGGATGGGGCCTCGTCCGTCGAAGCGCATCAGGTCCTAGTCGAATCCTCGGCTGGGACCTTTTGCTTCGGCACGCTAGCTCCAGCGATCCACCATCCAGGCGGTAAGGCCGGCGACACCAGCCGCCGCCGAAATCCACTCGGGCGTGATCGCAGGAGGCTTCACGCGCTTCCTCCAACGACCCATCAGCTCCCGTAGGAACGTCAAGGTCCACCTCCTTCCTGAGCTCCCGGACGGGAGTCCAGCGGCGTCTGCGGGATCGGACCGTCAGACGAGGGACCACCTTGTCGACAACCCCAATTGACGGCTGCGACAACACGCTCGAAGAAGACGGGCCAAAGCCTACCGGTGCCCTACCGACAGCCGATCCGGTCGGGGTCAAGTCACAAGGCCGATACCACAGCAAACCAGGCAGGCCGACCCATCGAAGACTTCCCTCGATGGAGGTATGTGCTCCACGTCTACGCAGGTGAGCGGCTCTCTCGCGAACAGGTCCGGTTTCACCATGGGTTGTGAAACCGGGGATGTCAGACTGAAGCGCCCCAAGGGGGAACTTGGGGACCAGAGCGGTCGCTCAGCACAGGCTGACGGTGGAGCGGTTCGACTGCCCGTCGCTGTGCCGTCATGCGCCGGGCCTGATGCTGGAGGGCCTCATCGCGGGCTGCGGCTTCCCGCTGATGCTGGCCGGGAGCCTGCTCGGCGATGCGCCGGCGGAGCTCCTGCTCCGCCTTGATCACGTCCGCGTCCGCGCGGAACGTCTCCACGCTTGCCCGAAGTTCGACCACTTGCGCACGAGCTCGCCGGACCGTCTCGGCACGGTCGGCGTTGATGCGCTCCTCGAGGGCGGGCAACTGGGTGCGCATCCGCGCCAGCAGCTCGAGCTGCACGGCAGCGGTGGGCACCTGCCCGTCGGCGATGGAGCCACGAATGGCGCTCGCGAGCGGAGAGGCGCTGATCGTCTCCCATGCCTGGTGCTGCGCCTCTCGGGCCGCCTGAACGGCCTGCTGGTGTGCCTGTTCGGCGGTGTCGGTCTGGGCTGTGTACTGAGCGATCAACTGCTGCTGTTCCGCACGCGATGTGCCGGCCAGGCGCAGCGCGATCCTGCTGCGCTCTGATGCACGTTGGACCGTATCGAGAATCTCGCGGGCGCGTGCGGCATCGGCGCCCGCCCGAGCCGCGGTGTCGGCGTGCTGCTGGGCGAGCTTGTTCAGCTGCTCCGCGCTGTCGATCAGAACTGAGGTCTCGGTCGCGATGCGGCGGCCGGGGGAGGGCTGGCGTGCGAGCTCGACCGCCCCTGCGGTGACTTCGCGTGCCCGTTCGCCTGCGGCCTGCTCGGCATGGGCGGCACGACGGGTCAGCTCGGTGAGCTTCGCCGTCAGCTGTGAATAGGCCCAGCCGCCGCATGGGCGGGCGGTCTTGTCGTCCCACGACGGGAACTCCGGCTCGTCGCTCGGTGCAGGGGCGACGGGTTCGGGAGCGGCGCGCAGCTGGTCGCTGACCATGCCGTCCGGCTGGTCCTGCTTGAGCAGTTTCGCGTAGGCGTGCAGAGCCCGGTCCAGGCGCTCGGCCTCGCTGCCTGGGTCTCCGAGATGGGCGCGGGTCTCTTCGTCCTCGAGGACGGCGGTGGGCAGCCACAGGTGGTTCTCGGTGCGGGCCCGGGTGATGCCGGGGTAGAGGGCGAACGCGTTCGCTCCGAGCCCGTACAGCAGGGCGGTGTCCGTGGTGAGTCCTTGGGAGGCGGCGATGGTCATCGCGTAGCCCAGGGAGAGGGCGCCGTGGGCGATCTGGCCGGGGTTCAGCCAGGCCTGTCCGTAGGTGCCGCTCTCGCGCCGCCAGGTGATCTGTACGTTGCGGGCGTCGTCGATCGCGGTGACGACGGCGCGGTAGCCGTTGAGGACGTCGGGTCCGGCGCCGCGTCGGCTTCGGTAGTCGTTCTGCCGCACGCGCACGATGTCGCCGACGGCCAGGGTGAGCTTCTCGCCCCGGGGGCGGGCGTAGGTGTGGGTGGTGCCGAGTTCGCCGGCGGCGCGCCGGATGGCCTGGGCTCCGGCGTTGAGCACATCGACGTCCGCGTTGCGGGCGGCCAGCACCACGAGGTTCGCGACCGTGTCGTGCGCGTCGGGCCAGCGGCTGCGTGCCTCGTTCCACGCGGTCAGGATCTGCGCATGCGCCTGCTCGGCGGTGTCGGTGGCGTGGACGCGGCCGCCGTCGGCGAGCAGCCGCAGGGCCTGCTCGCGGGCGCCGTCGCGCCAGACCTCCAGGGCCAGGCGCTCGGCGGCGTCCTTTTGGCGCCGGTTGGTGTGCAGGACGGTGCCGCGGATCAGCCGGTGGATCTCCTCGAATCCGCCGCCGGGGCCGATCGCCTGCAGCTGCTGCGGGTCGCCGACACCGATGACCTTGGTGCCCGTGGCGGCGGCGGCGGTCAGCAGGCGCGCCAGGGAACGGTCGTCGGTCATGACCGCTTCGTCGAGGACCAGGACGTCGATGCCCCGCAGCCCGGCGCCGCTCTCGATGCGCTGCAGCCAGGACGCCACCGTGCGCACGGGGATGCCGGATCCCTCGAACAGGTTCTGCGCGGCCACGGCGGACAGGGAGGCGCCCGCGTAGGTCATGCCGACGGCGTCCCAGCCGGTGCGGCAGGCCTCCATGAGCGAGGTCTTGCCCGATCCGGCGACGCCGATGACCGCGTCCACGCCGTGACCGGCGGTCAGCAGCCGCTGGACGGTGGCGCGCTGCTCGTCACCGAGCGCGAAGCCGGAGGCGACCTCGAAGACCCCGAGCGCGGCCGCGGCCTGGTCTGCGGTCAGCTGCGCCGAACCGTCCGCGTAGCGGAAGCGGGCCTGGTCGACGATGACCTGCTCGGCATCCAGGATGTCCTGGGTGGTGTAGCGGTCGGTGTTGCTCATGGCGACCGAGCCGCGATGGGGAAGCGCCCGCGCGAAGCCGGGTACGGCCAGGACCTGGTCGGCGAGCTGGTCGAGCGCGTCCGTGTTCAGGCCGTACGGGCAGGAGTTGGCGACGGCGGCCAGCAGTTGGGCGCGGTGGAACTCCTTCTCGCTGCTCGTGAGTCCGCGCTCCGGGTCGAAGACCTCCCGGGCGATCGCGTCCGGCGGCGGGATCTGCGGTCCGGTCGGTCCGCCGGCGGCGAGGCCTGCGTCCGGCCCGGGCCCGGGGGCGGCGGCCGCGACCATGGCGTCGATGTCCATGCCGAGGGCTTCGGCGCGCCGGCGCCAGTGGGCCGCCGCCGAGGCGGGTCTCGCGATCGACGCGCACGACGTGCTCCTGGTCGTCGAGATCGCCTCCCCCTCCACGCGGGTCACGGACCGCACGATGAAGCCGTCTCTGTACGCGGCGGCCGGGATCGCCCACTACTGGCGCCTGGATCTGGAACCCGCTCCCTGCCTCTACCTCGGCACCCGCGCGGGCGTTGGTTATGAGGAACGCGTTGTCCAGGCTGGCCGATCCGCCGATTTGGCAGCCCCGTTCCAGATCACGCTCGACCCCGGCCACCTGACCCGCTAGCTAGCACCCCCGCTGCTTCTTTCCAGCGACAGCAGGGGAGTTCTCGGTGCTGGGCAGCGGCAGCATGTGCCCTCGTTGCTCAGGTTGGCTGCGAGGGCGTCTTCTGAGCCGAAGCGCGATAGTTGGCACTGGGGCAGGCTTTTTGTCACCGACTGGGAGGCATGCCCAGCCAATGCGACCGTTTCGTGACAGGCGGCACCTGATCTTGGCGGTTGAGACCGCTTGCGTCTCGCACGGCGATAGCGTTGGTTCCATGATCGTATGGCTCAACGGCACGCACGGTGCAGGCAAGACGACGACCAGTGCACTCGTGCAGCAGCTGATCCCGGATTCACGGGTGTTCGATGCCGAAAAGGTCGGCGAGACGCTCATGGACATCAAGCCGGGGCTGCCCTGGACGGGTAACTTCCAGGACTGGTCGCCGTGGCGGCCGCTCGTGGTCGAGACCGCCCGCCGCGTACTCGACTACACCGGTGGCACTCTGGTGATGCCCATGACTGTCCTGGTCGAGCAGTACTGGCGCGAGATCAGCTCGGGCCTCGCGCAACATGCGATTCCGGTACGGCATTTCGTTCTCCATGCTGACCAGGACACCCTCCGCGGGCGCATCAAGGGGGATACGGACCTTGGTCCTTCCCCGTTCCGTCTCGCACACCTCGAGGCGTACGCCGAGGCGGCCCGCACGTGGCTGCACGGTGAGGCCGAGGTCGTCGACACTACGCACCTCACGCCCGCCGCGGTCGCCCTGCAGATCGCGGAGACCCTCGACAGTTGAGGTCCGCCCGTCGATCTTCGCTACCGGTGACACATGGAGCCCTTTCCAACCTGACTGCAGTGCGGGGGCGTTGGTGGGCTTGGGTTGTACGGAACGACGAAGCTCCTGGTAGACGGGTTCTCGACC
>NZ_JBIWFV010000020.1:1037-80033 GCF_044763255.1 Streptomyces sp. NPDC096176 | reverse complement strand
CAGGTGCTCCAGCGTGCGGCTGGACAGATCGATCGATGACGGGTAGACAAGCACGCGAAGCTCCTGGCGGACACGGGTGATCTTGGTCGAGAACCTGTCTACCAGGAGCTTCGTCGTTCCGTACAACCCAAGCCCACCAACGCCCCCGCACTGCAGTCAGGTTGGAAAGGGCTCGGTAGCCGGGTTGTCCCCGCTGCTGCCGGGATGGGCATGGTCCGGCTCGGCAGCCACCGGGGACCAAACGGTGCAGTCCCTGGACAGCCATGGACTGCGTTGGAGCCAAACGAGCAGGTCAGTATCTCCGAGCCGAGGCCACAAGGGACCCGATCGCGTTCGGGACGAAGGGGTCGTGGGTTTGATCTTGCCGATTGCCCTAGCCTGAGCGCTGGGCAAGCCGACGGGAGCCGCGGGCACAACATGCGTATCACCCGGCGCCCAAATCAGGTGCGGCGTCAGCGGGGCAGCAGACCCCGATTCGTATGGCAGCCGCATCGGACAGACCTCAACCCCACCTATGTTCAGTCGCTCTCTTGCTGGCCCATGGGGAGCCAAGTGGGGAGCCAAACAGGGAGCCAAACGCAGCGGCACAAGGCGGATCGCCCTGGACGACCACGGACAGCCATGCCCCAAACCTCGTGGCCAGGCGTACGCGCTCCGCAGCCTTCCTGTGCTCCCCCTTACCCCTTCCTTAAAGGGGCCATAAAGATCGCCATCACCCCCTTACCGCAGGCGATTCAGCGGCCGCGAGCGGCTAGCTTGCTGATCGCCGGGGCCGGTTCGCGCAGTCGGCGCCGTGGGTCGAGAGGCCCGTAGTCCGCGGGGGGCTGTGCCGCCTGTTCGAGCCGCGCCCCGCGCCCTCCCCCATAGCCGTTTGAAGGAGAACGTCCCCATGACCGCTCGCCGCAAGGTCACCTCGGTCGCCGTACTCGGTCTCGCGCCGCTCGCGCTCGCCGGTCTCGCCAGTGCGCCGGCGTCCGCGCACGGTTCGATGACCGACCCGGTCAGCCGGATATCCGCCTGCTTCGCGGAAGGTCCGGAGAGCCCTGACTCGGCGGCGTGCAAGGCGCTGGTCGCGGCGGGCGGGACGCAGCCGCTGTACGACTGGAACGAGGTCAACATCGCCGACGCGGCCGGGAACCACAAGCAGTTGATCCCCGACGGCAAGCTGTGCAGCGCGGGCCGCGACAAGTACAAGGGGCTCGACCTGCCGCGTGCGGACTGGCCGTCCTCCCCGCTCGCGTCCGGGAACCACACGTTCCACTACAAGGCGACCGCGCCGCACAAGGGCTCCTTCGAGCTGTATCTCACGAAGGACGGTTACGACCCCACCAAGCCGCTGAAGTGGTCGGACCTGGAGGAGAAGCCGTTCGCCAAGGTCGCCGACCCGAAGCTGGAGAACGGGTCGTACGTCTTCGACGGCATCGTGCCGAACAAGTCCGGCCGGCACCTGATCTACTCGATCTGGCAGCGTTCCGACTCTCCCGAGGCGTTCTACACCTGCTCCGACGTGGTGTTCGGCAAGGACAACGGCGGCGGTGCACCGGCGCCCAAGGCGAGCGCCCCCTCCGAGCAGGACATCGAGGCCGGGGCCGACCAGTCCACCGTCGACCACGGCGGTCACGGCGGCGACGACCACAGCGAGCAGACGGGCGCCGCTCCCGCCGAGCAGTCGGCGGAGAAGCCCGACTCGGCGCCGGCCGAGCAGCCGGCCGACGGATCCGCGGACAACGCTCCCGAGGCGAAGAGCGCCGCGGAGCCCGCCACCGCCCCGAAGGCGTCGGGCGAGAACCTCGCGGAGACCGGCGGCGACAGCAGCACCACGTACATGGCGGTCGGCGGTGCGGCCGCGCTCGCGGTCGGTGCCGCGGCGCTGTTCGGTGCCGGCCGGCGCAGGACCGCGACGGCGGGCGGCCGCCACAGCCGCTGACCGGTCAGCACGAGGCTGCCCTCCGCTCGCTGCGAGCGGAGGGCAGCCTCATTCGTGGCTGGTGCGTGTCAGCCGAAGACCGACGCGCAGGTGGTGGGTTTCGCATGTGCCGGGTCGAGCGCGTTGGCCACCTCGTGGTAGGCGATCAGGTCGAACACGCCGATCGCCACATGCTCCGAGAGGTCGAGGGGACACAGGTCCTGGAGCAGTACGTTGCGGACGTTCGGCCCGCTCAGGTACTGCGAACGCCAGGGGGTGACCACCTCGTCGTAGCGGGTCGCGATGACGGTGTAGCGCACGCCGGGCACGGTGTCGCCGCCCGCGTTGAGTTCGGTGAGGAAGGCCGATCCGGCGACCTGGTCGGCAAGGGCGGGGGTGTGGGTGCCGAGCAGGTCCGCCGCTCCGGGGAAGTACGGCAGCAGCTTGGTGAACCCGTTCAAGGTGGTGCCGTGGTTGCTCGGCGCTATGCCGACCAGGGCGTTCACCTTGTCCGCCCCGCCCAGGAACTTCAGGTAGTAGCGCGGCATCATGCCGCCCTGGGAGTGGCCGACGAGGTCGGCCTCGGCGGCGCCGGTGGAGGCGAGCACCTTGTCGACGTAGGCATCGAGTTGCTGCGCCGATTTGTCGACGGGGCCGAGGCCGTGGAAGAAGGGCACGTCGGGGAGCTGCCCGTAGTCGAGGGAGAAGACGCAGTAGCCGCGTTTCACCAGGTACGGGGCGAGGACGAGCCAGTTGTCGACGGAGTTGCCGAGCGTTCCGTGGACGAGGACGACGGGGCGGGGGTGGGCGGCGGAGGGCTTGCAATTGTCGTCGTTCCAGCCACGGCTGGGCGCGGCGGCGGCGGATTCCGCGGTGGCGGTGGCGGCGGGGGTGAGGGCGACTGCCACTGCGAGCATGAGGGCCGACAGTGGTCTGAGCGCACGTTTCCAAGGCAGCATCGGTCGGTCTCCTTGCGGCTCAAGGGAGTTCGATGGCTGGATTTGCTGTGCTCACGACAACTTACGGGCGAGTAACCACGGCTGGGAAGTTACGCGTAGGCAAAGAACTGACTTTTCTTCAAGACATACGAAACGACCTGAGCGCAGGTCGGACCGCCTCAGGCCGCCAGAGACCCCGGCACGATCGCCCGCGGACCGAACTTCGCGCGAGCCCGGTCCGCCACCTCCTCGATGCGCCGTGCCCGCTCGTCGGCGGGGTCGAACGTCAGCTGCCGCGCCGCCCGTTCGGCCTCCGCCAGGCCCTCGGCCCGCAGCGACAGACCCCGCACCCTGGCCCGCTGCAGACCGAGCCCCTCATGGAGTCCGTACGCGGCGCCGGCGAGCGCCGCCGAGTGGGCGGTGGGCTCGCGCAGGGTGCGGGTGCGGGTGGTCGTGGACCGGTCGGCGTAACGGACGGTGAGCGTCAGCGACGTGCACACCTGGCGCTCACCGCGCATCCGCGCACCCAGCTCCTCCGCGAGCGAGAGCAGCGCCCGACGGTGCTCGTCCTGGTCCAACTCGTCGAGGCCGAAGGCCCGTTCGGCGGCCATCGACCGGGAGAGGGCGTTCGGGACGACCGGCGTGCGGTCGATGCCACGTGCCCGTTCCCACACCTCGCGTCCCGCCCGCGCGCCCAGGATCCGCTGGATCACGGCGAGCGGCGCGGCGGCGAGGCGGCCGACGGAGTCGAGTCCGTACGCGCACAGGGTGCGGGCTGTCGCCCGGCCCACCCCGTCGAGCGCGGTGACCGGCTTGCCGGCCAGGTAGGCGGCGGACTCCTCCTCCGTCACCACCAGGGTCGTACCGGGCGAGGCGTCGCACGCGGCCATCCTGGCGAGCATGGGCGACGGGCCGGCGCCGATCACGCAGTCCACGCCGCGGTGCGCGAGCGCCCGGACTCGCAGCAGCGAGGCGAGCCGGCCCGCGTCCCGCCCGAAGTACCGCTCGGCTCCCCCGACGTCGACGAGCGCCGCGTCGGGCGGCAGCGCCTGGACGACGGGGCTGATGTCCTCGGCCAGGGCGAGCAGCGCGGGCAGCGCGGCTTCGACGCCTGCCGCCTCGAGCGTCGGCTCCGGAAGGAAGCGCACATAGAGGATCATCCGGCGCTCCCCGGGCTCTGGTGCCACAACTTCCTCCCGCCCGGAGCCGGTTCACCGGCGGGCCTGAGGTCCGCCCACGGGTTCATCTCGTATCCCGTCGGCATCTTGATACGGCGGCCGTTGTCGCTCTCGTCGTCCTGCCGCGGTGCCGACTCCGCCAGGCGGGCGGCGACCGCGTCGAGGCCGCCGGTGCGCCGCAGCTCCACCAGCTCCGCCAGGTTCCAGGCGGCCGCGCCGACCACGCTGAGGCTGCGCGGTCCGCGCCGCTGCACCACTCCGCGCACCAGCAGCAGCCAGGAGTGGAAGACGGTGTGGGCGCAGGCGGCGTGGCTGTCGTCGAAGAAGGCGAGGTCGACCAGGCCGGTGCCGTCGTCGAGCGTGGTGAAGATGACCCGCCTGCCGGAGCGGATCGGCGGTGTCTGGGTGGCCGCCTTCGCGCCCGCGACCAGGACCGTGCGACCGTGCGCCGCGCCGCGCAGCCGCTGGGCGGAGAGCACGCCCAGCTCTGCCAGGAAGGCATGGTGATCCGCCATCAGATGGCGGGAGGCGTCCATGCCGAGCACACCGAGCTCGGCACTGAGGCGTTCGGCGTCCCCCAGGTCGGGTAGTCCGACGGGCGCGGTCTTCATGCCCTGGGCCAGCGGCAGCTGGCTGCCGTAGGACGCCGTTCCCCGCTGGGTGCGGTGGAGTTCGGCGAGATGCAGCAGCAGGTCGCGCCGGTTGGCTCCGAAGGCGTCGAGCGCGCCGACCTGGGCGAGCCGTTCGGCGACCGGCCGGCTGGGCCGGGCCCGCTGCCAGAAGTCCAGCAGCGAGGAGTACGGCTGCCCGGCCTCGATGCGGGCCGTTTCGGCCTCGCTGATGCCGTGGACGTCCGCGAGGGCGAGACGCAGCCCCCATCGCGCCGGCTCTCGGGCTCCCAGGACCCCTGCATCAGACACCAGTTCGATTCGATGAGCGGCGCCGGACCGGTTCACATCCAGCGGCAGCACCGGCACCCCGCGCCGTCGCGCGTCCGCAAGCAGCAGCCTCTTGGGATACATCCCGGGGTCGTGGGTGAGCAGCCCCGCGTAGAAGGCCGCCGGATGGTGCGCCTTGAGCCACGCGGACTGGTACGTCGGCACGGCGAACGCGACCGCGTGCGCCTTGCAGAAGCCGTACGACCCGAAGGCCTCGACGATCTCCCAGGTCCGGCCGATCACCTCGGGCGCATACCCCTTCTCTCCGGCGTTCTGCGCGAACCAGACCTTGATCTTCCCCTGCGACTCCGGGTCCGAGAGCCCGCGCCGCACCCGGTCGGCCTCGTCCCGACCGCAGCCGGTCATGATGTCCAGGATCTCGATGATCTGCTCGTGGAAGACCACGACTCCGTACGTCTCCCTCAGCGGCCCCTCCAGATCGGGGTGCGGATAGCGGGCGGGGGCGCGGCCGTGCCTGGCCTCGATGAACGGCCGCACCATGTCGGCCGCGACCGGGCCCGGCCGGAACAGCGAGATGTCGACGACCAGGTCGCCGAACGTCTCCGGCTGCAGCCGCCCCACCAGGTCGCGCTGGCCGGGCGACTCGATCTGGAAGCAGCCCAGCGTCTCGGTGGACTTGATCAGCCGGTACGTCTCCGGATCGCCGGGCGGTACGGCGTCGACGTCCACCTCTTCGCCGGTGGCCCGCCGCACCTCGGCGACCGCATGCGCCATCGCCGACTGCATCCGCACCCCGAGGACGTCGAGCTTGAGCAGCCCGAGCTCCTCCACGTCGTCCTTGTCGAACTGCGACATGGGGAAGCCCTCACCGCTGGTGGGCATCACCGGTGTGCGGGTGAGCAGCGAGGCGTCGGAAAGCAGCACGCCACACGGATGCATCGCGATCCCGCGGGGCAGCGCGTCCAGCGCCTCGACCAGCTCCCACAGCCGCTTCCGGCCCTTCAACTCCTCCGCGACGGAACGCAGTTCCGGAAGCTCGTCCAGGGCAGCGCGGGCGTCACGGGCCCGGATGTGCGGGAAGGACTTGGCGATCCTGTCGATCTCGGCCGGGTCCATGGACAGGGCCGCGCCCACGTCCCGTACGGCGTGGCGCACCCGGTAGGTCTCCGGCATGGCGACGGTCGCGACCCGCTCCTCTCCGAAGCGGCCGATGATCGCGCGGTAGACCTCGAGCCGGCGGGCGGACTCCACGTCGATGTCGATGTCGGGCAGGACGCGGCGCCGCTTGGACAGGAAGCGCTCCATCAGCAACCCGTGCTCGACCGGGTCGGCGTGCGCGATGCCGAGGAGGTGGTTGACCAGGGAACCGGCCCCGGAACCGCGTGCCGCGACCCGGATGCCCATCCCTCTGACATCGTCCACGACCTGAGCGACCGTCAGAAAGTAGGAGGCGAAGCCGTGATGGGCGACGATGTCCAGCTCATGGTGCATTCGCTCCCAGTACTCGCGCCGGTCGTCGTAACCGCGCAGCACCATTCCGGCCGCGGCCCGGGAGGCCAGCACCCGCTGTGCCGTGCGGTGCTCGGCGCCGACAAGGCCCGGCTCCGGGAAGTGGACGCTGCCGATCCCGAGATCGTCCTCGGGGTCGACCAGGCACTCGGCGGCCGTCTCCTCGGTCATGGCGAGCAGCCGGTGCGCGGTGTCGAGCCGGAAGCCGGCGGCCTGCGCGACCCGGTCGGCGAGGCCCGCCATCGCGGCCGGGCCCTTGAGCCAGCGCTCACCGCTGTCGAGGCCCTTGCGCGGGTCGATCGGCACCAGGCGGCGGGCCGCGTCGAGGACGTCGGCGACCGGGCCCTGGCCGGGGTCGGCGTACCGGACGGCGTTGGTCAGCACGGCCCGTACGCCCTGCTCGGCGGCGAGGCCGAGCGTACGGGCGGCGTGACGCAGCGAACCGGCGCCGGTGCCGTCCCGGCCGTGGTGCACGACCTCCAGGCGCAGCCGGTCGCCGTACCTCTCCCGCCAGGGGACGAGCAGCTTGGCGGCACGGTCGGGGCGGCCGGCGGCCAGCGCCCTGCCCACCTCGGAGCCCGGTCCGAGCAGCACGGTCAGCCCGTCGCCGTGGTTGTCGCCCCAGGGCAGCAGCGGGCTGCGGGGATCGTCCGCGTGGGCGGCTGTGATCATCCTGCACAGTTCGGCCCAGCCGCGCCGGTCACGGGCGAGGTAGAGGGTGCGGGGCGCGGACTCGTCGACGAACGCGCCGCCGCGCACCGGGGTACGGCGCCGCTCCGCGGCCCCCTCCTGCCGTTCGCGCTCCCCCACCGCGAGGTCCACCCCGAACAGCGGCCGGACACCCTCGTCGGCGCAGGCTTTGGTGAAGCGGACCGTGCCCGCGAGAGTGTCGCGGTCGGTCAGCGCGAGGGCGTCCATGCCACGCTCGGCGGCGCGCCCGGCCAGCCGCTCCGGGTGGGACGCTCCGTACCGCAGGGAGAACCCGGAAACGGTGTGCAGATGTGTGAAGCCTGACACCTGCACCTCCTGGATCAGTCGTTCTCACCTCCCCCACCTCCACCATAGACCAGTTTCGAACATGCGTACGACACATTGTTCGATGCCTGTTCGAGCGACGATCGGGGCTCCTCCCCGAGTCTCTGCACGGTGGTCCGCCGAGCCGCTACGCGGTGGCCCCCGGCCGTGGAGAAACGGTGCCCGTACGGCCGGGCAGTGTGCCCCGAAGCAGCATGCCGACCACCGCCACGGGCCGCGAGAACCGTCAGCGCCGGACCCACCGCGAGGCCGGCTCCCGCCCCGGACGGGGACTCGCCTCCCGGCCCCAGACGGCGGTCGGCCCAGCCATCGGGTACCTCCGATCTCATCATCGATCTTCACGTACAGGGCGGTCAGCAGCGTTTCCAGGTCATTTGTCACAGAACGATCTTGGATACCCTGTCCGCGTTCGCGGACGCACCGTCGGCATTCGGAGTGAAATCGCTCGTACAGGCGCCAGCCGCCGGCGCAGTGGCCGGCCGCCAGATCCTGCTGTGCAGATCCGAGCCCCGTACGAGCTGGATCCGCCAAGGTTCGATGCGGATCACGTGGTACTCGGGGTCCTCGGGGCCGCCCCGCCAGTAGTGGATCGGGTCGTATCCCACCCCGGGTGGGCCGCCCCTGAGACAGAGGTCCCAGGCGTGGTGCTTGGCGGCTTCGTCGTCGGCCCAGGTGGAGAGGGCGTCGACATGGACGGTGTTCTGTCGGGGGTTCCAGTAGGAGTACGTGGTGTGGGGACTGTGGGCCAGATGGGCCGTCTTGACGGGGGTCTTGTACGCCGCCAGCCAGCCGACGGGGAGGTCGTCGACGATCTCCCAAACGGGCAGCAGAACCCGGGCGCGGGGGCGGTTGTCTCGGTCGACGGTGATCATCGTGGCGTACTTGATGTCCCGGACGTAGCTGAAGAAGGTGTCCTGGAGGTCGGTGAAGGCGGCGACTTTGGTGGTGGGCACGGCGGGTGCTCCTTCCAGCGGGAGCGTCAGCGGGAGGTGGGGAGTTCGGTGGCCGGATGGTCGGCGGCGGTCGGCTCACCCGAGGTGATCACCGTGCGTCCGGTTCGCGAACGCACGCCGAAGGCACTGATGAGCGCGGCGAGCAGGGCCGCGGCGAGGGGCACCCACAGGGCCGCCCGGTAGCCGTCGAGGAGCGCGGCCGGTGCACTCGAGGCGGTGGCCGCTACGTTGACGGCCGTGGTCGCCGAGAGGCCGAGCGCAGCACCGAACTGGAAGGATGTGTAGAGGAGCCCACCGGCCAGGCCCTGTTCCTCCTCGTTGACGCCCTCGGTCGCGACGATCGTGAGCGGGCCGTAGGCGAGTGCGAAGGCGATGCCGAGGAGCAGCAGGCTGGGGAGCATCGCCAGGTAGGTCCAGTCGGCGCCGACCGGAAGGAAGAGGGCGTAGGACAGTGAGGCGATGAGCAGGCCGCCGAGGATCAGGCGTGCGTTGCCGAAGCGGGCCACCAATCTGGGGACGAGGACCGGCGAGAGGATCGCGTCGATGCCGATGACGATCATCGCGAAGCTGGTCTGCAGGGTGGACCAGTCGCGCAGTTCCTGGAGGTAGAGGACGACCAGGAACTGGAAGCCGAAGAAGCCCGCGGCGAAGAGGAGTCCGGCGAGGTTGGCGCGGACCAGGGCGGCATTGCGGAAGATACCGAGGCGGACCAGGGGGTTGGCCGAGCGGCGTTCGACGGCGAGGAAGGCGAGCAGTGCGGCGAGGCCCGCGCCCAGGGGGAGCACGGTCTGGGTGAGATCGGTGTGTGAGGCGCGCTCCACGCCCAGGACGATCAGCACGATCGCGGCGGTGACGGTGGAGCCGCCCGCCAGGTCGACGCTGTGGCCTGTGCGGTCGGGGCGCGGCGACTTGGGGACGAAGGTGAGCGTGGCGAGCAGGATCAGGGCGGAGAGCACCACCGGGGCGAAGAAGACCCAGCGCCAGCCGACCGCGGTGAGCAGACCGCCGACGACCAGACCGATGGAGAAGCCACCGGCCGCGGTGCCCGAGTAGAAGAGCAGCGCCTTGTTGCGCCGCGGGCCCTCTTCAAAGCTTGTGGTGATGATGGACAGGCCCGCCGGGGTCATGAAGGCGGCCGCGACTCCGGTGACGAACCGGGCCACGATCAGCATCCAGCCCTCGGTGGCGAATCCGCCCAGACCGGAGAAGACCAGGAAGACCGAGAGCCAGAAGACGAACATCTGCCGGCGCCCGAAGAGGTCGGCGGCACGTCCGCCGACCAGCATGAAGCCGCCGTATCCCAGGACGTATGCGCTCATCACCCACTGCAGCGCACCGGTGGACAGGCCGAGATCTGCTCGGATGGACGGCATTGCCACATTGAGCATGGCCACATCGATGCCCTCCAGGAAGATCGCGCCGCACAGGACGAGTAGGACGCCCCAGTCTCGGGCGCTCAGCGCTCCTGACGATGTCCGGGAATTCGTATGCTCGGTGCGCTGCGACGTCATGGCAGTTCCTCGCTGGGGGAAGAGAGTTGGGGCCGCCGTCCGGCGGCTCCTCCACCTTCGGCCCAGGCGATCGGGCGGAACAACGGCGATGATCGCAACGTTCGTTCAACCAGGCTTACCGATCCGCTCTGCCTGGGGGACCTCGATGGAACACGACGAACTGGAGTGCTTTCTCCTGCTCGCCGAGGAGTTGCACTTCGGTCGTACCGCCGACAAGATGCGGCTCTCCCGGGCCCGGGTGAGCCAGCTGGTGCAGCGGCTCGAACGCCGGGTCGGCGCCCCGCTGTTCACCCGCACCAGCCGCCGGGTCGCCCTCACCTCACTCGGCCGACAACTGCGCGCCGACCTCGCACCGCACCACCGCGCCATCGAGGACGCGCTCACACGGGCCGCCGCCATCGCACGCGGAATCGACACGGTGCTGCACGTCGGCTTCGCCAACCCACTGACCGGCGAGATCGTCATGAAGGCGACGGAGGCGTTGCAGACCAGCCATCCCGGGCTCGCCGTGGAGCTCTGCGAGGTGCCGCTGACCGACCCGTACGGGATGCTGCGCAAGGGAGACTTCGACGTCCAGCTTCAGGAGTTCCCAGTACGCGAGGACGACCTGGACGGCGGGCCCGCGCTGCTCACCGAAGAGAGGATTCTCGTGATCGGCTCGGCGCACCCGCTCTCCGCGCGGCACTCGGTGTCCCTGGAGGACCTGGCCGACGTCCCCCTCCTCACTATCGCGGGTGAGCTGCCGGACTACTGGCTGGAACACCACGTCCCCACCCGCACACCGGCCGGTCGGCCGATCGCCCGCGGCCCCGGCGTGACCAACATGCAGGAGGCCCTGATGCTGGTCACGGGCGGCAAGGGCGCGCTGCTCGCCCCCGCGCACACGGCCACGTACTACGCGCGCCCCGGTGTCGCCTACGTCCCCTTCACCGACGCCCAACCGATCAACTACGGCCTGGTGTGGCGGACCGGACGGGACACGGGACCGATCGAGGCCTTCGCCCAGACCGCCCGCGAGGTGGCGCGGGAGATGGCCCAGGGAGATCCGCGCAGTACGGTGCCGAGCTGAGCACCCAGTCCAGGGCCCCGACGCCGTAGAAGAACTCGTAGCGGCTCGGATCGTCCGGCAAAAAACAGCTGAAGCCCTCCAGGAGGATGACCGCGACCAGGTTGATGGTGATCACCGGGGCCCACCCGCGTTCCCAGACACACCGTCAGCATTCGGAATGACTCGTCCAGGGGTGGAGACGGAGAACGCCCTGCAGGAAGTAGGTGCCGGCGAACAGGGCGCCGATTGAGGCCCGCCGACGCGGCCACCAGGACCCCGAGCGCCGAAGCGACGGCCGCGGAGCCGAGCGCCTCCCCCGGCACCAGCGGGCTCCTGGCACGCCGCTCGTGCCGTACGAACGCACCACCGGCCGCCGCGGCCGGCGGCGAATCCCAACACGGCCGCCGCCCCGCCGGCCTCCGGCATGCCGACGAGCGTGTGCACCCGACAGGCGAGGGCCACCGCGAGCAGACACGCCCCGGACGGGGCGAACTCGGGCACGGATGCCTCGGCAGGCTCCGGATACCGTACGGCGAGGACGAGCAGCCCCATCACGAGCTCCGGTACGACATTGACCCCCGCTTGGCCCATTCGGCCCCGCCCCGCCTGCGCGGGCAGCGGGCGCCGTCGAGCGTTGGGCCATGACACGGACGGCGCAGACGACACAGACGGACGACGAATCGCGCAAGGGGCTCCGCCAGGAGATCAAGGACGCGGTGAGCGTGCGGGCTGCGGTCCTTGTCATCGGCGTGCTGGCGCTCCAGCTCGCGTTCATCACGTCGTACATCGGCGCCTTCCACCAGCCGAAGCCGCACCGGATCGCGGTCGCGGTCACGTCGCCCGACACCCAGATCGCCGACGAGGCGCTGTACCGCTTCGACCGGCTGCCGGGCGAACCGCTCGACCCGCGCACCGTCGGCGACGAGGCGAGCGCCCGCCGGCAGATCGCGGAACGGGAGATCGCCGGGGCGCTCGTCATCAACCCGCGCGGCACCAACGACCGGCTGCTGGTCGCCGGCGGCGCGGGCGGGGCGCTCGCACAGGCACTCACCGAGATCGTGACCCAGCTGGAGCAGTCGCAGGGCCGCACCGTGCGGGTCGTGGACGTGGTGCCCGGCGCGGCGGGCGACGCGCGCGGGCTCTCCGCGTTCTATCTGGTGGTCGGCTGGTGCGTGGGCGGCTATCTGTGCGCGGCGATCCTGGCGATCAGCGCGGGCGCCCGCCCCGCCAACGCGCACCGCGCCGTCATCCGGCTGGGCGCGCTGCTGCTGTACTCGGCCGCGGCCGGGCTGCTCGGCGCGGTGATCGCGAGCCCGGTCCTGGACGCGCTGCCGGGCAGCGTCTGGGCCCTGTGGGGGCTGGGCACGCTGGTGGTCTTCGCGGTCGGCGCGCTCACGCTGGCGCTGCAGGGGCTGGCCGGAATCGTCGGAATCGGCCTGGCGATCCTGCTGGTGGTCGTCCTCGGCAACCCGAGCGCCGGAGGCGCCTACCCGTATCCGCTGCTGCCGCCGTTCTGGCAGGCGATCGGCCCGGCGCTGCCGCCGGGCGCGGGCACGTACGCGGCACGCTCGATCGCGTACTTCCGGGGGAACGGAGCGGGCGGACCGATGCTGGTGCTCGCGGCGTGGGCGGTGGTCGGTGCGACGGTGACACTCGCGTGCGCGTGGCTGCGGAGGGGGCGGGCGACGGTGGCGTAGGCGGGGGCGCGCGGCGCCTGCGGCGGCCCTGCCCTGTCCCCTACCCGCCCCTTCCCGAACCGGGCTCCGCCCGGGCCCGATACCGCCCTGCGGGCGGTGTCCTCATCTCCCCCTACGGCCTCGCGGCCGTGGGAGGTGCCGCCGGACGGGCTGAAATTGCCGCTGCCGCGTCAATCCAGCCCCGTCGGCGGGGGCAACTCAGGCCCCGACAAGACCGCCACCCTCACCCCCGCCGGCAATTGAGGAGCCGGGCCCAGGACGGAGCCCTCCAACACCGCACGGAGCGCACTACCGGGACCCCTGAAACGCCCTTCAGACGGTCCCCCCGAACACCGGACAAGCTGACACAGCCACCCCCGCCGGCAATTGAAGCGCCGGGCCCGACGACAGACCCCCAACACCGCACGGAGAGCGCACTACCGGGACCCCTGAAACGCCCTTCAGACGGTCCCCCCGAACACCGGACAAGCTGACACAGCCACCCCCGCCGGCAATTGAAGCGCGGGGGCCCGGGGGCAGAGCCCCTGAACACCGCGCGGAGCGCGGTCCGGGGCCCGGGGCCTGCCCCGGTTTCGGGAAGGGGCGGGGTGGGGAAACGACCCCGCGCAGCGGCCACCGCACACGGCGGTGCGCGCCCCGCCAACGCAAAAGGGCCGGCCCCGTCACGGTCGACGTGACAGGAACCGGCCCCCTGCAAAGCTCGGCGTCAGCCGATTTCCGCGCCGAACGTCGACAGCGCCTCGGTCACCGGCTGGAAGAACGTCTCCCCGCCCGACGTGCAGTCGCCGCTGCCGCCCGAGGTGAGGCCGATCGCCGCGTCGCCCGAGAAGAGCGAGCCGCCGCTGTCGCCCGGCTCGGCGCAGACGTTCGTCTGGATGAGGCCCTCGACGATGTCGCCGTTGCCGTAGTTGACGGTGGCGTCGAGGCCGGTGACCTCGCCGTCGTGCACCTGGGTGGTGGAACCGCTGCGCGTGACCTGCATGCCGACGGTCGCGTCACCCGCACGGGTGATGGCCTGCTTGCCGCCGTCGTAGAGGTTGACCTCGCTCGGGTGCTCCGTCGCGCCGTTGTACTTCACCAGCGCGAAGTCGTTGCCGGGGAACTGCGAGTCGACCATCGTGCCGATCGCCGCGCCGCCCGCCGAGTCGGACCACTCGCTGCCGGACTGCCCGCAGTGTCCGGCGGTGATGAAGTGCGGCTCGCCGTCCTTGACCACGTTGAACCCGAGCGAGCAGCGCCCGCCGCCGGAGTGGATCGCGTCGCCGCCCGAGATGAACGGGCGGAACTCGCCGGCGGTCTTCTTGAGCTCGGCCTTGGCGCCGAGGCCCTTCACGACCTGCTCCAGCTTGGTCCAGTCGGCGCCCTTGACCGTGCGGTCCGCGGTGACGACGACCTTGTTGGTGACCGGGTCGGTCGCCCAGGAGGTGCCCGGGATGGTCGCCTCGTCGGAGAGGGTCGCTCGCGCGCTCTTCAGCTCGACCAGCGTGTTCTCCACGATTCTGGCCTTGCCGCCCGCCTCACGTACGGTCTGCGCGGCGTCCTCGTTCAGCACGTTCACGATCAGCGCCTTGGCCTTGGCGTCGTAGTACGCGCCGGCCTCCTCGGCACCGAGGTCCGCCCGCAGCGTGACGGCGAGTTCGCCCGCCGCCGGTGCCGTGAGCGTCTTGACGTCGAACTGCGCGGTGTTGTCACTGGCGTTCGCGCTCTGCAGGGTGACGCCCGCGGCGACGAGGGCGACGATCGCGCCGCCCGCCACTGCCGCTTTCCTCTTGGGTATGCGCCGGTGCTTCAACTTCGACCTCCTGTGGGGGCCGCATCCGGGCAAGTGGGGTGCCCGGAGACGGAGGATGAGCCGCCCACTATTCCGAGGCGTCGCACTCGCACACAAGGTCGACTCCTGGACGGGCACACGACAACACTGTTGCGTTCACAGCGCCTTCACAGACGTGGGCGGTCGGGACCGGTTTGCACGGGCACGGCGGCCTCCTGATGGGTAATCATCTGACGGGCGGGGAAGCTCATGATGTCTGCACGGACCATGCAGGGCGAAGGGGGGCATCGGGTGCGACGTCGGGTGCGCGCGGTGGACGGGCGGCATCTGATGGTGGAGCGGCTGGGCGATCCACGCGGCAGACCGGTCTTTCTGCTGCACGGCACGCCGGGCAGCCGGCTCGGCCCCGCGCCGCGCGGGATGGTGCTCTACCAGCGTGGCACGCAGCTGATCGCGTACGACCGCCCCGGCTACGGCGGTTCGGACCGGCTGGCGGGCCGCAGTGTCGCCGATGTGGCCCAGGACGTCAGGGCGATAGCCGACGAGTTGGGGCTGGAGCGCTTCGCCGTGGTGGGCCGTTCCGGCGGTGCGCCGCACGCGCTGGCGTGCGCCGCCCTGATGCCCGACCGGGTCACCCGTGCCGCCGCCCTGGTCACGCTCGCCCCCAGGGACGCGGACGGCCTGGACTGGTTCGAGGGCATGGCCGCTTCGAACGTCACCGAGTACACGACCGCCTCCGCCGACCCGGCCGGTCTCGTCGAGCGGTTCACGCTGCGCTCCGCCGAGATCAGGCAGGACCCGGTCCGGCTGCTGAACGATCTGCGCAGGGAGCTCACCGACTCGGACCGCATGGTCGTCTCCGACGCCGGCGTCCGGTCCATGCTGCTGCGCAACTACCGGGAGGCGCTGCGGACTTCCGCGTACGGCTGGATCGACGACGCGCTGGCCTTCTGCAGCCCCTGGGGCTTCGACCCGGCGGACATCAAGGGCCCGGTGATGCTGTGGCACGGGGAGAAGGACGTTTTCTCCCCGGTGGGCCACTCCCGCTGGCTCGCCCAGCGCATCCCGGGCGCGACGGCCGTCCTCGAACCGACCGCCGCCCACTTCGACGCGCTCCACGCACTGCCCCGCGTCCTGACCTGGCTGCTCGAGGACAGCTGAGGTCAACCGAAGAAGCCTGCGCCCGGCGGCCGCCCCGAGCAGCAGCCAGGGCGGCCCGACTCCCCCGGACTCACACCGCGAGCGGCTCCAGGTCGCGGTACACACGGCGCTCGTCCTTCGCGATCCGGGTCAGCGCGTGCTCGTCGCCCAGCAGCCGCTGCAGCTCCTCCACCGTCCCCGTCCGCAGCTGGGCCGCCTCGTCCTTGCGTCCCAGCAGGCCGAGCGTCACGGACATGTTGGAGGCGATGCCGAGCACCTCGGGATGGTGGGCACCGAGCACCTCACGGAGCCGGGTCACGGTCCGCTGCTCGATCTCCAGCGCCTCCTCGCAGGCGCCCAGGTCCGCGAGGGCGTTGGCGAGGTTGATGGTGCTGTACAGGGCATGCGGATGGCTCTCGCCCAGCACTTCGCGCATCGCCGTGACGACGTTCTGCAGCAGTTGCTCCGCCCTCTCCGGCGTGCCGCAGCCCCATTCGTAGATCCCGAGGTTGTTGATGGCGGCCAGGGTGTACGGGTGCCGCTCCCCCGGCACTTGGCGGTACTGGTCGACGACCTCCTGGGCCAGGTCGCGGGCGGCGACCGGCTCGCCGGCGGCGAACAGGTCCGCCGCCAGGTTCAGGTCGCAGGCCAGCGAATCCGGGTTGGCGGAGGTGTACTTGGCGCGGTAGCGGTTGCGGGTCGCGGTCGTCAGCCGCCGTGCGTCCTCGAGCCGGCCGGCCCTGCGCAGTGACACCGCGAGGCTCTTGCCCGCCGCCAGGGTTCCGGGGAAGGCACGGCCCAGCTGCTCCTTGTACATGTCGTAGGTGCGGCTGAGGACGGCCACGGAGTCGTCGTACCGGCCGACCTCCCTGAGGTCGCGGGCGAGGTTCATCGCGGAGGAGAGGGTGTACGGGTGGTCGGGGCCGAGCACCTCGGTGCGCCGGTCGAAAACCTCCTGGTCGATCTCGCGGGCCCGCGCGTACTGCCCGACCATGCGCAGGTTCAGCGCCAGGTTGTTGGCGGCGGCGAGCGTACGGGGGTGGGACTCGTGGAAGATCTGGCTGAACCCCTCGTGCGCCTCGGTCGCGAGCTCCATCGCCCTGCTGTACTCGCCGAGTGTGCCGAGGTCCATCGCCAGACCGCTGGTGGTCATGTAGGTGTGCGGATGGGAGGCTCCGAGCACCGCGCGCTGCCGCTCCAGCGTCACCTCGTCGAGTTCCTTGGCCTCCACGTAGCGGCCCTGGGAGCGGAAGATGTTGGAGAGGTGGAAGCGCAGGTACAGATACTGCAGGTCGTCGTTGCCGAGCTTGTCCTTCCACGATTCGCGCAGGTCGTTGCCGAGCGCTCCGGCCGCGTTCCAGTCGCCGCGCTTCCACAGGTAGCGCACGCGGTCGATCAGCAGCCTGCGGGTTTCCGGCTCCTTGCAGTGCCTGGCCTCCGACGGGCCGAGGTGCGGCCAGATGGTGTTGAACCGCGGCCACGTCTCAGGGTTGTCTATCGGCTCGTCGTCGTCGGGCCTGGCTCCGGCGAGGATGCGGTGGACGGCGTGCCGCGCGTCCATCTGCTCCTCTTCGCTGAGCTGCGCCCTGATGACGGCCTGCACGAGTCGGTGCACCTGGATGGAGTTGGATACCTGGTCGACCTTGGCGAGGGCGAACCGGCCGATCTCCCGGATGACCCGGCCGAGAACCAGCTTCTCCTGCAGGGAGGCGTCGTACGGCTTGAGGGCCTCGATCATCTCCTTGCTGTAGAGGAGATTGGCGGAGATCGGCTCCGGCGCGAAGAAGGCACAGAGCTGCAGCAGCCGGACGGCCGCCGGGGAGCGTTCCTTGAGCCGCTCGATGGACACGTTCCAGGTGGCGGCGACCGGCTCGGGGTATCCGGCGGGCTGGTTGAGCGCGAGGACGCTCGCGGCCTGCTCCCGCAACTGCTCCAGGTACGAGGCGACGGGCGTCGCCGTCTCCGCGATCCACGCCGCGGCCTGCTCGACCGCGAGCGGCAGGTCGCCGACGGCGGTGGCGACCTGGTCGGCGTCCTCGGCGCTCAGTCCGCGGGCGCGCCGCTGTATGTGCTCGATGGACTCCTCGCGCAGGAAGACGTCGACGGGCAGCGCATCGCCGTACTGCGACCAGGTCTGGTTCCTGGAGGTGACCAGGACGTGCCCGGGCCCGCCCGCGGGGAAGAACCGCTTGAGCTGCTCGGGGTCGTCGGCGTTGTCGAAGACCAGCAGCCACCGTGACGACGGCACGCCGCGCCGCAGCAGGTCGATGGCCTCCTCGGAGGCGGCCGCCATGTCCTCGCTCCCCTGCGCGCCCAGCCGGACGGCGAGTTCGGCGAGTCCGGCGACGACGTCGTCGGGCTGCTCGGAGGAGATCCACCACACCAGGTCGTAGTCGGCCATGAACCGGTGGACGTACTCGAGCGCCACCTGGGTCTTTCCGACGCCGCCGAGTCCGTACAGCGTCTGCGGCTGCGGCAGCACCGCGGCCACAGCCATGCCGCCGCCCAGCTGGTCACGCATCCGCTCGAGAACCACGGAGCGGCCGGTGAATCCGGGGTTGCGGGGCGGCGCGTTCCAGATCTTCGGCACCGTGCCGGGGAACCGCGGTCCGGGCGACGACGGCTCGGGCAGCTGCACGGGACGGTCGAGGGCGCGCAGCAGCGCGCCGGTGGCGTGCACCTCGTCGAGCCGGAACAGATCGACGGGGTTGCGGTCGATGTAGGGGGTGGTGAGGCGGACGTCGCCGACCCTGATCGGCAGCAGATGGCGCCGCCCGCCGCTCGGGTCCTCCGCGGCGGCGCGCTGGAACACCTCCACCGCGCGGGCGGACTTGAGGTAGGCGCTGGACAGCAGCACGACCGTCCGGGCGGCGTTCTCCGCGGCGGCCGCGTCGACCTCCACGGGCTCCCGTTCCGCGGACACGTCGCGCGGCACTACCCGGAAGCCGGCCCGGCTGAGCACGTACTCGACCCAGTCGGCCCACATGCGGTTCTCGGCGACGTAGCTGAGGAAGAGGTCCGCGGGCAGTGCGGGGCGGCGGCGGGTGAAGGCGTCCCTGATGCGTATCCGGACGTCCTCGTTCACCTGCGGCATGGAGGTGATCTGCTGGTCGGTGACGACGGCGGTGAGCCGTTCGAAGGCGGACAGCAGCGAGCTGGTGAGCCCGGCCTCGTCGCCGAACGTCGCGAGCGTTTCCTCGTAGGCGTAGTAGGGCCGGTAGGGGATCTCCACCGCGCCCCAGTAGGCGGCGAGTTCGTCGCCGGAGATGCCGGTGGGGAAGCGGTCGAACTTGAGGCGGGCGAGGGCCCGTCCGGCGTCCGCCTTCTCCTTCTCTCCCTCGTCGATCCGCATCGGCACGGGGAAGATGCGGATGCCACGGCCGCCGTACCGTTCGTCGATCTGCCGGGCGACGGCGGCGGCACCGTCGATGGACTGGTCGCTGAGCGTAAAGCAGTCGACCAGGACGTCGGGCAGATGGACGGTGCAGATGTCGGCGATGTCGCTGAGGCCGGTGCGGCTGTCGATGAGGACGTAGTCGTAGTTGGCCTTCATGTCGTCGCGCAGCGCGTCGAAGAAGTGGCCGCCGCCGAGCCGGTCGTAGAAGTTGTCCCAGTCGAAGGTGGACACGGTCGCCGAGTACTCGCGGTTCTGCTTGCCCGCCGAGACGAAGTCGAGCGTGCCGCCTTCGGGGAACTCCCAGCCGAGGCTCTCCGGGGTGAGCGAGACGGCGTGAGGCTGAATGCGCGCGTAGTCCAGGTGCCAGTCGTCGCGGCGCGGCTCGGGGTTGGTCGCGGCCCAGGCGTACTCGGTGATCAGGTCGATGACACCCGTGGTGGCGCCGAGCGTGGAAGGGTCCAGGAACGGGTGGAAGAAGCGGTGCAGGCCGGGCGCTTCCAGGTCCCAGTCGACCGCCAGGACCCGCTTGCCGTTCGCCGCGAGTATCCAGGCCACATTCGCCATGGCCATCGTGCGGCCCGTACCTCCCTTGTACGAGTAGAAGGTGACGATGCGCCCGTCACGACTGGCTGTCATCCGTGTCCTCCGCATCAGGGGCGATGTCACGCATGTTCGGGACGTAATGGGTGGTGCTGTACTCGGACGCCATCGGGCCGCGCAGCCGCGGCCGTTCGCTGTGGCTGCCGCCGCCCGGCGGTGCGGGCGGGTAGACCTCCGCATGCCGCAGGTACTCCTGCGCCGCCGCCTCCACCACCTGGGGCAGCAGCTGGCCGAAGGCCTCCATGCTGTGCACGCCCCTGGCCGCCGCCTGGCAGGCGGCGCGGCCGTGGCGCATCTGGTGCGGCATGGTGCGCTCCAGCTTCTCGATCAGGGCGGCCTCCGAGCCCTGGCTGTCGGGGTCGTCGCGGTTCCACGGGACGACGACGCTCACCCAGGGGTGGGGCTGCGCGTCGAAGGCGGCGAGCTTGCGCCGCCGCTCCTCGTCCTCGAGGGCCCAGCGGTCGACGAGCAGGATCTCGGGGCGGGTGGGCGGCTGACCGGCCTCCGCGAGGGGTTCGTGGTCGAACGAGGAGAGAGTCGCCTGGTAGTTGAGGGAGCGCACCAGATCCTGTGCGATGTACGCCAACGGGCGTGCGGAGTCCGGGTGGTAGGGGTTCCAGTCCTGCGACTGCTTGCCGTAGAACTCCGCTGATCGGCCGGGCGGCAGGTCGTGACTGGTGGGCGCGGCGACGGTGACGTGCATGGGCCGCGGGCCACCGCTGGGCCGGCCGAACGCGCTGGGCGCCTGCCGGAACTCGACCGGGTTGCCGGGCGCGAGCCGTATCGTGTCGGCGACACTGACGATCCGTTTGGCCAGCTCGTAGACGGCCGCCTCGTACTCCTCGGCGAATATCCGCAGCTTGATCAGGCCGTAGAGTCCGTCGGTCACGTAGCGGTCACCGAAGGCCCGGTGGTTGAACTGCAACCGTTCCGCCGGGCCCGGGAGTTGCTCCGGCGGCATCGGCACCCATAACGCGGGGACGATGGCTTCCGCGGGGCGATTGCTTTTCGCGTGGTGGTAGATGGCCCGCTGGGCGAAGGCGTACCACTCCTTGCCGCACATCTCGCTGGCGAAGTAGCGGGGGGAGAACAGCGGGACGAACACCCGGCAGGTGGCGAGTACTTCCCCCAGCCGCTCCGACCAGCCCTCCCCCGAGCGTATCTCCCGGTCCATGAAGCCGGCTGGGGCGCCGGCCGGCAGATCGGTCATGGCCATCACATGGCCGCACAGATCACGGAAGAGACGCTCGACCCACATGTCGGGGTCCGGGCCTCCCGCCCCGTACCGCGGTGTGTGCGCGTAGCTCAAAAAGAAGTACGGCCGATGGTCCGCCGCCCGCTGCGCTGAATCCGACACACGACCCCCGTCCTGCGTGAACGCGCGACCTGACACCCACCATCGATGAAAGACGCGAGCGAATTAATCATTCCGGAGCGGGTCACACTCCATCCCCCCGCCGTTCGGTCAATCATCACCGCTTTTCGGTCATCCAACCCTGCGCGTGATCGACCGCCTCCTTGATCGAGAACAGTCTTGCGGTTCTTCCCCCCAGTTGTCCGCTTCGTTCCACTCCCCAGCTGAACGCGGCGCCTACGGCCTCGAAATCACTGTCGTCCAGTTCGACGTCGGTGTATTCGACCCATTCGGAACCGCCGCCCGGCCCGCGCACCACACAACGGTACGTGCGCATCGGTGATTCGGTGCGGTACTCGGCAAGATGGAATGCGGTGCACTTGGCGAATCCCACATTGATCATCAGTACGTGCGCTTCGGCGCGATAGAGCGCGCCGAGCGGTGACCGCTCGCCGAGGTGGCATTCCAGCGGATGATCGGCGAGCAGTTCGCCGGCCCGCCGCCCCACCGCCGCGAACGACGTCTGCGGATGGCAGCTGCGCCGGGCGCCCTCCGCGGTCCGTACGGACTCGGCCAACCGGCCCATCCCCTGACTGGGTGTGGTGGCGGTGTCGAACGCCGGCATGTCCGCCCGGAAGGCCGCCGCCTGCTCGGGTGTCATGCCGCGCACCCGGGCGAGGTGGGCCGACGAGGTGTCCGAGTTCTCCGCGGTGAAGGCAGGCACCACCAGAGTGCCGTCCGGGCCGAGCACCTCGAGCAGGGCGTCACGCAGCGTCCGCGCGCCGAGCCCTGTGGCGTGCAGGGAGGCGTGGACGAGGAGCGTCATGCCCCGGCGCACACCCAGGGCACGCAGCGCGTCGGCGGGAGACGTGGTGCGTAACGGGTCGGTCATCGGGTGGCCTCCGTGTACAGGGCGGCGATCAGGCGCTTGCCGCTGACGGTCGGTTCCGGTGCGTCCTGAAGGGCTTTGAGCGCGGGGGCTGCCTGGCCGGCGGCTTCCGGATCGAAGGCCGCGAGCCCGACGCGTTCACAGGCTCCGGCCAGCAACTCGGAGGCCGGCAGTGGCTCGTCCTGCCACGGCGCCGTGTGCAGCCAGGCGCCGTCCTGGGCCAGCAGGTCGGTCACTTCGCCGAGTGCCCGCAGCCAGGCCCGGCGGTGACCGCGCAGCAGCGCGGCCGCGAGGGCTTGGGGGGCTCCGTCCAGGCTGAGACCGAGCGCACCGAAGGCGTGCCGGCCGACCGACGGTCCACCGCCGCGAAGCGGCGTCAGAGTGGTCAGAGAAGCGGCGAGTTCGGCGGCCTGCTCGGGTGCCGTGGTCCGCAGCAGGGCCCACGCCGCGGCGAGCGCCTCGGTGTCCTCGACGGCGTGCACAGGCTCGTCGAAGCAGTCACGGAACGGGTCGAGGTCGTCGAGCACGAGGTCCGGCCAGCCCTCGAGCCCCGGCCGGTGCACGGGTCGCCAGTCGGCGGTGGCCTCGGCGGTCCGTACGCGTAATGCCGCTCGCCCCCGCACCGCCACCCACAGCTCGTCCCGGCTGCCGCGGACTTCGGCGTCGCACGGCTCGCCGTTCACGGACAGCCGCAGTTCGCCCAGGGTGGGCAGGACAAGCGTGCCGGTGGGACAGTGCACCTGTACAGGGAGGTCGAGCCCGCTCCGCAGGGCCGCGGCGGCGACATAGGAGTCCAGGCGAAGCGCGAGCGCGACGGCGTCCGCTCGCTGTTCCCGCAGGGCGTCCAGGCAGCTGTGGAGCCAGGTGCGGGTATAGGGGTGGGCGTAGATCTCGTCGAAGCCGAGGGACGTCTCGTCGATGGTGGCCGCCAGCCGCCAGGCGGTCGACCATCGTTCGCCTCCGCGGCCCGCCAGCTCCTCGTTGAGTCGGGCGAGGCTGTAGCGGGTCAGGTCCTGTTGGAGAATGAGCAGCGCCTCCCCATCGGTCACGGCCGGGGACACGGTCGCCTCCGCAGTGCGCTGCTCGATGCCGCGGATCAGCGCCTTGAGGTCCTCGCAGTACACCGAAGTGTTGTCGAACCCGGTCTTCGAGGCGTAGCGATGGGTGTAGAGCCCGCCGCCGCAGGATCTGACGACGGGGCACTGACGGCATGTCCGGCTCACTCCCTCCAGGCCGAGTTGGCGCGCCCGGACCCCGGGGTGGGAGGCGACGCGGTCGAAGGCGTCGTCGAAGACGTCGAATCCAGTGGCGGCCGCGCCCTCGTAGGCGCTCTTGAGCGAGTCGACCTGTTCCAGGGCGCCGTCGGTCTCGATGACGACGAGGTCGGAGGGGGCCAGTCCCAGGGATTCGGTGAGGCTCGGGCCGCCGGCGAGGGTGGAGAGCACGGACTCGAAGAGCCGCACAGGTACGGGCCTGCCGTGGGCGTCCCAGCGGTCGAAGACCTTCAGGATCCAGTCGGCATAGGCGGTGGCGGATCCATTCGGCCGGGGTGGCGGCTCGTCCCATGTGGCGTGCGGGAGCAGGAAGTCGATCCGCGGCGGCTCGAGCTCGGCCAGGGCGTCGTACACGGCCACCGGGTCGTTGGCCACGTCGATGGTGCACAACAGACCGAGGTAGAGGTGGCGGTAGCGCTCCTGGCGGAGGAGATCCACGGCCCGCAGGACCAGCGGATGACTGGTGCGGCCGTCCGCGTAGCGGCGGTGACGGTCGTTGGCGGCGCGGTCGCCGTCGAGGGAGATGCCGACCCGGACGTCGAATTCGTCGAACAGGTCGAGATAGCGGCTGCTGAGCTGGATTCCGTTGGTGTGGATCCTCAGATCCAGCGCGGCGACGTTGTCGAGGGCTGCGGTGAGCTCCTCGCAGACGCGGCGCAGACGGGCGGGGCCCGCCAGCAGAGGCTCCCCTCCGTGCAGGATCACTGACACGGAGGGCAGGGCATGACTCTTGGCATGCTCGGCCAGTCGCAGAGCTGTCCAGGAAATCGCTTCGTCAGAGATTGCCTTCGGGCGGGTACGCCAGCTCTGATCAGCGTGTTCGTAAATGTAGCAATGATCGCAGGCAAGATCGCACCTGCTGTGGACCTTCACAACAATCTGCTGGAAGGGGACCAAAGGGGGCCCTGTCATTCCACCAGTCTAGGGCCAGTTCGGAGCGCTCCGGAGTTGCTTCAGAGCGCAGAGTTGAACGTCGTGGAACGCAGAGCGGGTGCGCCGGATGTGGGCAGAACGCGGGCGAGCTTCTCGGTGGCATCGGCACCGCGCACGTCGATCTGCGCCAGTGGAACGCGATTCTTCTTCGCAGCGGCGAATGAAGCGGAGGAGTGAAGGGTCATGACGGGGCCGTCCTTGATGTTGTGTCCAGCTCAATGTTGTGCCCAGCGGGGATACCACGCACCGTTGCGATGCCGGCGGCACGACTTTACTCTCATGGCCACTCGCAGCAACTCAGCATGGGCACAAGCTGCAAACGAGTTGCGCCACATTCTCGCAGGACCGCAAGGAACAAGCGATTCCGCCTAAAGAGTGAAGACAAAACCGCAGACGGGGGTGCGTATGAGCGAGCTTTCGAGCCCATTGCACAGCATGGTCTTCCGCAACGGGGATCTACCGGTTCTCTACCACCGCACGGACACCATAGCCATCGCCCGCCAGCGCGAGGCCGTCGCGGGCACCCGCCTCCAACTGCTCCTGCTGGTGGCGGGAGCGGCCCTGGCGGCCCTTCCCACCTCGCTCAGGCTCGGTGGGTCCTTCCAACTCGACTCCATGTTCAGCGCATTGGCGTACGCCGGTGTCCTGGTGCTGGGGTACCGCTCCTCGCGCCGCAGAGCAAAGTCACACTGGCAACTGAACCGCTCCGCCGCCGAGTTCATCAAGTCGATGTGCTGGCGTTACGCGGTCCATGGAGCACCCTTCGACTCACGTACTTCCGAAAGCGAAGCCGATGATTTGTTCACCGCCCGTCTGGAGGAGGGATTACGGGAGTTGGCCAAGGTCGGCTGGGAGGATCCGCGTACGGCGGGGGACGCCGCCGCGGCCGACCTGATCACCACTCCCATGAGACGGCTCCGGGCGAAGCCCTTCAGCGTGCGAAAGGAGACCTACGTCAGGGACCGGCTGATCGAGCAGCGCAACTGGTACCACCGGCGTACGGAGGTTTCCCGCCGCGCCACCGCGCTCTGGTCCGCCTCGATCGCGCTGCTCACCCTCCTCGCCCTGTTCTTCGCCACACTGCGGACCTTTTCCGTGGGCGACTTCGTCCCCGCGCAGGGTGTGCTGTCGGCCGCGGCCGCCGCCTGCCTGGCGTGGAGCGAGATCCGCCGCCACCAGCCGCTGATCGCCGCGCACGCGCTGGTGGAGGAGGATCTGGCGGCCATGCACACGGCGATGGAGACGACGGTCACCGATGCGCAGTGGCCCTCCGCGGTGTACGAGACCGAGCGCATCGTCTCGCCCCAGCACACCGACTGGCTGGTCAGGCACCGTAGCTGACCGCCTCGCCGGTGGTCCTCTCAGGCCCGCCGAAGACCCTCGCGCCAGATGACGGTCACGGGTTTTCCGAGGCCGCGGGCGTAGCGCACGATATCGCCAGTGCCGCCGTGGCCCCGGGCCGGGAGACCGTCCCAGACGGCGAGGAGCCGGTCGCAGTGGTCGGCGATGTAGGCGCCGGCCGCGTAGTAGGCCTCGTCCGTGGAGAACGGGAAGGCGAGCCGGACCTCCCGGGTGGCCAGGCCCTTGAGCCGTCGGTATCCGGCGAGTTCCTCCGGGCCGCTGAAGCCCTGTTCGTAGTCGCTGCTGGGGATGACGACGGTGAGTTCCGCGCCGCAGTCCAGGGCGATGTCCGCGAAGAGCTGGTCGGCGCCGACCGCCAGGCTGGACAGTGCTTCCATCGAGCCCTGGTGGCCGCAGAGAACGGCCCGCAGCCCCGCGCTGACATGGGCCAGGGCCTCGAGTGGGATGCTGCGGTGGCCGGTCACTCCGATGCGTTTCACTGAGCTGCAACCCCCGTTACTGCGCTCCCCCGCCGTCCTTACATCCTCTCAAACAGGAGACGGCCCCAAACAGAGGACGGACGTCGAGCACGGGCGGACGTCGAGCAGGGAGCGGACGTCGAGCAGGGAGCGGACGTCGAGCCCTCGCCCCGTCGTCACGGGGCGAGGGCTCGACTGGTGCCGGGTGCCGTGCCGGTGGACACGACCTTGCGGGAGGAGCGTCAGTAGACGCTGACTCCGTAGGCGCTGAGGGCCTCGGTCACGGGCTGGAAGAACGTCGTGCCGCCGGAGGAGCAGTTGCCGCTGCCGCCGGAGGTCAGGCCGATGGCCCGGCTGCCGGAGTAGAGCGGACCTCCACTGTCGCCCGGTTCGGCGCAGACGTTGGTGCGGATCATGCCGTAGACGACGTCTCCGCCGCCGTAGTTGACGGTGGCGTTGAGTCCGGTGACGGAGCCGCTGTGGGTGCCCGTCGTGGAGCCGCGGCGGGTGACGGACATGCCGACGGTGGCGTTGGCCGCGCTGGTGATGTCCTGGCCGCCTACGGCGCCGGGGTGGCTGAGCGAGGTGTTGGAGTAGCGCACGAGACCGTAGTCGTTACCCGGGAAGCTCGAGCCGGCCGTGGGGCCGATCGTCGTGCTGCGGGACGAGTTGGTGTACCAGGTGCCCGCACCGTCGGTGCAATGCCCGGCGGTAAGGAGGTAGTAGGTGCTGCCGCTGCGGACGTTGAAGCCGAGGGAGCAGCGCCAGCTGGAGGCGTAGATCGCGTCGCCGCCGGAGATCAGCTTGGAGAAGGTACCGGGGGTGCGTTCGATGCGCAGGGCACCGGCGTTGGTCCCCGCCTCGCGCTTGATCTTCGCTATCTCGGCCTTCGAGACGGTGCGGTCGGCGGTGACGACGAGCGTTCCTGTCGCCTTGTCGACGTGCCAGGCGGTGCCCGCCACGTCAGCGGCGAGCACTGCGTCGCTCGCCGCGGTGAGCTGCCCTGCGCTGAAGGTCTGTGCCTGGTCGGCGTTGGCGGTGGGGACGGCCAGAGCTGCGGCGGCTATCAGGCCGGTGGAGACCGCGAGCAGACGGGTGCGTCTCGCGGTGCCGGTGCGGGGGATGGTGCGCTTGATCCTCACTTGTCGTTCCTCCCGAGGGGTGGATGGCCCGTCCGTGGGGTCGGGGCCTGTGAGGCGCAGCCATGAGCACTTCGACATCCGGAACGCCGGATATCGGACAGACCATGCTCCTGACAAGCGCTGTTCGGGAGTATTCGCGGCGTCAACTACGCGCGCAAGGGCGCCTTTCGGCCGCAGCGCATATGCACACCCGACGGCCCCGGTGGCCTGCTGCCGCCGGGGCTGCGCTGTTCGGTGACACGTCTTCGCCCGGTGGGACGTGTCAGGGCGTCAGGAGGTTCCGTTCACCGGCGGCGACGGCAAGGGGTCGGGTTCTGCGCCGGCCGGGGGCCGACTCGCACGGACGGAAGCGTCCGGGCGGACGCGGGCGAAGTCGCCCGTCACCCGGAGACCTTCGCGGCGCGGCGCGACCAGCCGCCGGTCGCCGTGGGCGACCCGTGCGCCGGCGATCGGGCCGCGGTCGGCGGCGAGGCGGAACTGGCCGGTGAGAGCCTTGCCCTCGCGGCCGAAGGCGTCCGTGGTGGTGGCACCGCCGCCACCTTGTCGCCGTTCTCGCTCGGGGCTGCCGCCAGACGGCCGGAATTCGCCCCTCGGAGCCGACGGGCCGTCAGCAGTCGCAGCTGGGGCAGCCGCAGTCCGGGCAGTCGCAGTCGCGGCAGCAGCCTTCCCGCTTCTTGCGGGACCAAGGGCCCTCGTACTCCTTGGCGCAGCACAACCGGCACGAGCAGCACAGGCCTATGAAGACCGCGCAGCCCGCCCAGAGTCCACGGCGGGCGGGGCGCTGCGGCCCCGGTCCGGGCGGCATCCCACCAGGACCGCCGGGCCCACCCGGCCCGCCGGGAACGCCCGCACCGCCGCCATAGGGGCCGCCGCCGTAAGGGCCGCCGCCGTACGGATTCGAGCCGTACGGGCCCTGGGCGCCGCCCTGGTACGGGTTCCCGTGCTGGGGCGGCTGCTGCCCGCCGTAGCCCTGGTGCGCACACGTCGGCGTACCGAAGGCGCGGTTCACCGACGTGGCGAGTTCGTGTGCGAGCAGCACATGGACCAGCTTTCCGTCCACGAAGTGCACGTCCCGCAGCGCCAGCCTGATGCCGTGCAACGCGTCGTCGGCGAGCCGGCGGGCCTCCGCGAGCGGAGTGCCCGTGGCGGTGAGCGGGTTCCAGGCACCCGACGCGGCGTCAGCTTGCTGGTCCTCGACGGCATCCAGCAGATGCGCGAGCCGTCCGAAGAGCCGGCCGGCCTCGGCGAGCGGCGCGATGTTCTCGGGCCGGCCGGCGAGCACGGCGGTGTGCGCGAAGGCCGCCGCCGTCGCGGTCTCCGTCGGCTCCGTGACCGTCAGGAGCGAGGTCCCCGGCCCGGCCAGGGCCTCGATCTCGGTCTGCCGGTCGACGGCGTCGAGCAGCACCGCGGTGTCGAAGCCGAGCACGGCGCCCGAGCGTGCACCCGCCTTGTCCCACCCTGCGGCGACCCGGCGGGCGGCGGCGGCCACGGGCCTGCGCGCCAACACGCCGTCCCCGTCCGCGATGTGGTCCCGTACCTTCGCGGACGCGAGCACCAGCGAGACGGCGGCGGCCAGCCGCGCTCCCTCGCCGCGCGCCACGGGCGCGGTGCGCATGGCCCGCAGCGGGCAGGGCCCGGCCGTGCGCCGCTGTGCCGGGGCGCGTTCGGCCTGAGCCTCCGTCAGGACCGAGACGATCAGGCCGTCGTAGTTGGTCACGATCCGGGCGAGCTGTCCGTGGTCGGCTCGAAGTGCCAGACACAGTCCGCAGAGATGGGCCATCCACTCGGTTTTCAGCCCGTCGGTGAGACGGTGCGAGCATGGCCTGACGATTCCGAACACGACTGTCCCCCGTGCGTCACTGAGATGTGCGGTGGGCATCGTAACGAGTGACCGTTCACCCGTACGTCCCCAAGGTCACCCGTCCGGCTCGACTTTTGTATTTTCATCCCGTCACGGCCCCTGCGGCCGCCGGACCTTGACGAATCGCCACATCTTCTGCACCAGTACCGTCACGAATCCCCTGCGCGCCGACTATCCACTTGGCGCCCGATCCGCATCATGGACGACGATAGGGGATATGCGGAACCACAAGTGACCGCGATGAAAGGAGGCGTCCATGGGATCGGTGCGTAAGGCGAGCGCCTGGCTGGGACTCGTCGAGGACGACGGGCGTTACTACGACGACGAGTACGCCGAGGGTGCTGAGACGGGTGACGCGTGGGTCACCGACCCCCGGGTTCGTGTCGCCTCCGAGTCCGCCGAGCAGGAGGGCCGCCGGATCGCCACCGTCTCCCCCCACGGCTTCCGGGACGCCCGCGGGATCGGTGAGCTGTTCCGCGCGGGCGTTCCGGTCATCGTGAACCTCACGTCGATGGAGCCCGGGGACGCCAAGCGTGTCGTGGACTTCGCCGCGGGCCTCGCCTTCGGGCTGCGCGGTTCGATCGAGCGCGTCGCGACCCGGGTCTTTCTGCTGACCCCCGCGGACACCCAGATCGTCAGCGGAGACCCGGCGGGCCGTTCGCAGGACGGTTTCTTCAACCAGAGCTGAGCAGGGCGCGCACCGGCCCCGCCCGACCCGGTCGCACCGGACTACCGGAAGGCGTCCAGGCCGGTGAGCGCCTTGCCCAGCACCAGCTGATGCATCTCGACGGTGCCCTCGTAGGTGAGCACCGATTCGAGGTTGGTCGCATGCCGCATCACGGGGTACTCGAGCGAGATCCCGTTCGCGCCGAGGATGGTGCGCGAGGTACGGCAGATCTCGATGGCCTCGCGCACGTTGTTGAGCTTTCCGAAACTGACCTGCTCCGGCCGCAGCTTTCCGGCGTCCATCCGCATGCCCAGGTGGTGGGCGAGCAGGATCCCCTTGTGCAGTTCGACGGCCATGTCCGCGAGCTTCGCCTGCGTGAGCTGGAATCCGCCGATCGGCCGGCCGAACTGCTCACGCGTCTTCGCGTACGACACCGCCGCCTCGAAGCTGGAGCGCGCGGCGCCCATCGAGCCCCACACGATTCCGTACCGCGCGTGGCTGAGGCTGCTCAGCGGGCCGCGCAGGCCAGTGACGCCGGGGAGCACCGCGTCGGCGGGCAGCCGCACCTCGTCCATCACGAGTTCGCTGGTGACGCTCGCGCGCAGGGACCACTTGTGCTTGATCTCGGGAGCGGAGAAGCCGGGGCGGTCGGTGGGCACGACGAAGCCGCGGATGCCGTCCTCGGTCTGCGCCCAGACGACGGCGACACCGGACACAGAGCCGTTGGTGATCCACATCTTGCGGCCGGTGAGCACCCAGTCCTCGCCGTCGCGCTTGGCGTAGGTGCGCATGGCGGCCGGGTCGGAGCCGTGATCGGGCTCGGTCAGACCGAAGCAGCCGATGATCTCGCCGGCCGCCATGCCGGGCAGCCAGCGCTGCTTCTGCTCCTCGGAGCCGAAGCGGTGGATCGCGTACATGGCGAGTGAGCCCTGCACGGAGACGAGGGAGCGGATGCCGGAGTCGGCGGCCTCGAGCTCGAGGCAGGCCAGTCCGTACTGGACGGCGGTGGCGCCTGCGCAGCCGTAGCCGTCGAGCGACATGCCGAGGGCACCGATGGAGCCGAGTTCACGGGCGAGGTCGCGGATGCCGGGGAGCTCGCCGCGCTCGTACCAGCCGGCGATGTGGGGCATCACGCGGTCGGCGGCCCAGGTGCGGACGGTGTCGCGGATCGCGAGATCCTCGGGTTCCAGAAGGTCGTCGATGCCGAGCGGGTCGCCGGGATCGAAGGGCGGAAGCTTCGAGGTTGCGGACATGGCGTGACCTCCGGCGGCTCTCACACTGGGCAACCCCTTCCCGGCCGCGAGGCCGGGGAAGGAGGACGAACGGACAGGACCCAAAAACTAGCGCTGCTAGTTGGGGCCTCGCCAGACGTTACGGCTCAGTGTGCCGCGCGTCCAGACCCCGCCGCCTCAGTGTGCCGCGCGTCCGGTACCCGCCGCCTCAGCGGCTGCGTGCGCTTCCGGCAGGTGCGGCCTGCGGCCCGCCGGAACGCCGGCCACCGCACTCCCGGCTCCCGTTTCACGGATGGCCGTACCGTCGACGTCGTGGTCGGCCTGGGCCGTCGCGTCGGAACGCCTCGGTTGCGGGCACTTCTCGGCCGTGGCGCACTCCATCTTCCGCGGCAGCCGCATCGCGGCCAGCGCGCCGAGGAGCAGCAGCCCCGCGCTGACCAGCAGCGTGAGGTGCAGACCGTGCACGAAGGAGTGGCGTGCCGTGGAGCGCAGCACCTCACCCGCGTGACCACCGAGCCGGTCGGCCACCTGATAGGCCTCGCCGAGCGAGTGCGAGGCGGCCGAGCTCGCGGCGCCCGGGACGCCGGTCGCGGAGGCGACCGCGGGGGCGTACGCGGCGTTCATCACGCTGCCGAGCAGGGCTATGCCCATTCCGGCGCCGAGCTGGTAGGAGGTCTCGCCGATTGCGGCGGCCCCGCCGGCCTGTTCGGCCGGGGCCTCGCTGAGCATCGATTCGTACGCGCCGAAGAGCGTGGTCTGCAGCCCGAAGCCGAGCAGGACGAACGCGGCCGTCAGCAGCCAGGGACGGTCGTGCTGCCCCATCACGGTCAGCAGCAGCACCGCCCCGGCGGTCAGCACGAAGCCCCAGCCGACCATCCGGCGCGGGCCCAGACGTTTCAGGCTGTACGAGCCGGTGGCCCCGGCGGCCATGGCCGCGAACGTGAGTGGCAGCAGCCGCAGGCCGGTCTCCAACGGGCTGAGCCCCAGGATCAACTGGAGGTACTGGACGGCGATCAGCTCGAGACCGACCAGCGCGAGCATGCCGAGAACGATGCAGCCCACGGAAGTGGAGAACGCGGCCCTGGCGAACATCCGCATGTCGATCAGCGGATGCTCGCGGCGCTTCTGCCGCCCCACGAACAGCGCGAGCAACGCGCCGCCGAAGAGCAGCGGCCCCACGGCTGTGACGTCGAGCAGACCGGCGCCCGCGCCAAGCCGTTTCACGCCGAGGACCACGCCCAGCATGCCCGCCGCGGCCATGAGAGCACCGAGCACGTCCCAGGGGCCGTCCGCGCCGCCCCTGGACTCGGGCAGCAGCCGGCGCCCGGCCAGAAGGATCAGCGCCATCAGCGGAATGTTGATCAGGAAGACGGAGCCCCACCAGAAGTTCTCGACGAGGAAGCCGCCGAGAACCGGTCCGGCGGCGGCGCCGACGGCGGCGGTGGCGGTCCATATACCGATCGCCGTGGCCCGCTCTCGCCGGTCGGGGAAGACGGCCCGCAGGATCGACAGCGTCGCCGGCATGATCATCGCGCCGCCGACGCCGAGCAGGGCGCGGGCGCCGATCAGCACCTCGGGACTGGGAGCGAAAGCGGCGATGGCGGAGGCCAGGCCGAAGATGCCGTAGCCGATCAGCAGCACCCGGCGTCTGCCGACCCGGTCGCCGAGCGTGCCGAACAGGATCAGCAGCGCGGCACAGACGAGGGGGTAGGCGTCCACGATCCACAGCAGCTCGACGCCGCTGGGCCGAAGGTCCTCCGTGACCGCGGGGACGGCGACGTGCAGCACCGTCGCGTCGAGGGCGACGAGCACCAGACTGACGCAGAGGACAAAAAGGACGACCCAGCGGTTGGCGCCGCCGCCGACGGAGCGCAGGCGTGCGCCGGCCGTGGGCGTCACGGACATGTACGTACCTCCCAGTGAGTCCCTCGCGCTCGGCGGGCCGGCCAGGACGGTGGTTCGGGGACGTCCCTACTGGCAGCCCGGCATCGACGGGCGAGCGAGTCGCCAGCGTACGCGAGTTCGTGTGCGGTGCGCGTGGTCGATGTCTCACCACGTCGGGCGGCCGGGTGTGGCGTACGCCACTCGTCGGCCGTGCGGTAATGGATCTTGGTCGACCCCGAACGCCACAGAAATTCCACACAGACGCCCGGTTAAGCATTTACGTACAGCACGAATAAACCCTCCGGGAAGACCGTCCGATAAATAGGGAACAGGCTCACCGGTTTTTCCTGACGAGCCGTGAATGAAACCGGACCTGAGACAAACTCCACATCACATAGGCATCACGAAGAGAGTGGATCGACCGGACCACGGACTCACTCGCTGTAACGTCGATTGCGTGCGTACCGACTTCTTTGCCCGGCTGGACCGGGAGCCGGAACCGCCGAAGATAGAGATCCCGCGGATGAGCCGCACGCGTCTCGCCCTCTTCGGCGGGACGTCGGCGTTCTATCTGGCCATCGTCGTCGCCGTGCTGGCATCGACCTCGCTCGTGGCCCTCGACTGGAAGCTCATGCTCTTCCGGCCCTACGAGCAATGGCCCGAACAGCACGCCTTTCTCGACTACTTCGTGGTGCTCGGCCAGCGCGGTCCCACGGCCGTCATGGTCGCGGCGTGGCTGGGCTGGCGCTCCTGGCGCCAGCACACCCTTCGCCCCCTGCTGGCGCTCGGCGCGGCCTTGCTGCTGCTGAACGTCACCGTGGGCGCGGTCAAGATCGGACTGGGCCGGCTGGGCCCCCACTACGCGACGCAGATCGGCTCCGCCGAGCTCTTCGCCGGCGGCGATATATTTCCTTCCGGACACACCGCCAACGCGGTCGTGACCTGGGGAATCCTGGCCTATCTGGCCACCACCCCCAGGGCCCGGCGCTATCTGTCGGCCCTGTCGGCCGTCGTCTCCCTCGGCGTCGGTCTGACCACCGTGTATCTCGGTACCCACTGGCTCAGCGACGTGCTGCTCGGCTGGGCGGCCGGGCTGCTGATCCTGCTGGCCCTGCCCTGGTGCGAGCCGCTGATCGGGCGGGCGGAGGCCTGGATCCTGGCGCTGCGCGAGCAGTGGCGCAGGCGCCGGGCGCTGGCCCCCTCGCTTCCGGTCGCGTCGGGCGGCCCGCGGCCCGCGATGTTCCCGCAGCGCGAGACGCAGACCGCACAGCCCGACGAGCCGGCTCGTGAGCCGGTCGCCACCGCCGGCCCCACGGCCCGGCCGGCCACCGCCGGCTCGGCGACCGGGCCGGCCGCGGGCACCCGGACGACCATGCACGACCGGTCCCGGCCGCACGCACGCTCCGAACGGACGCCGGTGACCCCGTCGGGCAGCCGACGGCCGCCGCATTCGCGGCCACTGACCGGCGGCTGACCGGCGGCTGACCGGCGGCTGAACACGCAAGGCCCCGGTGCTCGACGAGAAGTCGAGCACCGGGGCCTTGCGTTTCCGCTCGTGCCCGGCCGGGCTCAGCCCTTCCAGCAGCGGATGACCGAGCTGTCCTTCACCTCGAAGTTCAGCCGGCCCGCCACGTACTCCATGGTGATGATCGACCCGGGCGGCAGCGTTCTGACAGTCGTCCAGCCTCGCTGACGGGCCTGCTGCTCGGCGTCCTGTGCATCAAGCCCGACGTATGCGTCGGGTGCGTCGTCGGGCTGTGCGGGAGGGGTCGGTATGGGTGCCATCCCCCCACCGTAGGCGGCAGCGGACAGTGACGGAAGCAACCCGCCCGGCATCCCCAGCAGTCGCGCGTACCCCAGGGGTCACGCTTCTGTCACAGGATCTCGACACTGTCCGCTTCGAACCCGTTCACTCGAACGGGCTCTCCCGCGTACTCGTACGGCAATTGGTCCAACAGGACCAATGGTGAACGGTTCGCATTTGTTTCCGCTTCGAATTGGGCGGACACCGGCGGGCGGCGCGGAATTCACCGGCCGTGGAGAATTCACCGCTTCCTTACAGAATCCGCGCAGGAGTCCCCGCCCGCTATGGCAGCGCGCGGGAGAGACGGTCGCGCAGTGTCCTGATGTGGTCGTTCAGCTCCTGCGGCTCCACCACCTCGAAGTCGACGCCCATCAGCAGTACGTGGATCACCATGACGTCCAGGCCCGCGGCCCCGGTACGCAGCAGGCAGGTGGTGTCGTCGATCGCTTCCAGGACGCCGTCGGACGGGCCGATCGCCCGGGCCGCCCGGTCCGCGGAGGTGCGCAGGCGGATGACCGCCCGGGCCGTGTACACCCCGATGGAGACGCCCTTGGAGACGTATGCGGCAAGATCCTCCGCGGGCGGCGTGCGCGGGGTGAAACGCGGGCCGTGCGGTGGCTTGGGGGTGATCCGGTCGGCCCGGAACGTACGCCAGTCGCCGCGCTCCACGTCCCACGCGACGAGGTACCAGCGGCGCTCGGTGCACACCAGCCGGTGCGGTTCGACGGTGCGGCGGGTCGAGGAGCCTCCGTGGTCGCGGTACTCGAAGCGCAACCGCTCGCTGTCCCTACAGGCATTGGCGAGCTCGGTGAGCACGCTCGCGTCGACGGTCGAACGCTGCTGTCCGCGCAGCATCGGCACGGTGAAGGAGTTCAGGGCGCTCACCCGCCGCCGCAGCCGGTTCGGCAACACCTGTTCCAGCTTGGCCAAGGCGCGTACGGAGGTCTCCCCGATGCCTTCGATGCCCTGCCCGGCCGCGGTGTGCAGACCTACGGCGACGGCCACGGCCTCCTCGTCGTCCAGCAGCAGCGGCGGCAGCTCGGCACCCGCGCCGAGCTGATAGCCGCCGCCCGTGCCGGGGCTGGCGTTGACCGGATAGCCGAGCTCGCGCAGCCGGTCCACGTCCCTGCGGATCGTGCGTGGGGTGACGCCGAGCCGGTCGGCCAGGTCGGCGCCGGACCATTCACGGTGTGCCTGCAGAAGGGAGAGCAGACGCAGCAGTCGTGCCGAGGTTTCCAACATGGTCAGGAGTCTGGCAGGGCTTGAGGACAGTTTCTGTCCTCAACCGGGTCCCGGTGTCAGGGCCTGCTACCGGGGCCGGGTTCCGGTGTCAGACCGGCACAGTCAGGCGGACGCAGAGGTCGTTGTCCCCGGTGTAGCAAGCCGCGGCCTGGTAGGTGGCCGTGCGCTGCTCCGGATAGACGAATATGGACTTCTTGTCCCAGACGTCGTCCAGGATGCGGGAGATCCGCACCCGGGGGCCGTCCGACGCCGGCCTCAGCCACAGCTCCCAGAGCCCCTCCTCGCCCGCGCCTGCCTCGGCGATCGGCCCGTAGGCCAGCGTGAAGCCGAACGTCCGGCCCCCGCCGCTCACGGGCACCTCGTGCACCCGCTCGCCGGACCGCAGGCGCGCCTCCACGACCGCGCCCTCCCCCAGCTCCGTGCCGTACAGCACTCCCTCGACGGACATCGCGCCCTGATCGGGGGCGAAGCCGATCGCACCGGCCTCGGCGTGCGGGGTCCGCACACAGGAGCGCACCGCGAGCCGGCCGTCGGCGGTCGGATAGGGAATGCGCACGGCGATCCGGCCGGAGTCGGGTTCCTGGACCACGAGGGCCCGCAGGTCCCGGATTCCGGGTTCCACGGCCGCGCCGCTCTCCGTGTACGCGTCCCAGCGCCCTTCGGCGAGCTCGACGGCGCTGGGCACGACGGCCCGCGAGAAGCCCTCGCCGGACGCGGTCAGCGGCAGCCGCACCTCGTCCGAGGGACCTTTGCCCCCGCGCCGCTTCAGGACGAGCGCCGCGTCGTCCGCACCCGTGCCGGCCACGTCGAAGGTGATGCCGCCGGCCGCGTCGGCGACGCAGTCGGCCCGCGGCGTCGTGCGCCGCGTGGACGTGGTGGGCGTGCTCATGAGCTCTTCTTCCCTCTGCGGATCACATCCGCGGCAACATAACGCAGGGAGTAGGCCGCGTCATAGAGCGAGCTCCGGCCGTGGTGCAGCGCCTCGCGCAGCGCGCTGCGCGAGCGACCGCCCTCGCCGCGCGCGACGAGCTCGGTGAAAAGCGCCTCGTGGCGCCGGGCGATCGGCACGGGATCAAAACGGGCGGAGGCGGCCAGCGCCGCGCTGCCCATGCGGAGCCGCAGTGCGTCGTCGTCGATCAGTCCGAGCAGCGCGTCGGCGATCGCGTCCACGTCGCCGACGGGCACCAGCCGGCCGTCCACGCCGTCCTCGATGATCTCGCGGGGGCCGTGCGGGCAGTCGGTGGAGACGACGGGCAGGCCGCAGCGCATCGCCTCGACGATGGTCATGCCGAACGACTCCAGGCTGGAGGTCACAGCGGCGACGGAGCCCTTGACCCACTCCGGTTCCAGCGGGTTGGCGGGGCCCATGAGGAAGACGTGGTTGTTCAGGCCCCGCTCCTCGACGAGGGTGCGCAGCGCCTGCTTCTCGTTGCCCGTGGCGTCCCCGCTGCCGTAGATCCGCAGCCGCCAGTCGGGGCGGGCGGCGACCACCTTGGAGAACGCCTCGACGAGCAGGTCGTACCGCTTGACGCGGGTGAGGCGGCCGGCCGCGACGACCACCTTCGCGGTGCCGTCCGCGGGCGCGACGGACGGGGCGGGCACACTGTTGGGCACCGCCTCGATTCGAACGCCGGGAAGCTTCAGCCGCTCGCGGTAGGAGCGGGCGTCGGCCTCCGTGACGGTGGTGATCGCGTCGAGGAGCGTGTAGCGGTGACCGACCTCACGGCGCAGGCGGTAGCTGTGGCTGTCGAGCGTCAGGTGCTCCTGCCCGACCCGCACGACGCCGCGCCGTGTCTGCCGGGCGATGTGCACGTTCAGGCCGGGGCGCGTGCCGACGACGATGTCGGCGTCGAGGGACGCCAGATGAGCCGCGATCCGCGCGTCGGTGAGGCGGCTGTACTGCTTGTGCCGGCCGTCGCCGCGCGGGAAGACCTTGGCGGGCCGCTTGGCGAGCGGGTCGTCACCGTCGTAACCGGGGCTCTTCTTACGGAGATCGACCAGATGCTTCATGGTGACCCCGGCGGGCGCGCCCATCGCGGGTTCGTCGCGGTGGCGGAAGACGGAGACGATCTCGACGTCGTGCCGCTCGGCGAGCGTGCGGGCGAGAGTGAACGTCGTCCGGATCGTCCCGCCGATGCCGTAGCCGTTGTGGAGCAGAAATGAAATGCGCATGCTTCGCCGCGTCCCCCGGGTCCTGCCGATGCCCCTGGTCGAGGGGCACGCGTGTACATGGTGAGTCTACTTCGCCGTGGGAGCCGGTAATTGATGCGCGGTCGGTCGCGGCCCGCAAGAGGGCGGCAGCACACCGGCCGGTGCACGAAGTGCCTGCTCCGCCGCCCAGATCCGGCCGGCTGCCGGCCTGTCACGGGCTCCCGCTTGGCCGTGCGTCACGGCAAGCGCTTCGATTCGTTGCCCGTTCACGCGTGACCACCGCCACAGATCACCCGTTGACCCTGTCGAGCCGGGACCCGCCCGGCACACACGATCAAGTCCGAGGAGCCACCCGTGCCGCGCATGCTCGACGTCAGCGAGGACGTACGCGCCGAGATCGGCGACGAAGAAGCCGACCGGCTGCTCGCAGGCCTGAACGCCCCGGGCAGCTACGACTGCACCTCCTGCCGCACCCCGGGCGACTCCGAGCAGGAGCAGACCAGCACCGTGCTGTTCGTGGGCGACGAAACCGCTGTACTGGCCTTCGCCCACGCCACGTGCATCCCGTCGCAGGTCGTGCAGGTCGCGGAGGAGCAGCTCCAGGGCGCCGTCCGCTCCATCACCGGCGAGGAGCCGCGGATCCCGGGCGCCGCCCCTCAGCAGGCAGTACTCGGCGTCACCAGTGGCCTCATCCTGATCGACGGCGAGGTGCATCCCGCTCTTGTCGTGGAGCCGACCGCCCCGATCGCCCGGCCCGGCACGACGGGCAGCGGCGGCGACGACTTCCTGCCGCTCCTGATCGAGCAGGGCTTCCTGCCCGTGACCGATGTGAACCGGCGTCCGTCCCAGCTGCCCGGCTGGTCCGTGCTGGTCGCCATGGGGCAGTTGCACGCCGTTCTCCAGCCCGGTATGGGCGGTGGCAGCCCGGTGGCCTGGTGGCAGGCGCACCAGCCGCTCCAGGTCACAGAGGGCTGGCGGACAGCCGCGAGCAGGACGCGCACGGTCCTGGTCTTCGCCGCTCCCGTGGGTTCGATCGGTCAGCAGCCGCGCGAGGATCTGTTGCGCGACGCGCTCGAGAAGGCGGCGGCGGGTGGGCGCCTGGTCGCCGCCGCGATGCCGCTGGCGGGTACCTGAGCCGCCGGCGGACCCCGAAATCACTGGGGGTTGCCTGCCGACCGGCCCGGCAGGCACGACGTACGCCGGGGAGCGCTCTCCCGCCCCGGCGTACGTCTGCGTGTGCCCGCACGCGTGCAGCGGAGGGGCCGTCCCCCGGAAGAATGCAGCTGCTCGCAGGCCGCATCCGTGGGACGGCGGCGTCGTTGCAGGTACGTGCACTCATACGACCCCTCCCCCCAGCCGTTCCAGAGCCAGATCCCTTCCATGCGCTCCGGCCGCGACGGGTCGGCGGCCCACTCGGCCACGCCGATCTACGACGCGCTGTACTCCGAGTACCTCAGGGCGTTCAGGACGCTGCCGGGCGACCGCAGCGGGGAGGAGGATCTGGGTTTCAAGGCGTTCGGGACGGGCCTGCACAGCAGTCGGGGCGGCTTCTACGGCTACGGGAGCCATGTGAGCCCTGCCGGTCACGGAAGCCACGGGGGCTACGGTGGCCACTCGGCCCATTCGGGGAGCTACTCGAACTCCACCGCCCATCAGGGTAGTTGGCACTCCCATTCGACGGGCAGGCACTCGGCCCACCAGCCCGCGGCGCTGCCGCCGGCCCCCCGTAAAGGGATCTGACCCACCGGCGGGACGCCGAACGGCGCTGCCCCCGGACCGTCGATCACGGTCCGGGGGCAGCGCCGTTGGCAACGACCTGCTGACTACTTCTTGGTGCGGCCGCGCTTCTCCCGCACCCGCACCGAGATGTGGATCGGGGTGCCCTCGAAGCCGAACTCCTCACGCAGCCGGCGCTCGACGAAGCGCCGGTAACCGTGCTCCAGGAAGCCGGACGCGAAGAGCACGAACCGCGGCGGCTTGGTGCCGGCCTGGGTGCCGAAGAGGATGCGGGGCTGCTTGCCGCCGCGGATCGGGTGCGGGTGGGCGGCGACGATCTCGCCGAGGAAGGCGTTCAGCCGGCCGGTCGGGACTCGTGTCTCCCAGCCCGCCAGGGCCGTCTCGATCGCCGGGACCAGCTTCTCCATGTGGCGGCCGGTGAGCGCCGAGACGTTCACCCGCGGTGCCCAGGCGACCTGCTGCATTTCGGTCTCGATCTCGCGCTCGAGGTAGTAGCGGCGCTCTTCGTCGAGGGTGTCCCACTTGTTGTAGGCGACGACGATCGCGCGGCCCGCCTCGACGGCCATGGTGATGATGCGCTGGTCCTGGACGCTGATGTTCTCGGTCGCGTCGATCAGGATGACAGCGACCTCGGCCTTCTCGACGGCGGCGGCCGTGCGCAGCGAGGCGTAGTAGTCGGCGCCCTGCTGGAGGTGGACGCGCTTGCGGATACCGGCGGTGTCGACGAACTTCCAGGTGACGCCGCCGAGCTCGATCAGCTCGTCGACCGGGTCGCGGGTGGTGCCGGCGAGTTCGTTGACGACGACCCGCTCCTCGCGCGCGACCTTGTTCAGCAGCGAGGACTTGCCGACGTTCGGACGGCCGATCAGGGCGATGCGGCGCGGGCCGCCGACGGCGGTGCCGAAGGTCTGGGCGGGCGCCTCCGGCAGGGCTTCGAGGACGGCGTCGAGCATGTCGCCCGTACCGCGGCCGTGCAGTGAGGAGACCGGGTGCGGCTCGCCGAGGCCCAGCGACCACAGCGCCGTGGCGTCGGCCTCGCCGCTCGGTCCGTCGACCTTGTTGGCGCAGAGCACGACGGGCTTGCCGGCCCGGCGCAGCAGCTTGACGACGGCCTCGTCGGTGTCGGTCGCGCCGACGGTGGAGTCGACGACGAAGACGACCGCGTCGGCGGCCTCGATCGCGTACTCGGCCTGGGCGGCGACGGAGGCGTCGATGCCGAGGACGTCCTGCTCCCAGCCGCCGGTGTCGACGACCTTGAAGCGGCGGCCGGCCCACTCGGCCTCGTAGGTGACGCGGTCGCGGGTGACGCCGGGCTTGTCCTCGACGACTGCCTCGCGGCGACCGATGATGCGGTTCACCAGGGTCGACTTACCGACATTGGGGCGGCCGACGACGGCGAGGACGGGCAGCGGGCCGTGCCCGGCCTCCTCGATCGCGCCTTCGACGTCCTCTGCGTCGAAGCCCTCTTCCGCGGCGAGCTCCATGAACTCCGCGTACTCGGCATCGCCGAGCGCTCCGTGGTCGTGCTGGTCGTTCATGAAGTCCGTTCCTCGTTCGTCACTGAACCGCGTCACTTGGGCGGTCCATTACTCAAGTCTGGCCTAGCGCCCAGTGAGGCGCTTTGCGTTTTCCAGGTGGGCGGTGAGCCGCTCCTGGATGCGCACGGTCGCTTCGTCGAGCGCCTTGCGCGTGCGGCGTCCGCTGCCGTCACCGGCCTCGAAGGCCTCGCCGAAGACGACGTCGACCTTGCTGCGCAGCGGAGGCAGCGCCCGTATCAACCGCCCGCGGCGCTCGGTGCTTCCCAGCACCGCGACCGGCACGATCGGGGCGCCGCCGCGCACCGCGAAGTACGCGAGCCCGGCGCGCAGCGCGGCGAAGTCGCCCTCGCCTCTGGTGCCCTCGGGAAAGATGCCGAGGACGCCGCCGTTCTCCAGCACACCGATGGCGCTGGTGATGGCGGCGCGGTCGGGGATCGTGCGGTCCACCTTGATCTGCCCGATCCCGGTCAGGAACGGGTCCAGAGGACCGACGAACGCCTCCTTCTTGATCAGGAAGTGCACGGGCCGGGGCGCGGTGCCCATGAGCATCGGCCCGTCGATGTTGTGCGAGTGGTTCACCGCGAGGATGACCGGCCCGGCGGCCGGGACCCGCCACGCGCCCAGCACACGCGGCTTCCACAACCCGTACATCAGCCCGATGCCGATGCCCCGCCCGACGGCCGCGCCCTTCTGCGAGGGTACGGTCACTTGACGGCCCGCTTCTCCTCAACGAGGGTCACGACGCACTCGATGACCTGCTGAAGGGTGAGGTCGGTGGTGTCGACCTCGACCGCGTCGTCCGCCTTCGCGAGCGGCGACGTCTTACGGCTGGAGTCGGCCGCGTCCCGCTTGATCAGGGCCTCGCGGGTGGCCGAGACGTCCGAGCCCTTGAGCTCGCCGCTGCGGCGGGCGGCACGAGCCTCGGGGGACGCGGTCAGGAAGATCTTCAGGTCGGCGTCGGGCAGCACGGTGGTGCCGATGTCCCTGCCTTCGACGACGATCCCCTTCTCGGCGGCCGCGGCGATGGAACGCTGCAGCTCGGTGATCAGGGTACGCACCTCGGGCACGGCGCTGACCGCGCTGACCTTGGAGGTGACGTCCTGGTCGCGGATGGGCCCGGAGGCGTCGAGGCCGTCGACGGTGATCGTCGGCTTGTCCGGGTCGGTGCCGGACTCGATCACGGGCTTGCCGGCGGCGCTCGCGATCGCGGCGGGGTCGGACACGTCGATGCCGTTGCTGATCATCCACCAGGTGATCGCTCGGTACTGCGCGCCGGTGTCGAGGTAGCTCAGGCCCAGCGCGGACGCGACGGCCTTGGAGGTGCTCGACTTGCCCGTGCCGGAGGGGCCATCGATGGCGACGATCACGGATTCCACGGTGTCGGACACCTTCCAGGTCGGTGGGAGTGGGTGGGCGGGAACGCCGAATCACCCAGCACAAGGTTACCGAGTGCGGACCACCGCTTCTGCACCCGTCCGGCGGGGCCGGTCCAAGGGGCCTGCCCGGCCCCCGTCCGGGGGCCGGGCCGGGCGCCTGCGGAGGCGGTCGGGCGCTGTGCGAAGGCCGCACCCGACCGTCGGCTGCCGGCCGGTCGGGTGCGGCGTCGTCGGCTACTGGCGGATCGACCAGCCCCGCTCCCGCAGGGCCGCCGTCAGGAGCGTCGCCGCCGTGGGTTCGACCATGAGCTGGACCAGACCCGCCTGCTGCCCCGTCGCGTGCTCGATGCGGACGTCCTCGATGTTCACCCCGGCGCGCCCGGTATCGGCGAAGATGCGGGCCAGCTCGCCGGGCTGGTCGCTGATCAGCACCGCGACGACCTCGTACGCCGCCGGCGCCGTGCCGTGCTTGCCGGGCACCCGCACCCGTCCCGCGTTGCCACGGCGGAGGACGTCCTCGATGCCCTCGGCGCCGTCCTGCCGCTTGGACTCGTCGGAGGACTGCAGGGACCTGAGCGCACGGACCGTCTCGTCGAGGTCGGCAGCCACCCCGGCCAGCACATCGGCCACCGGACCGGGGTTGGCGGACAGGATCTCCACCCACATCCGGGGGTCGGAGGCCGCGATACGGGTCACATCCCGGATGCCCTGCCCGCAGAGCCGTACCGCGGTGTCGTCGGCGTCCTCGAGCCGCGCCGCGACCATCGAGGAGATGAGCTGGGGAGTGTGGGAGACGAGAGCGACCGCCTTGTCGTGGGCGTCGGCGTCCATCACGACGGGGACGGCCCGGCACAGGGCGACGAGCTCCAGCGCGAGGTTGAGGACCTCGGTGTCGGTGTCGCGAGTGGGTGTCAGCACCCACGGCCTGCCCTCGAAGAGGTCGGCGGTGGCCGCCAGGGGTCCGGAGCGTTCCTTGCCGGACATCGGATGGGTCCCGATGTAGCCGGACAGGTCGATGCCGAGTGCCTCGAGCTCCCGCCGCGGGCCGCCCTTGACGCTGGCGACGTCGAGGTAGCCGCGGGCGACGCCGGCACGCATGGCGTCGGCCAGCGTCGTGGCGACGTGCGCCGGCGGCACGGCCACGACGGCCAGGTCGACGCGTCCCTCCGGCTGCTCCTCCGTGCCCGCGCCGAGAGCGGCGGCGGTCCGGGCCCGCTCCGGGTCGTGGTCCGCGAGGTGCACGGCGACTCCGCGGCCCGCGAGGGCCAGCGCCGCGGACGTGCCGATCAGACCGGTTCCGATGACGAGCGCGGTTCTCACTGGGCGATGTCCTTGCGAAGGGCGGCTGCGGCGCCGAGGTAGACGTGGGCGATCTCCGCCTTGGGCAGGTCGGACTCGACATGGGCGAGTATGCGCACCACACGCGGCATGGCGCCGACGATGTCCAGTTCCTGCGCGCAGATCAGCGGCACGTCGACGATGCCGAGCTTGCGCGCCGCGGCGGCCGGGAAGTCGCTGTGGAGGTCGGGGGTGGCCGTGAACCAGACGCTGATCAGATCGTCGGGGACCAGGCCGTTGCGCTCCAGGATGGCGGTGAGCAGCTCGCTGACCTGCTCGTCCATGTGTCCGGCGTCGTCCCTTTCCAGCTGGACGGCTCCACGGACCGCTCGTACCGCCACGTCGTGCTCCTTAGTGCTCACCTGAGTGCTTGCCAGTGCCTGCCTGCGCGGGTGCTCCGGGTTTCAGCGTAGTCAGCGCGCGGCGGGACGGCCGCGGCGACCGCCCTGCGAGACGAGGCGGGCAGCGGCCCGCCGCGTTTGCGTGACAACTGGGCCCATGATCTTCCATGTCGTGCCCGCGGCCGAATGGACCGCCGCCCCCGAGCGGCCGTACGCCCCCGCGTCGCCGGCCGCCGAGGGCTTTGTGCACTGCTCCGCCGACGAACCCTCGGCGCCGGCCGTGGCGGACGCGCACTACCGCGAGGTGCCGGAGCTGCTGGTCCTGGTCATCGACGAAGCACGGTTGGGGGGCCGAGGTCCGCCGCGAGGGGACCGCGGGGCGGTTCCCTCACGTGTACGGGCCCGTGGAGCGTTCGGCGGTCCAAGCCGTATTGGCGGTTCGCCGGGACGCGGAGGGCCGTCCTCATCGGCTCACCCCCTGGGACTGAGCGGGCGCACACCGGGCCGGCGGGCGGACACACGCTGCCGGGGTGCTTCGTCTGCGCCGCTTCCCGGGTCAGGATGCTCGTGCCCGAGCGGATCGGGGTCACGAGCTTGAGGAGACTGCCATGAGCACGCACCGGCGGACGGTCCTGGCGGCGGGCGCGGCGGGCGCCGCCGCCCTGATGACGGGTTGCGGGGGCGGAGACGGTGGCGGGGACGACCCGGCCACGCAGCCGCCGGGCACGCCCGAGCAGGACGTCTCGCCCGCCGCCGCGGGCGAGGAACTCGCCAGTACCGCCGACATCCCGGTCGGCGGCGGCAAGATCTTCGCCGACAGGAAAGTTGTCGTCACCCAACCGAAGGCCGGGGAGTTCAAGGCGTTCTCCGCGGTCTGCCCACACCAGGGGTGCACGGTCGTGAACGTGACCGGCGGCATGATCAACTGCACGTGCCACGACAGCAAGTTCAAGATCGCCGACGGCACCGTCGCCGATGGCCCGGCGACGAAGCCGCTGCCACCGGAGCAGATCACCGTCTCCGGGGACTCGATCCGGCTGACGTAGTCCGAGGAGCCGGGGGTTCGTCACGTACCCTCTCGCGCATGAACCCCGAGACACTCGTAAGCGACCACACGGTCTACTCGTGTGTCATGGGCTCGCGCGCCTTCGGGCTGGCCACCGACGACAGCGACACCGACCGGCGCGGGGTGTTCCTGGCTCCCACGCGGCTCTTCTGGGGCTTCGAGAAGCCGCCCACGCACATCGACGGGCCGGCCGAGGAGCAGTTCTCCTGGGAGCTGGAACGCTTCCTGGAGCTGGCCCTGCGCGCCAACCCGAACGTCCTGGAGTGCCTGCACTCACCCCTCGTCGAGCACCTCGACGACACCGGCCGCGAACTGCTGTCCCTGCGCGGGGCGTTCCTGTCCCGCCGGGCGTACGAGACGTTCGTCCGGTACGCCGCCGGCCAGCGCAGGAAGCTGGAGGCGGACGTGCGGCAGCACGGCGCGCCGCGGTGGAAGCACGCGATGCATCTGCTGCGGCTGCTGGCCAGTTGCCGTGATCTGCTGCGCACGGGCGAGCTGGTGATCGATGTGGGCGCAGACCGCGAACGCCTGCTGGAGGTCAAGCGCGGCGAAGTTCGGTGGGAGCGGGTGGAGTCGTGGATGACCCGCCTCGCCGAAGAGGCGCACGCGGCAACCCCCGGCTCCCCCCTCCCTCCGGAACCGGACCGGGACCGCGTGGAGGACTTCCTGGTGAGGGCCCGGAGGGCGTCGGCCGGGTGACCGACCGACTCGTCCGCCGGGCGGTGCCCAGCAGTTACCGCATGCGCGTGCGCGTCACCAGCTCGTCCAACGCGTTGAACCCCGACGGCTCGTCGGGCAGCTCGGTTGCCGCCTGCGCCTCCTCCAGCGCCCCATGCAACGCCTCGACGTCCGCCCTCATCCGCTCCTTGTCGACTCCGTCTGCGAAGCCGTGCTCCGCCTCGGCCTTCGCGGCGATGAGGTCCCGCAGCCGGCTGGGCGCCGGCACCTGTGCGAGCAGCGTGGGCAGATGGGCCTGTACCTCGCCGGTGCGCATCAGGTGGATGCCCGTCAGCAGCGCGCGGAAGGTGTACAGCAGCGGCTTCAGCTCGCCGGTCTTCTCGTACAGCCGCCACTGGGTGCCGGCGAAACCCCGGTAGTGGTGGGCGTGATGCGAGGTCAGCACCTCCGGCGCGAGCGACACCAGCTCGGCGTGCGCCTCGCTCGTCTCGACGACGAGCGGCGACAGCAGCTGCTCCAGCACATAGCCGTTGCGCCGCAGCATCAGCCGGACGAACTTGCGCAGGTCGTGGGTGACGAGGTCCATCTCGACGCCGTCCCGCTCCCACATCCGCGTGACCGTCTCCTCGGGCTCGCGCAGTCCCAGCAGAGCGGCGATGGGGAGGAGATGCACGCCCCGCAGGTCCACGTCCGAGTCACGGGACGGGAATCCGTAGAGATGCGCCCCGGAGACGGTGGCGAAGAGCAGCCCGCCGTTCTGCGCGGGCAGCGCCGAGCGCAGATCGGCCAGGTCGAGCGATTCGGTCATGGATCAAGCGTCCCAGAGCGCCCCCAGCGTCACGAGTTCGCCCCGGTACTCGATCCGGTCCGCCCACTGGCTGGGCCATGCCCCGGCTCCCAGGTGGGCGCCCGCGAAGGCGCCGGCGAGGCAGGCGATGGAGTCGGAGTCGCCCTTGGTGCACGCGGCGCGGCGCAGGGCCGTCAGGGGTTCCTCGGGGAACGTCAGGAAGCACAGCAGGCCCGTGGCGAGCGCCTCCTCCGCGATCCAGCCCTCGCCAGTGGCCAGACAGGGATCGAGCTCCGGCTCCGGCGTGCGCAGCGCCGCGGCCAGCCGCTCCAGGATCTGCAGGCATTCGTCCCAGCCGCGCGCGATGAACGCCTCCGGCGTCGGGTCGTGCGAGTACGTCCACAGGTCGCCGAGCCAGCGGTGCAGATAGCGGCTGCGGTTCTCGTACGCGTACGACCGCAGCTGGCCCACCAGACCGGTCGGCTCGGCGCCCTGCGCCAGCAGGTACACCGCGCGGGCGGTGAGGTCGCTCGCGGCGAGCGCCGTCGGGTGGCCGTGGGTGAGTGCGGCCTGCAACTGCGCCGCGCCGGCGCGCTGTTCCTCGCTCAGGCCCGGTACGAGGCCGACGGGAGCGACGCGCATGTTGGCTCCGCAGCCCTTGGAGTCGATCTGGCTGGCTTCCTGCCAGGGCCGGTCGCTGTCGAGTTTCTGGCAGGCGACGAGGCAGGTGCGGCCGGGGGCCCGGTTGTTGTCCGGCGAGTGGTACCAGCCGACGAACTCGTCGCGCACCGGCCCGACGAGCCGGGACGCGACGAGCAGGCCGCGGGACATCGCCGTGCGGATGCCGCGTGCGAGGGCGAGCGTCATCTGGGTGTCGTCGGTGACGATCGCCGGCGTGGGCAGTTCCATCCGCCGCCACGGCCCGCACTTGGCCAGGATCGACGGCACGTCGTTGAACTCGGTCGGGAAGCCGAGCGCGTCGCCGAGCGCGAGCCCGGTCAGCGAACCGGTGGCTGCCTGCTTGGTGATGGTCCTGGTGCTCCTCGTGGTGGTCATGTCTGTTGCCGTCCCTCCGGTCGCAGGAGTGGTGGGTGCAGGGCGGACGCGGCTCCCGCCCGGTAGAGCGCGGCGGGTTTCCCTCGGCCGCCGGTGCGGCGCGGCTCGCCCTCGACGGCCTCGACGAAGCCGGGGGTGGCGAGGACCTTGCGCCGGAAGTTGGGACGGTCGAGTTCGACGCCCCAGACGGTCTCGTACACCTGCTGGAGCTCGCCGAGCGTGAACTCGCTCGGGCAGAAGGCGGTGGCGAGACAGGTGTATTCGAGCTTGGCACCGATGCGGCCCAGCGCGTCGGCGAGGATCCGGTCGTGGTCGAAGGCGAGTGGAGCGAGACGGGGGTCTCCCCGGCCGAAGGCCGGGGGAGGCGCGGCCGCCGGCAGCGGCGTCCACCGGGCACGGGCGGCGTCGCCGCCGCCGCGCGGCTCCGGCAGGTCCGGTACGAGCGCGGTGTAGGCGACGGAGACGACCCGCATCCTGGGGTCGCGGTCGGGGTCGCTGTACGTACCCAGTTGTTCGAGGTGGAGGTCGGCGGCGGTCTGCTCGGTCAGGCCGGTCTCCTCGGCCAGTTCGCGGCGGGCGGCCTGTTCGGCGGACTCCCTGGGCAGCAGGAAGCCGCCCGGCAGCGCCCAGACGCCCCGGTAGGGCTCCTGTCCGCGTTCGACGAGCAGGACCAGCAGCCGGCCTTCCCGGACGGTGAAGACGGCGAGGTCGACGGTGACGGCGAAGGGTTCGAAGGCGTACGGGTCGTAGCCCGCCGGGCGCGTGGCGCTCATGGTGTCTCCGGAAGAGGGTCGGCGAGGTCCCAGCCTTCGCCGATGAGTGCGTCGACGGCTGCGACGGCGGTGGCGAGCCGCCGCTCGTGCGGTCCGGTGAGTTCGACGGTGCGGCGGCCGGTGCGGGCCAGTTCCTCCCGGAAGCGGCCTGTCATCCAGGGCCGCAGGTGCTCTCCGTCGCGCAGCCCGTCGTCCTCGAAGCCGACACCGACGTGGTCGGTGAGCAGCCACAGGTGCTGTCTGCGCGGTTCGGGCGCGGCGGGGTAGGGGCCGCCCATGTAGCGCTGGTGCCAGATGGTGGTGGCGAAGGCGTCGGTGTCGCAGAAGACGACGGGCGAACCGGCCCGTGCCGCGTCCTCCTCCAGCTGTGTCTGCCGTCGTGCGATGAGCGGGAACTCCTCCGACGCGAACGTGACTTCTTCCCAGCTCGCGCCCGGACGCAGCGTCCGCAGGGCGGCCAGCTTGCGCTCGCTGAACTCCCGCCCGTACTCCGGCACATATCGGGTTTGTGCCCAGACCCCGGCGCGCCGCCGGTAGTGCTCGGCGAGGGCCCAGGCCATCGTGGTGGTACCGGTCGACTCGGCGCCGAGGACGACCACGCGTCGGGCGAGTGCGGCGCGCACCGGGGGCTCGAGGAAGTCCCAGCAGCCGACGGGGTCTTTGCGCACGGCGGTCCCGGATACGGGGAAGACACTGCGGCCGGGGTCGACGCAGACGGACTCGGCGCCGAAGCGGCGGCCCAGCTCCTCTCCGTACGCCTCCGAGGTGAAGACGGCGTCCACGCGTCCGGGCACGGCAGCACGGAAGACGGCCATGTGCGCGTCCCAGACGGCGGGGTCGTTGACGTCGACGGGGATGTCGTCGACCGTGCCGACGACCCGTACTCCCGGGTGCACTTCGCTCATCCAGGCCACCCGGTCCTCGAGCGACAACGACTCCACGGAGGCGGCGCACACAAGGACGGTGAGGCGCTCGCAGCGGTCGGCCGCGGTCCGTACGAGATGGTGGTGGCCGGCGTGCGGCGGATAGAACTTGCCCAGCACCAGGCCGTGTCCGTAGCGCTTCACGCGCTCACCCCCACGGCGTCCGGCTGCCGTGCGGACACGTCGCGGGACCAGTTGCGCAGGCCGAGGACGCACAGGGTCATGAAGCCGACGTAGAGCAGGGAGGTGAGGTAGAGCTCCTTGTACGCGTACAGCGGTATGTACACCACGTCGGCGGCGATCCACAGCCACCACGACTCGACGCGCTTGCGGCACTGGCCGTAGGTCGCCATCAGCGAGAGGGCGGTGGTCAGCGCGTCCCAGAAGGCGACGGTCGAGTCGGTGGCCCGGTCGAGGAGAACGGTCAGCGCGAGGGTCCCCACCACCCCCGCCGCGAGCAGCCAGGTCCACTCGGTGCGGGTGGTGCGTCGCACCGGCAGAACGGCAGAGCCTGGGCCACCCCCGTGGGTCCAGGCCCACCAGCCGTACACGGCGAGGGTGATGAAGACGACCTGCAGGCCGGCGTCGGCGTACAGGCCCGCTTGGGTGAAGAGCAGGATGAAGAAGACGTTGTTCGCGATGCCGATCGGCCAGTTGGCCATGTGCTGGCGGGCGACGAGCCACACGCAGAGGGCGCCGCTGCCGAAGCCGAGGAACTCGGTCCAGCTCACCGGGGTTTCGAGCACGGTGAACAGGGGCTGCTGCAGGGGCTGAAGAAATTCCGCGAGACTCACGCCGACTCCCTAATAGTCATGTTGACTATAAAGCTCACGTGGCGGTCGCCACAAGCCCGTAGGACGCCGAAGAGCCCGCGACCTGAGGGCAGGTCACGGGCTCTTTCTCTGCGTTTGTTCTCCTACGGGCCGGTTTCCCGGCACCCCTGCAGGCCGACCGACTCCTGCAGGCCGACTCCTACAGGCCGACTTCCTTCATCAGCATGCCGACCTCGGTGTTGGTCAGTCGCCGCAGCCAGCCGGACTTCTGGTCGCCGAGCGAGATCGGACCGAAGGAGGTCCGCACCAGCTTGTCGACCGGGAAGCCCGCCTCGGCGAGCATGCGGCGCACGATGTGCTTGCGGCCCTCGTGGAGGGTGACCTCGACGAGGTAGTTCTTGCCGGTGTTCTCGACCACCCGGAAGTGGTCGGCCCTGGCGTAGCCGTCCTCGAGCGGGATGCCGTCCTTGAGACGCTTACCCAGTTCACGCGGAAGCGGCCCCTGGATGGCGGCGAGGTACGTCTTCTTCACCCCGTACTTGGGGTGGGTGAGGCGGTGGGCCAGCTCGCCGTGGTTGGTGAGCAGGATGATGCCCTCGGTCTCCGTGTCGAGCCGGCCGACGTGGAACAGACGGGTCTCGCGGTTGGTGACGTAGTCGCCGAGGCACTGACGGCCGTCGGGGTCCTCCATGGTGGAGACGACACCGGCGGGCTTGTTCAGCGCGAAGAAGAGGTGCGACTGGGTCGCGACGGTCAGACCGTCGACCTTGATCTCGTCCTTCTCGGGGTCGACGCGAACGCCCTGCTCGATCACGATCTTGCCGTTGACCTCGACACGGCCGGCGTCGATCAGCTCCTCGCAGGCCCGGCGCGAACCCATGCCGGCGCGGGCGAGCACCTTTTGCAGCCGCTCGCCCTCCTCGTCACCGAACGTCTTGGGAGTCTTGATCTCAGGCTTGTTCGCGTAACGCTCCCGGTTGCGCTCCTCGGTGCGGGCGTCGTACTCACGCGAACGCGCGGGAGCGGTGCGGCCGCCGCCACGCTGGGGCGACTGCCTGGGGCCACCCTTGGCTCCGCCGCGGGCCGCGCCGCCGCGCCCCTTCTTCGGCGCCTCCGGCGAGCCGCCCACGTCGTAGCGGCGCTCCTCGGGACGGGGCTTGCCCGCACGCTTCTGCTGGTCGTCGCGGCTGTTGCCGGCACCCCTGTAGTTGCCGCGCCCGCCGCTGTTGCCGCGGCCGCCGCTGTTGCCACCACGGCTCCCGCCGTTGTTTCCGCTGCTGTTCCTGCCGCTGCTGCTTCGCATCAAAATTCCGTCTGATTGTTTGAGTGTCTGTCTGCGTCGTCTGTGTCCGGAGCGTCCGGATCGAACGACGGAACGCCTTCCTGCGTCTCGGCCTCGATCGCGTCCGCCTCCGGTAGGAAGGGCGCGAGCTCCGGAAGCTCGTCCAGGCCTCGCAGGCCCATCCGCTCCAGAAAGTAGTTCGTCGTCCTGTACAGGATCGCACCTGTTTCGGGTTCCGCGCCCGCCTCCTCCACGAGACCCCGCTGAAGGAGGGTGCGCATGACGCCGTCGCAGTTCACTCCACGCACCGCGGAGACCCGTGACCGGCTCACGGGCTGCCGGTACGCGACGACCGCGAGAGTCTCCAGGGCGGCCTGGGTGAGCCGTGCCTGCTGGCCGTCGAGCACGAAGCGCTCCACGGCGGCGGCGTGCTCCGGGCGGCTGTAGAACCGCCAGCCGCCCGCGACGAGCCGCAGCTCGAAGCCGCGCCTCTGCACGGTGTACTCGTCCGCGAGCTCGCGCAGCGCGTCCGACACCTGCCGTCTCGGGCGCTCCAGCACCTTGGCGAGGTGCTCCTCGGTGGCCGGCTCGTCGACGACCATGAGAACGGCCTCGAGGGCGGGCTTGAGGTCGTCGCTCATGGCTTCTCCTCCACGACTTGATCGAATTCGTCCGTCACCGTCACCGATTCGGCTTCGGCGCCGGCCCAGACCACCGTCAGCTCCCCCAGCGCCTCCCCCTGGTCCAGCGCGACGGCCTTCTCGCGGTAGAGCTCCAGCAGGGCAAGGAACCGGGCGACGACGGTCAGGGTGTCGTCGACGCCTTCCGTCAGCTCCCGGAAGGTGGCCCGGCCGCGCTCCCTCAGCAGCCCGACGACGACCTCGGCCTGCTCGCGGACGCTGACGAGGGGCGCGTGGATGTGGTCCACGTACACCTGGGGCTTCGGCTTGGGCTGCATGGCCTTCACCGCGAGCTTGGCGAAGCCCTCCGCCCCGATGCTGATGACGACGTCGGGCAGCAGCTCGGCGTGATGAGGCTCGAGCCCGACGGTACGCGGGAACCTCCTGGCCTCCTCGTCCAGCCGCCCGTCGAAGATCTCGGCGATCTGCTTGTACGCGCGGTACTGGAGCAGTCGCGCGAAGAGCAGGTCCCGCGCCTCGAGCAGCGCGAGGTCGGCCTCGTCCTCCACCTCGGCGGCGGGCAGCAGCCGGGCGGCCTTGAGGTCGAGCAGCGTCGCGGCGACGACGAGGAACTCGGTGGTCTGGTCGAGATCCCAGTCCGGCCCCATGGCGCGGATGTACGCCATGAACTCGTCGGTGACCCTGGAGAGGGCGACCTCGGTGACGTCGAGCTTGTGCCTGGAGATGAGCTGCAGCAGCAGATCGAAGGGACCTTCGAAGTTCGCCAGCCGCACCGTGAAGCGCCCGTCCCCCTCGGGGGACCCGCCGCCGGGCGCGTCCGGCTCGCGCGTGCCGCCGCTCGAAGCGTCCTCGGCGTCGGTTGCGCCGGCCCCAGAGGCGGGAGCGGCCGCCCCGCCGTCGCGCAGCGCATGATGCGCGGGGCTCGAGGGCTCGCCAGGCGCAGCGACCGGGGTCAGGGCCGAAACCGCCTCAACGCCCCCCTCGGCCCCGGCCGAACCGGCGTCGGCGGCCGGGGCCAAGACCGCCTCCGCGCCCCCGTCGCCATCGCGAAGCGCGCGGTCCTCGGGGCCCACGGGCTCTCCCCCGCACGCACGGTCCCCGGCACCTGCCACGTCCGCCTCAGCCGCCGTGCTCGGCACGCCGTCGCGCAGCGCACGATGCGCGGGGCTCGAGGGCTCGCCAGGCGCAGCGACCGGGGCCGGGGCCGGAACCGCCTCCGCGCCCCTCTCGCCATCGCGAAGCGCGCGGTCCTCGGGGCCCACGGGCTCTCCCCCGCACGCACGTTCCTCGCGGCCTACGGGCTCTCCCCCGGTTCCCGTTCCAACCGGGCCGCCAGGCGCAGGGGCGGTCTCCGCCGGGGGCGACGTGCCCGGGCCCCGCCCCAGGGCGCGGCGGCGGGAGGGGCGGGGCGGGTCGTCGTTCGGGGGCATGTGGGTCCAGGGGGCGGGAGGTACAGGCGCGCCCGCAGGTTATCCGGTCAGCGACCCCGCAGGCGTCTCACGAGGATGCTCGCGTCGCCCCGCTGCTCCAGGTCCGCGAGGACCACCGCCACCGCCTCGCGGACGATCCGGCCGCGGTCGACGGCCAGGCCGTGCTCGCCGCGGAGGACGAGCCGCGCGTGCTCGAGGTCCATGAGTTCCTCGGCGGAGACGTAGACCGTGATCTTCTCGTCGTGGCGCTCCCGCCCGCTGGGCCGGCGGTTCGCGCCACGTCCCCGCCGTCGGGGCGCGGCCTCCTGGGCGCGACGCGCCTGGGGCGGCGCCGCGGACCCGGACCGGCCTGCGGCTGCGGCGTCGGTGGCCCGGCTGCGGCCCTCCCCGGAGGCCTCCGCGTCCGCCGCGGAGTGCTCCTCGGACGGCGCCGACGCCTCGGCCGACGAGGGCGGCCGGGACGGCGACTCGGCCGCGGCCGAGTCGTCCGGCTCGCCCTGCGTCGGGACGCGCGGCTCACCGCCGGCGTTCGGGTTCGTCTGCTTGCGCGGGGACGACGCCTGCAGCGCCATGCCCCCGGTCGTACGGAACAGCTCGTCGGCCCCGGGCAGACTCACTCGGCGTGACACCGGGCGAGCACCTCCCTGGCGAGCTGGCGGTACGCGGCGGCGCCGACGGAGTTCGAGGCGTACGTCGTGATGGGCTCACCGGCGACCGTGGTCTCCGGGAAGCGGACGGTCCGCCCGATCACGGTGTGGTACACGTGGTCGTCGAATGCTTCGACGACCCGCGCCAGCACCTCGCGGCTGTGCACGGTCCGCGAGTCGTACATGGTGGCGAGGATGCCGTCGAGCTCCAGCTCGGGGTTGAGCCGCTCCTGGACCTTCTCGATCGTCTCGGTCAGCAGCGCGACTCCGCGCAGCGCGAAGAACTCGCACTCGAGCGGCACTATCACCTTGTGCGCCGCGGTCAGCGCGTTGACGGTGAGCAGCCCGAGCGACGGCTGACAGTCGATCACGATGTAGTCGTAGTCGGACATCAGCGGCTTCAGCGCGCGCTGCAGGGTCGACTCGCGCGCGACCTCGCTCACCAACTGCACTTCCGCGGCGGAGAGGTCGATGTTGCTCGGCAGCAGGTCCATGTTGGGCACGGCGGTCTTGAGGAGGACCTCGTCGGCCGACATGCCTCGTTCCATGAGGAGGTTGTAGACCGTCAGGTCCAGCTCCATGGGGTTCACGCCGAGACCTACGGACAGAGCGCCCTGCGGGTCGAAGTCGACGAGCAGCACGCGTCGTCCGTACTCGGCGAGCGCGGCGCCCAGGTTGATGGTCGACGTCGTCTTGCCGACGCCGCCCTTCTGGTTGCACATCGCGATGATCTTCGCGGGGCCGTGGTCGGTCAGCGGGCCCGGGATCGGGAAGTACGGCAGCGGCCGTCCGGTGGGGCCGATCCTCTCGCGGCGCTGTCGGGCAGCGTCGGGCGCGAGGGTGGCCGCGTACTCGGGATCGGGCTCGTACTCGGCATCGGGGTCGTAGAAGTGCCCCTCGGGGACTTCCTCGTAGGCGGCGAAGTGGGTGGACTCTCGGCCACTCTCGTTGCCGGCCGTGGCGTTCACGTGTTGGCCGTCCATCGTCTTCATCGTGTGGGCTGTCGTCATGTGCGTCGTGTGCTGGTGCGTCGCGAAGGGGCGGACAGCGACGGAGCCGACAGCCTCGAGACCGGACGACGGGCCCTGGCCCGCCGCAGGCGTTCCTGGTCGGGCACCCCCGGGAGTAAATGTCGACTCATTCACAAGTCGTCTTACCTCCTTGGATGTGACCAGGAAACTTATCGATAGGTCAGCGTGGCACCATGCCGACGATTGGCGACTCTATGGCGTGTCACCGGTCCGCAGCAACACAATCCGCCGGACCCGGCCCGATGTGTCGGCAATCGAACACCCCTCTGTCAAGGGCGCACAAGCTTCCTCGCGTGCCTCCGCCCGCACGTTTCAGGGGTGCGCGAAACGGTTAAAGGGTTACGTTCGAGGCGAGTTGACCGAGAGCCGCAAAGCGGGCGGACACGAGTCCGGCCGGACCTTGCTGAGCAAGGTCCGGCCGGACTCGTGATGTTGACGACGCGGGTTGACCGGTCAGCCGAGCAGCGTCAGCAGCTCGACGCTCTCGAGGCCGTGCGCCTCCGCGACCTCGCGGTAAACCACCTTGCCATCATGGGTGTTGAGACCCCTGGCGAGCGCGGGGTCACGGCGCAGCGCCTCGACCCAGCCGTTGTTGGCCAACGACACGATGTAGGGCAGCGTGGCGTTGGTCAGGGCGTAGGTAGAGGTGTTCGGCACCGCGCCCGGCATGTTGGCGACGCAGTAGAAGACCGAGTTGTGCACCGGGAAGGTCGGCTCGGCGTGCGTAGTGGGACGCGAGTCCTCGAAGCAGCCGCCCTGATCGATTGCAATGTCGACAAGTACACTTCCGGGCTTCATCTTGGCGACGAGCTCGTTGGTGACCAGCTTCGGCGCCTTGGCGCCGGGGATCAGAACGGCGCCGATGACGAGGTCGGCCTCGAGGACGGCCTTCTCGAGCTCGAAGGCGTTGGAGACGATCGTCTGCACCTTGGTGCCGAAGACCTTGTCCGCCTCGCGCAGCTTGTTGATGTCCCTGTCGAGCAGGGTCACGTGGAAGCCCATGCCGACGGCGATCTGCGTGGCGTTCCAGCCGGAGACGCCGCCACCGATGACGACGGCCTTGCCGGCCTGGGTGCCGGGGACACCGCCGGGGAGCACGCCGCGGCCGCCGACCGAGCGCATGAGGTGGTACGCGCCGACCTGCGGGGCCAGCCGGCCCGCGACCTCGGACATCGGGGCGAGCAGCGGCAGCGTGCGGTTCACCTCGACGGTCTCGTAGGCGATCGCCGTGGTGCCGGACTCCAGCAGGGCGTCGGTGCACTCGCGAGAGGCGGCGAGGTGGAGGTAGGTGAAGAGCGTCTGGTCCTTGCGGAGGCGGTGGTACTCCTCCGCGATGGGCTCCTTGACCTTCAGCAGCAGGTCGGCGGTGGCCCAGACCTCGTCAGCGGTGGGCAGGATCTGCGCGCCCGCGGCGATGAACTCTTCGTCCGTGATCGAGGAACCGACACCGGCGTTCTGCTCGATGAAGACCTGGTGACCATGGCGCACGAGCTCGTTCACACCGGCGGGGGTGATGGCCACCCGGAACTCGTTGTTCTTGACCTCGCGGGGGATGCCGACCTTCACGTCGATCACGGTCCTTGACTCAGGGGGTATATCGGTCGATGACACGCGTACCCAGATGCGCACGGGCATACCGGGACACACCACGAGATGACGTGGTGCAGCCAGTCTAATGAAGGACTTCTCGCTGTCTAGCCTTGCAAAGCATTAATCTTCCAGGGAACCGCCACGGATTTCGTAGGTTCAATCCTCCGTTTCGAGCATTCTCTTCGCTGCCGCACGGTGCAGCCCCGCAGCCGCCGGGTCGCCGAGCCTGTCGAGCGTGTCGGCCAGCCTGAGCTGCAGCGCGGCCTGCAGCCGTACGTCGCCGGCCCGGCGCGCCCACTCCACCGCCTCCTGGCACGTGCGCAGCGACTCCTCGTGCCGGCCCGCGTACTCCTGGACGCGGGCCGCCTCGCTCAACGCCCGCGCGTGGGAAAGCAGATCGCCGACCTTGCGGTGGCCCGCGGCCGCCGCCCGCCAGTTGCGCAGCGCCTCGCCGTACTGCCCCGCGTACGTGTGCACGGTGCCGAGCCGGCCGTACAGCCGAGCCTCGTCGGCGCGCTCCCCGCGCGCCTGACGCTGCGCGAGAGCCCGGCCGTACCAGTCGGACGCCCGCTGCCAGTCCCCGATCTCCTGGTACGCGCCACCTACGGATTCCATCGCGCGGCTCGTCGCGTACGGATCGTTCGCGGCACGTCCCGCGTCGAGAGCGGCCCGGTAACGGGCCAGCGCGTCCCCGGTGCGGCCGGTCTGTGCGTCGAGGTCTCCGAGATTGAGCAGCGCGGCGGCCTGCTCACGGTGCAGGCCGCGGCGCTCCGCGACATCGAGGACCAGCTGATGCAGCCCGTACAGTTCGGAGGCCGCCGCCTCCGTGCCCCAGTGCGCGACCAGCGCCCTGACCAGGGCGGCCACCAGCCTGCGCGCCAGGGTGTCCAGCTCACCGTCCTCGACGGCGAGGCGTGCGGAGGCCAGCAGCTCGGCCTGCCGGGCACGCAGCCATTGCTTGGCCTCCCATGCCGAGGTGAAGCGCAGCGCCCGGGGAACCGCGGCAAGCTTCTTACGGGCCGGGGAGTCCTCCGGCTCGGTCGCCGCCCGGCACGCGTGAAGCCTTCGTACGGTCCGCTCCAGCATCCTCGCCCGCGCGAGCTGCACCTCGGCGGGCCGGTCGGTCGCCACCAGCAGCGCCCGCAGCAGCGGCGCGAGCGCGCCCGGCACCTCGAAGCAGTCCTCGCGGTGCCGGACCAGCCCGAGAGCGGCGAACCTCTCGAGGGCCTCCTGCCCGGCCGGCACGGAGCAGCCGGCCAGCGCGGAGGCGGTGTGCGCGTCCGCCAGCCCGGCGGGAGCGAGCGCCAGCAGCCGCAGGGCCCGCGCGGCGGACTGCGGGAGGGACTCGTACACCAGTCGGAACGCCCGCTCCAGCGGCCTGGCCCCGGCGGGCTGCTCCTCGTCCGGCGGCAGACCACGGAGCCGCTTTGCCGCGTCGGCGACCGAGACATTGGGGCGGGCCGCGAGCCAGCCGCCCACCAGGACCAACGCGGCGGGCTGGCCGCCGCACTCCTCGGCGACGGCCTCCGCCGCCTGCGGGTCCACCGTGATCCGCACGGACCCGGTGAAGGTGGTGAGCAGCTCGATCGCGGACTTCGCGTCCATGCCGCCGAGCGTGCACGGCCGTACGTCGGGGATACCGGTGAGCGGGCCCCGGGAGACCGCCACGACGAGGCAGTCGGGGTTCTGCGGCAGCAGCAGGTCGACCTGCTCCGCGTCGGCCGCGTCGTCGATGAGGAGCAGGACCCTGCGTGCGGCGAGTGCCCGACGCACCATTTCGGTCAGCTCGTCGTCGCCGGCGCCGGGCGGCGAGGCGATGCCCAGCCGGTCGAGCAGCCCGCGGGCCGCCTCCTCCATCGGCACCGGCCGCCCGCCGGGCTCGGTGAGCCGTACCCGCAGCACGCCGTCCGGACAGCGCCCGCCGACCCGGCGGACCAACTGCTCCGCCAGCGCGGTACGCCCCGCGCCGGGGCGCCCGGCGATCAGCAGCACACGGGCGCGCGGCGCCTTGCGCCCGGCGAGCGTGTCGAGCCCGGCACGCTCGATGTCGGCGAGCAGCGCCTTGAGCTCCCGCTCCCGCCCGAAGAAGGGCCCCCCGCCGGGCGTGGGCTGCGCCTCGGGCCGATCCCCGGGGCGGGCGAGACCGGCGGCAGTCGACGCGACCCCGTCCGCACCGCCGTCGTCCCGACTCTCCAGCCCTTCCCGCCCGCCCGCGGCACCACCCTCGGAGGGCTCCCCCGTCCCGTCCCCAACTCCGGTGTCCGGCGCGGGCGTTACGTCCAGTCGGTCGCTGAACTCCGCGTCGCGGTCCGACTCGGCCCGGTCGTGGGCGCCGGCCCGTTCGGACGAGGCCGCCTCGTCGAAAGCGCCGGCCCGGTGATCCGACCGAGCCCGGCCCCCGACGTGCTCGTCCGAAGCGGCACCGTCGAGAGAGCCTGCATCGTCGCGAGCGCCGGTCCGGTCGTCCGCGACGGCCCGACCATCGGCGCCGGCCCGGTCGTCACACTCGGCCCGGTCCCCGATGTGCTCGTCCGAAGCGGCCCCGTCGAGTGAGTCGTCATTGTCCGCGCCGGCCCGGCCGCCCGCGCCGGCCCGATCATCGGCACCGGCCTGGTCGTAGGCGTCGGCGCGCTCCTCCGCAGCGGAAACCTCGGGCGTCGGGGAGCCGTCGCGGGGCCCGTCTCCAGGTGCGGGGAGGACGGCGATGTGCTCGGGTGGGGCCGGCCGGTCGGGGCCGTCCAAGTCCAGCGCCTGATCCGTCACGGGCCACGCTCCACTCCGCCGTGCACGAGCCGAGCCCGCCGGGGCTCCGCACGGGCCATTCGAGCGTAGTTCACGCTCTGCGACGATCCGTGCAGAGCACGGCGGCGCCATCGCCCGATCGGATCAGCCGATCGTCACACCACGTACGCCATCCGTGCCGTTCGGGGCGCTCACGCCTCGAACGGCCGCGCGGGCCACGGCGCTTCCGCCGGCCGCAGCGCGTCGAAGCCGTGGCCGCCGCGAGCCGCGACCGCCGACAGGACGCCGACGACCAGGCAGGTGTTGTGGAGGTCGCCGGCGAGCACCCCCCGTACGAGTTCGTCGAGCGGCACGCGTGCCAGCTCCATGTCGGCCTCCTCCTCGGCGACCTCGAACCGTTCGCCATCCGCAGCCGACAGATCGCGGGCGAGGAAGATCCGCACGGCCTCGTCGCAGCCGCCGGGGGTGGTGTAGACGTCGGTCAGCACCCGCCAGTTCTCCGCCTTGGCGTGCGCCTCCTCGTACAACTCGCGCTGCGCGGCGTGCAACGGGTTCTCGCCGGGCACGTCCAGCAGTCCGGCCGGGATCTCCCACAGCTTCTGGCGGACCGGGTGCCGGTACTGGCGCAGCACGAGGACGCGGTCTTCGTCGTCGATGGCGAGCACGGCCACGGACCCGGGGTGGACCTGGTAGTCGCGCTTGACGACCGTGCCGTCGGGCATGACGACATCGTCGGTGCGGACGCTGGTCTTGTTGCCCCGGAACGGCGTTTCGGTCGCGGTGACCTCCCACTGCTCAGGCATGTCCTTGATGGCCATCGAAAAGCGTCCTTCCACCCACACACAACGGAAACCGGGGTACGAACCTTCGCAGGTCCGTACCCCGGTCAACCGTATCGCCTGTGCGTTACGCGCCCGACTGCTGCCGCTGCACGGCCGCCTTCACCAGTCCGGCGAAGAGCGGGTGCGGCCGGGTCGGCCGGGAGCGCAGCTCCGGGTGGGCCTGGGTGGCGACCAGGTACGGGTGCACCTCGCGCGGGTACTCGACGTACTCGACGAGCTTGTTGTCGGGGGACGTGCCCGAGAAGAGGATGCCCGCCTTCTTCTCCAGCTCCGCGCGGTAGGCGTTGTTGACCTCGTAGCGGTGACGGTGGCGCTCCTCCACGTACGGCTGGTCGTCGTAGACCTCGCGCACGATCGACCCCTCGGCGAGCTTCGCCGGGTAGAGGCCGAGCCGCATCGTGCCGCCCAGGTCGCCGGCGCCCTCGACGTATGCCAGCTGCTCCTCCATGGTGGAGATCACCGGGTGGGAGGTGGCCGCGTCGAACTCGGTGGAGTTGGCGTCGGGGATCTCGGCAAGGTTGCGCGCGGCCTCGATCACGATGCACTGCAGGCCCAGGCAGAGGCCGAGCAGCGGGATCTTGTTCTCGCGGGCGTACTGGATCGCGCCGACCTTGCCGTCGACGCCGCGCTCGCCGAAGCCGCCCGGGATGACGATCGCGTCGACGTCGCCGAGCTGCTTCTGCGCGCCCGCCGCGGTCTTGCAGTCGTCGGAGGTGACCCACTTGACCTTGACGCGGGCCTTGTTGGCGAAGCCGCCGGCGCGCATCGCCTCCGTGACGGAGAGGTAGGCGTCGGGCAGGTCGATGTACTTGCCGACGAGCGCGACGTCGACCTCGTGGTCGGGGTTGTGGACCCGGTCGAGCAGGTCCTCCCACACCGTCCAGTCGACGTCGCGGAACGGCAGGTCGAGCTTGCGCACGACGTAGGCGTCGAGGCCCTCGGTGTGCAGGACCTTCGGAATGTCGTAGATCGACTTGGCGTCGATGGCTGCGACGACGGCGGCCTCGTCGACGTCGCACATCAGCGAGATCTTGCGCTTGATCGCGGTGGGCACGTCACGGTCGGCGCGCAGCACGATCGCGTCGGGCTGGATACCGATGTTGCGCAGCGCGGCGACCGAGTGCTGCGTCGGCTTGGTCTTCAGCTCGCCGGACGGGCCGATGTAGGGGAGCAGCGAGATGTGGACGACGAAGACGTTGTCCCGGCCGACCTCGTGACGGACCTGGCGGACGGTCTCCAGGAACGGCAGCGACTCGATGTCGCCGACCGTGCCGCCGACCTCTGTGATGACGACGTCGACGTCGTCGGTCGCCATCCGGCGGATGCGGGACTTGATCTCGTTGGTGATGTGCGGGATGACCTGCACGGTGTCACCCAGGTACTCACCGCGCCGCTCCTTGGCGATCACCTGCGAGTAGACCTGGCCGGTGGTGACGTTGGCGGAGCCGTCGAGGTCGACGTCGAGGAAGCGCTCGTAGTGGCCGATGTCCAGGTCGGTCTCGGCTCCGTCGTTGGTGACGAACACCTCACCGTGCTGGAACGGGTTCATCGTGCCGGGGTCGACGTTCAGGTACGGGTCGAGCTTCTGCATCGTGACCCGCAGGCCCCGTGCCTTGAGCAGCGCGCCCAGGCTGGAGGCCGTGAGGCCCTTGCCGAGGGAGGAGGCGACACCCCCGGTGACGAAGATGTGCTTGGTCGTCATGGATTTGGGCGGCATCGCCAAGAGGGGGCTCCCGTGGTCGCGAAGTGAGGTGCGTGCCGGCTGCCGTCCCGGATTCGGGGGTGCCGTCGCTGCGGTTTCGGGGCCTTCCGGCCACCGGTCCACGGGGTACCAGGGTATCAGCGACGGCGATGGCCCGCCTCCGGCCACGCCAGCGCACGCGCCCCGCCGGTGCCGGAGGTACGGTGACGACAACACTCGGGAACCGCTCCACGCCGCCCACCTGCCGCTCACCCGTTCGGCGCACCTGTGTTGCCGGGACCCCCATACAGATCATTGACGTGCGTCGTATCCTGCTCGGACACTCGCTGCCGAGTCGGACCCGTGAACGGCATCTTCCCCAGACCGTCACCCGGCATTCGGCGCCCCCCACCAGGCAAGTGGCACAGCCTCCCGCGTGGTGTTTTTGGGGTCGTCGCGGCTCGTCAACGACCCTGGACCGCAGAAACCGCAGTAAGCGCCCCGCGGGGCGGACGTGGCCGTTCGACTGGAGATGCACGTGGCCGGGCGCATCGAGGATTACGCACTCATCGGAGACATGCAGACCGCAGCACTGGTCTGCAGGGACGGCACAGTCGACTGGCTGTGCCTGCCCCGCTTCGACTCGCACGCCATCTTCGCCGGGCTGCTCGGCACCGACGAACACGGCTTCTGGCGGCTGGGCCCGGCGTACGGCTCGCATGCCCACGCGCCGGTCGCGACCCGCCGCAACTACCGCGGCGACTCCCTCGTCCTCGAATCCGAGTGGGACACCCCGCGCGGCACGGTGCGTGTGACCGATTTCATGCCGCCGCGCGACGGCGCGCCGCAGCTGATCAGGATCGTGGAGGGCGTCTCCGGGCGAGTGCGGATGCGCTCCGCGCTGCGGATGCGGTTCAGCTACGGGCGCGTGGTGCCGTGGGTGCACAAGGTCGACAGCCGCACGGTAGCCGTCGCCGGGCCGGACTCGGTGTGGCTGGACACCGATGTGGACACCTACGGCAAGGACCTCACCACCTACTCGGACTTCACCGTCGGCCCCGGCGACCGGATCGCTTTCACGCTCAGCTGGCAGCCCTCGCACAAGGAGCCCCCGGCCCTCCCGGACCCCGAGGGCTCGCTGGAGGCCACCGCCGAGTTCTGGCGCGAGTGGGTCGACCACTGCACGTACCACGGGCCGTACCGCGAGGCCGTGGTCCGCTCGCTGATCACGCTCAAGGCCCTCACGTACGCGCCGACCGGCGGGATCGTCGCCGCGCCCACCACGTCGCTGCCGGAGGAGATCGGCGGCGTCCGCAACTGGGACTACCGCTACACCTGGCTGCGCGACGCGGCGATCACCCTCTCCTCGCTGCTGCGCACCGGCTACCGCGAGGAAGCCCGCGCCTGGCGCGAGTGGCTGCTGCGTGCGGTCGCCGGCGACCCCGAGAACCTGCAGATCATGTACGGCATCGCGGGCGAGCGCGAGCTCGGCGAGGCCGAGCTCGACTGGCTGCCCGGCTACGAGAACTCGGGCCCGGTCCGCGTCGGCAACGGCGCGGCCCACCAGCTCCAGCTCGACGTCTACGGCGAGGTCACCGAGGCCCTGCACCTCGCCCACATGACGGGCCTGGCGCGCAACGACTACGCCTCGCTGCTCCAGCTGAAGCTGATCCGCTACCTGGAGAATCACTGGGACCAGCCCGACGAGGGCATCTGGGAGGTCCGCGGACCGCGCCGGCACTTCGTGCACTCCAAGGTGATGGCATGGGTCGCCGTCGACCGCACCATCAAGCTCATCGAGTCCGGCGACGCGGACGGACCGCTGGACCGGTGGCGGGACCTGCGCGACGAGATCCACCGGGACGTCTGCGAGAAGGGCTACGACCCCGAGCGCAACACGTTCACGCAGTCGTACGGCTCGAAGGAGCTGGACGCCTCCCTGCTGCTGATCCCGCAGATGGGCTTCCTGCCGCCCGACGACAAGCGGGTCATCGGCACCATCGAGGCGATCCAGCGCGAGCTGTCCACCGACGACGGCTTCATCCTGCGGTACCCCACCGAAGGCAGCCACGAGGGCGTCGACGGTCTGCCCGGTGACGAGGGCGCGTTCCTGGCGTGCTCGTTCTGGATGGCGGACGACCTGGCGATGATCGGGCGGGTCGACGAGGCCCGGCGGCTGTTCGAGAAGCTGCTGGGGCTGCGCAACGACCTCGGGCTGCTCGCGGAGGAATGGGACCCGAGGCTGCAGCGACAGGTGGGGAACTTCCCGCAGGCCTTCAGCCACGTCCCGCTGATCGACACGGCACTGCGCCTCACCGCATCCGGCGCCTACGGCGGCTAGGAGGCTGCGGTTGTCCTTGGAAGAGTCGCCCCGGTAGCGTCGTCAGCCATGGAAACGCAGGGCGGCATCACCGTGCAGCGGGCACTCGAACTGCCCGGGCTCCGCAGTGGACTGCCGGAGGTGCTCGCCGGGTCGGACCGGCTCGACCGCACGGTGCGCTGGGTGCACGCGGGCGAGGTGCCGAACATCGCCTCCCTGCTCAAGGGCGGCGAACTGCTCCTGACGACCGGCCTCGGCCTCGGAACCCGCCCGGCGGAGCAGCGCGCCTTCGTGCACCGGCTGGCCGAACGCGGCATCGCGGCGCTCGTGGTCGAACTGGGGCCCCGTTTCTCGCGGCTGCCGGCCACGATCGTGGAAGCGGCGCGCGCGGCCGGGCTGCCTCTGGTTCAACTGCACCGCGAGGTTCCGTTCGTGACGGTGACCGAGGAGATCCACACCGAGATCGTCAACGGCCACTACGCGCTGCTGCAGCAGGCCGAGGAAGTGCACCGGCGCTGCACCGAGGCCCTGCTCGGCGGCGGCGGAATCCCCCAGGTGCTCGGCATCCTGGCCGCCTTCACCGGCGACCCGGTCTTCCTGGAGACACCCGACGGACAGCTGCTCTACGCGGCCGACCTTCCGGGCTCCGAGCCCGCGCCCGCCGACCCGCTGCAGGTGTGGGAAGGGCTGCGCGGCGGACGCCACGAGGGTCCACCGGCGAACGCCGTCCTCGTCGACGTGCCGGGCAGCGGCCGCGGCACCGGCGCGGTACGGGCCCGGCTGGTGCTGCTGGCGGTCTCCTCCCCCCTGCTGCCCGTGCACCGGATGGCGGCGGAACGTGCGGCGGGCATCCTCGCCGTGGTCCTGATGCAGGCGCGCCAGGAGGAGGAGCTCGCGGCCCGCGGGCGCGGAGACTTCCTGACCGACCTGGCCGAGGGCCGCATCGCACCCGAGGACGCGCCCGCCCAGGCGCGGGTCCTCGGCTTCAAGCCGGGCACGGGGCCGCTGCTGCCGGTGGTGATGCGGCTCACGGCCGAGCTGACTCCGACCGGCAACTGGGCGGTGCTCGCGCGCGCCGTGTCGGAGGAACTGTCGTCCCTCGGAGTGCCGGTGCTGCTCGGCGTACGGCCGGTGGAGGGCCGTGTGCCGCTCCTCGTCGGGCTGCGCACGGAGACCGACCGGCCCGTCGTCGCGGACCGGGTCGCGGAGGCGCTGCGCGCCGGCGTGGAACGGGCCGGGCTGGAACGCGCGGGATCGCATCCACCGGTCGTCGTGGTCGCGGCCGCCGGAGGCTGGGCCGCGGCGAGCGCGGCCCTGCGCCACGCGGCGGAGACGGCGACCGCCGCGCAGGGCCTCAGCGGCCGGCCCTGGTACGACGCCCGCCGCCTCGACATCGACCTGCTGCTGTGGCGCCTGCGCGAGCACCCCGACCTGGCGGCGTTCGTGGACCGCGCGATCGGCCCCCTGCGGGCCCACGACGCGGCCTCCCGCCCGCCGCTGCTGCCGACGCTGGAGACGTATCTGGCCCACGCGGGCCGCAAGGCGGAGACCGCCCGCGAACTCCACCTGAACCGCCAGACGCTGTACAACCGGCTGGCCCGGATCGGCGAGCTCCTGGGCACGGACCTGGAGGACCCGGAAACGGTCCTGGCCCTGAGCCTGGCGCTGCGGGCCCGCCGCCACACGTCGTGACGGTGGTGCACGCCTGGAGGGGCGGCGGGTGGATGGCCGCTGCGCGGGGCTGTTCCCCACCCCGCCCCTTCCCGCTGTACCGATGTGCGGCTCCGCCGCGTGGCGGGCCGGCCCCGGAGCCGTACCGCGCTCCGCGCGGTGTCCTCAATCCCCCTACGGCCTGTCAGCCGTGGGAGGTGTCCCCAGACGGGCTGAAAATGCCGCTGCGCGGCATCCAGCCGCTCCGGCGGGCTGCTCAAGCCCCGTCGGCGTTTGAGGTGCGGGGGTCCGGGACGGAGCCGACAAACCCCGCAAGCTCCCACCCCACCGGCCAGACCCCCCGGCCGGCGATCGAAGCCCGGGGCCCGGGACAGCGCCCCGGCAAGACCGGCAAGCTCCAGCCTCGCTGGGAGCACCTCACCGCCGCCAGGCTGTAGGGGAGAGCGAGGCGCAGGCGCACGGGGGCAGCGCCCCGGACAGGCACCGCGCCGTGGCTACGCCACCGCCAACTCGTCGTACACGCTCAGTACCTGCGCCACCGTCTCGTCCTCCGTCGGCCACGTCCCCGCCTGCGCCCGCCCCGCCTCCGACAGCCACTCCCGTCGCGCCGGGTCGGACAGCAGGCGGGTCACCGCCGACGACAGTGCAGCCGCGTCTCCGTACGGCACCAGCTCCGCCGCTTCGCCGACCAGTTCCGGCACTCCGCCGACCGCCGTCGCGACGAGCGGCACGCCGAGCCGCAGCGCCTCCTGGGCGAGCAGCGAGCGGGACTCCCAGCGGGAGGGCAGGACCGCGACGTCCGCCGCCGCCAGCAGCTCGGTGACGTCGTCGCGTCGCCCCAGCAACCTGACCTGCAGACCCTCGTCGGCGATGCGGCGCCGGAGCGTGCCCCGCTCGGGCCCCTCACCGGCGATCATCAGCATCGGCGCCGGATCGAGGTCGCGCCAGGACCTTGCGGCGTCCAGCAGCGTTCCGTAGCCCCGGTGTTGCTCGAGGCGGCCGACGGCCATGAGCAACGGTCGTTCGACCACGCCCAGTTCGGCCCGGAGTTTGCCGTGCCCGGCGGCGGGCAGCGTAAGGGGCGTCGGCGTGGCGGCGGGAGCGAGCCTGGCGTCGCGCGCGCCGCCGGCCCGTGCCCGGTCGACGAGTTCGGAGCACGTGCCGAAGACAACCGCCGCCGCGCGTACGGCCCTTCGCTCGAGCAGTCGCAGGACCGCTGCCCGCGCGCCCTCGTCGTGGGTCCTCGTGTGCCAGGTGACGACGAGCGGGACGCGGCGGCGCTGTCCGGCGAGGGCGAGCGCGGCGCGTACGGCGGCGTACAGTCCGTGTGCGTGCACCACGTCCGCCCCGGCGCAGGCCGCGCGCAGCGCGCCGACCGCCGCCGGGTCGCTACGGCGCGGGACGGGGGCGAAGTGTGCGCCGGCGCCCGCGAAGTCGTAGGCGCGGTCGATGTCGGCGGGCGCGCACACCGTCACCCGCACGCCCCGCGCCACCAGCCCGGCGGCCAGCGACCTGACGTGCGCGCTGCTGCCCGCACTGCCGCCACCCAGCACTTGGACCGTACGCAGCTGTGTCACCCGCCAAGGATGCCAGTCCGTACGGACGTTCCGGCACCGACCCGGTTGTCGTGCGTGGACACACAGCCGGTCCAGCACACCGGGATCACCCACACGGGTGGTTTGTGAGACGAGTGCTCTCGCGCAGGACGTCCGCAGGTCCTAACCGTCCGCGCGAGCCGTCGCCAGCAGTTCCTCCGCGTGGGCGCGGGCCGTCTCCGAGTTCTCCTGGCCCGCCAGCATCCGGGACAGCTCCCGGACCCGGTCCTCGCCCTCGAGGACCGTGACACCGCTCCGGGTGACCGTTCCGTCGTGCGTCTTCTCGACCAGCAGCTGGCGGTCCGCGAACGCCGCCACCTGCGGCAGGTGCGTCACGACCACCACCTGCGCCGACTTCGCCAGCTTGGCGAGCCGCCGGCCGATCTCGACCGCCGCCTTGCCGCCGACGCCCGCGTCGACCTCGTCGAAGAGGTACGTCGGCACCGGGTCGGTCCCGGCGAAGACGACCTCGACCGCCAGCATCACGCGCGACAGCTCACCGCCCGACGCGCCCTTGGCGATGGGCCGTGGGGGCGCGCCCGGGTGCGGGGCCAGCAGCAGTTCGACCTCGTCGACGCCGGAGGGCCCGTACGCCACCGGCCGCCCGTCGACCACGACGCCTTCCGGATCCTCCGTCTGACGGATCGCGAACGACACCCGGGCGTGTGGCATCGCGAGCGACGCCAGTTCCTTCGTCACCGCCTCGGCGAAACGTGCCGCCGCCTCGGTGCGGGCGTCCGTCAACGCCTGGGCGAGACCGGACAGTTCGTCCCGCAGAGCGTCACGCTCCGCCGTGAGCTCGCCGATGCGGTCGTCGTCGCCGTCCAGCTCGGTGAGCCGGCTCGCGCCGTCCTCCGCCCACGCCAGCACGGCGGTGATGTCCTCGCCGTACTTGCGTGTCAGCTGCGTCAGCGCGGCCCGGCGCTCCTCCACCGCGGCGAGCCGCAGCGGATCGGCGTCCAGGTTGTCGGCGTATCCGGCAAGCTCACCCGCCACGTCGCCGAGCAGGATGGAGATCTCGCCGATGCGGTCCGCCAGCGCCGCCAGCGCCGGGTCGTGGGAGCGTACGGCGTCCAGGGCCCGCCCTGCGGCCGCGACCAGGGTCGTGGCGTCGACGACCTCCGGGTCCTCCGGGTTGCCCGCAAGCCCGGCGTGTGCGACGGAAGCGGCGGACGCCAGGGCCTCGGCGTGGCCGAGCCGCTCCGCCTCCGCCGCGAGCTCCACGTCCTCGCCGGCCAGCGGCTCCACGGAAGCGACCTCGTTCAGCCCGAACCGCAGCAGATCCGCTTCCTGCGCCCGTTCACGCGCGCGGGTGGTGATCTCCTCGAGCTCCGCGCCGACGGCACGCAGCCGCCGGTAGGCGGCGGCGTACTTGGCGTGCGGGCCGCTCACGGCGTCGCCGGCGTACCGGTCGAGGGCCTCCCGCTGCCGTGCGGGCCTCAGCAGGCCCTGCTGGTCGGTCTGGCCGTGAACGGCGACGAGCTCGTCGGCGAGCTCCGACAGCATGCCCACCGGCACCGAACGGCCGCCGATGTGGGCGCGCGAGCGCCCCTCCGCGGAGACGGTACGGCTGATGAGCAGTGTGCCCTCGTCGAGCTCTGCCCCGGCCTCCTCGGCCCGCAGCGCGGCCGGCGCGTCGGGTGACACGCTGATCCGGCCCTCCACCACGGCCGACTTCGCGCCGATCCGCACCAGGGCGGGGTCGGCGCGCCCGCCGAGCAGCAGCCCCAGGCTGGTGACGACCATGGTCTTGCCGGCGCCTGTCTCGCCGGTCACCGCGGTGAATCCGGGCGACAGCTCGACAACAGCGTCGTCGATGACCCCGAGTGACCGTATCCGCATCTCCTCCAACACGGACACGACCATACGAGGTCCGGGGCCCGGTGTGCGACGGGCCCCGGTCTCCGATTCACTCTCCCGGGCTTTCCCCCGCCCCCGGGGCCCTAGTGAGGGGCTCCGCGCCACCCGGCGACGGGGAGGGCGAACTTGGCCACCAGCCGGTCGGTGAACGACGCGTGGTGCAGTCGGGCGAGTCGTACGGGCACGGCGCCCCGACGGACCTCCACGCGAGCCGCGTGGGGGAGTTCGACGGTCCGGCGCCCGTCGCACCACAGCACCCCGTGGGGGGTGTGCGGCTGCACCTCGACCGCCAGCACCGACGTCGGCGAGGTCACCAGCGGCTTCGCGAACAGCGCGTGGGCACTGATCGGCACCATCAGCAGCGCCTCGACCTCCGGCCACACCACCGGGCCGCCGGCGGAGAAGGCGTAAGCCGTCGAGCCGGTCGGGGTGGCGCACACGATGCCGTCGCAGCCGAAGCCGGTGGCGGGGCGGCCGTCGATCTCGAGGACGACCTCGAGCATCCGCTCGGGCGAGACCTTCTGCACGGCGGCCTCGTTCAGCGCCCAGTCGCGGTGCACCACATCGCCGTTGGTGCGGACGACGACGTCGATGGTCATGCGTTCCTCGACCTCGTACGCGCGGCTGACGACCCGGTCGACCACCTTGTCGAGGTCGTCACGTTCGGCCTCCGCGAGGAAGCCGACCCGCCCCAGGTTGACGCCGAGCATCGGCACCCCGGACGCGCGCGAGAATTCGGCGCCGCGCAGCAGCGTCCCGTCGCCGCCGAGGACGATCAGCAGTTCGCAGCCGTCGAGGACCTCGGGGGTCGCCTCCACGACGGTCTCCACCGAGTCCGGCAGCGGCAGGTCGGCCGCCTCCGCCGCCAGCACGCGCACGCCGATGCCGCTGCGCAGCAGCCCCTGGACGACGAGTTCGGCGCTTCGGATGGCCGCCGGCCGCCCTGTGTGCGCGAGCAGGAAAACAGTACGTCTCGACGTGGTGCCCGGTGTCGATTCTGATGTCGTGGTCAACGAGGTCCCTCCGCCACTGCACGGTCGACGTCCGCCGGATCGAGCTCGGGCGCCCCGGCCCGAAGCCACAGAAAGTATTCGACGTTCCCGGAGGGTCCCGGTAGTGGGCTGGCGGTGACGCCCCGTACTCCGAGCCCGAGCTCCCCCGCGCGGCGCGCCACGGCGCGTACGGCTTCGGCACGCAGTTCGGGGCTGCGCACCACTCCCCCGCTGCCGAGACGCTCCTTGCCGACCTCGAACTGCGGCTTGACCATGAGCACGAGGTCCGCGTCGGGTGCGCTGCAGCGCACCAGCGCGGGCAGCACGAGCCCGAGCGGAATGAAGGAGAGATCCCCCACCACAAGGTCCACCGGCACTCCGTCGATCGTCTCCAACGTCATTTCACGCACGTTGGTACGGTCTTTGACGGTGACACGTTCATCACTCTGCAAGGACCAGGCCAGCTGGCCGTAGCCGACATCCACGGCGACGACATGCGCGGCGCCGGCCCGGAGCAGTACGTCGGTGAACCCGCCGGTCGACGCACCGGCGTCCAGTGCCCGCCTCCCCTCGACCTTCAGCCCGAGCGGGAGGAACGCGGCGAGCGCGCCCGCGAGCTTGTGCCCGCCGCGCGAGACGTAGTCGGGGTCGCTCTCGTCGGATGCGACGACGATGGCGGCACTCGTCTCGACCTGAGTGGCGGGCTTGTTCGCCGTGTTGCGCCCGACGGTCACCCGGCCCGCCGCGATCAGCTGGCTCGCGTGCTCGCGTGAACGAGCGAGCTTCCGGCGTACCAGCTCTGCGTCGAGACGGCGGCGGGCCACTCCTGCCACGTTCGGTTCAGCTCCTGTGATTGTGCGATTCATGAGTGTCGAGTGAGGTCAGCGCATCCCGCAGGCCCCGGTGTACATCCTCGTACACCTCGAGGTGTCCGTCCGCAGCGAGGTGGTCCACATCGGCCAGCCGCTCGAGCAGCACGTCGACCCCGGCGCTGCCGGTGGGTTCGCGCTGCACGCCCAGCGGCGCGGGGTCCGGCGCGCCGCCGTCGGGTTCCTGCGGACCGGGGGCGGGCATCGAGTCACTCATGGCCCAGACGCTACCGCGAAGCCCTGAGGTACCGTCGCTGCCGATGGCCACCACGCAGGAGTGCCGCGGCGCACTCGACAGACTCTCGGACAATCTGGCGACGGCGAACGGCAACGTACGGGGTGCTGCCGCCCTGGACCGTTCCCTCAGCTGTCACATCACGGACCTCGACGTCACCTTCATCGGCCGCCTCGAATCCGGCCGGATCGAGGTGACGGACACCGCGGCGGGCCCCCCGCGGGAGAAGGCCCAGATCCGCCTGGCGATGATTGGCGACGATCTGGTGTCGATGGTCGCCGGCGAACTGAACTTCGCGAAGGCGTGGGCGACGGGCCGAGTCCGCCTGGAGGCGGGCTTCCGCGACCTCCTCCGTCTGCGCTCGCTGCTGTAGTCCGCCAGGTTCGAGCTTCGCCGGCGCTTGAGGCGCGGGGCGGAGCCCCCGAACAAGCCCGCAGGCGCCACGTGCCCCCGCTATGCCGCCCCCAGCGCCGCCCGCGCCCTCCGCGACGCCGGAATCACCAGCGGCGTCCCCGACTCCGGATCCTCGATGATCTGGCTCCGTACCCCGAAGACCCGCTCCACCAGCTCCGCCGTCACCACCTCCGCCGGCGACCCCTCCGCGACGACCTCGCCGTCGCGCAGTGCGACGAGGTGCGTGGCGTAGCGGGCGGCCTGGTTGAGGTCGTGGAGTACCGCCACCAGCGTCCGTCCCTGCGACTCGTGCAGTTCGGCGCACAGGTCGAGGACCTCCAGCTGGTGCTGGATGTCGAGATATGTCGTCGGCTCGTCGAGCAGCAGCAGCGGCGTCTGCTGCGCGAGCGCCATCGCGATCCAGACCCGCTGACGCTGCCCGCCGGACAGTTCGTCGACATAGCGATCCGCCAGTTCGCCGACCCGCGTCGCCGCCATCGACTCCTCGACGATCCGCTCGTCCTCCGACGACCACTGCCTCAGCAGCCCCTGGTGCGGATAGCGGCCGCGGGCCACGAGGTCGGCAACCGTGATGCCGTCGGGGGCGATCGACGACTGTGGCAGCAGCCCGAGCGTCCTGGCGACCTTCTTCGCGGGCAGGGAGTGGATGGCCTGGCCGTCGAGGAGCACCCTGCCCTGTGAGGGCTTGAGCATGCGGGAAAGGGCACGCAACAGGGTGGACTTCCCGCAGGCGTTGGGGCCGACGATGACCGTGAAGGAGTTGTCGGGTATCTCCACCGACAGGTTCTCCGCGATGACCCGCTGGTCGTAGCCGAGGGTGACCGATTCGGCGGTGAGGCGCTGCATCGTCGTCGTACTCCTGGAATTCCTGGTGGTTGAGGTGACGGTGGCGTCGGCGGCCGGCCGTGCCGTCATGGGCGGCGTCATATCCGGCCCGCCTTGCGCTCGGTGACGAGCAGCCAGAGCAGATAGCCGCCGCCGAGCACGGCCGTGACCACGCCGACCGGCAGCATGCGGTCGCCGAAGGCGTTGGTGGCGACCCAGTCCGCGACCAGCAGCAACGCCGCGCCCATCACCGCGGCCGCGGCCAGGTTCGGCCCCGGCGAGCGGGTCAGCCGGCGCGCGAGCTGCGGGGAGCTGAGCGCCACGAAGGCGATGGGGCCGGCGGCGGCCGTGGCGACCGCGATGAACAGCACACCGGAGCCCATGAGCACGACACGGGTGCGCTCCACCGGAACGCCCTGCGCATACGCCGCGTCGTCGCCCATCTCCAGCATCCGCAGCGGCCGTCCGTGCGCGAACACGAGCGGCATCAGCACGGCGCACAGACCGGCGAGCGGCCAGACCTGCGCCCAGTCGCGGCCGTCGAGCGACCCGGTCATCCAGAGAGTGGCCCTGGTCGCGTCCACCAGGTTGGCCTTGGTGATCAGGTAGTGAATCAGCGCGGTGAGCATGGCGGCGACACCGATACCGACGAGCACCAGCCGGAAACCGTGCACGCCGCGTTTCCACGCCAGCGTGTAAACGGCGATACCGGTGACGACTCCCCCGGCGACTGCGCCGCCCGCGACGGCGAGCGAGCCGCCCTGGAAGAGCACGATCACGCCGAGCGCGCCGACGGTCGACCCTTGCGAGAAGCCGATCACGTCCGGGCTGCCGAGCGGGTTGCGTGACAGGGACTGGAAGATCGCGCCGCTCAGCGCGAGTGACGCGCCGACGAGGATCGCCACCAGCACGCGTGGCATCCGGACGTCCTGGACGATGAACTCCTGTGCCGCGGTGCCGTTCCCGAGCAGTGTGTCGACCACCTCGCCGAACGACATCGGGAAGTCGCCGCTGCCTATGAGCACGACCGAGACGGCCGCGGCGGCTGCCGCGAGCACCAGGAAGACAACGGCCGCGCGTGGCTCGATCCGCACGGACACCCCGCCGGGCGTGCGTATCGCCCGCACGGACTTCACGGACCTCATCACAGCTTGGCCATCCTCTTGCGGCGTACGAGTTGGATGAAGACGGGCCCACCGATCAGCGCGGTCACGATGCCCACCTGCAGCTCGGACGGGCGGGTGACGACCCGGCCGACGACGTCCGCGCCGAGCAGCAGGACGGGCGACAGAACCGCCGCGTAGGGCAGGATCCAGCGCATGTCGGGCCCGGTGATGGCGCGGACGACGTGCGGAATCATCAGTCCCACGAAGACGATCGGTCCGCAGGCCGCGGTCGCGGCCCCGCACAGCAGGGTGATCGCGGCCATCGACAGGACGCGGGTGCGGGTCAGGTGCGCGCCCAGGGAGCGGGCGGTCTCGTCGCCCATCTCCATGGCGTTCAGCGGCCGGGCCAGCAGGAGCGCGAGCACCAGCCCGACAGTGATGAACGGAACGATTCTGCGGATGGTCTCCATGTCCGCGGAGGCGAGCGAGCCGACCGTCCAGAAACGCAGACGGTCCAGCGCTGCCGCGTCCAGCAGCTGAACGGCGTTGATGTAGCCGTACAGTGCCGCCGTCGCGGCGGTCCCGGCGAGCGCGAGCCGTACCGGGGTGGCGCCGCGGCTGCCGCCGAGCGCGTACACGGCGGTGGACACGACGGCGGCGCCCAGGAACGCGAACCACACATACCCGGTGAGCGAGGTGACCCCGAAGAAGCTGATGGCTGAGACGACGGAGGCCGAGGCGCCGGCGCTCACGCCCAACAGCCCCGGTTCCGCCAGCGGGTTGCGGGTCAGCGCCTGCATCACCGCGCCTGCGACCCCGAGCGCCGCGCCGACGGTGAGGCCGAGCACCGTCCGCGGCACGCGTACGTCCCTGATGATCACGTCGTTGCCGGAGCCCGTGTTGTGGAACAACCCGTCCCAGACGTCGGCGAGCGGAATCGACTTGGCGCCCACGGCGATGCTCGCGACGCACATCAGCAGCAGGACGCCGAACGACACCAGCAGCCCGGTGGCACGCAGGGCGTGGCGCTTCGGGCTCGCAGGTGCGGATATGGGCTCCGCGCTCCGGTTCGGGGGACTGTCAACCAACACGCGGTTAGGTTAGCCTACCCTCCCAAATTTCTCGGTCGGGCGTCCTGGGGGCAGAGCCGACTACAACCCCAGCCTGGCCAGCGCCTTCCCGGCGTCGAGCGGGCAGGAACCTTCCCCCGCGCTCGTCCACGCCACCCCGCACAGCGCCCGCAGCCCGTCCATCGGCTCGCCCTCACCTTCCAGCGTCAGCTCCTGACCCTGCGCGGCAGCGGTCCATCCGCCGCACCGGAACGCACCGTCCGCTTCGGCCACTTCGGGCTGCCCGGTGAGCATGCCCCGCAGATCCGCGTCCACATAGGTCGGCCGGTGCTGCGGCACGGCCGCCAGCAGCTGCGCCGCATCCGTCACGCCGGTCAGCACGAGCAGGGAGTCGACGCCTCCGTTGAAGGCGCCCTCGATGTCGGTGTCCAGCCGGTCCCCCACGACCAGCGGCCGCTCGGCCCCGGTCCGCAGGATCGTCTCCTTGTGCATCGGCGGCAGCGGCTTGCCCGCGATCTGCGGCTCGGCCCCCGTGACGATCCGTACGACCTCGACCGCCGCGCCGTTGCCCGGCGCGATGCCCCGGGCGCTGGGGATCGTCAGGTCGGTGTTGGACGCGAACCACGGCACACCGCCCGCGATCGCGTAGCAGGCCTCGGCGAACCGGCCCCACGCCAGGTCCGGGCCGCCGTACCCCTGGACGACCGCTGCCGGATCGTCGTCCGCCGACTCCACCGGCTCGAGACCTCGCTCGCGCAGGGCGACCTTCAGTCCCTCCCCACCGATCACCAGGACCCGCGACCCGGCGGGCACCTGCTCCGAGATCAGCCGGGCCACGGCCTGCGCCGAGTTGATCACGTCACCGGCCTCGGTCGGAATGCCGAGCTCGGTCAGGTGACCGGCGACGACCTCGGGGGTGCGCAACGCGTTGTTCGTCACATACGCGAGGTGCATGCCCTGCTCGCGGGCCGTGGCCAGCGACTCGACGGCGTGCACGATCGCCTGCCCGCCGGCATACACCACACCGTCGAGGTCGAGCAGGGCCGTGTCGTACGCCTCGCTCAGCGCCCGCGCGCTCCCGCTCGGCCGGTTCATACCCTGCTGGCTCATTCGTTTCCGCTCCTCGCTCGGGTCCACTCCCCCGATCATCGCGCATGGCCCTTGGCCGCATACGATGCCCTGATGAACAACGAAGGTCCTGCGGCCAATGGCGGTCTGCATCTGATCCCGTTCCGTGGACTGCGCTACGTCCCCGAGCGGGTCGGCAGTCTCGCAGCCGTGACCTCGCCGCCGTACGACGTGATCGTCAGGCCCGACGGCCTGCACCACCTGGAGTCGGCGGACCCGCACAACATCGTGCGGCTGATCCTGCCGCAGGCGACCACCGCGGAGGACCGCCACAGCCAGGCCGCCCGGACGCTGTCCCGCTGGCTGTCCGATGGCATCCTCGCGGCGGACGACAAACCCGCGCTGTACGTGTACGAGCAGCGCAAGGGCGACGTCCTGCAGCGCGGCGTGATCGGGGCGCTGGCTCTCACCGAGCCGTCCGACGGCGTCGTCCTGCCGCACGAGGACGTGATGCCGGACATCGTCGCGGACCGCGCCGCCCTGATGCGGACCACCGCGGCGAACCTGGAACCGCTGCTCCTGACCTACCGCAGCACCGGCAATGCCGTCGGCGCGACCGCCGTCATCGAACGCACCATCCAGCGCTCGCCGTTGCTGTCCACCACCACGGAGGACGGCTTCAGCCACCGCCTCTGGTGTGTCACGGACGCCGGCGAACTGGCAGAGATCCACGACGACCTGGGACGCCACCAGGCGATGATCGCGGACGGCCACCACCGATGGGCGACGTACCTCCGGCTGCGGGGAGAACACCCGTCACCGAGCCCCTGGAACTACGGCCTGGTGCTGCTCATCGACACCACCCGCTACCCCTTGCAGGTGCGGGCGATCCACCGTCTGCTGCGCCGCCTTCCGGTGGCGGACGCGCTCAGCGGTCTGGCCGGCTCCTTCCGCGTGCGGCACCTCGACGTCCCGCTGACGCAGGCCCTGGACGCGCTGGCCGAGGCGGTCGCGGAGGGCAACGCGTTCCTCCTCGCCGGCGACGGACGCTTCCATCTCGTCGACCGGCCCGACGCGGGACTGCTGAACCGCACAGTGCCTGTCGGCCGCCCGGAGGCCTGGCGCACGCTCGACGCAACGGTGCTGCACTCCACGCTGCTGGAGCACATCTGGCAGATCCCCGACGCTCCCGAGCACATCACCTACATCCATGACGCGGAGGCAGCCGCCACCCAGGCCGAGCGCGTCGACGGCACGGCGGTGCTCATGCATCCGGTGCAGGAGGAGATCGTCAGGAAGCTGGCGATCGCGGGCGTCACGATGCCGCGCAAGTCGACGTCGTTCGGACCGAAGCCGGCGACGGGGCTGGTCCTGCGGAGCCTCACGCTGGACTGACGGCGACGGACGCCACGCCGTCGGAGGCGGACATGAGTGGGGGCGGCACCCGGTCCACGGGTGCCGCCCCCACTCATGTACAGCCGAGCTGCGGCCGGTGTCGGCTACTCGCCGGGACGCCCGTCCGGGTCGGACGTCGGCTGGGCGTCGGTGTCGACGTCCTTCACCTCGCCGCTGCCGGTGTCGGTGTTGTCGCCGCCGTCGTGCTCGTCATCCTGCAGGGCGTCGACGAACTCGACACCGTCCAGCTCGGCGAGCCGGTCCGACGCGTCGGTGGCGCCGTCCTTGTCGGCCTCGATCGCCTTGGCGAACCACTCCCGGGCCTCGTCCTCGCGGCCGGCCGCAAGAAGTGCGTCGGCGTACGCGTAACGCAGCCGGGCGGTCCAGGGCTGAACGGAGCTGGAGGCCAGCTCGGGGCTCTGCAGGGTCACGATGGCGGCGTCCAGCTGCCCCATGTCCCTGCGCGCTCCGGCCGCGACGAGCCGCATCTCGACCTGTCCCGCCTTGTCGAGCTTCTGCACCTCGGGCTCACCGGCCATCGCCAGGGCCCGCTCGGGCCGGCCGAGCCCGCGCTCGCAGTCCGCCATGACGGGCCACAGCTCCACGGTGCCGGTCATCCGCCGGGCCGCACGGAACTCGGCCAGCGCCTCGGAGTACTTCTGCGTCGCGTACGCGGCGAAACCGGCCGCCTCACGCACGGCGGCGACACGGGACGCGAGACGCAGCGCGATGCGGGCGTAGGCGTAGGCCTTCTCGGGGTCCTCGTCGATCAGGTTGGCGACCATGACGAGGTTCTTCGCGACGTCCTCGGCAAGGCCCTTGGGCAGGCTCTGCAGCTCCTGCCGCACGTCCTTGTCGATCTCGTCGCCCGTGACGTCCTCGGGAATCGGCAGACGCTTGATCGGCTCGCGGTCGGGACGGTCCCGCTCGTCCCGGCGGCCGTAACCTCCGCGGTCGCCGCGGTCGTCACGGGAACCGCGGTAGCCACCACGGTCCCGGTCACGGTCGTCGCGGCGGGGGCCGCGGAAGCCGCCCCGGTCGTCGTCCCGGCGGCCGTAGCCGCCACCGGAGCGGTCATCGCGACGAAAGCCACCGCCGGCAGCGGGCGCCGGGCGGCCACCACGGTCGTCACGTCGGTCGCCACCGCGATCGTCGCGGCGGTCGTCACGGCGGAAACCGCCTTGGCGGTCGTCGCGCCTGTCATCACGGCGATCGTCGCGCCGGTCGTCACGGCGGTCGTCTCGGCGGAAACCGCCCTGCCGGTCGTCGCGGGGGCCACGGTAGCCACCGGGGCGCTCGTCACGACGATCGTCACGCGGACCACGGAAGCCACCACGGTCGTCGTCCCGACGGAACCCACCCTGCCGGTCGTCACGCCTGTCATCACGGCGATCGTCGCGCCGGTCGTCACGGCGGTCGTCTCGGCGGAAACCGCCCTGCCGGTCGTCGCGGGGGCCACGGTAGCCACC
>NZ_JBIWFV010000020.1:0-937 GCF_044763255.1 Streptomyces sp. NPDC096176 | reverse complement strand
GGGGCGCTCGTCACGACGATCGTCACGCGGACCACGGAAGCCACCACGGTCGTCGTCCCGACGGAACCCACCCTGCCGGTCGTCACGACGCGGGTAACCGCTCGGACCGGAACGGTCGTCACGTCGGAAGCCGCCGCCGGGGCGGGCGCCGCGGTCGTCGCCGCGCCGGTCGTCACGACGGTCATCGCGGCGGTCATCGCGGCGGTCGTCACGACGGTCGTCACGCGGACCGCGGAAGCCACCACGATCGTTGTCGCGGCGCCCGGAACCGCCACCGGAACCGCCGGCGCCTCCGCCCGAGCGGTCGTCACGACGGAAGCCGCCACCGCGCTCGTCGCGCCGGTCGTCGCGACGGAAGCCGCCGCCACCGGCGCCACCCGTGCGAGGCGTGTAACCGCCGCCACCGCCGGGGCGCCCGCCACGGTCGTCACGGGGCCCGCGGTACCCGCCGCGGTCACCACGGTCGTCCTCGCGACGCGGCCCGCGATCGCGGTCCCGGTCGCGGTCGTCTCGACGGAAACCACCGCCGCCGCCGGTGGGCCGACCACCACGGTCGTCACGGGCGCCACGGAACCCGCCGCGCTCACCACGGTCGTTGTCCCGGCGGGGACCACGGTCCCTGTCGTCACGACCACCGCGGAAGCCGCCCCTGTCACCGCCGTCGCTGCGACGCGGCTCGCGATCCGGACGATCGTCGGAAGAGTTGGGGGACATCGGGTGACTCCTGTCTTCGGGTACCACAGTCATTCTCGCGCAGCCGGCCATCGGCCGCGCTTCGTCATTCTCGGAAAAACAAAAAGGACCCTTGGCCCAGCGTGAACGCTGGACCAAGGGTCCTGAAAGATTGTTCGGCGGCGTCCTACTCTCCCACAGGGTCCCCCCTGCAGTACCATCGGCGCTGAAAGGCTTAGCTTCCGGGTTCGGAATGTAACCGGGC
>NZ_JBIWFV010000019.1:0-93257 GCF_044763255.1 Streptomyces sp. NPDC096176 | reverse complement strand
GCGGAAGCTCCGCTGCAGCACCAACCGCATCACCGCGATCGTCCAAGCCGTCCTCGTCCTACATCACGCGGCAGCCTGAGGTTGGAAAAGGCTCACTGACGCTGGAGCAGGCAAAGGCCGTGCTCTCCGCGCAGAAAGGCACCTGGGTACACGCCTACGTAGTCGTGTCGCTGTTGGTTGGCATCCGGACTGAGGAAGTGCGCCCGCTCACGTGGAATCGGGTTCACCTTGCTCCGCCGGCCGGTACGGCTCCACACATTGAGGTATGGCGCTCGGTGCGTCGTCGGGAGGAGACCAAGACGAGATCGAGTCGGCGAACTCTGGCCGTGCCACGGCAGCTTGTGGCTGTGCTTCTGGTGCACCGAGATAACCAGCAACGGCGACGTGAGACGCTCGGACTCACCTGGAATGAGGACGGCTATGTGTTCGGAACGGATAGTGGCGAGCAGCGCAGCGCGTTCACCGTGCGGCGTAGCTTCAGAGCGTTGCTGGAAGCAGCAGGGTTTACGCATCCGGAGGAGTGGACGCCTCGGGAGCTCCGGCACAGCTTCGTCTCCTTGCTCTCAGACCACGGCATCCCCTTGGAGGTGATCGCTCGGGTCGTTGGGCACAGCGGTACCCAGACGACTGAAGCTGTCTACCGCAAGCAGCTTCGCCCGGTCATCACCGAGGGCGCCGAGGCCATGGACGCGATCTTCGGTGAATCCAGCACAACCGAGGTCCAACCGCATGCGGGGAGCTACCGACCACCGCATGTCGGTGGCTCCCCGCACGGGTTCTCAACACTGGCCGGCAACGGCGGGCCGAGGCTTCGGTGTGGACTGGATCGACTGACACCCGCATTAGCTAGAGTCTCGATCAAACCCGGTGTGGTTCAGTTGGTGAGGTCCTAGTCAGAGTCCGGGGTGTGACGCGCCACGGCGAGCAGCGACGAGACAGGCCCGGTGAGTGCGTGCCGAGTCCACCTTCCGCCGCGGCCCAGTTACTCCGCGCCGATCAGTCACCCGCCCGGGTGGAGTCGGACGGCCTTGATACGGCGCGAGGGCCGGGCGAGCCTTCTCGTCCGGCCCTCATCATCGGACGGGATCAGCCGCCGACGCTGCCGATCATCTCGAAGAACACCGGCTGGTCGATCTCGATCGAGCCGAAGCGGCCGACGGCGCGACAGGGCGTCTGGCTGCCGTTGTGCCCGTTACCCGAGTGGTAGACGAACTCCGGCCGGTCGACGAGCCCCTCGAGTCGCAGGTCCAGACCGACCTGGGGAGCGGTGATGTGGGCGCCGCTGGGGTACTTGTTCCCGCTCTCGGAGCTGGCCCAGATCCGGTCGTAGGTGACGGCCGCGTCGACGGTCGCCTGCACGCCGCCCTCGCCGAGCACGGTGGCAAACGTGGACCGCTTGCCCGGGCCCGCGTAGACGTCCCAGAAGGAGACCGCCAGCCGGTGGTCCTCACCGAACGCGATCCCGAGCCAGGACCACGACGCGTTGGCTATCACGTCGGCCAGCCGCTTGATCTCGACCGGGTCGGTGACGGTGCTGGCCCCCCACTGGCGATCGAACCAGGCGGTCGCGTTCCGCACGGGGTAGGTCTGGCCGCCGATCGTGAACGTGCCCTCGACGGTCATGTTCGGGAAGGCGTACTCGTACGACTCCGTACCGGCCCACAGTAGCAAGCCGGTCGTGCCGTTGTAGAGTTCCTGCTCGCGCGGAGTGAGCACGACGTCGACCGAGCCGTGCTCGGCCTTGAGGTCGAGGGTAAACCGCGACCGGTCGCCCTTGAGCGTTCCGAAGCTGGAGAAGACGCTGAGCTCCGACTTGGAGGCACCGGCCTTGTTGCTCGGCTCGGCGACGGCGTGCGGGCGCCAGACGTTGTCGGTGGCGTTGGTGAGCAGGAACTCCGACTGCACCTCCGCCGGGGTGTTGCTCTGGTGCCACTCGAAGCCGAGTGTCTTCCCCTCACTCTCGAACATGCAAGTGACATACCAGGAGTCATTGGCCCCGTTTTCCCTGGCCGGGAGGTCGTTCGCCGGGTCCACGAAGAGGGGGACGCCGGTGGCTGGTGTCGCGTTGCGGTCGGTGGCGGTGTTCTGACCAGTCATAGCTGATCCCCTGCTCGGACGATCGGTCGCAGAATTTCATGACACCTATCCCAAAAATATGGTTGGTTGTCGTATGCCGCAAGCGTGGGAAGCTGAAGGTCGACGGAGAAGAGGCGACCGTGCCGGAGATCACCGCCGCCAGCGCGAGGGTGATCTGCCCGCCCTCCCCGTCGGAGCCGAAGGCGAAGCCCGAGGATGAGTTGCCGCTCCTCTCCACCAGACGAGCGAGCGGAGTTTTGCAGGGCCAGTGTGGCAACCGGTGCAACGGAACTTTCGTGCACGCCAGCACCAGTTGGCTCTCTGTTTGGCTCCCCGGCCGATTGTCAGTTTGCTCGCCACCTTCGTTGACCTGCGGCGCACGCCCACGCCGATCCCTGCGCCGCTTACGGAAGGGGTAAGGAAGCGCTGAGGAAGCCGGCCGCCCACCCCCGGACACAGCTCGTGGTCGCGGTCGGGAACACCGAGCTCCGCTGGGACGCTGACCGGGGTATGACCCCACACCCACCACGGACGGTCGCACAGAACCTCGGCGGGGCTCACCGCATCACGGTCGAGCCCAGCACCGAACATGTCCGCGTCGTACGGGACGGGCGGGTGCTCGCCGAGAGCCGTCGGCCCCTGGTCCTGCGCGAGACCGGCTGCCCGGTCCGCTACTACCTCCCGGCCGCCGACGTACGGACCGATCTCCTGACCCCCTCCGCCACGCGCACCCACTGCCCGTTCAAGGGCGACGCCTCCTACTGGTCGGTGCCCGGCGCGGACGATCTGGTCTGGGGCTACCCCGATCCGAAACCCGGCGTGGCCGCCATCGCGGATCACTACTGCTTCTACGACACGGAGGTGGTCCGGTGAGCGAGAACCCGCAGCCCCAGGGCGGGTCCGCCGCCGCGGTCTTCGACGAGGTCGGCGCGCGCTACGAGGAGGCCTTCGCCGACGTCCCCGGTCAACTTGCCGCCCTGGCCTGGCTCACCGGCCGTCTCGCCCCCGCTGCCCGCGTCCTGGACGTGGGCAGCGGTACCGGCCGCCCGGCCGCCGAGACCCTGGCCCGGGCGGGCTTCGCGGTCACCGGCATCGACGTGTCGGCCGAGATGGTCCGGATCGCCCGGGAGCAGGTGCCCGCCGCCCGCTTCGAACAGGCCGACGTACGCACCTACCGGGCACCCGACGGCGGGTTCGACGCGGTGTGCGCCTTCTTCCCGCTGCTGGTGATGGACCAGCCGGAAGTGGCGGAGTCGCTGGCCAGGATGGCGTCCTGGGTGGCGCCCGGCGGGTCGTTCGCCATGGCCACCGTGCCCGGCGACATCAGGGGACTGGACATCGTGTGGATGGGACACCAGGTCACCGTCAGCAGTCTGGCCACCGACGATCAGCTGCGGGTGCTGGAGCAGGCCGGTCTGGAGGTGGCGCACCACCACAGCGCCCTCTACCGGCCGCACGGGCCGGGCGCGCAGCCCGAGGAGCACCTGTACGTCCACGCTCACAGGCCGGCCTGAACGGGCCGGATGCGGCCGCCGCCCGCCCGCCGTAGCGTGGGACCGCACTCGGTTCCGAGGATGTCGGGAGATGACATGGCCGGGGAGATCTCGTTCTTCGAGCTGGGCGTGGGGGACTCCGAGCAGGCCCGTACCTTCTACAGCGGGCTGTTCGGCTGGACGTTCGACGCCGGGACGACCGAGGGCGGCGGGTACTCGATCCGCACCCCGGGCGTCCCCGGCGGAGTGCACGGAGGGGACGCGGGAGCGAGTCCCTACCTGTTCTTCAAGGTCGACGACATGCGGCGGGCCGTCGCCCGGGTACGTGAGCTCGGCGGCACCGTCGACGACATCGACGTCGGCGGCGACGAGGAGACGGTCGCCCGCTTCGGCCGCTTCCAGCTCTGCCACGACGACCAGGGCTCCTCCTTCGGGCTCCACCAGCCCCCCGCCTGACCGGGCCTTCAGCCGATCCTGCGGTAGCGGCGTTCCGGCCTGCCCGTACCGCCGTAGCGCAGCGTGACCTGGGCCCGGCCCGTCTCCGCGAAGTACTCCAGATACCGCCGTGCGCTCACCCGCGACAGCGAACCCGCCGCCGCGCACTCGGAGGCCGACATGTCGCCCGGGTGCTCGCGCAGGATGCGCTCCACCAGCTCCGCCGTGTGGGGCGCCAGGCCCTTGGGCAGTTCACGGGAGCCGGGCGGCCGGGTGCCGAAGATCTGGTCGACGTCCTCCTGGCGCGCCTCGTCCAGCCGGTCGAGACGCGAGCGCAGCGACGCCACGTGCCGCAACTGCTCATGCAGCGCCGCCTGGTTGAAGGGCTTGATCAGATAGTGCAGGGCGCCCGCCCGCAGGGCGGACCGGACGATCGCCGCGTCCCGCGCGGCCGTGATGAACAGGGCGTCCGCGCTCACCCGGTCCGCGTCCCGCTCCTCCGCCGCGCGCAGCTCGCGCAGCACGGTGATCCCGTCCATGTCGGGGAGATAGACGTCGAGCAGGACAAGATCGGGCCGCAGCCGCTCGGCGGCGCGCAGCGCCTCCGCGCCGCTGTGGGCCACCCCGACGACCGTGAAGCCCTCCGCCTGGGACACATAGCGGCTGTGCAGCTTGGCGACCATGAAGTCGTCGTCCACCACCAGCACCTTTGTCACGCCGACACGCTAAGCCGCGACCACAAGGACCACAACGTCCGTTGATTCCGGAAGAGAGACAGCTTCTTAACGCGCAGGCAACATGTGGGCCACTTCACACCCCTACGACGAGAGGCGTTGCCGTGCGATTGCGCACCCCCATTGCCCTGCTCGGGGCGGCACTGCTGGTGCTCGTGGGGCCGCCGCTGCTCACCACCGGCAGCGGCGCCGACACCGGTACGCAGATCCCCGGTCTGCGGTTCATGGTTCCCAACACCCCCGGCGGCGGCTACGACATCACCGCCCGCACGGCAGCCAAGAACGCCGAGGACGCCGGACTCACCCACAACATCGAGGTCTTCAACCTGCCCGGCGCCGGCGGCACCGTCGGCCTCACCCGGCTCGTCGGCGAGCACGGGAACGGCAAGCTCGCCATGTCCATGGGTCTCGGCGTCGTCGGGGCCGTACACACCAACAAGTCGCCCAAGACCCTCGCCGACGCCACCCCGATCGCCCGGCTCACCGAGGAGCAGGACATCGTGGTGGTCGCCAAGGACTCCCCGTACAAGTCCATCGACCAGCTGATCGCCGCCTGGAAGAAGGACCCCGGCAAGCTGCCGGTCGGCGGCGGGTCCTCGCCCGGGGGGCCCGACCATCTGGCGCCCATGCTGATGGCGCAGGCCGCCGGGATCGCCCCCAAATCCGTCAACTACATCCCCTTCGACGGCGGCGGCGAACTGCTCGCCTCCATCCTCGGTAACAAGGTCGCCTTCGGCGTCTCCGGCGTCGGCGAGTACCTCGACCAGATCAAGTCGGGCGAGCTGCGGCTGCTGGCCGTGACCGGTCCCCAACGCGTCCCCGGACTGGACGCGCCGACCCTGCGCGAGGCCGGACTCGACACCGAATTCACCAACTGGCGCGGCATCGTCGCCCCGCCCGGCCTCTCCGACAGCGAACGCGACAAGCTCATCGGCCTCGTCACGAAGTTGCACGACTCGAAGCAGTGGCAGGACTCCATGAAGAAGAACGGCTGGGACGACGCCTTCCTCACCGGCGACCCATTCGGCGACTTCCTCGACGAGCAGGACAGAAGCGTCGACCAGGTGCTGAAGGAGCTGGGACTGTGAGCACGACCGAGACCCAAGGCCGGCGCTCCTGGCTGCGTGAACACTCCGAGCTGGGCGTCAGCCTGCTGCTTCTCGTCATCGGTGTCCTCGTCCTCACCGACGCGCTCACCATGGACGTCGACATCGCCCAACGCGGGCCCGTCGGCCCCACGACCGTCCCGGTCGCCGTCGGCGCCGGACTGCTCGCCGTGGCCGTCCTCCTCGCCGTCGACGTGCTGCGCGGCGGTCGCGGAGAGGCGGAGGGCGGCGAGGACATCGACCTGTCGGAACCCGGCGACTGGCGGACCGTCCTGCTTCTGGCGGGCGTCTTCCTCGCCAACGCCGTCCTCATCGGACCCCTCGGCTTCCCGATCTCCGGCGCGCTGCTCTTCTGGGGCTCCGCCTACGCGCTCGGCAGTCGGCGCACCGACCGCGATCCGTTGATCGCGGCCGTCCTCTCCCTCGTCACCTACGTCGTCTTCAACAACCTGCTCGGCGTCCCGCTGCCCGGCGGTCCGCTGATGGGAGTGCTCTGATGGATTCACTGAACTCCCTGCTCGACGGTTTCGGCACGGCGCTCACCCCGATCAACCTGCTCTGGGCGGCGATCGGTGTCCTGCTCGGCACGGCCATCGGCGTCCTGCCCGGCATCGGCCCCGCCATGGCGGTCGCGCTGCTGCTGCCGGTGACGTACGGTCTCGAGCCGACCGGCGCGTTCATCATGTTCGCCGGGATCTACTACGGGGCCATGTTCGGCGGCTCCACCACCTCCATCCTGCTCAACACACCCGGTGAGAGCGCGGCCGTCGTCGCCGCGATCGAAGGCAACCCGATGGCCAAGGCCGGGCGCGGCGCACAGGCGCTCGCCGCAGCGGCCGGCGGCCACTTCGCCGGCGGCCTGATCGGTACCATCCTGCTGGTCGCCCTCGCGCCGACCGTCGCCGAACTGGCCGTCGACATCGGCGCACCCGACTACTTCGCGATCATGGTGCTGGCCTTCATCGCCGTCACCTCCGTGCTCGGCTCCTCCCGCATCCGCGGTCTCGCCTCACTGCTGATCGGCCTGACCCTCGGGCTCGTCGGCCTCGACCAGATGACCGGTCAGCAGCGCCTCACCTTCGGCTCCCTGCAGCTCGCCGACGGCATCGACGTCGTCATCGTCGCCGTCGGCCTCTTCGCCATCGGCGAGGCCCTGTGGGTCGCCGCGCACCTGCGGCGCACCACCGGCGACGCCATCCCGGTCGGCCGGCCCTGGCTCGCCAAGTCCGATGTGAAGCGCACCTGGAAGCCGTGGCTGCGCGGGCCCGTCATCGGGTTCCCGTTCGGCGCGATCCCGGCCGGCGGCGCGGAGATCCCCACCTTCCTGTCGTACGTGACGGAGAAGCGGCTCTCCAAGCACAAGGACGAGTTCGGCAGGGGCGCCATCGAGGGCGTGGCCGGACCCGAGTCCGCGGCGTCCGCCTCCGCGGCGGGCACCCTCGTGTCGATGCTCACGCTCGGACTGCCGACGACCGCCGTCGCGGCGGTCATGCTGGCGGCCTTCCAGCAGTACGGCATCCAGCCCGGACCGCTGCTCTTCGAGCGCGAACCCGACCTGGTGTGGGGCCTGATCGCCTCGCTGTTCGTCGGCATGGTGCTGCTGCTCGCGCTCAACCTGCCGCTCGCCCCGCTCTGGGCCAAGCTGCTGCGCATTCCGCGGCCGTACCTCTACGCCGGGATCCTGTTCTTCGCGGCGGTCGGCGCGTACGCGGTGGGCGGCGAGGCGATCGACCTGGTGATCCTGCTGCTCATCGGCCTCATCGGCTTCGGTATGCGACGCTACGGGCTCCCTGTCCTGCCCGCGGTCATCGGTGTCATCCTCGGCCCGGCGGCGGAGCAGCAGCTGCGGCGCGCGCTCCAGATCAGCGACGGCAGCGTGGTCGGCCTGGTCAACACGCCCTTCTCGGTGACCGTCTACGCCGTGATCGTGCTGCTGGTGGCGTGGCCGTGGCTGAAGAAGCTGTTCGTGAGGGGCCGGTCGTCGGCCTGACGGGACGACGGGAGACGTGAGGGGCGGGTCGTCGGCCCGACGGCACCGCGCGAGATATGAGGGGCGGGTCGCGGCGGCGGCCCGCCCCTCACCGTTCACACGGCGAACAGTTGGGCGAAACGGCCTGCCCGGGCCAGCCGTTCCAGCTCGTCGAGGGCCCGGACGGCCTCCTCCGCCGCCTGCGGGTCACGGGCGGCAAGACCGCTCTCCTCGAACTCGTCCTCGTCCAGCCGGAGGATCTCCCGGCCGTCCGCGGACACCCACAGATCGAGGTCCAGATCCTCGACGCTCAGCTCACCGGCCTCCTCAGCCAACACGGCGGGCCGGGTGATGTCGCAGTACCAGCCCTTGAGCGTGCCGTCGCCCGTGCGGACCTCCTTCACCGAGTACCACCGGTCCCGCCAGTAGTGCTCGGTGAACACATCGCCCGGCTCGAAGCATACGAAGCCGAAGTCGCGTACGCCGGGCGCCGCCCAGGGCGCACGGACCGCGAGGTGCGTGCCGTCGTCGCTGAGCAGCTCCGCCGGGTAACGGATCTTCGTCGCACCCGCCTTGACGAGCCGTACCTCAACCGAGGGCGCGGACATGGCGGACCTCCGTCGCGCAGATCTCGTACCCGAACCACCTGTTGATCGTGAGCATCGGGCCGTTGTCGGCGTCGTTGTTCGTGAACGCCTGGGTGTAGCCCGCGAGGCGGGCACGCCGCAGTGAGTCGGTCTTGGCGAGCTTGGCGTAGCCCTTCCCGCGGTGGGCCCGCATGGTGCCCGTCATACCCGACAGATAGCGCGTGGAGCCGTCCGTCAGCGCCGCGGTGAAGGCCGCGACCTCGCCGTCGGCCAACACGACCGTGGTGAGACGCCGGTCGAGCAGCGGGTCGTTCCACGTATGGGCGACCCAGTCCTCGTAGTCCTCGAACTGCATGCTGATGTCGCCCGGTTCGTCCGACGTCGCCTCCGCGTCCGCCTCGAAGAGCGGGCGCGGATCCGCCTCGAAGTCCGCGGCGGTACGCAGCTCCACGCCCGCCGGCAGAACGGGCAGCTCCGGGAGGAACCCGTTCGCCAGGTCGAGGAGCTGGAAGTGCGCGGGGCGGGTGGGCGTGTAGCCGCGCTTCTTCGCGAAAGCGAGGTTCTCCGGGCCGTCCAGCACCCACGCGTACACCTGCGTCGCGCCCTCCGCCGCGAGATGCTCCTCGGCGACACGCAGCAGAAGCCCGCCGGCTCCCTGACCGCGGTGCTCGGGATGGACGTGCGGGGTCACGTACGACTGCCCCGGCTCCGCCGCGTCGTAGGCGATACCGGCATGGGCGGTACCGATGAGCTCCCCGTCCTTCTCGGCGACCAACAGACGGTACTTCTTGGCCGGGTTGGCGGTCTCGACGCCGAACAGGACGGACTTCGGCGTCGTCACCTCGAAGGGCATCGAGGCACGCCGCACCCGGGTCACGGCTTCGGCGTCCCCGGGACGGAAATCACGGACGATCACAGTCATGGAGCGGCAGGCTACGCGCGGGGCGGGCGGGGTCGCCTCCCATTAACGGGGGGATGGGGGAGAATCGCGCCGTGACCTTGAACATCACCATCGATCCCGACGCGCCCGACGCGCCGTACGAGCAACTACGGGCGCAGATCTCCGAGCAGGCGCGCTCGGGCGCGCTGCCCGTGGGCCACCGGCTGCCGACCGTCCGCGGCCTCGCGGAACAACTGGGCCTCGCGGCGAACACCGTGGCCAAGGCGTACCGGGCGCTGGAGAGCGACGGGGTGATCGAGACACGGGGGCGCCACGGCACGTTCGTGGCGGCGGCGGGGGACGCGGCGGAGCGGCAGGCGGCTGCGGCCGCGGCGGTGTACGCGGCGCAGGTGCGGCGGCTGGGGCTGTCGGCGGAGGCGGCGGTGGGGGTGGCGGGGGAGGCGATTCGCGCGGCGTACGAGGGGGACTGAGGGGGTTGCGCCTGCGGCGGCGTTTCCCCACCCCGCCCCTTCCCGAAACCGGGGCAAGCCCCGGACCCCGTACCGCGCTTCGCGCGGTGTCCTCAAGCGCCGGACGGGCTGACTTTGTCAGCCTCGCTGGGGGCACCTCCCACGGCCTGCAGGCCGTAGGGGAGATTGAGGCGCGGGGGCCCGGGGGGAGCCCCCGGTTTCGGGAAGGGGCGGGGTGGGGAAACGCCGCCGCAGGCGCACCCCCCGACCTCACAAGTACAGCCCCGCGTCCTCGCCCCCGTGCTGCGGCGGGACCGACGCCGGAGGCGTGCCGCGGCGGAGGGCGTAGAGCTCCGCCAGCGTCGCGCCCTCGCGGCTCACGCCCTCGTCCGTGCCGAGCCAGGACACGGCCTCGCGGCGGGTGAGCGGGCCCACCTCGATGCGGGCCAGGCAGCGGCCGGGGCGGACGACCGCGGGGTGGAGGCGTTCCAGGTCCTCGTTGGTGGTGACGCCCACCAGGACGTTGCGCCCCTGCCCGAGCAGGCCGTCCGTCAGGTTGAGCAGACGGGACAGGGCCTGGCCCGCGGTGTGTTTCGCCTCACCGCGGATGAGTTCGTCGCAGTCCTCGAGCAGCAGCAGCCGCCAGCGCCCCTTGGACGTGCCCTCGTCCTCGCCGATCGCGATGTCCATCAGATAGCCCACGTCGTTGAAGAGCCGTTCCGGGTCCAGGACGCAGTCCACCTGGCACCAGTCGCGCCACGAGCGCGCCAGCGTCCGCAGCGCGGACGTCTTGCCCGTGCCGGGTGGGCCGTGGAGAAGCAGCAGCCGGCCCGAGATGTCGTCCGGTGTCACTTTCATCAGCCGGTCCATCGCGCCGGCGACGGGCGCGGTGTAGTTGGCCCGGACCTCTTCCCACGTCCCGGCGGCGATCTGCCGTGTCGTGCGGTGCGGGCCGCGGCGCGGGGAGACGTACCAGAAGCCCATGGTGACGTTCGTCGGCTGCGGTTCCGGTTCGTCGGCCGCGCCGTCGGTCGCCTCCTTGAGGATCGTCTCGGCGAGTTCGGAACTGACGGCCGTGACCGTGATGTCCGCGCCGCGGTTCCATCGGGAGATCAGCATGGTCCAGCCGTCGCCCTGGGCGAGGGTCGCGCTCCGGTCGTCGTCCCGGGCGGAGCGGAGCACGGTGGCGGTGGGCGGCAGCATCGACGCGCCGTGCCTGACGCGCTCGATGCTGGAGCTGTGGGAGTACGGCTGCTCGCCCGTCGCGAAGCGGCCGAGGAACAGCGCGTCGACGACGTCCGAGGGTGAATCGCTGTCGTCGACGTTGAGCCGGATCGGCAGAGCGTCCTGAGGGTTGGCAGACATGCGCCCATGATCGGGCACGGCCTCGGCCGCCGCACCGTGTTTTGCCCGGTGCGGCGGCGGGCCGTGCTCAGCGGTGAGGCGCCGGCGGGCAGGTGCTCAGCGGCGGACCAGTGCCAGGACCTGGCTGGCCCTGCGCACCACGGCGTAGCCCTTGGTGAGGGCCCGGTCCTTGGCGAAGTTACTTGTGAGCGCCTGTCCTTCGACGAGCCGTTCGAACTCGGCCGCTCCTGTACTGCGTCGTACCGTCAGCCGCCGCAGCGCGTACGGACCCTGCCGCCGGGCCGCCTGTGCCTTGCCGACGGCGAGGGACTGGGCGAATCCGGCCGTGCGCACGGCGCTGCGCACCCGCCGGTCCGAATAGCCGTACGGGTAGGCGAACGAGAGAGACTGCCTCGGAGAGCACCATTTTTGAGGGTTTGTGACGCTGGATCAGCGTTGGCTGCGGTACTGCCCCAAAGGCCCCACTGACTCGTCAGTAACAATTCTTGGCATGGACACTTCCGGTGAAGTCTGTCCGCTGCTACGAAAGTTGAGGCAGAGATCCTGCTAAAGGGAGGTTCCATGAATCTGTCCCGAGTCGCGGCATTCTCATCCTCACTCCTCCTCGGCGCTGTCCTCGCTCTCGCCGGAGCGGGCCCGGCGCAGGCCGACACCACCGCCCAGTCCCTGGACTACGTTGCTCTCGGCGACTCCTACTCCTCAGGAGTGGGAGCCGGCAGCTACGACAGCTCGAGCGGCAACTGCAAGCGCAGCACCCGTGCCTACCCGAGGCTCTGGGCCAACGCCAACTCACCCTCGTCGTTCGCGTTCACGGCTTGCTCCGGCGCCCGTACGGGTGATGTCACGGCCAATCAGCTTCTCCCCCTCAACTCCTCCACCGACCTCGTATCCATCACCATCGGCGGCAACGACGCAGGCTTCGCCGACGTCATGACCACGTGTGTCCTGCAGTCGGAGGCCACCTGCGTCAACCGTGTCGCACAGGCCAAGGCGTACGTCGACACGACCCTGCCCGGAAAGCTCGACCAGGTGTACTCGGCGATCACCGCCAAGGCCCCCTCGGCCCAGGTCGTCGTCCTCGGCTATCCCCGTTTCTACAAACTGAGCGGCACCTGCGTCGCCGGCTTGACGGAGAACGAGCGGGCCGCCATCAACGGCGCCGCCGACCACCTCAACACGGCGATCGCCAAGCGCGCGGCCGATCACGGTTACGCCTTCGCGAGCGTCGTCGGCACCTTCACCGGACATGAGATCTGCTCCGGTTCGTCCTGGCTGCACAGCGTCAACTGGCTCAACATCGGCGATTCGTACCACCCGACGGCGTCCGGCCAGTCCGGCGGCTACCTGCCCGTGTTCGCGTCGAACGCCTGACGCGCGCAGCTCCGTCACCCTGCCACGACCGGGATCGGCCCTCCACACGTCTCCGGTCGTGGCTCTTTCGGGTTCGGGCACGCACAGGTGCCCGGATCCGGGGCAGAGCTCCGGGGGCAGACCTCCGCCGAACGCCTAGGCGGTCCCCGCCAGTGCCCAGACCAGGGCCACGAGGAAGAGCAGCAGCAGGGCAACCCCGACGGCCAGCACCGTCGTGGCCCGCCGGGAGTCGTCAGTTGGCCCGGGGGTCTCCGCCACCACCGTCCCGGCCCTCGCCGAAGCGGATTCCGGCTCCCGGGCGTGCGCGGGGCCCGTGAAGCGGGAGTCCGTCGAGGGCGACGCGGTCACCGGCACGTCCGTCCGCGCGGCGCCGCCGGAGCTCGCCAGGCGCAGCAGGTGCTCCGCTTCCGCGACGTCCATCCGGTCCGACGGATTGCGGTGCAGCAGCCCGGTGACCACCGTTTCCAGCGCGTCTGCTCCGCCCCGTGATGGATGCACAGCCGGGTCGCGGTTCGCGCCGAACGCGGAGCGTCCCTGAGTCGCCGCGTGCAGCAATGCCCCCAGGGACCACAGGTCCGAGTCCGGGCCCGGATCGCGGCCCGCCACCGTCTCCGGGGCGCCGAACTCGGGGGAGTCGCGCGCCGTCAGGGTGCCGAAGTCGGTGACCATCACCCGGCCGTCGTTGGCGATCAGCACGCTCGACGGCTTCACGTCCCGGTGCAGTACCCCGGCGGCGTGCGCCACCCGCAGAGCGGCCAAGACCTCCGCCCCGATGTGCGCGGCGCGACGTGGTGGCAGCGGCCCTTCCGCTTCGAGGACGTCCGCGAGGGTGAGGCCACGCACCAGTTCCCTCACGATCCACGGCCGACCGTCCTCGGTGACGACGTCATGGACGGCCACGACGTTCCGGTGCGAGACGCGGCCGGCGGCGCGCGCCGCGTTCTCCAGGTGTTCGTACAGCCGGCGCGTGTCCCCGGGTCCGAGTGTCTGTGGCGCCCGGACCTCTTTGATCGCGACGTCGCGGGTCAGCACCTCGTCGCGGGCCAGCCAGAGCACGCCCCCACCGTCCTCGCCCAGCAGGCTCAGCAGCCTGTAGCGCTCCGCGATCAGCCGTACCGTTCCCGGCACTTCGCTCATGGCCGGCCCCCTGTCCGCAATCAGCGCCGTAACCCGGTGGAAACCACTTCAAGCTAGCTCAACTCGTCTTGTTTGAAACTGCCCTGAGTGGTCATCAGTACGACTGAGGCCGGAAATCGCATGCACGCTGTCCAACTCGCCCTGGAAATCGCCATATTCGGAGAGTAATCGTCAACCCGCGTACGGGTGTGGTGAATCATGCGGGCGGGATACACGGGTGTCCCGGCGGGGAGATAGGGTTAACCTGCCCGGGCCGGGTGCCTCGTACGGGTGGGGAGTGACATGGAACAGATAACAGTGCGCAGCAGGGCGCGAGTGCCTGCCATCACATGCGGGAGCGGAGCGACCAGTTCGCGTCTCGACCGCCACCTGTCGGTGCTCGGCGGTCCCGTCGTGCCGCAGCGTGAGTCGGCCGAAGCGACTCTGCTGATGCGCGAACTGACCTCGCGTGATGCGGCGCACCGCCGCAGGAGCAAGAGTGCGCGTGTGTCGCTCTTCGCGCCGCTGCGGCGGCTGCGGCGTTCGCTCTTCGGCAGTCGCGGCTGACCCGGCACCCGGCCGCACCACCCACCGGCCCTCGCGTCGGGACGACCGCGCCCACCCCGCTCAGGCGACCACACCGTCCCGGCGCAGTACCGCAGCGGCTTCATCCGTCATCCCCATGGCCCGAAGCAGCGCATCGGTGTGCTCTCCGAGACCGGGAATCGACCCCATTCGCGCCGGCTCCCCGCCCGGCAGCGTGATCGGGGGAAGCATCGCCCGCAGCGGTCCCGCCGGTGACCCGATCTCGCGCCACCGGTCCCGTGCCGCAAGCTGCGGATGCTCCGCCACGTCCGCCACGGTGTTGAGCCGTGCGCAGGCGATACCTGCCGCCTCCAGCCGCGCGACCGCCTCACGCGCGTCCAGTCCCGCCAGCGCCTTGGCGACCACGTTGCCCGTCCGCTCTCGGTTCGCGGTACGGGCCGTGTTGGTGGCGAACTCCGGATCGTGAGCCAATTCCGGCCGCTCCAGAACCTGTTCGGCGAGCCGCCGCCACTCGCGGTCGTTCTGGACGGACAGCAGCACCTGACCCCCGTCGGCGGTGGCGTATGCGTCGTACGGGGCGATGACGGCGTGCGCGAGACCCGTGCGCGCCGGTGCTTCGCCGCCGTGCATCCCGTGGTGCAGGGGGTGCCCCATCCACTCTGCCAGCGACTCCAGCATCGAGATCTCCACCGGCCCGCCCCGCCCCGTCGTGCCGCGCCGCAGCAGCGCTGCCAGGACGCCGGAGAAGGCGTACATCGCCGCGGCGATGTCGGCCGCCGGGATGCCCGCCTTCACGGGCTGCTCGGCGGTCCCCGTCACGGATGCAAGGCCGGCTTCGCACTGCACGAGCATGTCGTACGCCCGCTTGTGCGCGTACGGGCCCTCGGAGCCGTAACCGGAGATGTCGACGGCGACCAGCCTCGGATGGGCGGCGCACAGGGCGGCGGCGTCCAGGCCGAGCCGGGCTGCCGCGCCCTGGGCCAGGTTCTGCACGAACACGTCGGCGTCCGCGACGAGCCGGTGCACGATGTCGAGGCCGCGCGGGTCCTTGAGGTCCACGGCGATGGATTCCTTGCCGCGGTTGCACCACACGAAGTGCGAGGCGAGGCCGCGGGCGGCGGTGTCGTAGCCGCGGGCGAAGTCACCGCCGTCCGGTCGCTCCACCTTGATCACGCGGGCGCCGAGGTCGGCGAGCTGGCGGGTGGCGAACGGGGCGGAGACGGCCTGCTCGACGGCGACGACCGTGATGCCGTCCAGGGGCAGTGGCTGTTGGTTCATGACAGCCGTGCATATCGTGTACGTGCCACCTTTGTCACCACCCCGGTGTTCTCGACCGAGGTGGCGAGCGGTGTCGCGCGGGGTCAGAAGCGGGTGTGTCTCCGGATCGCCAGAGGCACGCACACCGCCAGCAGCACCAGCGACCAGCACACCGCCCCCGCGACCGGATGGGCAACGGGCCAGGCCGCGTCGGCCGCCGGGGCGGTGTTGCCGAACAGGTCGCGCACCGCCGCCGTGACCGCGGAGATCGGGTTCCACTCGGCGATCGTCCGCAGCCGGTCGGGCAGACCGTCGGTCGGCATGTACGCGTTCGACAGCAGCGGCAGCATGAACGTCGCGCCGCCCAGTTGACCGGCCGCCTCCTCGCTTCACGAGACGAGGCCGAGGAGGATGCCGACCCAGGTGGTGGCGAAGCGGAAGAGCAGCAGCAGCCCGAAGCCGCCCAGGGCCTCGAGCGCGCCGCTCTCGATCCGCCAGCCCATCGCGACCCCGACGAGCATCAGCGGGACGAGCCCCACGGTGGTGGTCACGAGGTCCGCCGCGGCCTGGCCGAGCGGAACGGCGGCCCGGCTCATCGGAAGCGTGCGGAAGCGGTCCATCACACCGCGATGGGCGTCCTGGGCCGCGGCGAACATCCCGGTCATGATGCCGTTGGCCGCGGTCGCCACCAGCAGCCCCGGGACCAGGAACGTCCGGTACTCCTCGCCAGGCATCGCCATCGCGCTGCCGAAGACGTACCCGAAGAAGAGCAGGAACACGATCGGCATGGTCTGTGTCATGACCAGGATGGCCGGGGCGTGCCTGACGCGCTGGAGATGGCGGCCGAGGACGGCGGTGCTGTCGAAGACGAGTGTGCTCATGCGGCGGGCTCCTTGCGCGAGTGGTCGGTGGGAGGGCCGTCGGCGACCGGATGTCCGGCGCTCGGGCGGTCGGGGACCGGATGTCCGGCGCGCTTGCGATGGGTGAGGCGCAGGAACACCTCGTCGAGGGTCGGCGGGCGCAGGCCGGCGTCGACGACGCCGACACCCGCCGCGTCGAGTTCGCGCACCAGCAGGGGCAGGGTGACGGTGGGGTCGGTGGTGACGGCCCCCGCGGTGCGTTTCTCCGCGTCGAGAACGGGCTCCGAGCCGGTGAGCTGGTCGAGTACGGCCGCGGCGGCGGGTAGCGCGGCCGCGTCGAGGACGACCACTTCCGCGTAGCTGCCGACCAGCGCCTTCAGTTCGGCGGGCGTGCCGCTGTGGGTGGCCCGGCCGCCGTCGATCAGCACGATGTCGTCGGCGAGTTGGTCCGCCTCCTCCAGGTATTGGGTGGTCAGCAGCACGGTCGTGCCCTCTCCGGTCAACTCCCGCACCGCGTCCCAGATCCCGTTGCGGCTGTGCGGGTCGAGACCTGTGGTCGGCTCGTCGAGGAAGAGCACGTCGGGCCGGGTGATCAGGCCGGCGGCCAGGTCGAGCCGGCGGCGCATCCCGCCCGAGTAGGTGCGGGCCGGCCGGTCCCCGGCCTCGGTCAACTCGAACCGTTCCAGCAGCTCGGCCGCACGCGAGCGGGGTGCCCGCAGCAGCCGTGCGAACAGCCGCAGGTTCTCCGCGCCCGTCAGGTCGCCGTCGACGGAGGCGTACTGCCCGACGACTCCGATGCCGCGACGGACGGCGGCGGGTTCGCGTCGCACGTCGTGCCCGGCGACCTGGGCGCTGCCCCCGTCGGGGGCGGTCAGCGTCGTCAGGATCCGCACGGCGGTCGTCTTGCCGGCGCCGTTGGGGCCGAGCACTCCGCAGACGGTGCCCCGGGGCACGGCGAGATCGAGGCTCCGCAGGGCGTGGACGTCGCCGAAACGCTTCTCGAGACCTTCACTAAGTACAGCGTACGTAGAAGCCATGCATCGACCGTACCTCACTACGTACGCTGTACGTAACTAGGATGTGAGGGAGGTGATGTTCCATGGCGGGCCGAGCGGCCGAACCGGAAGTGATCTGGGCGCGCCCCGAGCGCACGGGCCGCGGCCCGAAACCGGCGTACAGCCGGGATGACATCGCGGCTGCCGCGGTGCGTGTCGCGGACGCGGACGGGATCGACGCACTCTCCATGCGGAGGGTGGCGGCCGAACTCGACTGCGGCACCATGTCGCTCTACAACTACGTGCCGCGCAAGGCGGATCTGTACGAGCTGATGGTCGACGCGGTCAGCGGCGAGTACGAGCTCGACGGCCCACCCGTCGGCGACTGGCGCGCCGACATGCTCGCCCTGGCCCGGCAGACACGCACGATCATGCACCGCCACCCGTGGCTGCCCGGCGTGTTGTCCGGCGCGTACGCCTTCGGCCCGAACGTCCTGCACTACATGGAGTGGTGCCTGGGCGTGCTCGAAGGCCTGGACGCGCCGGCCGGCACGAAGATGGAGCTCATCGCCATGGTCAACGGCTCGGTGATGACCTACGTCGCGAACGAGCTCGCGATCGCGGAGCGGGCGCGTGCACTGCCGTGGTCGCAGGAGCAGGAGCAGACCGTGCGGACGGAGTATCTGCGCGAGCGGGTGGGATCGGGGGCCTATCCGCGGTTGGCTGCGGCGCTGGCGGAGGGGCCGGGCCCAATGGACCCGGAGGAGGGGTTCGAACGGGTGCTGGGGCGGGTGCTCGACGCGTTCGCCTAGAGGGCGCCCGCTGCCTGGGAGGTCACAGCAACGCGAACTGGCCGCCCGGGCCTTCCTCCTCGTGGTCGAGGACCGACGCCGGTCGCCGCACCCTACGCGGCGGCGGCACGATCCCCGCGGACCGGAGCTCGCCGGCGGAGATCCGTGGACCCGCCGCCAGCGCCTCCCTGCCCGGCTCCAGTTCCGCCAGCAGCGCGAGCACCGTGATCAGCTCCAGGAGTTCCGAGGTCCACTCCTGGGGCCAGCTCGCGGGCCGCAGTGCCTCCAGAGTGCCGGGCTCCGCCGGGGCCGTGCGCTGTTCGAACCAGTGCTCCAGCACCCGTACCCCGCCCAGTTCGAAGTCCCAGGCTTCGTGGGGCACGGGGGAGACGCGGCCGGTGCCGCCGATGACCAGGGCTTCATCCGTGGGGTCGTAGCCGATCGAATCGGGCCGGGGCGGCAGGGCCGCGCGGACGTACGGCCTGCGTCCGCCGGGCAGTCGCGGCCGCTCACCGCCCCGCGCGCCGCGCAGCATGACGCGGGTCATATCCCGGCCCAGGGCCACCCCGGACGCCCAGACGTCCGCGTCGCCGGTCAGCGGCACCGCGCATCCGGCGGGGGACGGCTGCGCGGCCGCCACCGCCCAGGCGGCCAGCTCCTCGGCACCCACCTCGTGTCCGTACCGTTCACCGAGCAGGCCCGTCAGGCCGGGCGCGAGGTTGGGCTCGAGGCCGCCGGGTCGCCGGTACAGCGGCCGGACACGGCCCGGACGCCCGCCGGGTGAACGTCCCTCCGGAAGCAGGGCGGAGACCACCAGGCGCGGTCCGTGCTCGACGACGAACAGCTGCCGCTCGTCGAGCACTCGCCACAACTCGGGCCGTGCGACGTCGATCAGCCGGTGGTCCGGTATCAGCCACTGCTCGTCGAACGCGCCGTGCAGGACTCGTACGGGCTCGGGGCAGCGGCCGGTCTCCTTGGCGACATGTCCCGTGGTCGCCGACCGGCCGGGCAGCTGCGCCACCGCGCTGTGCCCGCTGCGCGCACGGGTCGGGCGGAACAGCGCGTCGCGCTCGTCGCCGACGGACCGAACGAGTGTGTTCCAGCGGGCCTTCAAAGACGCGGCATCGGGCGCCATCACCCAATCCCGGCCGAGTCGCAGCGGAGCCACGGACCAGGGCATGAGGTCGTCGAGCAGCGGCATGTCCTCGGCGAGAGCAGTCACCGTCCGCATGCTAGCCAGGCGGCTCGGTCCGCTGCATCCACGGTGCCGGACCTCAGTCCGCCGCGTCCACGGTGACGGAGAAGGAGAACCGGTCACCGCGGTAGCGGATGCGCGCCACGTCGACGACCCGCCCGGACTCGTCGTACGTCACACCGGTGTAGTGCAGGATCGGGCTCAGCAGCGGCACCCGCAGCAGCTCCGCGGTCCGCGGGTCCGCGAGCCGCGCCTCCACAGTGTCGGTGATCCGGCTGATCCGGACGCCGAGTGCGTCCCGCAGCACCTTGGTCATCGGCCAGCGCTCCAGGTCCGCGGTGTCGAGACGGGCGGCGATATCCGGGTGGAGGGCGTTCTCCGCCCAGTTGGTGGGCTCGCCGCTCTCGCCGTCGCAGCGCAGCCGCCGGTACATCACGACCTCGGCCGCGCCCGGGAAGTGCTCCGTGAGTTCCCCGGGCACCGGCTCCGGACCGTGGCCGAGGATCGTGGTGCGCTCGCCGGACTGCTGCGCGACAATCGCGTCGATCGAGCCCAGCAGCCGGCGGGGCGCACCGCGTCGCGCCCCCGGTTCGATGAAGGTGCCGCGCCGCCGGTGCCGGCTGATCAGGCCCTCCTCCTCGAGCTCCTTGAGGGCCTGCCGCATGGTCAGGACGCTCACCCCGTAGTGCTGGGCGAGCTGCTCCTCGGTGGGCAGCCGCAGCGAGGCCTCGGGGCCTCGGCCCAGTATCGAGGCGCGCAGCGACTGCGAGACCTGGTACCACAGCGGCAGCTTGCGGTTCAGGACCAGCGAGTCGGGGGCGAAGGAGGTCACGGCATCTCCGTTACACGGCAAGTCTCCACTACGGCCTGAAGTGGCGTTCCAGACCCTGCCATACGTCGTCGTAGCCCTTCTGCAGATGGTCGGCGCTCGCCGCCTGGCCGGTGGTGGTCACAGGCCAGCGGGTCTCGAACATGAACGCAAGCCCGTCGTCGATCTTCTGCGGCTTGAGTTCCGCGGCGCTTGCCTTGTCGAACGACTCCCTGTCGGGGCCGTGCGCGGACATCATGTTGTGCAGCGAGCCGCCGCCCGGCACGAAGCCCTCGGCCTTGGCGTCGTACGCGCCCTCGATGAGTCCCATGTACTCGCTCATCACATTGCGGTGGAAGTACGGCGGGCGGAAGGTGTCCTCGCCGACCAGCCAGCGGGGCGCGAAGACGACGAAGTCGACGCCCGCGAGACCGGGGGTGTCCGACGGCGACGTGAGGACCGTGAAGATCGACGGGTCCGGGTGGTCGTACGAGATGGTGCCGATGACGTTGAAGCGGCGCAGGTCGTAGACATAGGGGACGTGGTTGCCGTGCCAGGCGACCACGTCCAGCGGGGAGTGGTCGTAAGTCGCGGCCCACAGGTTCCCGCAGAACTTGTTGACCACTTCCACCGGGCCCTCGACGTCCTCGTAGGCGGCGACCGGGGCGAGGAAGTCACGGGCGTTGGCGAGGCCGTTCGCGCCGATGGGGCCGAGGTCGGGGAGCTGGAAGGGCTGTCCGTAGTTCTCGCACACGTAACCGCGGGCGGTCGGGCTCTGCCCGGCATCGGACGCGGTGTCCAGGAGCTCCACACGGAAACGGACGCCGCGCGGGATCAGGGCGATCTCCCCGGGGCGGGCAGGCAGCAGACCGAACTCGGTGACCAGCAGCAGTCCGCCGCGTTCGGGGACGATCAGCAGCTCGCCGTCCGAGTTGCTGAACACCCGGTCCGTCATGGACGTATTGGCGTGGTAGAGGTGCACGGCCATGCCCGTGCGCTGGGTCGCGTCGCCATTGCCGCCGAGTGTCCACAGACCGGCCAGCCAGTCGGTGCCGTTCGCGGGCTCCGGCAGCGGGTTCCAGCGCAGCCGATTGGGGTCGGGCACGGTCTCGGTGAAGGGGGCGCTGCGCACATGGCCGTTGTCGATGCGGGTGAACGGGGGGTGCGCGGCCGACGGGCGGACGCGGTACAGCCAGGAGCGCCGGTTGTGCGCGCGGGGCTCGGTGAAGGCGGAACCGCTGAGCTGCTCCGCGTACAGCCCGAGGGGGGCGCGCTGGGGAGAGTTGCGCCCGTGGGGGAGTGCGCCGGGCACCGCCTCCGAGCTGTGCTCGTTGCCGAAGCCGGGGGAGAACGACTGGTCGTTGAGCCCCTCGACGATCTTCCGCGCCTGCTCGGTGCCGCTCATTGCCCGCTCCTGGTGCTGAAGGTCTGTGAAACCATTCCTATGGACAACCGTAGGATTGCAGGTCCGCTCGCCGACGGCAACGGAGCGGCATGATGGACCGCGTGTCCCGCGCCCGCACCCGCCCCGATTCCCCACCCTCTTCTTTCTCTTCCCCTTCGCCCTCCCCTTCTCCTTCCCATGCCCATCTCCGCCGTGCGCCCGTGCAGCAGCGCAGTGCCGACCGGCTCGCCCGGATCCTGGACGCCTGCGCCGAAGTCCTGGACGAGGAGGGCTACGAAGAGCTGTCCACCCGCACGGTGGCGGCGAGGGCGGGCGTACCGATCGGCTCCGTCTTCCGCTTCTTCGGCAACAAACGCGCCCTGGTCGAGGCCCTCGGCCGGCGCAATCTGGACAGCTTCGCCGAGAGCGTCGCCGGGCGGCTCCCGGCACTGCCCCCCGCTGACTGGCGGGGTGCCGTCGATGCCGTGCTCGACGAGTACCTGGCGATGAAGCGGACGGTGCCCGGGTTCGGCCTGGTCGACTTCGGCGCACAGCTACCGGTCGGCGCCCCCGCTGCCTGCGCCAACCACGAGGTCGCCGACCGGCTGGCGGACCTGCTCGCGGCGCATCTGGGGCGCCCGGCGGACGTACGGCTGAGGCGGACGGTCCTGGTCGCGGTCGAGGCGACGGACGCGCTGCTGCAACTGGCCTTCCGGGTGCGGCCATCGGGCGACGAGGAGATCGTGGCCGAGACGCGCGAGCTGGTACGGGCGTATCTGGCGAGGGTCTTCGACTGAGGTCGCGCGGCCTCGGGCGGGGGCGGGCAGGGGTCGGACGGGCGCGTGCCCGGCCCCGAAACCGTGCCGGGATCGGGCTTCCCGCGCATGCATACCGGTCGGTATGCTCGGTCGGGCCAGCACCACGCCGCTGCCGCCGCCCGGGGAGGGCCCATGTCCCGCACCGCACCCGCCGCCCGTACGACATCCGCCCCGCCCGGTGCGCCCGCCGCGCAGAGCACCCGTACCGCCCTGCGCATCTGCCCGCTGTGCGAAGCGACCTGCGGACTCACCCTCACCATCGAGGACACCCGCGTCACCCGAGCTCGCGGCGACCGGGACGACGTCTTCAGCCAGGGCTTCATATGCCCCAAGGGCGCCTCGTTCGGTGAGCTCGACGGCGACCCGGACCGACTGCGCACCCCACTGGTCCGGGAGAACGGCGAACTGCGGGAGGCGACGTGGGCGGAGGCCTTCGGTCTGATCGCCGCACGCATCCGGCCGCTGATCGAGGAATACGGACCGAACGCCGTCGGAGTTGTCCTCGGCAATCCCAACGTCCACACGATGGCCGGCGCCCTCTACCCGCCCGTCCTGCTCTCCGCACTGCGCACGCGGAACGTCTTCAGTGCCTCCACCCTGGACCAGATGCCCAAGCACGTGTCCAGCGGTCTGCTCTTCGGCAGTGCGATCGCCATCCCGGTCCCCGATCTGGACCGCACCGACCATCTGCTGCTCCTCGGCGCCAACCCCCTCGAATCCAACGGGAGTCTGTGCACCGCACCCGACTTCCCCGGCAAGCTCAAGGCGCTCCGCCGCCGCGGGGGCACCCTCACCGTCGTCGACCCGCGCCGCACCCGCACCGCGCAGCTCGCCGACCGGCATGTCGCCATCCGGCCCGGCACCGACGCGTTGCTGCTGGCCGCGCTCGCCCAGGTCCTCTTCGAGGAGGGACTCACCGACCTCGGCACACTCGCCGAACACGTCGGGGGAGTGGCCGAAGTCGAGGCCGCCGTCAAGGACTTCACCCCCGAGGCCGTCGCAGCGGCCTGCGACATGAACGCCGAAGAGATCCGGGTCATCGCCCGGGAACTGGCCGCCGCCCCCACCGCCGCCGTGTACGGGCGCATCGGCAGCTGCACCGTCGAGCACGGCACCCTGGCCAGCTGGCTCGTGGACGTCCTCAACGTCCTGACGGGGAACCTGGACCGGCCCGGCGGCGCGCTCTTCCCGCTCGCCGCGACCGACCGGGCACCGCGTCCGGCGGCTCCCGGCAAGGGCTTCGCGCTCGGTCGATGGTCCAGCAGGGTCGGCGGCCATCCCGAGGCCAAGGGCGAACTGCCGATCACCGCGCTCGCCGAGGAGATCGAGACCCCGGGCGACGGCCGGATACGTGCCGTCATCGCCATCGCCGCCAACCCGGTGCTCTCCGCCCCGGACGGCGACCGCCTCGACCGTGCCCTGGCCGGCCTCGACCTGATGGTCAGCGTCGACCCGTATCTCAATGAGACCTCACGCCACGCCGACGTCGTACTGCCCCCGCCGCCGCCCGCCCAGAGCGCCCACTTCGACTTCGCGTTCAACGCCCTCGCCGTACGCAACCAGGCCCGCTTCTCACCGGCCGCCGTGCCTCTGGAGACCGGGCTGATGGACGAGTGCGAGATCCACGCCCGGCTTGTCCTCGCCGTCTCCGGGATGCACGGAGCCGAGCCTTCCGCCGTCGACGACATGGTCATCCAGAAGGCCCTGGCCAAGGCGGTCGCCGACCCGCACTCGCCCTTCCACGGACGGGACGCGGCCGAGCAGGCCCTCCTGCTGTCCGGGGGCAGCGGGCCGGAGCGGCGGCTCGACATGATGCTCCGCCTCGGCCCGTACGATCTGACCCTCGAGGACCTGCGACAGGCGCCGCACGGCATCGACCTCGGCCCCCTGCAGCCCCGCATTCCACAGATCCTCAAGACCCGCAGTGGACGCGTCGAGTTGCTGCCCGGCCCGATCGCCGCCGATCTGCCGAGGCTGCGGGCGGCCCTCGACGAGCGGCCCGCCGGCCTCGTCCTGGTCGGCCGCCGCCATCTGCGCTCCAACAACAGCTGGCTCCACAACGTGCCCGCCCTGAACGGCGGGTCCAACCGCTGCACGCTCCACATCCACCCCGACGACGCTGCCCGGCTGGGGATCGCCGACGGTGCCACCGTGCGCATCACCGCGGACGGCGGTCATGTCGACGCCCCCGCTGAGATCACGGACGCGGTCCGCACCGGTGTCGTGAGCCTGCCGCACGGCTGGGGACACGACCGGCCGGGCACCCGGCTCTCGGTGGCCGCGGAACGCGCCGGAGTCAACGTCAACCAGCTGCTCGACGGCTCCCGGCTCGACCCCCTGTCGGGCACGGCGGTGCTCAACGGCTTCCCCGTCGAACTGGCACCCCTGCGATGACCTGGGCTTTTGCTCGTATTGCTCACAGGTCAACGTCTTGTTAACGGCAGATGGCGACACCTAACGTCATCCGGACCGCCCCCGGTGGCCGCTCCTCCGGTGGGAGTTCAAGGATGAACGTTAGGTGTCCCCCATGCTGACAATCCTCGGCTTCGCCATGATCGCGACCTTCCTGGTCCTGATCATGATGAAGAAGATGTCGCCGATCGCGGCGCTGGTCCTCATCCCCGCACTCTTCTGCGTCGCCGTCGGCCAGGGTGCACAGCTCGGGGACTACGTCCTCGAAGGCGTGGGCAACCTCGCCCCCACGGCCGCGATGCTGATGTTCGCGATCGTCTACTTCGGAGTGATGATCGACGTCGGGCTGTTCGACCCGATCGTCCGGGCGATCCTGCGCTTCTGCAAGGCGGATCCGCTGCGCATCGTCATCGGTACGGCGGTGCTCGCCGCCATCGTCTCGCTGGACGGAGACGGCTCCACCACCTTCATGATCACCGTCTCGGCGATGTATCCGCTCTACAAGCGCCTGAAGATGAGCCTGGTCGTGCTGACCGGCATCGCCGCCACGGCGAACGGCGTCATGAACACCCTGCCCTGGGGCGGCCCCACCGCCCGTGCCGCCACCGCGCTCAAGCTGGACGCGGCCGACATCTTCGTCCCGATGATCCCCGCGCTCGGGGCGGGGCTCCTCTTCGTGCTCGTCCTCGCCTATGTCCTGGGACGGCGCGAGCGCAAGCGCCTCGGCTACCTCACGCTCGACGAGGTCATCGAGACGGAGACGGAGACGGTTCTCGTCAAGGCCGGCTCCGGCGGCGAGGGCTCCGGCGACAAGAGCGCTGCGTCCGGCGGCTCGGGTTCCGGCGGCCAGAGCGCTGCGTCCGGCGGCTCGGGCCCCGCGCCCGCCGAAGGCTCCGCGTCCCCGCAGGAGGACGGCGGATTCCAGGGCCTGGACCCGAACCGCCCCACCCTGCGCCCGAAGCTGTACTGGTTCAACGCGGGCCTCACTGTCGCCCTGCTCACGGCCATGATCATGGAGCTGCTGCCGATCCCGGTGCTGTTCCTGCTCGGCGCCGCCCTCGCCCTGACGGTCAACTTCCCCAAGATGGCAGAGCAGAAGGCCCGTATCGCCGCACACGCCGACAACGTCCTCAACGTCGCCGGCATGGTCTTCGCCGCCGCCGTCTTCACCGGCGTTCTCACCGGCACCGGCATGGTCGAGCACATGGCGGACTGGCTCGTCGGGGCCATCCCCGAGGGCATGGGCCCGCACATGGCCATCGTCACCGGCGTACTGAGCCTGCCGCTCACCTACTTCATGTCGAACGACGGCTTCTACTTCGGCGTCCTGCCGGTCCTCGCGGAAGCCGGCGCCGCTCACGGGGTCTCCCCGCTGGAGATCGCCCGGGCCTCCCTGGTCGGTCAACCCCTCCACATGTCCAGCCCGCTGGTCCCCGCCGTCTACGTCCTCGTCGGCATGGCGAAGGTCGAGTTCGGCGACCACACCAGGTTCACCGTGAAGTGGGCGGCCCTCACCTGCCTGGTGGTGCTCGGGGCCGGGATCCTCCTCGGCATCATCTGATGGGCCGACTCTGGCTGCTGCGCCTCGTCATCGCCTTCTGCTTCGCGCAGGCGGCGGTGGCGATGGCGCGTCCGGCCGTCTCCTACCGGGCCCTGTCGCTCGGCGCCGACGAGCGGGCGATCGGCGTGATCGCCGGTGTGTACGCCCTGCTTCCGCTGTTCGCCGCCGTACCGCTGGGGCGCAGGACCGACCACGGCCGCTGCGCACCGCTGTTGCCCGCCGGTGTCCTGCTCATAGCCGGGGGCTGTGCGCTCAGTGGTCTGGCGAACTCAGCTCCCGCTATGGCCGCTTGGAGCGGCGTGATGGGGCTCGGTCACCTCTGCTTCGTCATCGGTGCCCAGTCGATCGTGGCCCGCCAGTCCGCCCCGGCCGAACAGGACCGCAGTTTCGGGCACTTCACCATCGGCGCCTCCCTCGGCCAGCTGATAGGGCCGGTTGCCGCCGGCATGCTGATCGGCGACGACATGGCCCGTACGAGCGCCTTCGCGCTCTTCGTCTCCGCGGCCGTCGCCGTGGCCTCCTTCACCTCGCTGTGGCGGATCGAGCGCCGTCCGGGGGAAGGTGGGGGAGGGGCGAAGGAAGCCCGGACGAAGGTCCCGGTGCACCGCATCCTGCGTACGCGTGGCGTTCCGGCGGGGATCTTCATCAGTCTCGCGGTGCTGTCGGCCACCGACGTCCTCACCGCCTACCTCCCGGTCATCGGCGAGGAACGCGGTATCGCGCCCGTCGCCGTCGGAGCGCTGCTGAGCCTGCGGGCCGCCGCGACGATCGCCTGCCGGCTGGTGATGACGCCGATGATCCGCCTCCTCGGCCGTACGGCCCTGCTCATCGTGACCTGTCTGCTCGGCGGACTACTCTGTGCGGGCATCGCGCTGCCGGTACCGGTGTGGGCGCTGGCCCTGATGCTGGCGGCTCTCGGCTTCTGCCTGGGGGTCGGCCAGCCGCTGTCCATGACGACGGTGGTCCAGGCGGCCCCCGCCCGGGCCCGCTCCACGGCGCTGGCCCTGCGGCTGACCGGCAACCGCCTGGGCCAGGTCGCCGCGCCCGCCTCAGCCGGGCTGATCGCCGGTCTCGCCGGCACGGCAGCGCCCTTCGTGATGCTGGGCGCCCTGCTCCTCGTGTCGGCGGGGATCGCGGTACGGACGAGGCCGAACGGGCTACCGGGGCACGCGTCCGCGGGGGACGACGGAGCCGGTGGGGCCGGCCGGGACGGTCAGGCCGAGGGCACGGAGGCGGCGGGGTCCCCCGGTCGGCATACACATCGTGTCCGCTAGTGGGGGCATTTCTGACGGTTTCTCAGCGTTTCAACGCTTCTTCCTGCTGATTCTGTGACATCTAGTCAGCTGATCGCGTGATCAGTATGACAATCGGATCGGCTTGAAGGAGCCTCGCATGAGCACGACTGCACCTCTCCGCCTGCGCCGCACACGCACGGCGGCGGCGGCCCTCGCCGCTCTGTCCTGCGCCGGCATGACACTGGCGGGGGCGTCGGCGGCTGTCGCCGCCCCCGGTGACAGCGGAGACCTCAAGATCCACAACGCCGGCGTCGAGCACTGGGACACCCGGGACGACATCAAGGGAGTCTGCAAGTTCAGCCTCAGCGCGTTCAACTTCGAGAGCCTGACGCAGCTCACCTGGACCATCAATCCGCAGCCCCCGACCGCCGCCGGGGCCACCCTGACGGACACCCTCGTGCTGATCGCGGGCCGCGGTCACACGGGTGAGTACTCGCTGCCCGACGGCGAGTACATGCTCACCTGGACGGCACCGAGCGGTCCGAGGCAGAAGATCTTCACCGTCGACTGCGACAAGTACGGCAACAAGCAGGGCGCGGGCGGCGGCGAGAACCAGCACGGCAAGGAGCAGGACAAGGGCAAGATCGAGGACGAGAAGGGATCGGACTGGGAGAAGGACGCCAAGGGCTCGCCGCACGGCGCGGTGCCCGCGGGTGGCGGCGGCGCGGCCGCCGACAACGGTGAGGGCAACGGGAACAACGGCTCCTCGGCCGGCGTGACCACCGCGCTGGTCACTGGTGCGGCCGGTGTGGCCGGACTGGTTCTCGTCCGACGGGCTCGCCGCCGCGCCCATGGCGCCGCGTAACGTCCGCAGCCGTCGCCGCCGACGCGGACCGAGCCGCGCCTGCCGTCTGACCGTCACGCTCAGCGTGACGGCCGCGCTGGTCACCGGCGTCGTCCGGGGGTGTGGGGACCCGCCCCCGGACGCGCCGGCGGTCACCGTCGCGGCCGACGTGTCGACGTCCGGAGCCGATGCGCGGGCATCGTCGAACGGGCCGCACAGGATCGACCTGCCGCCGCTCTTCCCGCGCACCGCCGGCCCGGACACCCAACAGGCCGCCGCGACGCCGGAGCAACCGGCCGTGAATCCGGGGTCACCGACCGCGGCCGGGCTGCCGGCAGGGGCCCCGGGGTCACCGACCGCGGCCGGGGCCACGCCCGGGAGCCCGGAGCCGTCCCAGTCGGTCGTCCCCGGCCCGTCCCCCGCGCCCCGGAAGGCCAAGCCCGTTCGGGGCGGCCATGCGCCACTGCCCCGTTCCGCCGCCAAGAAGCTCACGATCCCCGCCATCACCATCGAGTCACCGGTGACGGGGCTGGGTCTCGACAAGCACCGTCGGCTCGCGGCGCCTCCGGTGGACAACCCGCGCCTCGTCGGCTGGTACCGCGCCGGGCCGTCCCCCGGCGAGGCCGGTACGGCTCTGCTGGTCGGACACCGCGACACCAGGACCGGTCCCGCCATCTTTCTGAATCTCAACGCACTGAAACCGGGTGACAAGGTCAACGTCGTGCGCGCGGACCGGCGGACGGCCGTGTTCACCGTCGACAAGGTGCGCACATACAAGAAGGAGGCGTTCCCCGACGCCGAGGTGTACGGCCACACGGGCCGGCCGGAACTGCGGCTGCTCACCTGCGGCGGCAGCTTCGACAAGAAGGCCGGCTACTCCGCCAACGTCGTTGTCTTCGCCCACCTGACGGACGTCAAGCAGTTGTGATGCACGCGGGGACGGTCCGCCACAGCGCGACCGCCCCGCGGCCGGGCCGGCGGAGCGGATCCCGCATGGTGGACACATGCGTAACGAGCGGCGCTTCGGCCTGCGCGATCCTTTCCCCGACGGGACGAAGTGGGCTGGCTTCTGGCGACGCGGCTGCCCCTTCTCATCCCGGGCGGGACCCCATGACTCGCGCCATCACCCCGCACGACGTCAGCAAGAGATGAGGCCGTGCTTCCCGCGCCGTCGACCGCTTCCCCTCGGTGTCGCACCGGGGGAGTTCCTCCTTCCGCTGGGCCCCTCCCGCTGCGGCAACGCTGCTGCGCATGATCGCCGGGCTCGAGGACATCACGGAGGGGGAGCTGCTGCTGGAGCGATGGCCCAGGTCGGTGGAGCCGTGGCGGTGCTCGACGAACCGGATCCGGTTTCCAGCCGTGAGCGGCAGATCTTCGGAGTGAGCGATCTCGTCGTTCGCACCGGGCCCGACCCTGTGGCTGCGGACGGGTGCGCAGGTCCCGCTGCTCGTCGACCTCGCGCACCTGTACGTCTTCGACCACCGGGGCCGCCGGATCTGCCAGGCCCCGATGGACCTCCCCGACCTCGACGCGTAGGGCCCGCTCCGGTAGGACGGGGCCGGACTGCCCGGCCGCGCGGCCCGCCACGTAGCCTCCATCACGCCGGTTGCCCCTGGTGCCATAAAACTAACGGCGCTAGTTTGGGGCGCACACTACCGCGAGGCGTGGAGGAGAGCGATGAAGGCCCACGACGGGATGTACATCGGCGGCCAGTGGCGGCCCGCCGCGGCACAGGACACGATCGCGGTCGTCAATCCGGCGGACGAACAGGTCATCGCGCATGTCCCGGCGGGCACCGCGGTGGACGTCGACGATGCCGTGCGTGCCGCCCGCGAGGCCCTCCCGGGCTGGGCCGCGACGCCGCCCGCCGAACGTGCGCAGCGGTTGGCGGCGCTCCGCGACGAACTCGGGCGGCGTACGGAGGAGATCGCGGAGACCGTCACCACCGAACTCGGCGCACCGCCCGCCCTGGCTCTCGCCGTCCACGCGAGCCTGCCCGTGATGGTCGCCGGCTCCTACGCGGAGCTCGCCGGCGCTTACGCGTTCGAGGAGAAGATCGGCAACTCCACCGTGCTGATGGAGCCGGTCGGAGTCGTCGGGGCGATCACGCCCTGGAACTACCCCCTGCACCAGATCGTCGCCAAGGTGGCCCCCGCGCTCGCCGCCGGCTGCACGGTCGTTCTGAAGCCCGCGGAGGACACGCCCCTGACCGCGCAGCTCTTCGCGGAGGCCGTCCACGAGGCAGGCGTACCGGCGGGCGTCTTCAACCTCGTCACGGGTCTCGGACCCGTCGCCGGCCAGGCGCTCGCCGAGCACGAGGGCGTCGACCTGGTGTCCTTCACCGGCTCCACCGCCGTCGGCCGCAAGATCGGTGCGACAGCGGGCGGCGCCGTCAAGCGCGTCGCACTGGAGCTCGGCGGCAAGTCCGCCAACGTGATCCTGCCGAGCGCCGACCTGGCCAAGGCCGTGAACGTCGGCATCGCCAACGTGATGTCCAACTCCGGGCAGACGTGCAGCGCCTGGACCCGGATGCTCGTGCACAAGGACCAGTACGAAGATGCCGTCGCCCTCGCCGCGGCCGCTGTCGCCAAGTACGTCCCCGGTGACAGGGTCGGCCCGCTCGTCAACGCCACGCAGCAGCAGCGGGTGCGCGGCTACATCGAGAAGGGCGTCGAGGAGGGCGCACGGCTCGTCGCGGGCGGCCCGGACGCGCCCCTGGAAACGGGCTACTACGTCAGCCCGACCGTCTTCGCCGACGTCACCCCCGACATGGCCATCGCCCAGGAGGAGATCTTCGGCCCGGTCGTCTCGCTCCTGAAGTACGAGGACGAGGACGACGCCCTGGCCATCGCCAACGGCACCGTCTACGGCCTCGCGGGTGCGGTGTGGGCGGGACACGAGTCCGAGGCGGTCGCCTTCGCCCGCCGGATGGACACCGGGCAGGTCGACATCAACGGCGGTCGCTTCAACCCGCTCGCGCCCTTCGGCGGTTACAAGCAGTCCGGCGTCGGCCGGGAGCTCGGCCCGCACGGTCTCGCCGAGTACCTCCAGACCAAGTCCCTCCAGTTCTGACCGTTCTGAGTTCTGAGCGTTAAGGAAACGATTGTGGTCCGTGCAGCCGTACTGCCCTCCGTCGGCGCTCCCCTCGAGATCACCGAGATCTCACTGCCCGACCCAGGCCCCGGGCAGGTCCGCGTCAAGCTGGCCGCGGCCGGGGTGTGCCACTCCGACCTGTCCCTGTCCAACGGCACCATGCGGGTCCCCGTCCCCGCCGTCCTCGGTCACGAGGGCGCCGGCACGGTGCTCGCCGTCGGCGAGGGCGTCACCCATGTCGCCCCCGGCGACGGCGTCGTCCTCAACTGGGCGCCGTCCTGCGGTCTCTGCCACGCCTGTGTGATGGGCGAGGTGTGGCTGTGCGCCGACGCGCTGACCGGCGCGGGCCGCGTGCACGCCGTCACGAAGGACGGCACCGAACTCCATCCCGGCCTGAACGTCGCCGCGTTCGCCGAGGAGACGGTCGTCGCAGCGAACTGCGTGCTGCCCGTCCCCGACGGCGTGCCGCTCACCGACGCCGCCCTGCTCGGCTGCGCCGTCCTCACCGGCTACGGCGCCGTCCACAACGCGGCGCGGGTACGCGAGGGCGAGTCCGTCGTGGTCTTCGGCGTCGGAGGGGTGGGTCTCGCCACCCTCCAGTCCGCGCGCATCGCCGGCGCCGGCCCCGTCATCGCGGTCGACGTCTCCCCGGAGAAGGAGGAGCTGGCCCGGCGGGCCGGCGCGACCGACTACGTGGTGGCCTCCGACGCCACCGCGAGGGAGATCCGCGGGCTCACGGACAAGCGGGGCGCGGACGTGGCCATCGAGTGCGTCGGCCGCGCCGCGACGATCCGCACCGCCTGGGACTCCACCCGCCGCGGCGGCCGGACGGTGGTCGTCGGCATCGGCGGCAAGGACCAGCAGGTCACGTTCAACGCGCTCGAACTCTTCCACTGGGGCCGGACCCTCTCCGGCTGCGTCTACGGCAACTCCGACCCGGCACGGGACCTCCCGGTCCTCGCCGCCCACATCCGCGCGGGCCGCCTCGATGTCAGCGGCCTGGTCACGGAGCGGATCGGACTCGACGGGGTGCCGGGCGCCTTCGACGACATGCTGGCGGGGAAGGGGGCGGGGCGCTCGCTGGTGGTGTTCTGACGGGAGGCCCTGATGGGGGCTTTGGCTCGCCGCCTCGTCGGGGGCTCTGCCCCGAGCCCCGCGCCACGCGACCTCCGGGTTGTGGTGAAGGCAAGGTATTTCCACTACGCCCGGAGGTTTCTTCCTGATCAACTACCGACGCGAGTCACCAACCTCATGGCCGAGTACATTCAGCAGCGACCTGTGATCAGCGCCCTCGAAGCCGATAGTTGGCGTTTGTGTCCCTCGAGGAGGCGACTCCTCGAGGCAGTGTCCCGTTCAGAAGGTCAGTCTTCCCTCGGCATTCAGGCGCGGATCTCCAGGCCGACGATCGGCGTGCCGGGCTCGATGCGGTCGTTGTCGACCAGCCACTTCTGCACGGCGGCGACCATGGCTTTGAACTCGCGGGCGTCGAAGCCTTCTTCGCCGGAGCCGGGTCCGCCGGTTGTCGGCGTAGGCCCGCTCCTGCTTGCCGTCGCGCGGCCGCCTGCTGCTTCTCACTCATAGCGGCGAACGCGGCCGCCGTCACCCGCTGCGGCACGCCGATGCCCTGGTCCAGCTGTGTTGGTCCGGTCCGGGCGGAGCCCGGTTCAGGAAGGGGCGGGGTGGGAAACGCCCTGCGCAGCGGCGCCCCACGTCCCCCCGTCCAAGAATTGTCACCGCCCATCCCGTTGACTCCATACCCACTGGTCGGTACGTTCCCCGCACTCCCGTCCCCGCACCCAGTGGAGTGTGCACGCATGGACAGCCCCGCCCCCGCTCCCGCCACCCCCACCGCTCCCGCCGATCCGCGACGGCGGCGCGTCGCCACCGCCGCCGCGCTCGCGTCGGCCGTCGAGTGGTACGACTACTTCGTCTTCGGCATCGCCGCCGCGCTCGTCCTCGGTGACCTGTACTTCCCCGCCGGCAGCTCCTCCGCCGGCGTACTGGCCGCCTTCGCCACCTTCGCCGTCGGTTTCCTCGCCCGCCCCATCGGCGGCGTCATCGCCGGGCAGCTCGGCGACAAGCGGGGGCGCAAGCCGATGCTGGTCCTCGCGCTGACCCTGATGGGCGTCGCCACCGCCGGGATCGGACTGCTGCCCACGTACGAGACGATCGGCATCGCCGCGCCGATCCTCCTCGTCCTGCTCCGCATCGTGCAGGGCATCGCCGTCGGTGCCCAGTGGGGCGGCGCGATGCTGATGGCCACCGAGTACGCCCCCGAGGGCAAGCGCGGTCTCTACGGCAGCCTGGTCCAGCTCGGCGTCCCCATCGGCGTGGTCACCGCCAACACCGTCTTCCTGGTCGCGGGATCCGTCACCAGCGAGTCGACCTTCGCCTCCTGGGGCTGGCGCGTGCCGTTCTTCGTCGGCTTCCTCGTCCTCGGCCTCGCCTGGTACATCCACACCAAGGTCGAGGAGACTCCTGAGTTCCGCGAGGCCGAACGGGCTCTCGCAGAGAAGGAGAAGGGCGAGACGACGTCACGGTCGCCCCTGCGCACCATCCTGCGCAGCCACCTCGGCACCGTCTTCCTGGCCGGCGGGTCGTTCGCCGTCAACACCGCGACCTTCTACATCATCATCACCGGCGTCCTGGACTACGCGACCCGCGAACTCGACATGAAGCGCAGCGCCGTCCTTGCCGTCTCCCTCTGTGTGAGCCTCACACAACTGGTGCTGATACCGGCGGCGGCCGCACTGTCCGACCGCATCGGACGGCTGCGGATCTACGCGGCCGGCGCGATCGGACTGCTGGTGTGGGCCGTGCCGATGTTCCTGCTCATCGACACCGCCTCGCTCCTCTGGCTCGGTGTCGGAACCTTCGTCACCAGCTGCTTCCTGAGCATCATGTACGGCCCCCAGGCGGCGCTGTTCGCCGAGTTGTTCACTGCGGAGATGCGCTACACCGGCGCCTCGCTCGGCTACCAGATCGCCGCCGTGTTCGGCGGCGGCCTGGCGCCGTTCATGATGGTCCTGCTGCTGGAGGCGACCGGCACGTCGATGGCCGTCTCGGCCTACATCATCGGCCTCGCGGTGATCGCCCTGATCTCGATCAGGATCCTCGCCTCCCGCGCCGTGCGGAACACCCCGGCCGCCCCGTCGCCCGTCCCCTCGACGGCCTCCGCCGACTGACGCCGCCAGCCCCGGCCGCGGCGCCCCGCCGCGGCCGGGACACGCACCCACGGCCACGGCCGCACGCTGTGGGCCACGATCAGGTCCCTGCCGAGTCCTCGGGCAGCTCGCACCACACGGTCTTGGTGAGCGCGTTGCGCACCACGCCCCAGCGGCAGGCGACCGCGTCCAGCAGCGTGAGCCCGCGGCCGCCCTCCGCGTCGCACTCGGCGTACGCAGGGGCCGGCTCGGCATCCGGAGCGGAATCCGTGACCTCCACCCGCGTCACGCCGTGACCCGCGCAGGAAACCCGCAAGGTCACGGGAGAACCCTCCCCGACGTGCCGCACGACGTTGCTCAGCAGCTCGCTCACCGCGAGCTGCACGTCGGGGCAGTCACGCCCCAGATGCTCGCGGACCGCATGCCGCAGCAGCGGGACCGCCTTCGGTGCGGCGAGCAGGTCCGCCTCGAACGCCGGGGCCGCCGCCCGCCTCATCGCCCCACCGCCTCGCGCAGCACGGCCGCGAGCCGGTCGGCTGTGGCGAGGTTGCAGTTGCCGAGCGAGACGAGATGGCGGCAGGGCAGGGATCCCGCGTAACTCGGCAGGTCGACGCCGAGCGAGGGCAACGTGATCCCGTGCGCCCGCAGCGCCTCCCGCAACCGGTCGACGCTCGCCTGGACATCGGGCCCGGCGGGGGAGAGATGCTCGTTCATGAGGGCCACTTTCGTGTGCGGTGTGTGACGTTCACGACACACAGTGGCGTCTCCGTCCGTACGGTTGAAGGGTTTTCGACTCCACCGCACGGACCGTGGAACGGGGAACGATGGCGGCACGCAAGGACATTGACGGCTCGGCGAGCGTCCCCGCGCTGTACGGGGCGGAGCTGCGGTACAAGAGAGAAGCGGCCGGGCGCACGCTCCAGGAAACGGTGGAGGGCAGCTTCTACGGTGTGAGCCTGTTGAGCGAGATCGAGCGGGGCACCCGCCGCATGCCGCTCGACCTGGCCCGCCACGTGGACCGGCTACTGAGCACGGACGGCTTCTTCGAGCGCCGGTGCGAGGACGTCCGCCGGGCGAAGAAGGGTGTGCATGCCGAGTACTTCGTCCAGGTCGCGGACTTGGAGAGGCGGGCCCAGGTCATCGAGAAGTGGACGCCCGCCCTGCTGCCGGGCCTGTTGCAGACAGCGGCGTACGCGCGAGCAGTCATCCACGCCGCTCACCCGCTGGACCAACCCGACGAAGTCGAGGCCAAGGTGGCGGCCCGTGTGCGGAGGGCAGAGCTGTTCGTCGACCCGAAGATGCCCGAGTACTGGGCCGTGCTCCACGAGTCCCTGGTGACCCAACCTCTCCTGCCCGCGGCCGACATGGCCGCGCAACTGGACCACATCGCTGCTCTGGCGGAGTGCCGTCGCATCGTTCTACAAGTTCTGCCGTGGAACGGGCCCACCCGCCCGTTCATGGAGCTGGACATGATGTTCATGCGCTTCGCCGACGCGCCGCCCCTCCTCTACACGGAAGGCCCGTATCACGGTCAGCTCATCGACGATCCGCTTCTCGTCGGGCAGTACAGGAAGGCATACGATCGGCTCAGGGCCGCCGCATTGTCTCCGGAGGCCTCCCTGGCCATGATCCGAGCAGTGGCGGAGGACTACCGAAATGGGCAGCATCCGGCCTGAGTTGAGCGCCGCCGTCTGGCACAAGAGCAGTTACAGCAACGGGGACGGCGGCGAGTGCGTCGAGGTCGCCCGAAACCTCCCCGGCATCGTCCCCGTGCGCGACTCCACGGTGCCGCATGGCCCCGTGCTCGTCGTCAGCGCCGACGCGTGGGTGCCGTTCGTCGACGGGGTCAGGCACGGCACCTGCTGAAACGCCGGGCCGCGCACGGCCGTTCAGCGCCCCGGTGACCCGCCCTCCGCGCCGGCCGGAGCCAACGCGTCCCCGGTGTCGGCCGAGGCGCGCTTCCGCGAGCGTGACCGCGACACCCCCACCCCCGCCAGGCACAGCGCCCCGCCCGCGAGTGTCAGCAGGCCGGGCACCTCGTCCAGCACCAGCCAGGACATCAGGACCACGAGTGCGGGTACGGCGTATGTGGTCGCGCCCATCCGGCCGGCCGTCGTACGGGCCAGCGCGTACGCCCACGTCGTGAACGCGAGCGCGGTCGGGAACACCCCGAGGTAGACCATGTTGAGCGTGGCCGACACGGGCGCGGAAGCGGCCTCGTCGACGAGCTGCCCCGCGAACGGGAGGCAGGCCACAGTGCCCACCAGGCACCCGAACGTCGTCACCTGCAGGGCACTCGCGTGCGCCAGCGCCGGCTTCTGGGCCACCACACCGCCCGCGTAACCCACCGCGGCCAACAGGCACAGCAGCACGCCGAGCGTGGAGGCGCCGCCCTTGCCGGACATCGACAGGCCCACGACGACCGCTCCGGCGAACGAGACGGCCATCCCGGCAACCAGCCGGGGCGGCAGGCCCTCGCCGAGGAACCGCGCACCGAGCAGGGCGATGAGGATCGGTCCGATGTTGACGACCATCGCGGCCGTGCCCGCGTCGACCTGCTGCTCGCCCCAGTTGAGCACCACCATGTAGACGCCGAACCACAGCAGCCCCGACACGGCGATCCCGCGCCACGCGGCGCGCGGCGGCAGGCCCTCGCGCCGCACGAGCAGCACAAGGCCGAGCGCCAGCGAGCCCGCGAGCAGCCGGCCGAGGGCGAGGGCGCCGGGGGAGTAGGCTTCGCCGGCGCTGCGGATGGACACAAAGGCGGAGGCCCACAGGACGACGGTGATCCCCGCGGCCACGAGGGCGGGCCAGTGTGTGTGGCGGTTCGGCTTCGTCATGGGGCGACCGTACGGCGCGGACCGTTCGGGGCTCACCGCAATATCTCCGGCTCGATGCCGAGCAGTGCGTGCAGTGCCCGTTCGCCGTCCGCGGTCACCTTCACGGCCCGTTCGGAGCCGATGCGTACGCACCAGCCGGCGTCCAGCGCGTGCCGGCACAGCCGCGCGCCCGCGACACCGGCGAGGTGGGGCCGGCGTTCGGTCCAGTCGAGGCAGCCGCGGGCCAGCGGCCGGCGGCCCGTACGGTCCAGTGGCACGCCGAGATCGGCGAACCAGCGTGTGCCCCGTTCCGTCAGTGCGAAGCCGGCGTCCTGGCTGAGCAGCCCCCGGGCGGTCAGGGCCCCGGTGATCGTGATGCCGAGCCGACCCGCGAGATGGTCGTAGCAGGTGCGGCCCCGCGCCATCGCGGACGCGGCGGTCGACTCCCGCAGGGTGCGCGGCGGCGGCTTCGGACCCACGGGGGCCGCGTACGCGGCGAGTTCCTCGACGAGGTGTGCCATCCGGTCGTCGGCGAGCCGTACATAGCGGTGCCGGCCCTGGCGTTCCTCGGTGAGCACGCCGCCGGTGACGAGCTTGCCGAGGTGCTCGCTGGCGGTCGACGCGGCGACCCCGCCGTGCCGGGCGAGTTCGCCCGCGGTCCAAGCCCGCCCGTCGAGCAGCGCGAGGCAGAACCCGGCGCGCGTGTCGTCGGCGAGCAGCGCGGCGAAGGCGGCGAGGTCCCGGGAGGAGGTCATGCCTCCCAGGATGCGTCAGGGACGTTTCGGTGCGGGCCGAAGCGTGCCGTTCGGGGAAGCGTCCACGTGAACGGTGCTCTCGTACTGGAGCGCCAGTCCGTCCAGCAGGGCCTGGAGGCCCGTCTCGAACGCTCCTTGGTCGACCTGTTCCTGGCGGTCGGCGAGCAGGTGCGCCTGGCCGAGGTGGGGGTAGTCCGCCGGGTCGTAGGCCGTCGCGTCGTCGACGAAGCCGCGGGCGAAGGAGCCGAGCGCGGAGCCGGTGATGAAGTAGCGCATCAGTGCGCCGATGCGGGTCGCCTGGGCGGGGGGCCAGCCGGCGCGGACCATCGCGCCGAAGACCGCGTCGGCGACCTTGAGGCCCGCGGGGCGGCGGCCGGGGCCGCGGGCGAGGACCGGGACGGTGTTGGGGTGTGCGCTCAGGGCGGCGCGGTAGGAGACGGCCCAGTCGTGCAGAGCCGTGCGCCAGTCGCGGTCGTCGTGCTCGTCGAACATCGACAGGTCGACGCGGGCGCTGACCGCGTCGGCGACGGCGTCGAGGATCTCGTCCTTGTTGCGGAAGTGGTTGTAGAGGGAGGGGCCGCTGACGCCCAGCTCGGCGGCGAGCCGGCGCGTGGAGACCGCGTCGAGCCCCTCGGCGTCCACCAGCGCGCTCGCCGCGTCCACGATGCGGTCTCTGCTGAGGAGGGGCTTGCGCGGTCGGGCCATGCGGCACATAGTAGGGCCTGCCAGAAATAAACTAGCAGTGATAGTTAAAAGTTGGGGTGACCGCGCATGAACCTCGGGCTCGGCGAGGAGCAGACCGCCGTCCGGCAGTTGGCGAAGGACTTCGTCGACCGTGAGATCACCCCGCACGTGGTCGAGTGGGACCGCGCGGAGAGCGTCGACAAGGCCATCGTGAAGAAGCTGGGATCGCTCGGCTTCCTCGGCCTCACGATCGACGAGGAATACGGCGGCTCCGGCGGCGACCACCTCGCGTACTGCCTGGTCACCGAGGAACTCGGCCGTGGCGACTCCTCGGTGCGCGGCATCGTCTCCGTGTCGCTGGGCCTCGTGACCAAGACCGTCGCGGCCTACGGCACCGAGGAGCAGAAGCGCCACTGGCTGCCCAGGCTCACCGCGGGTGACGCGCTCGGCTGCTTCGGCCTCACCGAGCCCGGCACCGGCTCCGACGCCGGGAATCTGACCACCAGAGCGGCAGCCGACGGCGACGACTACGTGATCAACGGCTCCAAGATGTTCATCACCAACGGCACCTGGGCCGATGTGGTGCTGCTGTTCGCCAGGACCAACGACACGCCCGGCCACAAGGGCGTCTCCGCCTTTCTCGTCCCCACCGACACCCCCGGGCTCACCCGCCGCACGATCCACGGCAAGCTCGGCCTGCGGGGACAGGCCACCGCCGAGGTCGTCCTCGAGGACGTGCGCGTCCCGGCGTCGGCCATGCTCGGGCCCGAGGGCAAGGGGTTCTCCATCGCCATGTCCGCGCTCGCCAAGGGGCGGATGTCGGTCGCCGCGGGCTGCGTGGGCATCGCGCAGGCGGCGCTTGACGCCGCCGTCGGCTACGCGAAGGAGCGCGAGCAGTTCGGCAGGTCCATCGCGCACTACCAGCTCGTCCAGGAGCTGATCAGCGACATCGCCGTCGACGTGGATGCCGCGCGGCTGCTGACCTGGCGGGTCGCCGACCTGATCGACCGCGGCCAGGACTTCGCCACCGCCGCTTCGAAAGCCAAGCTGTTCGCCTCGGAAGCCGCCGTCAGGGCCGCCAACAACGCCCTCCAGGTCTTCGGAGGCTACGGCTACATCGACGAGTACCCGGTCGGCAAGCTGCTGCGCGACGCGCGCGTCATGACCCTGTACGAGGGCACCAGCCAGATCCAGAAGCTCATCATCGGCCGCGCCCTGACCGGGGTCTCCGCGTTCTGAACACCCGGGCGCGGCATGCCGGGTGAGTACGCACCTGAGTAGTAGCGCGCATGCCGGGCGCGCTGCGGGCCGCGAAGCTGGGCGCATGAGCGAGACACCCGTCAAGCAGCAGAACACCGCGGCGTATTACGGTCAGGCCGTGGCCTCCTTCGGCATCGCGCTGGGGGCCGTCGCCGTCGGTATCTTCAACATGGAAACGGACGCCTGGGTGCGGGCCTTCCTCGGCATCGCGGTCCTCTATCTGACGACCTCGGCCTTCACCCTGGCCAAGGTCGTACGCGACCGGCAGGAGGCCGGTCAGATCGTCAGCCGCGTCGACCAGGCCAGGCTCGAGAAGCTGCTCGCGGAGCACGATCCGTTCCAGAAGCTCTGATCAGGCTCTAAGCGCTTGCTCACCGTCGGGGTATGGTGTTCGTCCTGTGCCACGGAAGGGACGAGTGATGAGTGCGGCTGACCAGACGGCGGGCCCGGAGGCCGACGAGGACAAGCCGTGGGACGAGGTCACCCCGGAGGCGGCGAGGAAGCTGCTCGTGGCCGCGGTCGAGGCCTTCGCGGAGCGCGGATATCACGCCACCACCACGCGGGACATCGCCGGCCGCGCCGGTATGAGCCCGGCGGCGCTCTACATCCACTACAAGACCAAGGAAGAGCTGCTCCACCGGATCAGCCGGATCGGGCACGACAAGGCGCTCGAGATCCTCAACGCCGCGTACGACGGCCCGGGCGCGCCCACCGAGCGGCTCGCCGACGCGGTGCGCTCCTTCGTCCGCTGGCACGCCGGGCGGCACACCACCGCCCGCGTGGTGCAGTACGAGCTCGAGGCGCTCAGCGACGCCCATCGCACCGAGATCTTCGGTCTGCGCCGGCAGAGCGACGCCGTGGTGCGCCGCATCCTCGAGGAGGGCGTCGAGGCAGGCGAGTTCGACGTGCCGGACGTGCCCGGCACCGCCGTCGCCGTGCTGTCGCTCTGCATCGACGTGGCGCGCTGGTTCAACACGCAGGGCCGCCGGACGCCCGACGAGGTCGGCGCGCTCTACGCCGACCTCGTCGGGCGCATGGTGAGCGCTCAGAAGAAGTAACGCTCAGAAGAAGTAACGGGACACCGACTCCGCCACGCACACCGGCTTGTCGCCGCCCTCGCGCTCGATCGTGACGAGGGCGGTCACCTGTACGCCGCCGCCCGCCTCCTCGACGCCCTGGAGCACCGCGGTCGCGCGCAGCCGCGAGCCGACCGGCACGGGGGAGGGGAAGCGGACCTTGTTGCTGCCGTAGTTGATGCCCATCTTCATGCCCTCGACCCGCATGACCTGGGGCACCAGTGCCGGCAGGAGCGACAGCGTCAGATAGCCGTGGGCGATCGTCGTGCCGAACGGTCCGCTCGCGGCCCGCTCTGGGTCCACATGGATCCACTGGTGGTCACCGGTCGCGTCGGCGAAGAGATCGATCCGCTTCTGGTCGACCTCCAGCCAGTCGCTGTGACCCAGTTGCTCGCCGACCCCGGCGCGCAGCTCCTCGGGGGAGGTGAAGATCCTCGGCTCTGCCATGTCCCTGGCCCCTGACTCTCGACGACTGATGTCTAAGCGCTTGCTCAGCATGGTCGGGCAGGCGCCCTCCTGTCAACGACGGACCAGTAGGCTTCTGGGAGTGCCACAGATTCCAGAGAAGATCCACGAGCTCACGGTCGGCCAGCTCTCCGCGCGAAGCGGCGCCGCCGTGTCCGCCCTGCACTTCTACGAGTCCAAGGGCCTCATCAGCAGCCGCCGCACCAGCGGGAACCAGCGCCGCTACAGCAGGGACGCCCTGCGCCGCGTCGCCTTCGTGCGCGCCGCGCAGCGTGTCGGCATCCCACTCGCCACCATCAGGGACGCCCTCGCGGAACTGCCCGAGGAGCGGACGCCCGACCGCGACGACTGGGCGCGGCTCTCCGAGGCCTGGCGCGGTGAACTCGACGAGCGCATCACGCAGCTCGGCCGGCTCCGCGACCACCTCACCGACTGCATCGGCTGCGGTTGCCTCTCCCTGGAGACGTGCGTCCTGTCCAACCCGGACGACGTCTTCGGCGGCCAACTCACGGGTTCGCGGCTGCTGCCGGAGCGGCGGCGCGCCAAGGACGACGGCGCCTGACACACGTGAGGGCGGGCCCGCACCCCCGTGCCGGGCCCGCCCTCCTGCGCGGGTCCTACTCGTACTCCGTGCCGCCCTTACGGGTCAGATACGCCGGGCTCACCGCCTTGGCGATGGCGCGCCCGCCGGTGACCGGGCTGTACCGCTCCACCGCGGAACGGACGACCACGCCCTCGCGCATATGCAGCTTCCTGCCCGACACCGTCTCGCGGCCGCTCGCCAGCTCCAGCACCTCGTCCGCGTCGTACGGGCCCTCGAACAGCCTGGGAACGACCGGCAGTTCACCGTGGAGCACGGTCGCCGGATCCAGCCAGCGCAGCCGGCCGTCGATCTCCGCCGAGATGTCGAAGACGGCGTAGCCCAGTCCGTCCTCCGCCCGGGCGTTCTTGCCGTAGCCGAGGTCCTGGACGCCGGCACCGTACACCTCGGCGAACACCCCCACCCGGCTCGCACCGAGCCGTTCGGCGATGCGCGCCGCGATCTTGGGCACGCCGTTCCCGAGGACCGCGCGCCAGTACAGGTTGGCCGAGTCCCTCCTGAGCGCCAGGCCCTTGGCGCCGAACCCCTTCGAAGAGACCTGCACCCGTCCGCCGTCCGCAGTGCTGTACGTGGTCAGGCAGGCCGTTCCGTGCAGCTTCTCGGTGATCACGACCGGCTCGCCGGGCTCGAAGATGCCCGGGTAGCGCTGCAGGTTCTCGATGTCCACCCACGGCAGCAGGTCCGGCGCCGCTTCGACGTCGCCGCTCATCCGGGGCGGGATCGGAGGCGACCACTTGGTGATCGAAAGCCGCTCGGCGAAGTCCGTGCCGTCGGCGGCCGCCCGCACCAGGTCGACGTCCACCAGCGCGCTCGGCCGGCACACGATTCCCTGCGACAGTTCGCCGCGCAACCGCACCGCCTTGACCCGGTTGGCGTCCCCGCCCGCGAGCCGACCGGTCAGACCCAGCTCGTCCACGAGCTCCGCCGGGAGCACGGCCTGCTCCGGGATGTAGAGCGCGGCATCGCCGGTGCGGTAGACGCCCTTGGCGACGACCGCCCGGTAGAGGCCCACCTGGGCCAGCTCCAGGGCATTGGCGTTCGGGTGCTCGTGCACGGTCAAGAGTTCGGCGGTGACGCGCAGCGTCGACATGTCAGGGCTCCTTGATGGTGTTCCGCATCGCCGCCAACTGTGCCGCCGCGGAATCCGGTTGGCCCACCGGTTTGCCGACTGGTAGCGTCGCGCTCTTCGGCGGGCCGAGGTCGCGCCCGGAGTACTCGACGGGACGTGGCGCACATGGCCTCCCCAGCACTCACCGCCGCGGTGGACCGCATACGCGCGGTCTTCTCCGGCATGACGAGCCCCGGTGAGACGGGCTGCGGTCTGTGCCATCTGCCGGAGGAGACGGCGCTGTTGGGCGTCCCCGACGTGGAGCTGCCCGGTGACGTCCTGGAGATGTTCGCCCGCGAGGTGCCGGACCACTTCGACGACCACTCCGCCGCCATGCGCCGGATCCTGCCGCAGCTCGCCGAGCGGCTGGCCGCACGCCGATTCGGGTCGCTGAATGCCTACGACCTGACCGGACTCGGGCGCTCCGGCTGGCGGACCTGGCCGACGGAACAGTGCGACGCGATCCGGGAGTTCCTCGACGCGTGGTGGGCCGACACCGTCAGCACCCCCCTCGATGTCCCCTACGTGCTCGAGGTCTTCCAGGCCTGCGTGACCGCAGGCCTCACCGTGACGCCCTGTCTCGCCACGTGGGCGGCGCAGCCCACCGGCGGGCCGGCCGACGCGTATCTCGAGGCCTTCGTCGCTTGGTGGATCGAGGAGCTGCTCTACGAGGACACGCGGGTCATTCGCTGGTGGTGCGACAGCACACGCGACGAGCCTGACGCGGAGCTCCGGGCGTGGGTCCTCGAACACGCCCCCGCCCGGCTCCGCGCACGAGGCGCCGACCCACTGCTGCTCTTCCAGACCGGCCTGCTGGCACTGCCCCGCGAGCAGCGGTTCACCGAAGAGGCCTGGGCCGGCGCCCCCGTCTGACGCCTCCGGCCCGGCCCACGGTGGTCCCGGGTCCACGCGCCGGAACCAGCGAGTCCCGGGCCCCCGTCCCGGGACTGCGGTGCCGCGTCATGCGACGGAGGCGAGCTCCCGGCGTCCTGCCCGCTTCGCCGCCGCCACCGCGTCCGGCGTCAGCACCGGCTGCGGCACCACGATGCCGCAGCCCGCGCAGACCGGTCCGATCCACGGCTCGTGCTCCAGGTCCTGGCGCCAGACGATGTGCGTTCCCCCGCACACCGGGCAGGCCGCCGCCGGCTCCGCCTCCAGCGCGCCGATCAGCCGGCGCAGCACCTCGCCGAGCGGTGCCGACGGGTGCTCCGCCGGTACGTCACAGCGGGCCACCCCGTTCCCGCCCCAGGTCCTTCGGTGCCAGTCGTCGATGTGTCCGGGCCGCCGCAGCCCCTCGTGCTTCTCCCGTTTGCGGCGGTCCGCGAAGTTGTCCTCGTAGGCGAGCCAGACGGCCCGTGCCTCTTCCAGTTCGTCGAGCGCGGCCACCAGCCGCGCCGGATCCGGGGCCCTGTCCTCGGGATCGATACGGTGCCTGCCGCACAGGTGATCCCACGTCGCCCGGTGCCCGTACGGTGCGAACCGCTCCAGGCACTTGCGCAGCGAATAGCGCCGTAGCGCCAGATCGCACCTCGGGTCGCGCACCTGTCTCGCGAGACTCCGGAAACCGGCCATAGCACTGCCACCTCCGTCGCTGGTACATCGGCGTTGAAGAATGGACGTAGGAGTGCCCGATTCGGCTCCATCGAAAATACCGACGCGCCTCTTCGGCCGGATCACGCCCCTGGCCCGGTGTCCCCGATCCGGGCCGCCGTGAGAATCATCCGGGCGAGTTCCTCATGACAGATGTCGCCGTGTGCGCCCGTCGGAGGCCCTCCCCGGCGCACCACCCGCGAGGCGTCGACGCTGACGCAGCCCGACGCCGGCAGCCCGGACCGCAGCGCCTCCTCGAGCGTCGGCCGGGGCGTGTTCGCGACGGCCTGTATGCCGTCGTGGCCCATCGCCCACCAGCGGCGGTCGGTCCCCACCGCGGCCGGATCGCCCGCGAGGCCCGACACCAGCGGGTAGAACACCCCGAGCGCGGTGTCGTGGCGCGAGTGGCAGGCCACCACGGGCCCGTCGACCCGGTGCTGGAGGCCGGCCAGCACACCGCAGCGGTGCGGGGCGTGGGGGAGGCTGCCGGCGAACGCGTAGTGCGAGAAGGAGGCTTGAAGCAGCGTCACCGACTTCACGTTCCGCGCGCCCTCGGGCAGGCCGCGCAGCGCGAACGCGGCCAGCCGTGCGCCGTGGCTGTGGCCGACGAGATGCACCCGCACTGCGGCCGCGGACCGGGACAGCCGTCCCAGCAGCGGGCCGAGGCCCAGCTCGCCGACCGTGCCCGCCCGCCGCTTCATCGCGTAGTACGTCGTCTGCCGCAGCAGTTCCTTCGCGCCCCGCCACGCCGCTCCGGGCCCGCCGCCCGGACCGGCGATGTTCGGATGCCCGCCCTGCTCCCGGTGGAGCGCCGCGGCCAGCCGCAAGCACAGCGTGAGGGTGTCCTCGTAGAGCACCGCAGGCGGGCTCTGCTCGTCCCGTGGCAGGTCCTCGGCGAACGGCGCCTCGAGCCCTCCTGGCGGGACGGCCGTCAACTGCCGGGCCAGCATGCCGAATTCAGCGAACGCCGCCCGGGACGCGGGCTGTTCCTCGAGCAGCCACGCGAGGCGCTGCACCGTCGCCCCGTGCCCGGCGAACAGGCAGGAGAGCAGGTCCCGCGTCGCCCCGTCCAGGCCCGGGCCGTACGCCGGTGCTCCCTCGGCCCACTCGGTGTCGGGGAACGGCTCGTCCGGGAACCTCATCGAGGGCCACAGGACACCGGCGTACCCGACGTGCACGCCGGGCAGCCCGGCGAGCAGTTTGGGGAAGGGGGCGAAGAACGACGAGTGCAGCCTGCGGGCGACGGCGGGGGAGTTGTTCCAGCCATGTGCGAAGACCACGAGATCGGTGACGTCCAGCCCGGCCGATACGTCGTACGGACCGCCGTCCGGGTCACCGTCCGCGTCGAAGCAGATCTCCCGGTACGGATGCACACTCATCCCCGCCATGGCACGCCCCTCCCCTTGCGTTCCGCTGCTGACCCAGCATCCTGCGCAAGAGGAGAAACGGCCATACACCGTGAGCGGTCAGAGTCGTTCGGCAGCGGTGACGCGGTGCAGATGGATCAGGACGTCGTACGACGCGGCCAGCCGCAGCGGCTCGGGCTCGGCCGGCCAGGCGTTGCCGATGTCGCGCGAGGGACGGGTGCCTCCCAGCCACGCGCGGGCGGCCCGGGGAGCGGTGCGCAGGTCCAGGTAGTAGTCGCGGCGCGCCACGCGCTCCAACGTGTGCTCATTGCTGCCGGGTGCCGGCCCGCCCACCGAGAAGGTGCGCAGCGGTTCCGCGGGGTCGGTGGTGTCCAGCGCGTTGAACGAGCCCTGGCCGAAGGTGAATCCGACACTGACGTAGTCGTCGCCGACCATTTCCCGCAGGAACGTGCCCTGGACCTTGGGGTACTGCTCGGGGTTGTTCGTCTCGAGGCGGACGTGGCCGTTGTGGGCGGAGAGCAGCATGCGGTGCCCGGTCTGCCGCTGCCACCACACCGTGTTCTCCGCCATAACCTGGTCCCGGTAGCGCATCGCCGCGCCCACCTGTGCGGGGTCGAACAGGTCGTAGGAGAACTCGGTCCCGGTCTGCGCGATGGCCCGCGCGTGCTGGAGGACCCATGCGTGCCTCTCCCGGTCCGGACCGGGCCGCCTGCTCTCCAACAGCGCGAGCGCCCGCCTGACGTCCTCCGCCATGGCGCGGCGTTCCACCAGCGGCCGGTTCAGCCGGTCCTTGATGGTCTCCCCGACGCCGCCGGCGGGCCGGGACGCCCGGTACAGCCGCTGGAACTCGGGCAGCAGGTCCGGATGGTGCAGGGCGACGTAGCCGGTCACCTCGTCGAAGAGCCGTGGGCCCGCGTAGGCGAGGTCGTTGCCCATGAACTGGACCTGCCGGTGCGGATGACGCAGATTGTGCCGCCGCATCCAGCGGATCAGGTCCAGGTATTCGCGGGTGTGCCAGATCAGGTACGACTCCTGGAACTCCTCCCGCATGATCGTGCGCGGGTCGCCCTTGCCGTGCAGGACGTAGTCGTTGAGGCGGAGCCCGGCGCTCCAGTTCGCCTCCAGCGCGTAGGTGGTGAAGCCCTTGTGCTCGACGAGATACCGGAACAGCCGGTGTTTGGTCGCGAAGAACTCGTGTGAGCCGTGGGTCGCCTCACCGACACCCACGATCGTCGCGGAGCCGACCATCCGCTCCAGCGGTCGCAGCTCGGAGAGCGGCTGAGCGATCCGCGCGAGTTCGCGCACGGGTGTGTCGGGACGGGGCTGTGCCCGCACCGGCCCCGCCACCACGAGCGAGAGCATGGCCGGAACGAGCAGCAGCCAGATCCGTAAGGGGTGACGCAGTAACTGGTCCATGGATCAAGCCTGTCGGCGCGGCACCGGGCCGGGCCAGCGGGCGGGCACCCCGGTAGGGGGTGGGGACTACCCCACCGCCTCATGTTCAGTAGCGCAGGTACCGCTTCCGTACGGTGGTGAACGCGGCCAGTTCGTCACGCCAGGCACCGACGACCTCGTCCGTGTCCGCGCCCGCGTCGATCAGGGTGCGGACCTTCGTGGAGCCGGTCAGCTTGTCGATCCAGTTGTCCGGGCGCCAGGCGAATCCGCTCCAGCTCCGCTTCGCCGTCACCAGCAGGCCGATACCGGTCCGGACCGGGTCGTAGCACTCGCGGTCGTGGACGTGGAGCTGGACGCCACCGACGGTCTTGCCCTGGAACTTGGAGAACGTGGGCGCGAAGTACGCCTCGCGGAAGCGGACGCCCGGCAGGCCGAGTTCGTTCGCGGCCTGGGCCCAGGCCGGGCCGATTCCCTCAGCGCCCAGCAGCTCGAACGGACGGGTGGTGCCACGCCCCTCCGAGAGGTTGGTGCCCTCGAACAGGCAGGTGCCCGAGTACACCAGCGCCGTCTCCGGGGTGGGCATGTTGGGGCTCGGTGGGACCCAGGGCAGGCCCGTCTCGTCGAAGAAGTCGCCCCGCCGCCAGCCCGACATCCGCACGGCGTCGAGCTCGACCGGCCGGGTCAGGAATTCTCCGTTGAACAGCAGTGCCAGTTCGGCGACCGTCATGCCGTGCGCCTGCGCGATGGGCTCGCGTCCCACGAAGGTCGCGAACGCCTTGTCGAGGACAGGCCCGAGGGCCGCCCTGCCGGTCACCGGGTTCGGCCGGTCGAGGACGACGAAGCGCTTGCCGGCCAGGGCCGCCGCCTGCATGCAGTCGTACATCGTCCAGATGTACGTGTAGAAGCGTGCGCCCGCGTCCTGGATGTCGAAGACGACGGTGTCCACGCCCGAGGCCGTGAAGATGTCGGCCAGCGGCTGACCGCTCTTGAGGTACGTGTCGTAGACGGGCAGTCCGGTCGCCGGGTCGTCGTAGCGGCCCTCGGAGCCGCCGGCCTGCGCGGTGCCGCGGAAGCCGTGCTCGGGGCCGAAGACCGCGAGGAGGTTCACCCGGTCGTCGGCGTGCATGACGTCCACGATGTGGCGTACGTCCCGTGCGATGCCCGTCGGGTTGGTGACCACGCCGACGCGCTGCCCGGACAGTGCCGCGTATCCGTCGGCGGCCAGGCGTTCGAAACCGGTGCGCACCCGGCCGCGGCCGGAGTGGGCCGTGACGGGTGAGGGGGCGGCGGCCAGTGCCCCCACCGCGCCGCCCGCAGCCAGCAAACCCCGTCTGGACAGGCTCATAGAGCTACCTCCGCGATCGCCTCATGTCATGACCACTGCACGCTAGCGCTCATGTCCGTGCCGGGGAACGACCCCGGCACGTGGTTGTGCCCGCCTCTTCCGTTAGGACATACCGACTGGTTAGTCTGCCCCGACGGGGGTCGGACGCGAAAGGCGGAGCTGATGAGTGCGGTGCAGGGCGCTGGGGTTGTGGTCACGGGCGCGGGCGGCGGGATCGGAGCCGCACTGGCGCGCAGATTCGCCGCCGAAGGCGCCCGGGTCGTGGTCAACGACATCGACGCCGGCAAGGCGAAGACCGTGGCCGACGAGATCGGCGCCACCGCCGTACCCGGCGACGCCTCGAAGATCGTGGACGAGGCCCGCGACGCCCTCGGCGGCGTCGTCGACGTCTACTGCGCGAACGCCGGACTCGGCTCCGGCGGCGACGCCTTCGCCGACGAGGACATCTGGGCCGCGGCATGGGACGTCAACGTCATGGCGCACGTACGGGCGAGCCGGGCGCTGTTGCCCGACTGGCTCGAGCGCGGCAGCGGACGCTTCGTCTCCACCGTCTCCGCCGCCGGACTTCTCACGATGATCGGCGCGGCGCCGTACAGCGTCACCAAGCACGGCGCCCTGGCCTACGCCGAGTGGCTCTCCCTCACCTACCGCCACCGCGGCCTCAAGGTGCACGCGATCTGCCCGCAGGGCGTACGCACCGACATGCTCACCGCCAGCGGCACGGCCGGCGAGCTTGTGCTCCGGCCGACCGCGATCGAACCCGAGGACGTGGCCGACGCCCTCTTCGACGCCATGGACGCGGACCGCTTCCTGGTCCTGCCGCACCCCGAAGTCGCCGACTACTACGCCGCCCGCGCCACACAGAACGACCGCTGGCTGGCCGGCATGAACCACATCCAGCAGAAGTGGGAGGAGACCGGCCGATGACCTCCTCCATATATGCCGCGAAACCCTGGCTCGGCCGGCTCACCGACGCACAGCGGGCCGCCGTCGCCCCGCCCGCGACCGTGGTGCACTCCTTCCGCTCCGCCGTCGCCCGCGCCCCCGAACGCACCGCCCTCGCGTACTTCGACGGGCGCATGAGCTACCGCGAGACCGACAAGCTGTCCGACTCCGTCGCGGGCCGTCTCGCCGCGCGGGGCGTCGCCCGCGGCGACCGGGTCGCGCTCATGCTCCAGAACACCCCGCACTTCGTGATCGCCCTGCTCGGCGCGTGGAAGGCCGGCGCCACCGTCGTCCCGCTCAACCCGATGTACAAGTCGGGCGAGGTCGCGCATGTGCTCGCCGACGCAGAGGCCACCGCGCTGATCTGCTCGGACCGCGCCTGGGAGGGATACCTGCGCGACTGCGCCGCCGCCTCACCGGTACGGATCGCCCTCACCGCCTGCGAGCTCGACCTCCAGACGCGGGGCGACGCGCGCGTCCTCGGCTTCGAGCGCACGGCGCCCGCCGAGGACGCCGACGACCTGCTGACCGTCGCCCGCCAGGGTCTGCCCGCCCCGGAGGGCCGCGACCTCACCGCCACCGACGTGGCGTTGATCAGCTACACCTCCGGCACCAGCGGCACCCCCAAGGGCGCCATGAACCTGCACGGTGGCATCACCTACAACGCCGAACGCCAGCGCACCGGACACCCTGTACCCGACGGCGCCTGCTACTTCGCGCTCGCGCCGCTGTTCCACATCACCGGCATGGTCTGTCAGCTGGCCGTCTGCCTCGCCAACGCGGGCACCCTGGCGCTGGCGTACCGCTTCGAGGCGGGCGTCGTCCTCGACGCGTTCCTCGAGCACCGCCCCGCGTACACCGTCGGACCCTCCACGGCCTTCATGGCGCTCGGCGCCCACCCCTCCGCCACCCGCGAGCACTTCGACTCCTTCGCGGTGATCTCCTCGGGCGGGGCCCCGGTGCCGCCCGCGCTCGTAGAGAAGTTCCGCGCCGGATTCGGCCCCTACATCCGCAACGGCTACGGGCTCACCGAGTGCACCGCGCCGTGCGCCTCCGTGCCGCCGGAGCACGAAGCGCCCGTCGACCCCGCCTCCGGCACCCTGTCCGTCGGCATCCCCGGCCCCGACACGGTCGTCCGGATCGTCGACGACACCGGCGAGGACGTGCCCTTCGGCGAACAGGGCGAGATCGCGGTCAGCGGACCTCAGGTCGTACCCGGCTACTGGCGGCTCCCGGAGGCCACCGCGCACGCCTTCCCGGACGGCGAACTGCGCACCGGCGACATCGGCTTCATGGACCGCGAAGGCTGGCTCTACGTCGTCGACCGCAAGAAGGACATGATCAACGCCTCCGGCTTCAAGGTCTGGCCCCGCGAGGTCGAGGACGTCCTCTACACCCACCCCGCCGTGCGCGAGGCGGCCGTCGTGGGCATCGCCGACTCCTACCGCGGTGAGACCGTGAAGGCCTACGTCAGCCTCCGGCCCGGGTCGGCGGCCGAGCCCGCCGAGATCTCCGCGTACTGTGCCGAGCGGCTGGCGGCCTACAAGTACCCGAGGGAAGTCGAGATCCTGCCGGAGCTCCCCAAGACGACAAGTGGGAAGATCCTCAGGCGGGAACTGCGTTCCCTCGCGTAACAGACGCACCACACAGCAAGGAACGAAAAGAAAGGCGGGTGGCGGCAATGGCCAGGACGACGGACGGGGACGGCACCCCCGTCCCGCAGAGGCTGCTGGCCGCCGCCACCCGCCTCTTCGCCGAGCGCGGCTACGACCGTACGTCGGTACAGGAGATCGTCGAGGCGGCCGGTGTCACCAAAGGGGCGCTCTACCACTACTTCGGCTCCAAGGAGGACCTCCTCCAGGAGGTCTACGCCCGGGTGCTCCGCGTACAGCAGCAACGGCTCGACGCGTACGCGGACGCCGACGCGCCGGTGGAGACGCGGCTGCGGGACGCCGCGGCGGACGTGGTCGTGACCACCATCGAGAACCTCGACGACGCGGACATCTTCTTCCGTTCCATGCACCACCTGAGCCCGGAGAAGCACAAGCAGGTGCGCGCCGAACGCCGCCGCTACCACGAGCGGTTCCGCGCGCTGGTGGAGGAGGGCCAGGAGAGCGGCGTGTTCTCGACGGCGACCCCCGCCGACCTGGTGGTCGACTACCACTTCGGCTCGGTCCACCACCTGTCGACGTGGTACCGCCCCGACGGCCCCCTCACGAAGCAACAGGTCGCGGACCACCTCGCGGACCTCCTCCTCCGCTCCCTCCGCCCCTGACGCCGCCGGCCTTGTCGGGGCGCTGCCCCGAACCCCGCGGCTCGCTCCCCTACGGCCTGGCGGCCGCGGGAGGTGCCCTCAGCGAGGCTGGATGTGCCCCCGGCCGGCGGGGCTGGACCTTGCCCGCCCGTCGTGGCTCCGCCCCGGACCCCCGCGCCCCAATCTCCCCCCTACGGCCTGGGGAGGTGCCCCAGCGGGGCTGACTTTGTCAGCCCGTCCGGCGATTGAGGACACCGCGCGGAGCGCGGTACGGCTCCGGGCGGAACCCGGTTTCGGGAAAGATGAGGCCCCCCACGCCCGCGAGGCCGTAGGGGGAGGGGAGGGGAGCAGCCCCGCAGGGCCACCCACACGCCCCCGCCCCGCCCACCTCACACGTACTTCTTCAGCTCCCGCCGCGCCAGCGACCGCTGATGCACCTCGTCCGGCCCGTCCGCCAGCTTCAACGTCCGCGCCGCCGCCCACAGTTCCGCCAGCGGGAAGTCCTGGCTGACTCCGCCCGCGCCGTGCACCTGCACCGCCTTGTCGAGGATGTCGACAACCGCCCTCGGCGTCGCGATCTTGATCGCCTGGATCTCCGTGTGCGCCCCGCGGTTGCCGACCGTGTCCATGAGCCACGCCGTCTTCAGCACCAGCAGCCGGAGCTGCTCCACCGTCACCCGCGCGTCCGCGATCCAGTTCTGTACGACGCCCTGCTGGGCGATCGCCTTGCCGAACGCGTCACGGGACACGGCTCGCCGGCACATGAGCTCGATCGCCCGCTCAGCCATGCCGATCAGCCGCATGCAGTGGTGGATGCGGCCCGGCCCGAGCCGCGCCTGGGCGATCGCGAAGCCGCCGCCCTCCTCGCCGATCAGGTTCGACGCGGGCACCCGCGCGTCGGTGAAGACGACCTCCGCGTGACCGCCGTGGGAGTGGTCCTCGTAGCCGTAGACCTGCATGGCCCGGCGGATCTCGACGCCGGGGGTGTCGCGCGGCACCAGGATCATCGACTGCTGGCGGCGGACGTCCTCGCCGTCGGGGTCGGTCTTGCCCATGACGATGAAGATCTTGCAGTCGGGGTTCATCGCCCCGGAGATGTACCACTTGCGCCCGTTGATGACGTAGTCGTCGCCGTCCCGCTCGATCCGGGTCCGGATGTTGGTCGCGTCGGAGGAGGCGACCTCCGGCTCGGTCATCGCGAAGGCCGAGCGGATCTCACCGGCGAGCAGCGGCTCCAGCCACTGCTTCTTCTGCTCTTCGTTGCCGAACTGCGCGAGCACCTCCATGTTCCCGGTGTCCGGGGCCGCGCAGTTCAGCGCGGTCGGGGCGAGGTGCGGGCTGCGGCCGGTGATCTCGGCGAGCGGCGCGTACTGCAGATTGGTCAGGCCCGCGCCGTACTCGGCGTCGGGCAGAAAGAGGTTCCACAGGCCCCGCTTGCGGGCCTCCGCCTTGAGTTCCTCCACGATCGCGGGGGTGTCCCACGGGGAGGTGAGCGCGGCGCGCTGCTCCTCCGCGATCTGTTCCGCCGGGTGCACATGCTCGTCCATGAAGGCGAGAAGTTCGGCCCGGAGCTCTTCGGTGCGCGCGTCGAATGCGAAGTCCATGAGGTACTCAGCCTTCCTGGAGGGTGGTGAGGCCGTGCTCGATGAAGACGGGGACGAGATCGCCGATCTGGTCGAAGCCGGCGCCGACGGTCTGGCCGAGGGTGTAGCGGTAGTGGATGCCCTCGAGGATCACGGCGAGCTTGAACCAGGCGAACGCCGTGTACCAGGAGATGGCGGATGTGTCGCGGCCGGAGCGCTCGGCGTACCGCTCGATCAGTTCCGCGGGCGACGGGTGTCCCGCGGCACCCGCGGTGGTGCTGACGGGGGAGTCGGGCAGTTGCAGCGGCTTGCTGTACATCACCAGCAGGCCGAGGTCGGTCAGCGGGTCACCGAGAGTGGACATCTCCCAGTCCAGGACGGCCTTGATCCGGTCGTCGTCGCCGATCAGGACGTTGTCGAGGCGGTAGTCGCCGTGGATGACCGTGGCGGCCGGGGAGACGGGCAGTTCGCGGCCGAGCGCGGCGTGCAGCTCGTCGATGCCGGCCAGTTCGCGGACCCGTGAGGCCGCGAGCTGCTTGCCCCAGCGGCGCAGCTGCCGGTCGAGGAAGCCCTCGGGCCGGCCGAAGTCTCCGAGACCGACCGCCTCGGGGTCGACGGCGTGCAGGTCGACCAGGGTGTCGACGAGGGAGAGCACGGCGGCGCGGGTGCGCTCGGGTCCGAGCGGGGCGAGCTGTTCGGCGGTGCGGTACGGGGTGCCGTCCACGAACTCCATGACGTAGAACGGCGACCCGATGACCGACTCGTCCTCGCACAGCAGCACCGGCTGCGGCACCGGCACGGCGGTCGGGGCGAGCGCGCTGATCACCCGGTGCTCGCGCTTCATGTCGTGCGCGGTCGCGAGCACATGGCCGAGCGGCGGTCTGCGCACGACCCAGCGGGAGGCGCCGTCGGTGACGGCGTAGGTGAGGTTGGAACGGCCGCCCTGGATCAGCCGGGCGCTGAGCGGTCCGTCCACCAGTCCTGGCCGCTCGCGGTCGAGATGGCCGCGCAGCTGGTCGGGATCGAGACCTGGCGGGACTGAGCTCATGATGCGCACCTCCGGGGGGCGGTCCTGGGGAACGCGTTCATGATGACCGACCAGTCGGTATGTCGTCCAGTGTGCCGGTCGAAGCGATGCCTGGATCACATCGGAAGGCGGTCGACCAGGCGGCCGACCAGGCCGGTCGGATCGTTCCCCGCGGCGTCCGCCCGGAGCGTGCACCCGGATTCTTCAGGCGTGGCAGACCACCGGAACCCCGCCGTTCATCGCTGCCATGTCCGCGAACACCGCCACCGGGTCGAGCGGTGAGCCCTCCGGCAGCCCGTCCAGCTCCGCGTAAGCCCGGTGCAGGTTCGCCACCAGCCGTTCGCTCTCCCTGAGGGCGGCGAAGACCCCGAGGTCCGCCCCGCTCGCCGTCTCCAGCGGTGTGAGTCCCTTGGCGTGCCCTTCCTCCGCCAGTTCGGCGACGAACCGCAGATAGCGTTCGGTCGCGTCGTACGCGGACGGATCGGTGATCGGCCCGTGGCCGGGCACGACAATCTCCGCGCCGAGCGAGCGCAGCACGTCGAGGGCCCGCAGGGAGCCGCTCAAGGAGCCCATCGGCACGAACGGCGTGCCGTCGTTGAAGATCAGGTCACCGGTGAACACGATCCCGTGGCGCGGCAGGTGCACCACTGTGTCGCCGGGGGTGTGGGCGACTCCACCGGGGTGGATGAGCCGGACCTCGACGTCCCCGACGTGGACCGTCAGCCGGTCGTTGTACGTCAGCGTCGGCGCGGTGATGCGGATGTCGCCGAAGTCCGTCTGCGGCCAGATGAGATGGAGCTGGTGGCCCGCCGCGAGCAGCTCCCTCCGGCAGGAGTCGTGGCCGATGACGGTCGCTTCCGGGAGGAAGACTCCGTTGCCGTAGCTGTGGTCGCCGTGGTGGTGGGTGTTGACCACCGTGCGGGGGAGCGGGGCGCCGGTCGCCAGCAGCGACTCGCGCAGCGCCCTGGCCCGGCTCTCGGTGGCCGCGGTGTCGACGAGGAGCGTCGACTCCCCGTCACTGACGAAACCCGCGTTGTTCAGGCACCAGCCGCCGTCGGGCTGGACATAGGCGTGCACGTCGGGCGCGAGCTGGACGGTGCAGGGCTCGGTGGCAGGCAACTGGGCTCCCCCGGTCGAGGTCGAAGTAACCCTCAGAGCCTGCCAGTTGGTCCTCGGTCGGGGAACGGCGGGACCGGGCGTGTCGCGGCTCGACGCGCATCTGGTGCCACCGGTTCGCCGATGGTCGGCCTGCGCTCAGTGGTCGTCCCAGTGCCCGTCGTGGTGGGCGTGCCGGTGCCCGTCGTGGAGGTAGTCGACATGGTCGCCGTGCACGACCGCGGGGTGGCCGCAGCCGGCGCCGTGTTCGTGGACGTGCCCGCTGTGCGACACATGCTCGCCCGGCTCGCACTCGTCCCAGTGGCCGGAGTGCTCTCGGTGGAGATGTCCGTCGTGCGCGTAGTCCATGTGTTCGCCGTGCGGGATCTCTGCATGGCCGCAGGCCGGACCGTGGGCGTGCGGGTGGGCGGTGTGCTCGTGATGGGGGACGGTCATGGCGCTCACCTTTGGTGTTGTTCATGCCGATCTGTCTGGTTCCAGGCTAGTTCCGCATCAGGCAACATTTGCCCTGTCGGCGACGGGTGCGTAGGCGGTCAGGTGTGCCGCACTCCTCCGTAGCGGTTGGAGGTCGCCCGCCGCCGCCGGCGCGATGGGCGGCCGGGGCCCTTGTGTTGCCGCCACGGTCGGCCCACGACACCTCGGTGATCCGCGCCACCGGCATGCCCTGCGCCGACAGCAGAACCATCTGGGGCCCGCCGCCACGTCACCACCGACCCGGTGCCCCTGCGGACGACGCGCAGCAGTCGTTGCCCCTCGTCGCCGTCGATCTCTCGCCCCCGTACTCGTTCAACCACTCGCACAGCTCGACGCTCACGCACCTCCCAGGTCGGAAAACGCAGGCATCAACTCCCCGGAGCAGTGTTCACCGCCCCCGTTCACCGGCACCTTGTGTCGGTTGCAGCGTCCGGCGCATGCAGGTACGCGGCCACCGGTCCAGGCCATGCGCCGCTTCATTTTCCCGGATCCTGCGCAGCCCGGGAGGGACGTCGCTGTCGTTCATGGGCTGGAAGCCGCAGCGTGTGTAGTAGGCGGCGTTCCACGGAACGTCGGTGAACGTGGTGAGGGTCAGGGCGGGCATCCCCTCGCCGGTGGCCGAGTGCGCCAAGTGGTCCAGCAGGAGCCGCCCGATGCCGCGGCGTGCGTTGTCCGGATGCACCGAGACCTGTTCGACATGGAGGTTGCCGTCGACACGATCGGCGATCAGGTAGGCGACCGGGACGTCTGCGTCGTCGACCGCGACCCAGGCCAGCCCGGTCTGCTGGTACCGCGCGAGCTCGCTCAGCGAGAGCGGCTCGTCATCAGCGATCTCCGGCATGCCGATGTCGCGGAAGCACTGCCCAGCAGCCCTCTCGATGTCCTGGAGGGCGGGCAACTCGTTCAGGAGCACGGCTCGAATACGCATAGGGACATTGTCCAGGGCCAACAGGGCGGGACAGCGTCGTCAGCACGAAGACCTCGCCGGCATCCCCCGCCACCCGCCCTCGTACGTCGCAGAGGGAGACGTTGCCTGATGCGGCACTGGTCGGCACCACCGGGCCCGCCGCCCCCGCACATCCTTCGCCTCACCAGGAAACGAACGCTCGCCCAGGGGGACATCTGCGCACGCGCCGCGTCACACCACGATCGCCACCGCGAAGGCCGCCAAAGCCAGGACGCACACCACGGCCGCGATCGCCCCCCGCGCCGCCATGGCCGTCGGCCGGGCCGCTTCCATCGCGCCGATGCGCCGGTGGGCGACGGCCAGGAATCCCAACCACGCGACGAGGCCGAGTCCCGCCGCGAGCACCGCCTCCTGCGCCGCCTGCCTGGCCGCCAGCACCGCCACCACCGTGCAGGACAGCGTGGTGCGGCGCCACGCCAGCCGGGTCCGCTCCGGCTGCAGCCCCGGATCGCGCTCGGGAGCCGTCACACCTCACCCCGCGCCACGACCACCACCACCATCGCGATCGCCACGACGGCGATCACCACCGCGAGCAGCGCCGGGAACCGGGACGTCGGCAGGTCCTCGCCGCGGCGCATCGCCCGCTCGCACCGCACCCAGTGGTTCACGGCCCGCACGGCGCACGCCGCGCCGGCCCCGATCAGCGCGAGCGCCAGCCCGGCGCGCACTCCCCAGCGCAGATCCGGCAAGAACTGATCGACCGCGAAGCCGCCGCCGATGAGCGCCAGCGCGGTACGGAGCCAGGCGAGGAAGGTCCGCTCGTTCGCGAGCGAGAACCGGTAGTCGGGGGTCTCGCCCTCCTCCTCGAGCCGCCGGGGCGCGAACCACAGCCGCAGGCTCTGTACGAAGTCGCTCACGCAGCGCACACTACCCGCGGCTCCGCACGGGCGGCCCGGCCACCGGCCTCACCCATGACCCCGGCCCGCCCGGTGCACCTTGAGCCGCTCGTAGGCGGCCAGTCCGTCCGGTACCCAGTCCCACTCGCCGAGCCGCGCCTCGAGCTCCGCCTCGGAGAGGAAGGCGTGCCAGGCGACTTCCTCCGCCTGCGGATCCACCGGCAGCGCGCAGCGGACCTCGTACACGTACGACCACCAGGTCTGTGCGGGTTCGCCGCCACCGTCGTAGAGGAACTTGAACAGCGGTACGGGGCTGGGCAGTCCGCGCACCCCCAGCTCCTCCTCCGCCTCGCGCAGCGCCGCCTCGTCGTACCGTTCGCCCGCTCCCACGACTCCGCCGACGAACATGTCGTACCGGGAGGGGAAGACCAGCTTCGTCGGGGTGCGCCGGTGCACGAAGATCCGCCCCGTCGTGTCCCTGGCCAGGATGAACACGCACCGGTGGCGCAGCCCCCTGGCGTACGCCTCGCCGCGCGGCGCCCGGCCGACGACGCGGTCGTGCTCGTCGACGATGTCGAGAATCTCCTCAGCGCTCATGCCGCTCATCCAAGCACCGCACCGACAGGGATTGACTTGTTACTGAGCCGTACCGAAGATCGGGGCACCCGCCCGACGAAGGATGGAAGCCCATGGCGTACGACGCTGATGTGATCGTGATCGGGGCCGGCCTCGCGGGCCTCGTGGCCACCGCCGAACTCGTCGACGCCGGACGGAAGGTCATCCTTCTCGACCAGGAGCCGGAGCAGTCCATCGGCGGGCAGGCCCACTGGTCCTTCGGCGGCCTGTTCCTCGTCGACTCGCCCGAGCAGCGCCGGATGCGGATCAGGGACAGCCATGCGCTCGCGCTCCAGGACTGGCTCGGCACGGCAGGCTTCGACCGTGACGAGGACCGCTGGCCGCGCAAGTGGGCAGAGGCGTACGTCGACTTCGCCGCGGGGGAGAAGCGGTCCTGGCTGCACGCCCAGGGTGTGCGGTTCTTCCCCGTCGTGGGCTGGGCCGAGCGCGGCGGCTACGACGCGAACGGCCACGGCAACTCCGTCCCCCGCTTCCACATCACCTGGGGCACCGGCCCCGGCATCGTCGCCCCCTTCGAGCGGCGGGTGCGGGAGGGAGTCGCACGAGGGCTGGTGCAGCTGAAGTTCCGGCACCGGGTCACCGGCCTGGGCAGCAGTGCGGGCAGCCTCGACACGGTGAGCGGCGAGATCCTCGAGCCGTCGGACGCCGAGCGCGGCGCGGCGAGCGGCCGGGAGGCCGTCGGCGCCTTCGAACTGCGGGCGCAGGCGGTGATCGTCACCTCCGGTGGGATCGGCGGCAACCACGATCTCGTCCGCGCCCAATGGCCGAAGCGGCTCGGCATCCCTCCCCACAAGCTGCTCTCCGGCGTCCCCGCCCACGTCGACGGCCTGATGCTCGGCGTCGCGGAGCGCGCCGGCGCGAGCCACATCAACCGGGACCGGATGTGGCACTACACCGAGGGCATCGAGAACTGGAGCCCGATCTGGGCGAAGCACGGCATCCGCATCCTGCCCGGGCCGTCGTCGCTGTGGCTGGACGCACGCGGCAAGCGGCTGCCGGTGCCGCTGTTCCCCGGCTTCGACACCCTCGGCACGCTTGAACACATCATGCGTTCGGGCCACGACTACACATGGTTCGTGCTCGACCAGAAGATCATCGGCAAGGAGTTCGCGCTCTCGGGCTCCGAGCAGAACCCGGACCTGACGGGCAAGTCGATCCGCGACGTGTTCGTACGGGCGAGGGCGGATGTACCGGCGCCGGTCAAGGCGTTCATGGACAACGGCGTGGACTTCGTCGTGGAGAAGGACCTGAGCGCGCTGGTGCGCGGCATGAACGGGCTCACCGGGGACGGTCTGATCGACGAGACGGAGCTGCGCCGCGAGATCACGGCGCGAGACCGGGAGGTCACCAACCCGTTCACGAAGGACCTCCAGCTCATGGCCGTACGGGGCGCCCGGAAGTACCTCGGCGACAAGCTGATACGCACCGCCACGCCGCACCGCATCCTCGACCCGAAGGCCGGTCCGCTCATCGCCGTCCGGCTCAACATCCTGACCCGCAAGTCGCTGGGCGGTCTGGAGACCGATCTGTCGTCCCGGGTGCTCGGGGAGGACGGCGCCGCGCTGCCGGGCCTGTACGCGGCGGGCGAGGTGTCGGGCTTCGGAGGCGGCGGCGTGCACGGCTACCGCTCGCTGGAGGGCACCTTCCTCGGCGGCTGCATCTTCTCGGGTCGCGCGGCGGGGCGGGCGGCGGCGGCCGCGGTGGCGTAACGGGGGTTCGCCTGCAGTGGGCCCGCACCCCCCGTGTGTGACGAAACTCTGACGTCCCGCGCCGCCCCCTGGCCCTCCGCCCGCGCAAGTGCTCGAATCGAAGCGTGACGACTCACGAGCCCGACCCCGACCCCGAACCCGGCCCCGAGCCCGACCCTGCTTCCGGCGAGCCGGGCGAAGAGCACGGCGCCCCCCTCGGCCGACGGCTTGTGCTCGGCATGCTCGGGCTCGGTGCCGTCGGCGTCGCCACCGCGCCGTACGTGCAGCGCGGCATGGAGGCGTTCCTCGGGGCGGCGGCCGACAAGGACCCGACCGGGCTCAGCGGACTCCTCCCGAACGGAGGCGGTTTCCGCTACTACTCCGTCGCCGCCTCCGTTCCCCGCAAGGATGCCCGGAGCTACCGACTCAGGATCGACGGGCTGGTCGACAACCCCACCACCTACACACTCGCCGACCTGCGGTCCCTTCCGCAGACCCGGGTCGTACGGGACGTCCAGTGCGTCACCGGGTGGCGTGTGCCGGACACACCTTTCGAAGGTGTGAAGCTCTCGCATCTCCTGGACGCCGCCGGCGTACTCCCCGAGGGGCGGGCCATCCGTTTCACTTGTTTCGACGGCACCTACAGCGAGAGCCTGACCCTCTCGCAGTCCCGCCGCGACGACGTACTCGTCGCACTGCGGATGCAGGACAAGCCGGTCAGCCACACACACGGCGGCCCGGTCCGCCTCTATGTGGCACCGATGTACTTCTACAAGTCGGCGAAGTGGCTGTCAGGGATCACCGTCACCCCGGGCGTCGTCCCCGGCTACTGGGAGGAGCGGGGCTATGACGTCGACGCATGGGTCGGCCGGTCCAACGGCCGCACCGACACCCCCACGGTCTGAAGTACCCGCCCGCAGACGGAGATTCAGCCCCGCCGAGCGCTGGGTGCACCGCACGACAGCCGCTCTGACGCTGCTCTGCATCGCGACCGCCGCCGCCCTCTACGTCCCCCAGCTCGCCGAGTTCGTCGGCCGCCGCCACCTCGTGGTCACCGTCCACGAGTGGTCGGGGCTGCTGCTGCCCGTGCCGTTCCTGCTGGGTCTCGGCTCCCGCGCCTTCCGGGCCGATCTGCGCCGGCTGAACCGGTTCGCTCCGCACGACCGCGAGTGGCTGCGCGCCGTGCGCCGCCGCGACCGCTGGGCCTCCGCCCGGCCGGCGGGAAAGTTCAACGCCGGGCAGAAGATCTATGCGGCATGGATCGCGGGCGCCGTCCTCGTCATGCTCGGCACCGGGCTGCTGATGTGGTTCACCGACCTCGCTCCGCTGGTGTGGCGTACGAGCGCCACCTTCGTCCACGACTGGCTCGCGCTCGCCGTGGGGATCGTCGTCGCCGGGCACATCGCGATGGCGCTCGCCGACCCGGAGGCACGACGTGGCATGCGCACCGGGTCGGTCGAGCGCCAGTGGTCGCGCGACCGCCACTCGAAGTGGTGACGGCGAGCGCGGCGGACCGGCCCGTGCCCGATCCGCCGCGCTCGTGAGCGGTACGCCTACAACACGAGTGACAGCAGCAGCACGAACACGATGCCGACGACCGAGATGATCGTCTCCATCACCGACCAGGTCTTGATCGTCTGGCCGACGCTCATGCCGAAGTACTCCTTCACCAGCCAGAAGCCGGCGTCGTTGACATGGCTGAAGAACAGCGAGCCGGCGCCGATCGCGAGCACCAGCAGCGCGGCGTGCGATGTCGACATGTCGGCTGCGAGCGGGGCGACAAGACCGGCAGCGGAGATCGTGGCCACGGTCGCGGAGCCGGTCGCCAGCCGGATCGCCACGGCGATCAGCCAGGCGAGCAGCAGCGTCGGGATGGCCCAGTTCTCGGAGAACTCCAGGATCATCTGGCCGACACCGATGTCGATGAGTGTCTGCTTGAAGCCGCCGCCGGCGCCGACGATCAGCAGGACGCCCGCGATCGGGGCGAGCGACTTCTCGACGGTCGAGGAGATCCGGTCCTTGGTGAAGCCGGCCGCGCGGCCCAGGGTGAACAGACCCACGATCACGGCGGCGAGCAGTGCGATCAGCGGCGATCCGATGACGTCGGTGACCCGCTGCACGCCGTGCTCCGGGTTGTCCACGACGATGTCGACGAGCGCCTTGGCCATCATCAGGACGACCGGCAGCAGCACCGTGGCGACGGTGGCGCCGAAGCTCGGGCGCTTCTCGAGGTCGTCCGAGGCGCGCTGGGGGATCATCTTCTCGGGCGCCGGGATGTCGACCCAGCGGGCGGCGTACTTGGAGAACACCGGACCGGCGATGATCACCGTCGGTATGGCCACGACGAGGCCCAGGGCGAGGGTGACGCCGAGGTTGGCGCCGATGGCGTCGATCGCGACCAGCGGGCCGGGGTGCGGCGGTATGAGGCCGTGCATCACGGACAGTCCGGCGAGGGCCGGGATGCCGATCCGCATCAGCGAGTAGTTGCCGCGCTTGGCGACCATGAGGACAACGGGGATCAGCAGGACGATGCCGACCTCGAAGAAGAGCGGCAGTCCGATGATCGAGGCGATCAGCACCATCGCCCACGGCATCGCACGTCCGCCCGCCTTGGCGAGGATGGTGTCGACGATCTGGTCCGCTCCGCCGGAATCGGCGAGGAGCTTGCCCAGGATCGCGCCCAGCGCGATCAGCACGCCGACGCCCGCCACGGTGGAGCCGAGGCCGAGCGTGAACGAGGTGATCGTCTTGTCCAGGGGCGCACCGGCGAACGCGCCCAGCGCGAGCGACCCGATGGTCAGCGCCAGGAAGGCGTGAAGCTTGAACTTGGTGATGAGCAGGACGATGACGGCGATGCCCGCGAGGACGGCGATGCCGAGCTGGGCGTTGCCCGCCGAGGTGATCGGTTCGGCGGCCTCCGCTGCCAGCATCTCGACGCTGAGACTGGTCACGGTGATTCCTTAGCTTGCGAGTCGGCGCAGCGCGGCGACGGCTCGTTCGGTGATTTCTTCGGGGGTGCCGGACACATCGACGGCGACGCCTGCCTCGTCCTCCTCCAGCGGCTGGAGTGTCGCGAACTGCGAGTCCAGCAGCTCGGTGGGCATGAAGTGCCCCTTGCGCTCCCTCATCCGCTGCTCGATGAGTTCGCGGGAGCCGGTGAGGTGCAGGAACACGGCCTCGGGCGCTGCCGCCCTGAGCCGGTCGCGGTACTCACGCTTGAGCGCCGAGCTGGAGACCACTCCGCCCAGCCCCGCCCTGCCGTGTGCCCATTCGCCGATGGCGTCCAGCCAGGGCCGGCGGTCGGCGTCGTCCAGCGGGGTGCCGGCCGACATCTTGGTGATGTTGGCCGGGGGATGGAAGTCGTCGCCCTCGGCGTACGGGACGCCCAGGGCGGCGGCGAGCAGGGGGCCGATCGTGGTCTTGCCGGTTCCTGCCACGCCCATCACCACGACGACGTGGGGGGTGCTCATTGCGTGCCTCGCTGTCTTCGTCGACATTCGACATCGGTCCGTCGCGCTACTGAAACCTATTAGGTACGACGTATTCAAGAGTCTGAGGCATAAACGTCATACTTTTTGTTCTCGCGGCCGTGGTCGTGATCCACGCGCCGTAGGCTTTGCGCATGACCACAGAAGGCCGAGGGCTTCACACCCATGTGCTCGACACCCTCGGTCTCGCGATCACCGCGGGCCAGTACCCGGAGGGGAGCGTGCTGCGTACCGACGAGGTGGCGCAGCGCTTCGACGTCTCCCGCACCGTCGTCCGCGAAGTGGTCCGCGTCCTCGAGTCCATGCACCTGGTGGAGTCGCGGCGCCGTGTCGGCGTCACCGTGCGCCCCACCGAGGAGTGGAACGTCTACGACCCGCGCGTCATCCGCTGGCGGCTCGCCGGCGCCGACCGCCCGCGCCAGCTGCGCTCCCTGACCGTGCTGCGCTCCGCGATCGAACCGGTCGCGGCCGGCCTCGCCGCCGTCCACGCGACCCCAGAGCAGTGCGCTGCGCTGACCGAGGAGGCCCTCGGCATGGTCGCCACCTCGCGGGGCCATCAGCTCGAGGGATACCTGGAGCATGACGTCGCCTTCCACCGGGTCGTGCTCAACGCCTCCGGCAACGAGATGTTCGCCAGGCTCGGCGACGTGGTCGCCGAGGTACTCGCCGGCCGCACCCACCACCATGTGATGTTCGACGACCCGGACCCGGCGGCCGTGACGCTGCACGTCCAGGTTGCCGAGGCCGTTCGCGAAGGCGACGCGGAAAGAGCCGAGCGGCTCACCCGTGAGATCGCCGTCGGAGCCCTCCAGGAGCTGGACGTCCTCGCGCCCTGAAATCCATGACACCCTTGGTTCACCTTGTCGAAACCTCTGAAATACCTCAGATGTATATCTGAGTGAGGTTCGCCACTGCCAAAATCCAAGGGTGCCCCGACTATGAGGCCTTGGGCCTTTTCATGCCCGGAAGCCAGGTCAGGGCGCTCCCTTCCTTCACCCCCGGGAAGGCGCCGGCGCAGGCCGGGTACCGCACACCCCCTCACGAAGGCGAACGACCTCAATGAGTGACCGCACCATGGCTGCGGCCGACACGCCTGTCGCCAGCGCGACGGGTTCCCCCCACGTAGACGCCGGTGACGCCGGGTACCGCAAGGACCTCAAGTCGCGGCACATCAACATGATCGCCATCGGCGGCGCCATCGGTACGGGGCTCTTCCTCGGCGCCGGTGGCCGTATGGCCAACGCAGGCCCGTCGCTCTTCATCGCCTACGCGGTCTGCGGCGTCTTCGCCTTCTTCGTCGTGCGCGCGCTCGGCGAGCTCGTCCTCTACCGCCCCTCCTCCGGCGCGTTCGTCTCGTACGCCCGCGAGTTCATGGGCGAGAAGGGCGCCTACACGGCCGGCTGGCTGTACTTCCTCAACTGGTCGACGACCGCCATCGCCGACATCACCGCGGCCGCGACCTACGCCCACTTCTGGGCGATGTTCAGCGACATCCCGCAGTGGGTGCTGGCTCTGATCGCGCTTGCCGTGGTCCTCACCGCCAACCTCATCTCGGTGAAGTACTTCGGCGAGATGGAGTTCTGGTTCGCGATCATCAAGGTCGCCGCCCTGGTCGTCTTCATGCTCATCGGCATCTTCCTGATCGTGACCTCGCACGACATCGGCGGTCACACCCCGGGCCTCGCCACCATCGGCGACAACGGCGGCATCTTCCCCAGCGGTGTCATGCCGATGCTGCTGCTGATCCAAGGCGTCGTCTTCGCCTACGCCTCCGTCGAGCTGTGCGGCGTCGCCGCCGGTGAGACCGAGAACCCCGAGAAGATCATGCCGAAGGCGATCAACTCGATCATGTGGCGTGTCGGACTCTTCTACGTCGGCTCGGTCGTGCTGCTCGCGCTGCTGCTCCCGTACACCGCCTACTCCGGCGACCAGAGCCCCTTCGTCACCGTCTTCGACAAGCTCGGCATCCCGGGCGCGGCGGGCGTGATGAACCTCGTCGTCCTGACCGCCGCCCTGTCCAGCCTGAACTCGGGCCTCTACTCGACGGGCCGCATCCTGCGCTCCATGTCGATGTCCGGCTCCGCGCCCAAGTTCACCGGTGTGATGAACAAGGGCGGCGTGCCCTACGGCGGCATCCTGCTCACCGCCGCCTTCGGTGTCCTCGGCGTCCTGCTCAACTACGTCATGCCCGGCGAGGCCTTCGAACTGGTGCTGAACTTCGCCTCCATCGGCATCATCGGCACCTGGTCGATGATCATGGTCTGTTCGCTGCTGTTCTGGCACCGGTCCAAGGACGGCCGGGTGACCCGCCCGGCCTACCAGCTTCCCTGGGCCCCGTACACGCAGATCGTGACGCTGTTCTTCCTCGCCTCCGTTGTCGTCCTGATGTGGATGGACGAAGGCATCTCCCGCACCACCGTCAACTGCCTGCCGCTGATCGCTGCCGCGCTCGTCGGCGGCTGGTTCCTGGTCCGCAAGCGGGTCGCCGCCACTGCTGCCGCGAACAAGCAGCTCTGACCCCGACGACGAGGCCCCCGCGGGACATCCCGCGGGGGCCTCGTCGTGCCCGGCGCGCGTACGCCCGTCCCGCCGATCAGGGCCTCCGCGGCCGCGCACGGGCCATAGTGGGTGGCGACGTCAACTGCGCGAGGAAGGGCAGGTTCTGCGATGCCGCAGCAGGTGCAAGGTGTGATCGCACCCGGGAAGGACGAGCCGGTACGGGTGGAGACGATCACAGTCCCCGACCCGGGTCCGGGCGAGGCTGTGGTGGAGGTGCGGGCCTGCGGGGTCTGCCACACCGATCTGCACTACAAGCAGGGCGGGATCAACGACGATTTCCCGTTTCTGCTCGGCCACGAGGCGGCCGGCGTCGTCGAGTCGGTCGGCGACGGTGTCACCGACGTCCGGCCCGGGGACTTCGTGATCCTCAACTGGCGTGCCGTGTGCGGCCGCTGCCGCGCCTGCGAGCGCGGACGGCCCTGGTACTGCTTCGACACCCACAACGCCCGGCAGAAGATGACACTCGCGGACGGCACCGAGCTGTCGGCGGCACTGGGCATCGGCGCCTTCGCGGAGAAGACCCTGGTGGCCGCCGGACAGTGCACCAAGGTCGACCCCGAGGTCTCCCCGGCCGTCGCGGGCCTGCTGGGCTGCGGCGTGATGGCCGGCATCGGCGCCGCCGTCAACACCGGCCAGGTCGGCCGCGGCGACAGTGTGGCCGTCATCGGCTGCGGCGGCGTCGGCGACGCGGCCGTCGTGGGCGCACGGCTCGCCGGAGCGGCCAGGATCATCGCCGTCGACATCGACGACCGCAAACTCGCCACCGCGAAGAAGATGGGCGCCACCCACACCGTCAACTCGCGCAGCACCGACCCCGTCGAGGCCATCCGCGAGCTGACGGGCGGCTTCGGCGCGGACGTCGTGATCGAAGCCGTCGGCCGCCCGGAGACGTACAAGCAGGCGTTCTACGCCAGGGACCTCGCCGGAACCGTCGTCCTTGTCGGCGTCCCCACCCCGGACATGAAGCTCGAACTGCCTCTGCTGGACGTCTTCGGGCGCGGCGGCGCCCTCAAGTCCTCCTGGTACGGCGACTGTCTGCCCTCGCGCGACTTCCCGATGCTCATCGACCTGCACCAGCAGGGCCGGATCGACCTCGGCGCCTTCGTCACCGAGACCATCGGTCTCGGCGACGTGGAGAAGGCCTTCGCCCGCATGCACGAGGGCGATGTGCTGCGATCGGTGGTGGTCTTCTGATGACCGCCCGCATCGACCACCTGGTCACCTCCGGCACCTTCTCGCTCGACGGCGGCACCTGGGACGTCGACAACAACGTCTGGATCGTCGGCGACGACACGGAGGCGATCGTCATCGACGCCGCCCACGACGCCGACGCGATCCTCGCCGCGCTCGGCGGCCGTACCCTGCGCGCCGTCGTCTGCACACACGCGCACAACGACCACATCGACGCCGCCCCGGCGCTCGCCGCGGCCACGGGCGCGCCCGTCCTGCTCCACCCCGACGACCTGCCCCTGTGGAAGCAGACCCACCCCGACCGCGCCCCCGACGGCGACCTCGCCGACGGAGCGGTGCTCACCGTCGCGGGTACCGATCTGACCGTCCTGCACACCCCGGGGCACGCCCCCGGAGCGGTCTGCCTCCACGCCCCCGGCCTCACCAGCGTTTTCACCGGAGACACGCTCTTCCAGGGCGGCCCCGGAGCGACCGGCCGGTCGTTCTCCCACTTCCCGACGATCATCGACTCGATCCGGGACCGGCTGCTCACGCTGCCGCCCGAGACCGTTGTCCGTACCGGTCACGGCGACACGAGCACCATCGGGGCCGAGGCGCCCCACTTTCAGGAATGGGTCGACCGGGGCCACTGAGCGAGACCTCGCCGGCTCTCGAACCGGCGTTGCTCCTTCGTGACCGGGTCGGTGAACTCCAGCACGCGCGCCAGCAACTGCAGCGGACGCGAGAAGTCCTCCGGCCCCTCGGGCAGCACGACGGGAAACAGTGGGTCGTTCAGGATGGGCAGCCCCAGGCCGCTCATGTGGACCCGCAGCTGATGGGTACGGCCGGTGGCCGGCACCAGCCGGTACCGGCCGAGCCCTTCGCGTTCGGTGAGCAGCTCCACGCGGGTCTCGCTGTTCGGCTCTCCCGGCTCCTCCATGGCCGCGAGCACGCCGCGCTCCTTGACGATCCGGCTGCGCACGGTGCGCGGCAGCGCCACCGCCGGGTCGTACGGCGCGATCGCCTCGTACTCCTTCTTCACCTGCCGGTCACGGAACAGGGTTTGGTACGCACCCCGGTCCCCGGGCCGTACGACGAAGAGCACCAGACCCGCCGTGAGCCGGTCCAGCCGGTGCGCGGGCTGGAGCGCGGGCAGATCCAGATCGCGACGCAGCCGGGCCAGCGCCGTCTCCTTCACATGACTGCCGCGCGGCACGGTCGCCAGGAAGTGCGGCTTGTCGGCGATCACGACGTGCTCGTCACGGTGAACGATCCCGATGTCGAACGGCACCCGTTCCTCGACGGCGAAGTCCCGATGGAACCAGAGATACCGGCCGTTGGTGTACGGCTCGTCCCCGGCCACCGGACCGCTCTCGCCGACGAAGCGTCCGTCCCGCAGCATCTCCTCGACCCGCCCACCGCCTACCGCGCCCGCGTACCGGGCCAGCAGATGGTCCCGCACCGTGGGCCATGTGCCGTCCGGGTCCTCCGGCAGCCGCAGCCGCACCGGGTCGACACCGTCGCGCTGGGGGAGCGGGGCAGGCGGCGCCGCCCTGTTTCTGCGTCTCACCGACGAGACTGTATGCGGCCGTCAGTGCTTCATGCCGCCGAGATACATCACGGCCACCCCGATGACCACCAGCGCGATACCGATCAGCGTCGCGGGCTTCACGGGCTCGTCGAAGAGCAGCACGCCGCCCACGAACGCCCCCACCGTGCCCACGCCGGACCAGATCGCGTAGACGGGCCCCACGTTCAGCGTCTTGAGTGCCTGCGCCAGCATGACGAACGCCGCCGCGTAACCGACCACGACCAGCACGGTCGGTCCGGGACGGCTCAGCCCGTACGACGCCCGGAGCGCCAGCGTGCCGATCACCTCGGAGACGATGGCGCCCGCCACCAGAACGAATCCCATGGGCTCCACCTTTGGGTCGGGGAGGATCGTCGGCAAACACAAAGGTCCCCACGGAACTCCGTGGGGACCTTGCTGGTGTCCGAGGGGGGACTTGAACCCCCACGCCCGATAAAGGGCACTAGCACCTCAAGCTAGCGCGTCTGCCATTCCGCCACCCGGACAAGGTGTCTGTCTCGCGGCCCTGGGCCGTTCCGACGTGGAAAACCATAGCAAACATTCGACCCCCCTCGATCACCCCCTCGATCAGCCCTCGGCACGCCCTCGCCCCTGTGGCCGGCGGCCGCCCTTGGGCCGAGAGGCACGATGGCGAGAGGATGGGCCGACCACCAGCAGCGACAGCGGGAGGAATCAGCGTGAGCGAGTCGAACACGGCCCGGGCGGTAACGGGCGAGGACGAGGTCGTCGATCTCTGCCGTGAGCTGATCAGGATCGACACCAGCAACTACGGCGACCACTCCGGCCCCGGAGAGCGCGCCGCGGCCGAGTACGTCGCGGAAAAGCTCGCCGAAGTCGGCCTCGAGCCGCAGATCCTCGAGTCGCACAAGGGCCGCGCCTCCACCGTTGCCCGCATCGAGGGCGAGGACCCGTCCAGGCCCGCGCTCCTCATCCACGGTCATCTCGACGTGGTGCCCGCCAACGCGGACGACTGGACCCACCACCCGTTCTCCGGTGAGGTCGCGGACGACTGCGTCTGGGGCCGGGGCGCGGTGGACATGAAGGACATGGACGCCATGACCCTCGCGGTCGTACGGGACCGGCTGCGCAGCGGCCGCAAGCCCCCGCGCGACATCGTCCTCGCCTTCCTCGCCGACGAGGAGGCGGGCGGCACCTACGGCGCCCGGTATCTCGTCGACAAGCACCCGGGGCTGTTCGAGGGGGTCACGGAGGCCATCGGAGAGGTCGGCGGCTTCTCCTTCACCGTCAACGAGAACCTGCGGCTCTACCTCGTGGAGACGGCGCAGAAGGGCATGCACTGGATGCGCCTGACCGTGGAAGGGACGGCGGGCCACGGGTCGATGACCAACAACGACAACGCCATCACCGAACTGTGCGAGGCCGTCGGCCGCCTCGGGCGCCACACCTGGCCGGTCAGGGTCACCAAGACCGTCCGGTCCTTCCTCGACGAGCTCTCCGACGCGCTCGGTACCCCGCTCGACCCGGAGGACATGGACGCCACCCTCGCCAAGCTCGGCGGCATCGCCAAGATGGTCGGCGCGACCCTGCGCAACTCAGCGGCCCCCACCATGCTCGGCGCCGGCTACAAGGTGAACGTCATCCCGGGGCAGGCCACCGCCCATGTCGACGGACGCTTCCTGCCGGGCTACGAGGAGGAGTTCCTCGCTGACCTCGACCGGCTGCTCGGCCCCCGCGTCAAGCGTGAGGACGTGCACGGCGACAAGGCGCTGGAGACCAGCTTCGACGGCGCGCTCGTCGACGCGATGCAGGTCGCGCTCAAGGCCGAGGACCCCATCGCACGGGCCGTGCCGTACATGCTCTCCGGCGGCACCGACGCCAAGTCCTTCGACGATCTCGGTATCCGCTGCTTCGGCTTCGCGCCGCTCAAGCTGCCGCCGGAGCTGGACTTCGCCGGCATGTTCCACGGCGTGGACGAGCGGGTGCCGGTGGACGGCCTCAAGTTCGGCGTGCGGGTCCTCGACCGGTTCATCGACCAGTGCTGAAACGGTCCGCGGGTGCGCGGCGTGGGGCAGCTCGGAACGCTCCGATATTCGTCTGCGCGTGCGTTTGTGACTTGAAAGAGTGAATGGGGGTGACGGCTCGTAGCCCCGCTGCTTCCTCCTCGTTACAGGTGATGCGGTCCGCGGCTGGGATCGCATTTGCCAACAGGAGGAATAATGATCAAGAAGGTCGTCGCGACTGCGGCCGCCGCCGGTGGTCTGCTGCTCGCCGGTGCGGGCATGGCCATGGCCGACTCCGGTGCCCAGGGTGCCGCCGCGGAATCTCCCGGCGTCCTGTCGGGCAACCTGGTTCAGGTGCCGGCCCACGTGCCCGTGAACCTGTGCGGCAACACGGTCGACGTCATCGGCCTGCTGAACCCCGCCTTCGGCAACGAGTGCGCCAACGTGTGACGTTGTGAGCCGGTCCCACGGGACCAGGGCTTGAATTCGGGCGGCTCCGGAGTGTGTGTCCTGCACTCCGGGGCCGACCGCTTCCTCGACCCCTCGGCATGTGGCCAGGGGCATTCGTGAAGCTGGAAGGCAGGCAACAAGACATGCGACAGGTCACGCGCAAAGGCCTGATCACCGTGGCGGCCGCGGGCGGGGTACTCGCCCTCGGCGGCAGTTACGCGCAGGCGGACGCCGGAGCGAGCGGGGAAGCATCGAACTCCCCCGGCGTGCTGTCCGGGAACTCGATCCAGGCGCCCGTGCACGTTCCGGTGAACATCTGCGGCAACACCGTGGACATCGTCGGGCTGCTCAACCCGGCCTTCGGGAACACCTGCGCCAACACGTCCGGCTCGGACGGCAACGGCGGCGGTGGTTCCGGAGCCGAGGGCGAGGCGAGCAACTCGCCCGGCGTCGGCTCGGGCAACCAGATCCAGGCGCCGGTCCACGTACCGGTCAACGCCTGCGGCAACACCGTGGACGTCGGCGGTCTGCTCAACCCGACGTTCGGCAACGAGTGCGTGAACGGCTCGGACGGCAGCCCGGAGGAGCCCGGCACGCCCGAGGAGCCGGGCACGCCCGAGGAGCCGGGCACGCCCGAGGAGCCGGGCACGCCGGAGGAGCCGGGCACGCCGGGAACCCCGGAGACGCCGCAGACCCCGGGAACCCCGGAGACGCCGCAGACCCCGGGAACCCCGGAGACGCCGCAGACCCCGGGAACCCCGGAGACTCCGGAGGCGCCGAACACCCCCGGCCCGCAGAACGTCACGCCGCGTGGCGGGGGCGAGCTCGCGGAGACCGGCATCGGCACGCTCGACGTGCTGGCTCCGGCGGGCATCGGCCTGCTGCTGGCCGGAACGGTGCTGTACCGGCGCGCCCGCGCAGCGGCGTAGGCATGCGTGCCGGGGCCCTCGTAGGGGCCCCGGCACAGCCGTGTTCCAAGGAGCGGGTCCCGCAGTCGCGGGGCCCGCTCCTTCGTCCACCCGTCACTCCCGTCACCAGGTGGCGCGCACCTGGCGGATGATCCGCCGGCGCAGCCGCACCCTGCGGCTGCCGTCCCGGTGCAGGGTCAGTCGGTCCAACTCCCAGTGTCCGTACTCGGCATGGTCGGTCAGCAGACGGGTCGCCTCCTTGCGGGAGACCCCGCGCGGCACGTAAACGTCGACAAATTCGTATTCCGGCATCGCATCTATTGTGCGTGCAGCGCCCCGGTACGGATAGCGTCTGCACTATGTCTGATGCTGCGCAGCCCACCGCTGCCGAGGTACGTGCCGCCGCCGAGGCGGTCAAAGCCGCACTGGACCGTCACCTCGAGGCGGTCGAGAACCGCACGGGCGACGACGACCCGGCCGTCTACGACGCGTTCAACGCACTCGCCGCGGCGGCCGAGGCGTACGACGAGCGGCTCTACGACCGGTACGACGAGGTCACACCCTTCGAGATTCCTGGCGCTGATGACTCGCTGCCACCGTATGCGGGCCCGGAGGAGCCGAACGCGCTGAGCGTGCTGATCCGCCGGGACTACGCGGTGGTGGAGCCGCAGAGACTGCTCGCGCAGGCGCAGCGCATCGCCGACATCGAGGAGGACGAGGACCAGCGCGGGGTGAACGTCCCGGTCGTCGGTACGAGCGTGCACTCGGCCCTGGGGGTGCTCTTCGGGGAGTACGAACCCGACGAGATCGCTTCGCGACACAAGGAGTTCGGCCTCGAGGAGGGCGACTCCACCCTGTGGGTGTCCGCGGCAGACGAACTTCCCGAGCCGGGGGAGTGGCTGAGCGTCCCCTTCGACCAGGCGGACCCGGAACGCGTCGTCTGCCGCTTCGACGTCAGCTCGGTCTTCGACGAGGACGAGCTGCGCGAGGAACGGATGGATCTCGAAGGGGAGTCCTGACCCGGCTGTACGGACATCGTGCGCATGACCCGGCCCCCGGCCCGGGACGACCTTCGGCGGTCGTCCCGGGCCGGGGGCGTTACGGTGCGTCCGTCGGCGGCTGCTGCGCCTGAGGTGCGGGATCGGCCAGCAGGCCCTCCAACAGAGTCCGCAGCCGAGTGGTGCGCGGGGCTGTCGGCACCTCCGCCACAGCGCGCGGCAGCGCCTGGTCCACGCCGTGCACCACGGACAGGTGCCGCTCGGCGCGGCCGAACGCGGTGTACACCCATGGCCTGCTCAGCCCCTGAGCGGCGTCGCCCGGCAGGACGACGACCACTGCAGGCCACCGCATGCCCGCCGCCTGATGTGCGGTCATCGCCCAGCCGTGGCGCAGGACCGATTCGACGCGGTCCTTGGGCACCACGACCTGGATGCCGTCGCAGTCGAGATGCAGGCCGTCGGCGTCCGCGGAGACGACCGTTCCGGTCAGCGTCCGGCCGAGGGCCTGCGCGTAGGCGACCCGGTCGCCCGGGTCGAAGCCGGCGAAACGCCCGTCGCCCGGGTTGAGGCGCTGCTTCAGCGCCGCGTTGAGCGCGCGGGAGCCTGCGGATCCACCGTGGCCCACAGTGATCACCTGGGTCTGCTCGGCCGGCACCCCGATGGCCCGCGGCACCGAGTCGGCGACCAGCTGGACCGTACGGTGCACGGCCTCGCCGGCGTCCCGCACCGGGACGATCACGACCTCCTTGCCGGGGGCGGCCACCTGGTTCAGCTCTCCGACGCCGACGCCCGACAGCAGCTCGCCGATCGGCCCGGGATCGGGCGTGCGGGACGCGATCTGCGGGCACACCCGGGCGGCCAGGACATCCGCGAACACCCGGCCCGCTCCGGCACCGCCCAGCACACTGGGGTCGCCGCTGAGGACCAGCCGGCTGCCGTCCGGCATCGACTCCACCAGCAGTGCCGCGGTCTCGATGTCGAGCTGCGGCGCGTCCAGTACGACCAGCAGATCCAGTGCGAACGCGCCGTCCTCGTCCCGGCCGGGGCCGGCGAAGCCCGCGAGCAGAGCGGCGACGGTCACGCCGTCGACGTCCGGGCCCAGCCTGCGGCGGCCGTTCTCCCCGTGCACCGCCACGGCGGCCCGAAGGCCCAGCCGCCGGGCCGTCTCCACGAGGGCGACGGGCTCGGCCCGCGCCGCCTCGCCGCCCGTGTGCACGACCAGGCCATGCCCCGCGGCTGCCCGGACGAGCTCGGGCCCGTCCCAGACATCGGCCGGGCCGGTCCTGACCAGCCTGGCCAGCCCGTCCGCGAGGCTCTCCTCCGCCATGGCGTACCGGTCGAGCCCCAGCAGGACCTGTACGGCCTCCGCCGCCCCTGCGTCCTCCTCGCCCCCCTCGCCTTCCTCCAGTCCGTCCTGGAAGACCAGGACGGCACCGTCGGCGACGGCCTGCTGCACGGCCTCGTCCGGGTCCGGCACGGACCGCTCGGCGAGCGCGGAGCGTACGGCCGGAGCCTCGAGGGCCGTGTGCCCCTGGAGTGCGGCGCGCTCCAGCAGCCAGAGCACGAGCGCCGACGTGCGCCGCTCGTCGCCGGGTCCTGTGTCCCCGCCGAGCAGCGCGCGGGCGAAGCCGTCCGCCTGCTCGGGTCGTACACCCGGCACGGACAGCAGCTGCCAGGGGTCCTCTTCGAGCATGTCCGCGGCCGTCTCGCCGAGGACTTCCGCGACCTGCCCTGCGAGGGTTTCGGGCGCTCCGCCCTTCGTGAGCACCGCCCGCACGGCGGCGACGGTCTCCGGAGTCGCTGCGACAGCCGCCGGTTCGGCCGCCTTCGCGACCCGGACCGGCGGCGAGGCGACAGGAGCGGCGCGCCGGGGCTCCGGCGCGGGCGACCCGAAGTACGCCGCGCGCTTCTCGCCGCTCTCCACTGCCCGCACCGCGGCGAGCAGATCCGCGGCCTTGCCGCTGAGCTTCCCCCCGCTGGGCAACGGCCCGTCCTTCTCGGCCTTCCGCTGCTCGATCCGAGCCCTCAACGCCTTCTGCGCGGCGATCTCGGCCTCGGCCTCGCTGACCTCCGCACCCTTGGCCGCCGCCCCTTCGCCCCCTTCGCCCCCTTCGCCCCCTTCGGCGCCGCTGTCCGGCTCATGGCCCACGCCCGCGGCGTCCTCGTCGTCGGCCGCCGGGCCGTGCTCTGCCGGTTCGTCGTCGGTCCCGTCGGCCGCTCCTTCAGCCGGTTCGGCGTCGTTCGCCAAGCCGGGGCTCCCGCCCGCGTCCGCCTCGCCCGCGGCGCCCTCGTCGTCGGTCACCGTGCCGCGCTCCGCCGCATCGTCCGTCGCGTCCTTCGCGGCAAGCCCGTCCTCCGAGCCCGTGGCAGCCGGGTCGGCGGGTCCTGGCGGGGTGAGGCCGACGGGGTCGGGCTCGGCCGGGGGGCCGGGGGGCGTGCCCCGGGAAGACGCGGTCACAGCGTGCTCCAGTCCTGGTCCGGATAGTGGTGCACCGGTGCCGACACATCGTCGAGCGCCCGGCAGATCTCGTCAGGAAGACTAAGCGCCTCCACTGACAACGCCGCCGCGAGCTGCTGCGCGTTGCGCGCGCCGACGATGGGGGCGGCCACCCCGGGCCGGTCGCGCACCCACGCAAGCGCCACCTCCAGCGGTGTGGCCGCGAGGCCGTCCGCCGCTGTGGTGACCGCGTCCACGATGCGGCTCGCGGCCTCGTCCAGGTACGGCTCCACGAAGGGCGCCATCTGTTCCGACGCGCCCCTGGAGTCGGCCGGCGTGGCCGTCCGGTACTTCCCGGTGAGCACGCCGCGCCCCAGCGGCGACGACGGCAGCAGCCCCACGCCGAGGTCGAGTGCCGCGGGCAGGACCTCCCGCTCCACACCCCGCTGCAGCAGCGAGTACTCCATCTGCGTACTCGCGAGCCGTGTGCGCATCCCGGGAGCGGCCAGCTGCCAGGTCGCCGCCTTGGCCAGCTGCCATCCGCAGAAGTTCGACACGCCGGCGTACCGCGCACGCCCGCTGCTGACGGCGATGTCCAGGGCCTGCAGCGTCTCGTCCAGCGGTGTGTCCGGGTCGAAGGCGTGGACCTGCCACAGGTCCACGTAGTCCGTCCCGAGCCGCGACAGCGACGCGTCCAGCGCGGCGAGCAGATGACCGCGCGAGCCGTCGAAGCGGCGGTCCGGGTCCGGCACGCTGCCGGCCTTCGTGGCTATGACCAGGTCGCTGCGAGGCACCAGCCGCTCGACCAGCTGCCCGAGCAGATACTCCGCTTCCCCGCCGCCGTACACATCCGCGGTGTCGACCAGCGTGCCGCCCGCCTCCCAGAAGAGCTTCAACTGGTCGGCGGCGTCGTGCTCGTCGGTGTCCCGGCCCCATGTCAGGGTGCCGAGTCCGATCCGGGACACGCGCAGGCCGGTACGGCCGAGATGCCTCTGCTCCATGGGCGCTGAGATTACTGGCCAGGGCAGCACGCGGAGAGACCCTGTGGACAACCTCCCCCTGCCGGATCATCCGCGCCCGCGCTAGAGTCCCCGGCACAGGCACGTTACTGATCAGTAAGAGGGAGCGGTTATGCGGCTCGGCATCAACCTCGGCTACTGGGGCGCGGGCATGGACGGCGACAACCTCGCCGTCGCACAGGAGGCCGACAGGCTCGGCTACGACGTCTGCTGGGCCGCGGAGGCGTACGGCTCCGACGCCCCCACCGTGCTCAGCTGGGTCGCCGCCCAGACCGAGCGCATCGACGTCGGCTCCGCGATCCTGCAGATCCCGGCCCGTCAGCCCGCGATGACCGCGATGACCGCGGCCACCCTCGACTCGCTGTCCGGCGGTCGCTTCCGCCTCGGCCTCGGCGTCTCGGGGCCGCAGGTCTCCGAGGGCTGGTACGGCGTCAAGTTCGACAAGCCGCTCGCCCGCACCCGCGAGTACGTCGAGATCGTACGCAAGGCCATGTCCCGCGAGCGTCTGTCCTACCAGGGCGAGCACTGGACGCTGCCGCTGCCCGACGGGCCCGGCAAGCCCATCAAGCTCACGGTCCACCCGCAGCGCGAGCACATCCCGCTCTACATCGCGGCGATCGGCCCCAAGAACCTGGAGCAGACCGGTGAGATCGCCGACGGCGCCCTGCTGATCTTCCCCTCTGCCGACCACATCGAGGACACCGCGCTCCGGCACATCCGTACGGGTCGCGAGAAGGCCGGAAAGACGATGGACGGCTTTGACGTGTGCCCGACCCTGCCCCTCGCGGTCGGCGACGACGTGAACGGCCTGGCGGACATGTTCCGGCCGTACACCGCGCTGTACGTCGGCGGCATGGGCAGCCGCAAGCAGAACTTCTACAACCAGCTCGCGCAGCGCATGGGTTACGAGAAGGAGGCCGCCGAGATCCAGGACAAGTACCTCGACGGCGACAAGGCCGGCGCGGCGGCCGCGGTCCCGCACCAGCTGATCGACCAGACCGCGCTGCTCGGGCCCGTGGAGCGTATCGCCGACCGGATGCAGGCCTACGCCGCTTCGGGCGTCACCACGCTCACCCTCGCTCCGGCCGGATTCACGCTCGAAGAGCGGATCACCGCGCTGCGGGCCGGCACCGACGCGCTGGAGCGGGCGGGCCTCGCCTGAGAAGACCCTGGGAAGTCTGCGGCCGTGGTGGGGGCTCGGGGGTCTTCCCCGCCACGGCCGTCACGCGGTACAACGCGCGACGGCCGCGGCGGTTACTGCCGTGTGCCGCCGACCCTCTCATCCGTTCGGTGCAGCCGTCACAGCCACCTGTTGCCCGCCCGGGCGTCTCGCATTTGACTCGTTCTTTGCGGACGTCCCCAAGGCCCAGACGGAGGTGGCAGACATGCTCTCGGCCCGGAGTCTCTTCCAGGAGATCGTCGACTGCGACGACTCGTTCCGGCTCTTCTGCTCCATCGCCGCCAGTGGTGAGGACCAGGGAGGTTGGGAGAACGGCCGTATCGCCGCCCTCGTGCCCGAGAGCATGCGTGAGCTGGCCCCGAAGATCACCCGGCACGGTGCCGACGAGGACAAGCACGGCCGCCTGTTCAACGCGCTGCTCAAGCAGCGACAGTTGGACCCGGTGCCCGTGCCGCGCGAGACCGACTACACGATGCTGCTGGAGCAGCGGGGCATCGGCCTCGCCCACGAGAAGCTGCGCCGCGACGAGCCGCTGACCGAGCAGGACATCGTGGTCTACCTCTCGCACAGCCGCGTGACCGAGCAGCGGGCCGCCGACCAGATGGAGCTGCTGGTCAGATGTTTCGGGGATCATCCGGAGCTCGGCAGGACCATCCGCATGATCTGCGAGGACGAGGGCAACCACCTGGCCTACTGCCACGAGGAGCTGCTCCGTCTCACCGCCGCCGGACACGGGCCCACCGTCCGGCGTGTGCTGCGTGAGGCCGCACTCGCCGAGATCCGGGTCCACCGTGATGTGAGCCTCGCCGTCATGGCGCACATGGGTCGGGTGCTGCACTGGTCGAAGGCCAGGTCGGCGCTGCTGGCGGCCGGTATCCACGCGCGGTACGCGTACGAGCGGCTCGGTGGCTGGCGCCGCATGGTCGACCTCAGGATGCCGGAGCGCCGCGGAGCACTCGACGGTCCCGCCGCCACGTCACCCGCCTTCTGACGTGGGACAGTTCCCGGCCCTGGCGCCGGTCCGGCCAGGCCCCCGCAGCGGCCGCGGACCCGGCGCGGAGACCGTCACCGGGGGAGGCCTGCGGTGGATCGCCGCCGTGGCCGTCGCGTACACCCTCGTCCAGCTGGTCATGGCCGTCCCGGGGACGAGTCTCGGCTGGGACGAGACCGTCTACGTCAGTCAGGTCACGCCTGGCTCCGAACCGGCCTTCTTCAGCGCGCCGCGCGCCCGCGGCATCACCTTCCTGGTCGCGCCGCTGACGGCCCTGACCTCCTCCGTCGAGGCGCTCCGCGTCCATCTCGCCCTGCTGTCGGGCGCCGGACTGTTCCTGGCACTCGCGGTGTGGCGGACCCTGCTGCCCACCCGTGTGGTCGCCCTCGCAGGAGGGCTGTTCGCCGGACTCTGGGTCACCGTGTTCTACGGTCCGCAGGTCATGCCCAACCTGTGGGTCGCGCTTGGGGCACTGTTCACCGTCGGCTGCTTCCTGCGGGCCGCGCGCGACCGGTCCGACCGCGCCTGCCTGCTGGGCGCCGGTGCGGGCGTGGCGTTCGTCGCGCTCATGCGGCCGACGGACGCCTTCTGGCTCGTCGCGCCGCTCGTCGTCGTCGCCGTGGTGCCACGGACGGGCCGGCGGCCGGTCCTGCTGGTGGCGCTCGCGGCGGGAGCGGCCGCCGGATGCGCTCCGTGGATCGTCGAGGCCTACGCCGGTTACGGCGGGCTCGCCGCCCGCCTGAGCCGCGCCAGCGAGATCCAGGGCCACCTCGGACTGAACCTGGCCGTCGACGACCAGATCCGTGCGCTGGACGGCCGGACGCTGTGCCGGCCCTGCGACGTGGCGTGGCGGCGGCCGGTCACCGCCCTGTGGTGGTTCGTCCTTCCGCTCCTGGTCGCCGGGGGCGTCGTGATCGCTGCACGCCTACGGCGTGACCCCCTGGCACGCCCCTCCGTGATCCGCCCCTCGGCCGTCCTGGTGCCGACGCTGGCGGGCCTGGCGCTGGCCGTGCCGTATCTCCTGCTGATCGGGTACGCCGCGCCCCGTTTCCTGCTCCCCGCCTACGCGCTGCTCGCGTTGCCGGCCGCGGTGTGCCTCGGCCGGATCGCCCGGGCAGTGCGGCCGCGTGCGCTGTGCGTGACGGTTCTCGCCCTGGCGCTGGCCGGTCATCTGACGATCCAGTACTCCGTGCTGCAAGGCGCGGTGGACCGCAGCCGGGAGAACCGAAAGGCATTCGACCGGATCACCGCCGAGCTGCACCGGTACGGCGTCCGCGCGCCCTGTGTGATCAGCGGGGTGGAGGCGCCGCGGGTCGCCTTCCGCACCGGCTGCGCCTCTCGCCAGGCCGGCGGCCACGACGGCAGCATCACCCGGGCGGGCCTCGCCGCACTCGCGGACGAACGGCCGGTCGCCTACGTGGTGGAGGGGAAGGCCCGGCCGCCGGCGTTCGCCCGTGGCTGGCGCCGGCTGGACCTTCCCGGTCTGCCGGCCCGACCCGACCTGAGCGTCTACGTGGGCCCGGCGACCACCGCGACAGGCTGAGCGCGGCTCCGCCAGGGGCCCGCGCCGGGCTCAGCCGCGGCGGTGTCAGAGCCAGCCGCGCCGTTTGAACAGCCGGTACAGCCCGACGACCGCGACCGCCATGAGCAGCACCGTCGCCGGATACGCCCACGGCTGCTTCAGTTCCCACATGTACTCGAAGTTCATGCCGTAGATCCCCGCCACCATCGTCGGCACGGCCGCCATGGCCGCCCACGCCGAGATCTTGCGCATGTCGTCGTTCTGCCGGACGCCCATCTGCGCGAGGTGGGCGGACAGGATGTCCGACAGCAGCCGGTCCAGCCCCTCCACCTGCTCGTTCGCCCGCGTCAGATGGTCGCTCACATCGCGGAAGAACGGCTGCGCATGCTCATGGACGAACGGCACCCCCGCGCCGGCCAGCCGCGCCATGGGCGCCGCCAACGGTCCGGCCGCGCGGCGGAACTCGAGCAGCTGCCGCTTGAAGGTGTAGATCCGCGCCGCGGTGTTCTTCGCGTCCAGGCGAGCCGGTTCGAAGACCTCGGTCTCCATCTCCTCGAGGTCCACCTGGAGCTCGGCGGCGACGTCGAGGTAGTGGTCGACGATCGCGTCGCTGATCGCGTAGAGCACCGCCGTCGGCCCGTGCCGGAGTACGGCGGGCTCGGCCTCCAGCCGTTCGCGCACGTCGTGCAGCGGGGCACCCTCGCCGTGCCGGACGGTCACCACGAACGAGTCGCCTATGAAGACCATCAGCTCGCTCGTGGTGACGGAGTCGCTCTCCGGCTCGTACACCACGGGTTTGAGCACGACGAACAGCGAGTCGTCGTACACCTCGAGCTTGGGCCGCTGATGTGCCGTGAGTGCGTCCTCGACGGCGAGCGGGTGCAGCGCGAACTCGTCGGCGACATGGTCGAACTCGTCCGCCGTCGGCTCGTGCAGCCCGATCCACAGGAACGCGTCACCGGTGGCCCGTGCCTTGTCGAGGGCATCGGAGAAGTCGGATGGGCCCTCGGTGCGGCACCCGTCTCGGTAAATGGCACAGTCCACAATCACGGCGCGCATTCTTCCCTGCCCGCCCCCGGAGCACACCCCCGGCCCGCCCGGCAGGCGCTGAACGTAGGCTGGCCCCCATGGCCACGCTGATCCTCGTACGCCACGGACGTTCCACCGCCAACACCGAGGGGGTGCTCGCCGGCTGGACACCAGGGGTCCGCCTCGACGAGCGCGGAGCCGCACAGGCGGCCGCCCTGCCCGGACGGCTCGCCGGTGTGCCGATAGCGGCAGTGGTCTCCAGCCCGCTGGAGCGCTGCCGGGAGACCCTCGCCCCGCTCCTGGAGGCCCGGCCGGAGCTCCGCATGGAGACCGACGAGCGTATCGGCGAGTGCCACTACGGGGACTGGTCGGGGCGCAAGCTCAGTGAGCTGGCCGGCGAGCCCCTGATGGAGGTCGTCCAGCACCACCCGTCCGCGGCGTCCTTCCCCGGCGGCGAGTCCATGCGCGCCATGCAAGGCCGCGCGGTCGACGCGGTGCGGGACTGGAACGCGCGCGTCGACGAGACGCACGGCGAGGGTGCCGCCTTTGTGATGTGCTCGCACGGGGACATCATCAAGTCCCTGGTGGCGGACGCTCTCGGCCTGCATCTCGACCTGTTCCAGCGCATCCACGTCGAGCCGTGCTCCGTCACCGCGATCCGCTACACCCGCACCCGGCCGTTCCTGCTGCGCCTCGGTGACACCGGGGAGCTGGGCTCCCTGGCACCCCGCGCGGAAGGCCCCGAGGAGAAGGGCGACAGCGGCGACGCGGTCGTCGGTGGCGGTGCGGGCGCACCGTGATCGCTCCGCGCAGTAGGGTGGACGGGCCGAAAAGCTGAGTACCCGCACGAGGCAGAGACCACCCCGCGGACCGACGCGGAATCCGACGCAGAAACCGACCGATCCTTTCGATCCCAAGGGAGACAGAACGTGTCCCGTCAGGTGTTCCTCTACGACCCGCCGGAGCGCTTCGTGGCCGGTACGGTCGGGCTGCCTGGCCGCCGTACGTTCTTCCTACAGGCCTCCGCCGCAGGGCGCGTGACCAGCGTCGCTCTGGAGAAGACACAGGTCGCCGCCCTCGCCGAGCGGATTGACGAACTGCTGGACGAAGTGGTGCGCCGCACCGGGGGCAACGCGCCGGTGCCGGCCGTCGCCCCCGCGGACGTCTCCGACACCGCGCCGCTCGACAACCCGGTCGAGGAGGAGTTCCGCGTCGGCACGATGGCGCTGGCGTGGGACGGCGAGGAACAGCGCATGATCGTCGAGGCGCAGGCGCTCGTGGAACTCGAGGCGGACTCCGACGAGGACCTCGCGGAGGCCGAGGAGCGGCTGCTGCAGGACGAGGAGAACGGCCCGCCGATGCTTCGTGTGCGCCTCACCGGCGCACAGGCCAGGGCGTTCGCCAAGCGCGCACTGGACGTGGTGAACGCCGGCCGGCCGCCGTGCCCGCTGTGCAGCCTGCCTCTGGATCCGGAAGGACATGTATGCCCGCGGCAGAACGGATACCGACGGGGCGCCTGAGCACGACCGACGTGCTCGCGACCCTGTCGAAGGGTGAGCTGACGGTCCGCGGACGGGTGCGTGAGGCGTCGAACGCGGTGCTGTACTGCACGGCCTCCCACGAGGGTGAGGAAGTCCACTGCGTCTACAAACCCATCGTCGGCGAGCGCCCGCTGTGGGACTTCCCCGACGGCACCCTCGCGCAGCGCGAGGTGGCGGCGTACGAACTGTCCGAGGCGACCGGCTGGGGTCTTGTGCCGCCCACCGTCCTGCGCGACGGCCCCTACGGCGAGGGCATGGTCCAGCTGTGGATCGAGGCGGATCCCGAGGCCGCGCTCCTGGCGCTCGTCGAGGACGAGGAGCCGGGGGACGGTTGGAGGGCGGTCGGCTTCGCCGACATCGGCGAGGGCCGCACGGCGCTGCTCGTCCACGCGGACGACGTACGGCTGCGCAGGCTCGCGGTGCTCGACGCGGTGATCAACAACGGCGACCGAAAGGGCGGGCACCTGCTGCCCACGGCCGACGGCACGCTCTACGCGATCGACCACGGCGTCACCTTCAACGTCGACGACAAGCTCCGCACGCTGCTGTGGGGGTGGGCGGGGGAGCCGTTGCCCGCGGAGGCGACGGCCGCACTGGCGGCCCTGGGTGCCGCGCTCTCCGACAGCGGAGCACTGGCCACCCGGCTGGCGGAACTGCTCACCGCGGCCGAGGTCGCCGCCGTACGCGAACGGGTGGCGGCACTGCTCGCGTCCGGCAGGCACCCGGAGCCCTCGGGGGACTGGCCGGCAGTCCCCTGGCCGCCCGTCTAGACACAGCGCGGCCGGAAGCACAAGAGCGCCCAAACGGCCAGGACCAGTGATCCGGTTCGTATGCGGAAGCTCCGTCCGGTTAGGCTCATGACATGCATGCCTGGCCCGCTTCTGAGGTCCCCGCCCTGCCTGGCAAGGGCCGCGACCTCCGGATCCACGACACCGCGACCGACGGTCTGGTGACCCTCGACCCCGGTCCCGTCGCCCGTATCTACGTCTGCGGCATCACACCGTACGACGCGACCCACATGGGTCACGCGGCGACCTACAACGCGTTCGACCTTGTGCAGCGCGTGTGGCTCGACACCAAGCGGCAGGTTCACTACGTCCAGAACGTGACGGACGTGGACGATCCCTTGCTCGAGCGCGCGATCCGCGACGGGCACGACTGGACGGATCTCGCGGAGCGCGAGACCGCCCTGTTCCGCGAGGACATGACCGCGCTGCGGATGCTGCCGCCGCAGCACTACATCGGCGCGGTCGAGGCGATACCGGGGATCGTCCCGCTCGTCGAGCGGCTCCGCGACGTCGGCGCCGCCTACGAACTCGAGGGCGACGTCTACTTCTCCGTCGAGTCCGACCCGCACTTCGGCGAGGTCTCCCGCCTCGACGCCGAAGCCATGCGGCTGCTCTCCGCGGAGCGCGGCGGCGACCCCGACCGACCCGGCAAGAAGAACCCGCTCGACCCGATGCTGTGGACGGCCGCCCGCGAGGGCGAGCCGAGCTGGGACGGCGGCTCGCTCGGCCGCGGCCGCCCCGGCTGGCACATCGAGTGTGTCGCCATCGCGCTCGACCACCTCGGCATGGGCTTCGACGTGCAGGGCGGCGGCTCCGATCTCGCCTTCCCGCACCACGAGATGGGCGCCTCGCACGCCCAGGCGCTCACCGGTGAGTACCCGTTCGCCAAGGCGTACGTGCACGCCGGCATGGTCGCCCTCAACGGCGAGAAGATGTCCAAGTCCAAGGGCAACCTCGTCTTCGTCTCCAAGCTGCGGCGCGACGGCGTCGACCCCGCCGCCATAAGGCTGGCGCTGCTCTCCCACCACTACCGGGCCGACTGGGAGTGGACCGACGCGGTGCTCCAGGACGCGGTGGAGCGTCTCGCGCGCTGGCGCGCGGCCGTGTCCCGTCCTGACGGACCGTCCGCCGAAGCGCTGGTCGAGGAGATCCGCGAGGCTCTCTCCGACGATCTCGACGCACCCTCGGCGCTCGCGGCGGTGGACCGATGGGCCGCGCTCCAGCAGTCCACGGGCGGCACGGACGAAGGCGCGCCCGGGATGGTCTCCAGGGCGGTCGACGCTCTGCTTGGCGTCGCGCTGTAACTGGCCTCGCTGCAACCCGCCTTCGCTGCAACTCGTCTTCAGGGCCCCGCCCGGCACCCAGAGGTGTCGGGTGGGGCCCTGGGCTTTCGCGTGGGCCCTGTCGCTCCGGTCACGGCCGGGTGAGCCGCCGCCACTTCTGCGCCCTCTTACGGAAGTTGAACGTCCCTGAGAAAGCGGAGCGGGGTGGCGCCGGTCGTCCGGCGCCACCCCGCTCCGTCTGCGCCCCCTACGGCTCAGCTCTCCGACGATCCCGGGGTGTCGCCGCTGCTGCCGTCGTCCTCGCGGTCGTTGCGCCCGCCGTCGCCGTCGCCGTCGCCGTCTTCGCCGCTGTCCGCGGCGCGGGGTGGCTGCTCCCCGGTGTCGCCGCCGGACTCCGCGGGCGTGCCCGTGCCCATCTCCGGCTTCGGAGGCAGCGGGGGCTTGGTGCGGCCGCTCGCCGGGTCGCGCAGATACGAGCTGCCCTCACCGCCGTCCGTCGCGTGACCGCCGGGCCCTCCGCCGTCACGCCGGCGCAGATACCGCTCGAACTCGCGGGCGATGGCCTCACCGGACGCCTCGGGCAGCTCCGCGGTGTCGCGGGCCTCCTCCAGCGTCTGGACGTACTCGGCGACTTCGCTGTCCTCCGCGGCCAGTTGGTCGACTCCAAGCTGCCAGGCCCGGGCGTCCTCCGCGAGTTCGCCCAGCGGGATACGTACGCCGATGAGGTCCTCGAGCCGGTTGAGCAGGGCCAGCGTCGCCTTGGGGTTGGGCGGCTGCGAGACGTAGTGCGGCACGGCCGCCCACAGGCTCACGGCCGGCACGCCGGCATGGGTGCAGGCCTCCTGGAGGATGCCGACGATGCCCGTCGGCCCCTCGTACCGGGTCTCCTCGAGGTCCATCGTCCTCGCCAGGTCCGGATCCGAGGTGATCCCGCTGACCGGGACCGGGCGGGTGTGCGGGGTGTCGCCGAGCAGTGCGCCGAGGATCACCACCATCTCGACGCCCAGTTCATGGGCGAAGCCCAGGATCTCGTTGCAGAACGAGCGCCAGCGCATGGACGGTTCGATGCCCCGGACCAGTACGAGGTCGCGAGGCTTGTCGCCGCCGATCCGGACCACGGAGAGCCGTGTGGTGGGCCAGGTGATCTTCCGTACTCCGCCGTCCAGCCACACCGTGGGCCGGTTGACCTGGAAGTCGTAGTAGTCCTCGGCGTCGAGCGCCGCGAACACCTCGCCCTTCCACTCCCGGTCCAGGTGTGCGACCGCGGTGGAGGCGGCGTCGCCTGCGTCGTTCCAGCCCTCGAACGCGGCCACCATGACCGGGTCGATCAGCTCGGGCACCCCCTCGAGCTCGATCACCCAGTGCCTCCTTCCGAAGTTCCCTTTCGTACGCCCCAACCTTACGGCTTTCCCCGTCCCGCACCGCAGCCCCCGTGCACGGCTGGGTGAACTTGGGTGCGGTCGCACAAACATCGCAGCGCCGGGCACGGAACTCGCGGATTCATCCGAGCTGTGTGGCGAAACTTCGGGGCGCTACAGCGTGCAGCGGAGCCACTGCTCGACGCCTGCGACATGCACCGTCGCCCACGACCGCGCCGCCTCCCCGTCCCCGTCGCGCAGCGCCGACAGGATCGCCCGGTGCTCGTGGAGCGTGCGGCTGACCGCGTCCTCCTGGGTGACGCCGAGCCAGATTCGAGCGCTTGTGGTCGGCCCGGAGAGGCCGCCCAGCAGTGAGCGGAGCACCGAATTGCCCGACGCCTGAGCGATGCCCCGGTGGAAGTCCAGATCCGCCGCGACGAGTTCCTCGACGGACGGCTCGGTGCCGAGTGCGTCGAGCTGCGCGTCGAGTGCGTCCAGTTCGGCAGCGGAGATCCGGCTCGCCGCCATCGCCGTGGCGGCAGGTTCCAGGATGCGGCGCACGGCGAGGAACTCAAGCACCGTGTCGTCGTCCCGGTGGAAGTCGACGACGAGGCCCAGTGCCTCCAACAGCAGTTGGGGGTCCATGCTCGTGACGTATGTGCCGTCGCCCTGGCGTACATCGAGGACGCGGATGAGCGACAGCGCACGCACCGCCTCGCGCAACGAGTTGCGGGACAGGCCGAGTTGGGCCGCGAGCTCGCTCTCCTTCGGCAGGCGGTCGCCGGGGCGCAGCGCGCCGGAGACGATCATCCCCTTGATCTTCTCGATGGCCTCGTCGGTCACTGCCATGGCGTCGTACCCTCACCACACGGAAGACAGACATCGGATGTCTGAGCCTACAACGAGGGCGGCCCCGGGGGGCCGCCCTCGTGCGTGACGGGAAACGAACCGGATCAGGCCTTGCGACCCAGCACGTCCTCGACCCGGCCGCGGATCTCGTCCGTCGCGAGACCGCGGATCGTCAGCGTCGTACGGCGGCGCAGTACGTCGTCCGCCGTCTCGGCCCACTCGTGGTCGCGGGCGTACACGACCTGTGCCCAGATCTCCGGCGCGTCCGGGTGGATGCGTTCGGCCAGCGCCGGGTCCTCGTTGGCGAGGCGGGCGATGTCGAACGACAGCGAGCCGTAGTGGGTGGCGAGGTGACGGGCCGTGTCGGCCGCCATCCGCGGGCCGGGGGTGCCCCCGTCGACCAGCAGACGGTGCGCGACCGCGTTCGGGTTGGCGATACCGGGCAGCGGGAGCTTCTTCGGCAGGTGCGCGATCGGCTCCATGTCCTCGGCGAGCGGGCGGCCCGGCAGGGTCGCCAGCTTGTTCATCACCGTGCGGCCGATGTGGCGGAACGTCGTCCACTTGCCGCCGGCCACCGACAGCATCCCGCCGCGGCCCTCGGTCACGACCGTCTCGCGCTTGGCCTTGGACGTGTCGCCGGGTCCGCCGGGCAGCACGCGCAGACCCGCGAACGAGTACGTGATCAGGTCGCGGGACAGCTGCTGGTCCCGGATCGAGAACGCGGCCTCGTCCAGGATCTGCGTGACGTCCTTGTCGTTGACCGCGACATCCGCCGGGTCGCCCTCGAACTCCTCGTCGGTCGTGCCCAGCAGCAGCATGTCCTCCCACGGCAGGGCGAACGTGATGCGGTACTTGTCGATGGGCGTCGCGAGCGCGGCCCTCCACGGCGAGGTGCGCTTGAGCACCAGGTGCGCACCCTTGGACAACCGGATCGACGGGGCCGCCTCCGGGTCCTCCAGCCTGCGCAGGTGGTCGACCCAGGGGCCGGTGGCGTTGAGCACCAGGCGGGCGGTGACGCCGAACTCGGTGCCGTCAGTACGGTCCTTGAGCTCCGCGCCGGTCACCCGGCCCCGGGTGAAGCGCAACCCGGTGACCTCGGCGTGGTTGAGGACGGTCGCGCCCGACTCGACGGCCGCGCGGACCGTCATCAGCGCCATGCGCGAGTCGTTCATCTGGTCGTCGCCGTAGACGGCGACGGCCTTCAGGTTCTCCGTACGCAGCTCCGGCACGTCCCGCTGCGCCTTCGCCGCCGATATGACGTGGCCGACGCCGTCACCGAACGCGGAGAGCGCCGAATAGGCGAAGACGCCCGCGCCGAGCTTCGCCGCGCCGTGCGGCCCGCCCTTGTAGACGGGCAGGTAGAAGGTGAGCGGGTTGGCGAGGTGCGGGGCCACCTGGCGGGAGACCGCGCGCCGCTCGAAGTGATTCTCCGCCACCAGCTTCACCGCGCCGGTCTGCAGGTAGCGCAGACCGCCGTGGAGGAGCTTGGAGGAGGCGGAGGAGGTGGCGCCGGCGAAGTCGCCGGCGTCCACCAGGGCCACCCGCAGCCCGGACTGCGCGGCGTGCCAGGCGGTGGAGATGCCCAGGATGCCGCCGCCGATCACCAGGAGGTCGTACGTCGCCTTGGAAAGCTGCTCCCGAGTTTCGGCGCGGCCCGCTGCTTTGAGGGAAGACACAGCCGAGCCGGAGGCCGGGTGCGTCCCAGGGGCGGGGACGCTCTGCAGGGTGGTCATTCTTGCTCCTCGTCAGTTTTCCTCGTCGAGCCAGCCCATGGTCCGCTCCACGGCCTTGAGCCAGCTCTTGTACTCGCTGTCACGCTTGTCAGCGTCCATGCGGGGGGTCCACTCGGCGGCCCTGCGCCAGTTGGCGCGCAGCGCGTCGGTGTCCGGCCAGAAGCCGACGGCCAGGCCGGCGGCGTAGGCGGCGCCGAGGCAGGTCGTCTCGGCGACCATCGGGCGCACGACCGGTGCGTCCAGGAAGTCCGAGAGGGTCTGCATCAGCAGGTTGTTGGAGGTCATGCCGCCGTCGACCTTGAGTGCGGTCAGCTCGACGCCGGAGTCCTTCGTCATGGCGTCGGTGATCTCTCGGGTCTGCCAGGCGGTGGCCTCGAGAACGGCGCGGGCGATGTGCGCCTTGGTGACGTACCGGGTCAGTCCGGCGATCACACCGCGGGCGTCGGAGCGCCAGTACGGGGCGAACAGGCCGGAGAAGGCCGGCACGAAGTAGGCGCCGCCGTTGTCCTCGACCGAGGACGCGAGGGTCTCGATCTCGGCGGCCGAGTTGATCAGGCCCATCTGGTCGCGCATCCACTGCACCAGCGAGCCGGTGACGGCGATCGAGCCCTCGAGGGCGTACACCGCCTTCTGGTCGCCGATGCGGTAGCCGACAGTGGTCAGCAGGCCGTTGTAGGAGTTGACGGGCTCGTCACCGGTGTTCATCAGCATGAAGGTGCCGGTGCCGTAGGTGGACTTGGCCTCGCCCTTCCCATAGCAGGTCTGGCCGAACAGGGCCGCCTGCTGGTCGCCGAGTGCGGAGGCGACCGGGATGCCGTCCAGGGCGCCGCCCTTGGCGAGCCCGTACACCTCGGCGGAGGACCGGATCTCCGGCAGGATCGCCGCCGGGACCTCCATGGACTGCAGGATCTTGTCGTCCCACTCCATGGTGTGGAGGTTCATCAGCATGGTGCGCGAGGCGTTGGTGACGTCGGTGACGTGCACTCCGCCGTCGACTCCGCCGGTCAGGTTCCAGATGACCCAGGAGTCCATGGTGCCGAAGAGGATCTCGCCACGCTCGGCGCGCTCCCGCAGGCCCTCGACGTTGTCGAGCAGCCAGCGGGCCTTCGGACCGGCGAAGTAGGAGGCAAGCGGCAGGCCGGTCTCACGACGGAAGCGGTCCTGGCCGACGTTGCGTCCCAGTTCCTTGCACAGGGCGTCGGTGCGGGTGTCCTGCCAGACGATGGCGTTGTGGACGGGCTCACCGGTGTTCTTGTCCCACAGCAGCGTCGTTTCGCGCTGGTTGGTGATGCCGATGGCCTTGACGTCGGCGGAGGTGATGCCCGCCTTCTCGATGGCGCCGGCCACGACCTCCTGGACGTTGGTCCAGATCTCGGCGGCGTCGTGCTCCACCCAGCCCGGCTTCGGGAAGATCTGCTCGTGCTCCTTCTGGTCGACGGAGACGATCCGGCCGTCCTTGTCGAAGACGATGCAGCGGCTGGAGGTGGTGCCCTGGTCGATGGCCGCGATGAACGGGCCGGTGGTGTGTGCGTCGGTCACGGTCTGCTCCTGCTCGGGTCTGTCGTGTATACGGCTCGTGCTGCTCGAACGGCTCAGGCGAACGCGATGTTGTAGATACCCGCGGCGATGGTTGCACCGATCAGCGGACCGGCGACGGGTATCCAGGCGTAGCTCCAGTCGGAGCCGCCCTTGTTCGGCAGCGGGAGCAGGGCGTGCACGATGCGCGGGCCCAGGTCGCGGGCGGGGTTGATGGCGTACCCGGTGGGGCCGCCGAGCGAGAGACCGATGCCGACGACGACGAGGGCGACCATGAGTCCGCCGAGCGGGCCGAGGCCCTTGCCGCTGTCGTTGAGGCCCTGCGTGAGCACTGCGAGGACGAGCACGGCCGTGCCGATGATCTCGGTCGCGAGGTTCTGCCAGACGTTGCGGATCTCGGGGCCGGTGGAGAAGACGCCGAGCACGGGGCCGGCCTTGCCGCTGCCCTCCGCGTGCGGGCCTTCGATCGCCTTGTCGGCCGGGTCGCCCACGATCTCGCGGTCCGTGAGGTGCGCGTGGAACTGGCCGTAGTAGGCGACCCAGACGAGAGCCGCACCGATCATGGCGCCGAGGAGCTGGCCCGCGATGTAGACGGGGACGGTGCCCCAGTCGTTGTCCTTGATCGCTATGCCGAGGGTCACGGCCGGGTTGAGGTGGGCGCCGGAAAGGGCTCCGGTCATGTAGACCGCGGTCAGGACCGCGAAGCCCCACCCGAAGGTGATGGCCAGCCAGCCGGCGTTCTGAGCCTTCGAGCGCTTGAGCACGACGGCGGCGACGACGCCACCGCCGAGCAGGATGAGAACGGCGGTACCGATGATCTCGCCGATGAAGATGTCGGAGTTGGACACCCGCGACTCCTTTGTCCTTCGTCCAGGGGGAAGGCGAACCCCGGGTCCCTCCGGTGGTCCGCGCCCTCAGCAGAGGGCGTTCTCCCGGCCTGGCGTTGCCATACTCTAGCGTGTATTGCCGTTAGCTGTTCGACAATGCCGACCGGTGAACGGCAGTTTTGTCCTCCGGTAAACATGGCGTCAAGGGTTGCGTCGGGCGAAAACCGGATCGTTACCGGCGACGCGGCCGAGCGATCAGAAGCGCCCGGCCCCGAGGTCCCTGGAAACCGCGCGAGCGCAGTCCCGTACCGCCGCCACCAGCTCGGAACGCAGTTCTCCGTCGTTGCACACGCGCTCGACGGCGCCCGTGATGGCAACCGCCCCCACCGGCATGCGGCGCCGGTCGTGGATCGGGGCGGCGACGGCGGCCACGCCCTCCCAGGTCTCCTCCACATCGGCCGCCCAGCCGCGGGCCCTGGCGTGCTCGAGTACTGACTCGAATCCCTCGGGGTCGGTGACCGTATTCGGTGTGAAGGCCTTGCGCTCGACCTCCAGCGCCTCTGTGTGCGCCACTGGGTCGTAGGCCGCCAGTACCTTGCCGAGGGCGGTGGAGTGCAACGGCTGCATGGCTCCCACCTCAAGGACCTGCCGGCTGTCGTCGGGCCGGAAGACGTGGTGCACGACCAGCACGCCGTGCTGGTGCAGAACGCCGAGGTGGACGCTCTCGCCGCTGGACCGGGCGAGGTCGTCGGTCCAGACGAGGGCGCGGGCCCGCAGCTCGTGGACGTCGAGATAGCTGTTGCCGAGCCGCAGGAGCTCCGCGCCCAGCTGGTAGCGGCCGGAGGCGGCGTCCTGCTCGACAAAACCCTCCGACTGAAGGGTGCGCAGGATGCCGTGGGCCGTACCCTTGGCGAGATCCAGTGACGACGCGATGTCCGACAGGCCCAGACGCCGCTCACCGCCCGCGAGCAGCCGCAGCATGGCAGCCGCGCGCTCGAGCGACTGGATGTTCTTCGCCATCGGATCGGCCCTTCTCCACGCGGTTCGACAATGCTGAACACTATCGGTCGATGCCGACCTTGGTCACGGCGGACCGAGTATCTCGTGCCGCAGGTCAGTGAAAAAGCCGCTGAGCCGGACTCAGTCCGGCCCGTGGGACGCCTCCGCCCCCGACGGGCCCGCACCGCTACGCTGGCTGCGTGCGCCTTCCCCCCGGAAGCCGCAAAGCCGACAGCCGTCGCATCCCAGGGAGCACATCCATGGCCTCGTTGCCGACCCCCTCCGCTGACAGCCGGACCCGTATCGACGCCCTGCGCCAGGCGCTCGCCACCCGGGTGGTGGTGGCCGACGGGGCGATGGGCACCATGCTGCAGGCCCAGGACCCGACGCTCGAGGACTTCCAGGACCTCGAGGGCTGCAACGAGGTCCTCAACGTCACCCGGCCCGACATCGTCCGCTCCGTCCACGAGGCGTACTACGCGGT
>NZ_JBIWFV010000018.1:0-98714 GCF_044763255.1 Streptomyces sp. NPDC096176 | reverse complement strand
CAACAGCACCCACGCCAAGATCCGCTGTCTCGGCGAGCGGGCCATGGCCACTCTGAAGGGCTGGCGCCTCCTGCGGAAGCTCCGCTGCAGCACCAACCGCATCACCGCGATCGTCCAAGCCGTCCTCGTCCTACATCACGCGGCAGCCTGAGGTTGGAAAAGGCTCAATGCCGGGCCAGCCATCGTGAGTGTGCTGTTCGGGTTCTTCCTCGCTGACACCGGCATGGCCCCGGAGATCGAGAAGTTCGTGAGGGACATCGCTGAGCTGGTCAACAGCATCCACTTCTAGACGGCCGTCGGGCGCGGGCGAGGTTCAGGCTCCCCTCCCTTTACCCCTGAGCCCGACGGCCTTTCCATCCACCCGCCTGTGATCAGAGGACTGTTGATGATGCCGATACCAGAGGCTTCGCCCCTGAGCCTGACCGTTGGTACGGCCGCGACTGCCGCACCTCTGTTGCAGCTCGTGCCGGCCACGTCACGTGGCGAGCCTGCCCTGAACGTGCAAGGCAATGCCCGGCGCGCGGGACCTCAGTCGCACCTCGTGTACGAGCAGGGCCGCCATGAATAGCCGCAGACCAGCCCTGGACCGGCATCCCGCCCGCGATGACGACCAACTACGGGCGGTGGTGGAGGACGCGGCCATGGGCCGATGGGAGGGCGCCCCGGGACCTGCTGGCGAGGATCGGTACGGACTGGGACCGACGCATCTTCCGCCTTCAGGTTCTTGCCCGCGCTGGGGTGCGGCTGACGTTCGCCGATACGTGGGCGCAGGCCGAACCTCGATCTGCCCACGCGTTGGCCCTCCTTGCAACCGTGCAGGCCTTGCGGTCGATGGCCGGCCCGCGAGGGCTGGGCAGCAACGTGGAGATGGAGCAGGCGTGGGAGTCGTGCGATGCAGCCTGTGAGGCCCTGCCATCCGATCCGGCACCGTACGTCGTCATGCTCGCGCTCCTCCGCTACCACTCCCCGGCCCGTGACCGGCAGTGGCGGGCCACGGTGCAAAAGGTGTGGGAGCAGGTGGAGGAGCGCGATCGGTGGAACAGGGAGGCGCACCACGAGCTCCTCACCTACATGTTCCCCACCTGGCACGGCATCGCCGGAGAAATGTTCCACTGGGCACAGGAACGATGCGCGCACGCCCCCCGCGGGCTCCCAATTCACACCCTCCCTTTGGTCGCTCTCGCCGAGTCCCACCGAATTCGGATGGAAAAGGAAGGGCACCGGTACGGACTGACGGTTCACCCGTGGACGGACAACCCGTCGACCCAGCAGACATGGGAAAACTGGTGGACCTACCGGGCCCCCGTTACTCCGCATGCCGCCTTCCACGAAGACGCCAATTACCTTGCGCACGCTCTGTCCTTCGGTGGACGCGAACCAGGCGGGCCGGGTCTTCGGGGTGGCCAACGGCTGCGGCCTGGCCGCCACCATCGTGGCCATGCTGATGGTCGCGACGATCACCGACCACAGCGATACCCGCTACGGATTCGTCGCGACCGCCGCCCTCAGCGCCGCCGCTACCCTGACGGCCGGGATCCGCCTGGTGCGACAGAAGCAGGTCCCGTCAGCCGCGGTGGCGTACGAGTCGACGGTTCGGTGAATCCATCGACCGTCAGCAGACCGCGCTGGTGCCGTGTGCGGACTTGGACGGAGCGGGCGGGTGGTTGGTGTTCGGTCGGCGCTCGTCGCGACAACATGGTGGGCTGGACAAGGGACGCCTGCGGTTGGTCGGTTTGGGAAGGGTGTTCGGCAAGCGGGGCCAACCGCCGGCCGGAGGGAAGCAGCTCAGCCGTGCCGGATGCGGGCGGCTGCCAGGGTGCTCGACCGCTGCTCGGGGTCTATCCGGGCAGCGGTGGCCGAGAACGACGGGCGCCCGTCGCCGGGCGTGGGTAGCGGTGCACGTTCAACTTGCCGTCGGGGAACTGCTCGTCCGGCTCGGTGACCTGGAGGACGTACCGGGCCCGGCCATGGGGCGTACCCAGGAGTAGGTGACTCCCGCATGGTCGGGCAGTGCGAACAAATGGTGCTGTGATCATGTGTTCCCGTCCTGGAGAGGTGGATCAGCGGCCGGTCGTGCCGTCGATGAGTTCGCGGAGGATGTCCGCGTGGCCCGCGTGTCGGCCGGTCTCCTCGATCATGTGGGTGAGTGCCCAGCGGATGCTGGGAGCGGGGCGGTCCGGCTGCGGTCGGGGGACCGGTGCGCCGAGGTCGGTACACCCGTCGAGAACGTCGTTCGCGCGCTTGACGGCATCTCGGTAGCGGGCGACGACATCGGCCACGCTGTCCGCCGGTGCGGCTTTGAACGTCTCCTACCAGTCGGTGACGTCGTCCCCCAGGAACATTTAGCGCTCGACGAAAGTCAGGTGGTTGAGCAGGCCGAGCAGGTTCGTGCCCGACGGCACTGCGGCTGTCCGCACCTGCGGTTCGCGGGCGCCGTCGACCTTCGCGGCGATCGAGGTACGGAGGTAGTCGAGGAAGCCGCGCCGGACCTCGGCCTCGTTGCTTCCGGTCCGGGGCGGCGGGATGTCGCGGCGGCGGTTGCGGCGCGTGCTGCTGGGCACCGTGGTCTCCTGGAGGTTGCGGTACAGCAGTGCCTCGGTTCCGGCCCCGAGCCGATCACGGCTGGGGCCCTTTGACATCCACATCCGATCTCAAACGGCGGACTCGTGACCGGGCGGCCTCTTGAGCAGCCGGCCCATGTGGCCGACAGCCTCGCGCTGCCCGTCCTGGACGACGTGCGGTAGACGTGCATCGTGACGGCGATCTGGCCGTGCCCGAGGATCCGACCCGTGCAACGCCTCCGCAGCGTGCCGCTGCGGGGCGTCGGCCGCAGCGTCCGTGACAATGCGTACGCACCACACAAGGGATGCCGCCCGGGGCTGGTCTTCGTCGACTCGGCCGGCGCAATTGCCGGATGCAGGAAAGATGCAGGAAAGGGGTGTGGCATGAGGTCTCCAGGCGTGCATCTACGGGAGATCACCGACGACAACCGCGACGCCGTTCGCGCCCTCCGCGTCCGACGGGATCAGAAGCAGTTCGTCGCCTCCGTGTCCAAGTCGCTCAAGGAGGCGGCGAAGACGCCGGAGGCCAATCCCTGGTATCGCGCCGTGTACCGCGGCGACGAGCCGGTCGGCTTCGTGATGCTGTCGTGGAAACCGCCGACCGGTCCCTTCGCAGGGCGGCACTTCCTCTGGCGTCTCCTCGTCGACAAGCGGTACCAGAGGCGGGGGATCGGCCGGGAAGCGCTCACGCAGATCGCCGCCCTGGTGCGTGAGGACGGCGCCACCGAGCTGCTGACCAGCTATGAGCCCGGCGATGGCGAACCGGGGCCCTTCTACCGGGAGTTCGGGTTCGAGCCCACGGGGGAGACCGACGACGACGGCGAGATCGTACTGCGGCTCACCTTCCCCGCTGGGTGAGCTCATAAGGCAAGCCACTGACTGTCACGGCCGCCTCTCCGCAGCGTGAGGCGGTGGTCCACACGCGGCGGATGAGATCATCCGCGAATGGCTGACGCGCTGCCCCCTCCGGGACGATCTGTGTGAGGCGCTGCGCGGTCCATAGCGGCTGCGGGGGGCGTTCAGCGCCCGAGCGCGGCGGCCTGGGCCGGAGTCGCAGTCAGTGCAGCGAGCGATCCGGCGGCGACCTGCGTGGCACGGTGCCGCACATGACAGAAGGGCCTCCGCTCGGAAGCGGAGGCCCTTTCGCCGAATCAGGAGGCGCCTTCTCGGATCAGAAGGCGCCGTTCAGGTTCCACCAGTCGGTGACCGTCTCCACGCGCGAGTCCAGTGCGCCGTCGCCGCGGCCCGGGTACACGAGCTGGCAGCCGACGCCCCGGCACGATTCGCCGACGTAGCTGCTCTTGGTGGTGGTGACGAGGTCACCGTGGCCGTCGCCGGTGACATCGCCCAGGCCGAGGAACGTGTCCATGACGTTCCAGCCACCGTTGCCGATCAGTACACGGGACCCGAGGGCTCCGGTCGTGCCCGGGTACAGAAACAGCTCCCCGGTGGAGGCCTTGCGGGCGATCAGGTCCGCCTTGCCGTCGCCGTTCATGTCGCCCGCCCCGACCATGGCGCTCATGCCGGTCCAGCCGCCGTTGCCGATGAGTTTGCGCGCACCGAGCGTGCCCGTGCTGGTGCCGGGGTACAGCCACAGCTTGCCCGTGGCCTTCTCGACGGCCATCAGGTCCGAGCGGCCGTCGCCGGAGAGGTCTCCGTAGGCGACGAGCCGGCTCATGGCGTTCCAGCCGCTGTTGCCGATGAGCTTGCGCGCACCGAGGCTGCCGGTGCCGGCGCCGGGGTACAGCCACAGCTTCCCGGTCGACGCCTCGCGGGCGATCACGTCCTCGCGGCCGTCTCCGCTGAAGTCGCCGTGCCGGACGAGGGCGTTCATGGCGTTCCAGCCGCCCTTGCCGACCAGCTGCCCGGTGCCGTCGCCGCGCAGGAACCACAGACGGCCCGCCTTGTCCCGGACCAGGACATCGGCCCGGCGGTCGGCGTTCAGGTCACCGAAGCCCGCCGCCTGCGGCGCGGTCGTCGCATACCACTCCGGGTAGGCCGGGAGGATGCACTCCCGCTCGGTGGTGACGAGCCGCACCGAGCTGACGGAGCGATGCGAGTAGCCCCACTCGGTCCCGGCGGGATCGGGGGCCCACACGGAGACGCCGCCGTCCTTGGCGTAGTTCGAGTCGTCGTACAGGCAGGCGAACTTGGACGTGTGGTTCACGACGGACTGGAACGTGTTGTCCCAGGTCCCGAGCGTCGCCTTGTCGACGTTCGTCTTGAACATGGTGCCTGTGCCGTTGTCGCTCTTCCAAGCACAGAAGTAGCCCGCCGGGCAGTCGCCGATCGCGGCCTGCGCGGGCGCCGCGCCCGCGCCGAGGAGCCCGAGCGAGGTGAGCCCCAGCGTCGTGGCCAGCGTGGCCGCGCGCCGAAGCAGTGATGTGCGCATGATTTTCCCTCCCCATGACGCGGCGCGGAGAGACGCTCGACGCGCCGCGAGAGGAAGATACCTTGCCGCGTGATCACTCCGTCTCGCGCGTCGCCATCTCGTGCGGCAGGCCGGGTTCCACGACCGATCACGGTCGTGGGGAGGGAACGCACTGCCGTACGCCTGTGCCGGGCGCCGCCGACGGAGGCGGTGCCCGGCACTCGGGGCTCAGCCGCAGCAGCCTCCGCACTGGCACGGGGCTCCGGACTGGCATCCGCAACCGCAGCCGGAGCCGCAGCCGCAGGCGCCGATCACTACGAGCTCCGGCAGCCGCGCCGCTTCGACGGGCCGCTCGGAGGTGGGTTCGATCACGAGAGATTCGGCCATGGGGTTCCCTCCCTGAAGGACCTTGTGGACCTCGGAGGCACCAGAAGACCGCCTCCTTCCCCATTTCATGCCCACTGAAGCGGGCGCCCGTTCGCTGTCCGGGACATGTCCCGGACATTCGTGCGCGACGAGGCCGCCGGCCGGAGCCGGCCGGAGCCGGTGAAGATGGTGAAGTGATCATGGGGGCGTACGGGGTCGGACCTCTTCCGGGGACGGCTGCCTGTGATCGGATGAAGTCCATGACGAGGACTCTTTACCTGTTCTGTTCCGCCGCGCCGCCCGTGTTCGACGTCGCTCAAGTGATCGAGCACGCACAGGCCGGCGGATGGGACGTATGCCTCGGCCTGACCCCAGCGGCGGCGCGCTGGCTGGAGGCCGGTCTCGACGGTCTGGCGGTGCTCACGGGCCACCCCGTTCTCTGGGAGTACGAGCGGCCGGGCGACCCGGGTGTGTGGCCGCCGGCCGATGCCGTCCTGTTCGCGCCCGCCACGTTCAACAGCGTCAACTCCTGGGCCCTCGGCCTGACGTCGTCTTTCGTCGTGGGCGTCGCCGCCGAGGCGATCGGCAAGCGCGTTCCGACGGTGACGATGCCGTGCGTGAACGCCGCGTATGCGCAGCACCCCCAGTTCCAGCGGTCCGTGGAGACGCTGCGGGCTTCCGGAGTGACCGTGCTGAACGGCGACGAGGGCTACGTCCCGAACGGGTCGGGGGGCGGGGGTCGGCCGGGTGCCTTTCCGTGGGGACTGGCCCTGGGGGCGGTCGAGGGCGCGGGGACGTGAGCGCGGGGCAGGGTGTGGCGGGCCGTGCGAGAGAAAGTTGATCGCGTTCAAAAACTCTGGGACGATGTGGCCGCCGGCCGGGGTGTCGAGGGGTCGGCCGAAAGGACGCCCTCCATGACCAGCTCGCTTCTCAGGCCACGAGGCCGTGCCCGTGTGAACACGCTCGTCGGAGGAACGACGGCGGCCCACGGGGACAGGTCGACGGGTGGCACGGCGCCGACACGGATCCTCGACTGGCAGCATCCGCGCGTGGTCGCACTCGTCCGCGACGTCGGCGCCACGTCCGATCCGGACCCCGCTCTGCAGGTGGCAGCCCTGCGCCGCGCCCACGGGTTGATCACCGCCGCTGTGCGGCCGGTGTACTCGGTGCAGGACGAGCGTCCCGTGTCGGAGGTGCTGCGCCGCGGCCTCGGCTCGTGCAGTCAGCGGCTGGCCGTCCTGGAGGCCGTCGCGCGGGCGACCGGAGTGGCCACCCGCGTGCGCGGCCTGCTGGTGGACGGAGCGTTCTGGTATCCGCGTTTCCCGCGGTTGCAGCGGATCGTTCCGGATCAGGTGCTACTGGCGTGGCCCGAGTTCCGGATCGTGGAACGGCAGCACGCCGGCCGTGCGACAGAGCGCTGGCTCACGGTGTCCGAACTCTTCGGCACGCTTGAAGAGTTGAGCGGCGATGCCGGCGGCGGCTTCACCAACTCCGGTCCGGAGACGCTGTTCGAGGCGTTGTCCAGGACGGCGATCGACTGGGACGGGGCGGCGGTCTGCTCGGCGGCCGACGCCGCGTGCGACCTTTCGGCCCATGTTCTGGCCGACCTGGGCCACTTCGACTCGCGCGACGAACTCTTCGCCCGGCATGGCCAGACCCTCTGCGGGATGGCCCGGCTGCTGGCCGAGCCCGTCATGGGCCGCCGCGCCGCGGGCGCCTGAAACAGCGGGGTTGATGGTCTTCAGCGTGACCTGTGTCGCCGCCCACTCGCCCCGGGCGAGGTGGACCGTTCGGCGGCCGAGCCTGCGTCGGGTCCGCCGCCGCGCTCAGTGGATGAAGCTGTAGCTCCGCCACGGTCCCGCGTCCGGCGCCACGACGTCGGACAACGTCGAGGGCACGTAGATCGACTCCTTGCCCGAGCAGTCGTCCGTCGGATAGACGGTGACGTCCACCGCGGTGTTGTTCTCGATCGCGACGGCTCCCTCACCCCCGAAGCGATGGCACCCCGTCACGAGGGGGCTCGTCACCGTCGTGTGGTGCGCGTGGCCGCCCTCGTACGTGAGCGTGCCGACGGCGGTGCGGCCGAGGCCGGAGCAGCCTGCGGCGGCCACGGCGAGGAGCGCGGCCCCGGCCGCAATGGCGGGACGCCGGTAGCGGGTCACGGACATGGGCGCTCCTCGTCTGGGCCGGAAGGTCCTGGCGAAGGCCACCCTGCCGCGTCCCCCCGGCCGGGGCATCCGCTGCGCGGCCGGTCGGGGTACGGGCCGCGGCCGGTGTCGTCGGGTGATCAGGGGCGCAGTTCGGCGAGGCGCGCCAGGGCGTCGTCGACCGATTCCCGCTCGTCCTCCGTCAGGGGAAGCTCTGCGGCCCTGGTCAGCAGCGTCGCGGCCGACTCGTCGTCGCCGAGTCGCTGTGCGATGTCCGCGCGCAGCACGAGCAGGCGCAGAAGCTCCGGAGGAGTGGGGTGCTCGTCGTCGAGCCCCAGTACGCGGTCGACGATCTTCGCGGCGCCCGGCAGGTCCTGCTTGGAATCGACGAAGAGATCGGCCATGTGCAGCGCCCGCGCGAATGTTCCCTCCGGGGGGTACCGGTGGTGCTGGTCCTCGCTGATCTTCTGGCCGATGCGGATGCTGTTGCCGCCGGGGTCGGTCATCAGGAACTGCCGCATGCCGTACGACATGTCCTTCAACGGCCCTATGCGGGGCAGTCCCCGGGAGGGGATCTTCCCGTACGCGGCCTTGAGGCCGGCGCGGAACGTCGCGTACAGGCCGTCCACGTCGTCCGTGACGATGTAGCAGCCGGAGTAGGACTGCGCCGGGTCGTACCCCTTCATGCCGGCGAACTGCAGCTCGACGGCGCCTCGCTCGACGGCGGCGTACGGATACGGGCTCTTCTGGAAGAACGTCGTCTTGAAGCCCAGCGCGGTGTAGAAGTCGACGACCGGCTGGATCGCGTGGCAGGGGAGCAGGGGGATGGTCTTCTCTGTCATGACCCCAATCTAGTCAAAATTGATTAGATGTGCCCGGGAACCCGGAAGGCCGACCCGGGAGGCCGGCGTCCGGGGTTTGGGCGGAATCACTACTCGGCTGCCGCCGCCGGAGTCGGGGCGCCGCGGCGGAACAGGGCCGTCCAGAGGAAGGACTCGCCGAAATACGGGGACTCGGCGGGCTCGTCGTGCATGCGGCGCAGTTCCACCTCCGTCAGGTCCGAGAAGATCCGGCGAAGGGACTCCGGCGTGTAGGCGAGGCCGCCCTGGAGACCGGACTCGCGGTAGAAGTCCGCGTCGTCGAGCTCGGAGCCCATTCCTCCGGCCGCGAAGCAGGTGAGGGCGAGGTGGCCGCCGGGTGCGAGGGATCGTTCGAGGAGGGCGAGATAGCTGACACGGCGGTGGGGCGGCAGGTGGTGGAAGCAGCCGGAGTCGTGGATCAGGTCGTACGGGCCGGCGAGCTCCGCCGTGGTGAGGGCGAAGGCGTCGCCGCAGTGGAACCGGATGTCGGCTCCGGCCTCACGAGCGCGTTCCTCGGCCCAGCCGATCGCCGCCGGTGAGAGGTCGACCGCGTCCACGTGGAAGCCGAGGGACGCCAGATGGAGTGCGTTGCGGCCCGGCCCGCATCCCAGGTCGAGGGCTCGGCCGGGTGCGATCAGGCCTCGGTCGGCGTACGAGCCGAGACTCTCGTCCGGCTTGGCCACGAAGAACGGCACGGGCTTCGTACGGTCGGTGTAGAAGCCGTCCCACCACGTCGCCCCGGCACTCGTCCAGCGATCGGCCTCGGGTGCGAACAGTTCGTCCATGAGCTTCAGCACGTCGTCGACCGTGCGTATGTTCCGGTCCATCCGGCCCCCTTTCAGGTAAGGGGAACGGTACGGGCGGACACGGTAAAAGGCCAGGTCAGGATGGGTGCGGCGAGGGCAGGGGCGGGCGTTTGCGGAGCTTCGGCCGCAGGGGGCGGGGCGGCACCTTAGACCGCGTGTGCGGTGTCGCCCAAGCCGCCGCTGAAGGCCGTCACGGGGGCTTTCCGGGCGGTGTCCAGGCGGGTTTCCGGTCGGCTTTCGCGACCATGCCCGACCCGGGCGCGAGGCAGCGGCGCCCCGCGTGGAAGTGTCCCGCCCGGGGCGCCGCCGACGTCGTACGGACCGGCTACGGCTTGCGCCCCACGCCGCAGTAGGCGTCCACCGCCACCGCGTCGGCGGCGCTGTCCGCCTCCGGGCGCCACTGCGTGACCTGCACGACTCCCGGGTCCGCCAGCTCCAGGCCGTCGAAGAACCCGGCGATCTCGTCGACGCTGCGCACGTAGTACGGAACCGCTCCGCTGGCGTTGTACGCGTCCGAGGCCGCGATCATGCCCGCGCTGGTGGAGGTGCTGTCGCTGATCACCAGGTAGCTGCCGGACGGCAGGCCCGCCATGAGCTGCGCGACCAGGCCCCGGGCCTGCTCGTAATCGCCCACGTGGCCGAGCGTGTTGAGGATCATCAGCGCGACGGGCCGGGAGAGGTCCAGCGTGCCGGCTGCGGCCTTCAAGATCTCGTCCGGCGCGTACAGATCGGCGTCCAGGTACGCCGTCTGCCCCTCGGGTGTGCTCGTCAGCAGGGCCCGGGCATGGGCCAGCACCAGGGGGTCGCTGTCGACGTACACGACCTTGGCGTCCGGTGCGACCCGCTGCGCCACCTCGTGGGTGTTGTCGGCGGTGGGCAGGCCGGTGCCGATGTCGAGGAACTGCCGGATGCCCTGCTCGCCCGCGAGGTCCCGGACGGCGCGGCCGAGGAAGTGGCGGCTGGTGCGCGCCACGTCGACGAGGCCGGGGAAGATCTCCTTGATGTGGTCCCCGGTCTGCCGGTCGACCTCGTAGTGGTCCTTGCCGCCCACGAAGTAGTTCCAGAACCGGGCGGAGTGCGGCTTGCTCGTGTCGATCCGGGCACGTATGTCGGCGGCGGCGGCGAGCTGGGGGTCGTGTTCTGACACGTGAGGGCCTCCTGGGCACGAACGATTCCTCGACCGACCCCAAACTAGACCAACCGGCCCGGCGGGGCTCGTGTCAGGGTGGACCAACTCGCAGGTCAGGGAACGGAGTTTGGCCGCCTCGCCGGCCCGGCCGCGAACCGGCCGCGGTGCGGGTCGCCGCACGGCAGGCGGGGCCGTACGTCGGGGCGGGCCGGCGGGGCAGTCTTCGAGCCCTGGACACCCAGCAGCGCTGTGGGACCATCTGCTGACTTCGGCCCGCGGGGCCGGACAGCACAAGGGTGGAACGATGAACGTGATCGTGGGAGTCCTGGTCGGCGTGCTCGCCGCGCTCGTCGCCGTGAGCGGGATCGCCGCCGTCCGCAGTGGGTGGATGCTGCCCACCCAGCGGAAGTACATCGTCCGGCCCCGGCTCTTCGGCTACGCGCAGCTGGTCATCGCCGCCGTGCTCGTGATGCAGATCGCGGGGGCGGTCCTGGTCTCCGGCGCCGAAGCGCAGGGATACGTCAGATACGCGGGCATGGCACTCATGCTGGCGGTGCCCGGTCTGGTCTGGGCCTCGCAGCGGCCCGAGCGCGCCGCCGCCGCCCGCTGACGCGCCGCCGCCCGCTGAGGGGCGGCGGCACAGCCGTCCGCTACGCCTCGTCGTCCTCGAGGTTGCCTTCCGTCTCCAGGAAGACCTGCCGCAGCTGCTCCAGCACCGCCGGGTCCGGCTTCTCCCACATGCCGCGGGACTCAGCCTCCAGGAGGCGTTCGGCGATGCCGTGGAGAGCCCACGGGTTGGCCTGCTCGAGGAAGGCGCGGTTCTCCGGGTCGAGGACGTACGTCTCCGTGAGCTTGTCGTACATCCAGTCGGCGACCACACCCGTCGTCGCGTCGTAACCGAAGAGGTAGTCGACGGTGGCGGCCAGTTCGAAGGCGCCCTTGTAGCCGTGGCGGCGCATCGCCTCGATCCAGCGCGGGTTGACCACGCGGGCTCGGAAGACGCGGGAGGTCTCCTCGACGAGGGTGCGGGTGCGGACCGTCTCCGGGCGTGTGGAGTCGCCGATGTACGCCTCGGGGGCCGTCCCGCGCAGGGCGCGGACCGTGGCGACCATGCCGCCGTGGTACTGGAAGTAGTCGTCGGAGTCGGCGATGTCGTGCTCGCGGGTGTCCGTGTTCTTCGCGGCGACCGTGATGCGCTTGTACGCGGTCTCCATCTCGGCACGGGCCGGGCGGCCCTCCAGGCCACGGCCGTAGGCGTAGCCGCCCCACACCGTGTAGACCTCGGCCAGGTCCGCGTCCGTGCGCCAGTCTCGGGAGTCGATCAGCTGCAGCAGGCCCGCGCCGTACGTACCGGGGCGGGAGCCGAAGATACGGGTCGTCGCCCGGCGCTCGTCTCCGTGTTCAGCCAGGTCGGCCTGGGCGTGCGCGCGCACGAAGTTCACGTCGGCCGGCTCGTCGAGGGACGCGGCGAGGCGCACCGCGTCGTCCAGCAGGCCGATCGTGTGCGGGAACGCGTCCCGGAAGAAGCCGGAGATGCGCAGCGTCACGTCGATCCTGGGTCGGCCGAGCTCCGCCTGCGGGACCGGCTCGAGGCCGGTCACGCGGCGGGAGGCGTCGTCCCAGACGGGGCGGATGCCGAGCAGGGCCAGAGCCTCCGCCACGTCGTCGCCGGCCGTGCGCATCGCGCTGGTTCCCCACAGGGACAGGCCCACGGAGGCGGGCCACTCGCCGTTGTCGTCGCGGTAGCGGGTCAGGAGCGAGTCCGCGAGGGCCTGGCCCGTCTCCCAGGCCAGTCGGGACGGGACGGCCTTGGGGTCGACCGAGTAGAAGTTGCGGCCGGTCGGCAGCACGTTGACCAGGCCGCGCAGCGGGGAGCCCGACGGGCCGGCCGGGACGAAGCCGCCGTTCAGGGCGTGGACCGCGTGGTCGACCTCGTCGGTGGTGCGGGCCAGGCGCGGGACGACCTCGAGCGCGGCGAAGCGCAGGATGGCCGCGACCTGCTCGCCCTGGTCCGCCGGAACCGCGGCGGGGTCCCAGTGGGCCGCCTCCATCGCCTCGACGAGGGCGCGGGCCGCGGCCTCTGCCTCGTCGGCGGTGGTGCGGGTCGCCGCGGACTCGTCCAGGCCGAGCGCCTCGCGCAGGCCCAGCAGGGCCTGGGAGCCGCCCCAGATCTGGCGCGCGCGGAGGATGGACAGGACCAGGTTGACCCGCTCGGGGCCGGTCGGGGCGCTGCCCAGCACATGGAGGCCGTCGCGGATCTGGGCGTCCTTCACCTCGCACAGCCAGCCGTCGACGTGCAGCAGGAAGTCGTCGAAGCCGTCGTCGTCGGGACGGTCGTCCAGGCCGAGGTCGTGGTCGAGCTTCGCGGCCTGGATCAGGGTCCAGATCTGGGCGCGGATCGCCGGCAGCTTGGACGGATCCATGGACGAGATCTGGGCGTACTCGTCGAGCAGCTGCTCCAGGCGCGCGATGTCGCCGTACGACTCGGCGCGCGCCATCGGCGGCACCAGGTGGTCGACGAGCGTCGCGTGCACACGGCGCTTGGCCTGCGTGCCCTCGCCGGGGTCGTTGACCAGGAAGGGGTAGACGAGCGGCAGGTCGCCGAGGGCGGCGTCCGGGCCGCAAGCGGCGGACAGGCCCGCGTTCTTGCCCGGCAGCCACTCGAGGTTGCCGTGCTTGCCGAGGTGGATCATCGCGTCCGCGCCGAAACCGCCGTCGTCCGCGGAGGCGGCGATCCAGCGGTACGCGGCCAAGTAATGGTGGCTCGGCGGCAGATCCGGGTCGTGGTAGATCGCGATCGGGTTCTCGCCGAAGCCGCGCGGCGGCTGGATGAGGATCAGCAGATTCCCGCGGCGCAGCGCGGCGAGCACGATGTCGCCCTCGGGGTTGCGGGAACGGTCCAGGAACATCTCGCCGGGCGCCGGACCCCAGTGCTCCTCGACCGAGGACCGCAGTTCGGCGGGCAGGGTCGCGTACCACCGCTTGTAGTCCGCCGCCGGGATACGGACCGGGTTGCGGGCCAGCTGCTCCTCGGTCAGCCACTCCTGATCATGGCCGCCCGCCTCGATGAGCGCGTAGATCAGTTCGTCGCCGTCGCCGGACTCGATACCGGGGACGTCCTCGTCGCCGAAGTCGTAGCCCTCCTCGCGCAGTCGGCGCAGCAGGGAGACGGCAGAGGCGGGGGTGTCGAGGCCCACCGCGTTGCCGATGCGGGAGTGCTTGGTCGGATACGCGGACAGGACGAGCGCGAGCCGCTTCTCGGGGTTCGGGATGTGGCGCAGGCGCGCGTGGCGCACGGCGATCCCGGCGACGCGGGCGGCGCGCTCCTCGTCGGCGACGTACGCCGGCAGCCCGTCCTCGTCGATCTCCTTGAAGGAGAACGGGACGGTGATGAGCCGGCCGTCGAACTCGGGGACGGCGACCTGGCTCGCCGCGTCCAGCGGGGACAGGCCCTCGTCGCTCTCCTCCCACGCCGTGCGCGAACCGGTCAGGCACAGCGCCTGCAAGATCGGTACGTCGAGGGCCGCCAGGGCACCCGCGTCCCACGACTCGTCGTCGCCGCCGGCCGAGGCCTCGGCCGGGCGGGTACCGCCGGCGGCGAGAACGGTGGTCACCAGGGCGTCGGCTTCGCGCAGTTGCTCGAGCAGCTCGGGCTCGGGGGCGCGCAGGGACGCCACGTACAGCGGCAGCGCACGGCCGCCCGCGTCCTCGATGGCGCCGCAGAGGGCATCCACGAAGGCGGTGTTGCCGCTCATGTGGTGGGCCCGGTAGTAGAGCACCGCGATCAGCGGACCGCCGGCGTCCGTGACGCGGGGGGTGCGCCGCAGGCGGCCCCAGGTGGGGGCGGCGGCCGGCGGATCGAAGCCGTGGCCGGTGAGCAGCACCGTGTCGGACAGGAAGCGGGCCAGTTGCTCCAGGTTCGCCGGGCCGCCGTGCGCCAGGTAGGCGTGGGACTCCGCGGCGATGCCGATGGGGACCGTGGAGGCCTCCATCAGCTGGGCGTCGGGCGCCTGTTCGCCGGTGAGGACCACGACGGGGCGGTCCTGGGCGAGCAGCAGGTCGAGGCCCTCCTGCCAGGCGCGCAGGCCGCCGAGGAGGCGGACGACGACGAGGTCCGTGCCCTCGAGCAGCGCGGGCAGTTCCTCGAGCGCGAGGCGGGTGGGGTTCGCGAAGCGGTACGCGACCGGGCCGGCCGCGGCACGTGCGCTCAGCAGGTCGGTGTCGGACGTCGACAGGAGCAGGATCATGCGGCGTCTGGCCTCTTCCTCGGGGTTTCCGCGCCCCGGGCGGTGGAAGACGGCGGGAGTTCCTGGCTCACCCGGCGGCGTGCGCATGGTGCACAGCCGCCTGGCTCACAGTGGCGGGACCGCGCCGGGTTCTCACCGGGCTTCCTCCCCTGACGCCGTCTTCGGCGGTGGTGGGCCGTTTGGCCCGCCGAGCAGCATAGTAGGGGCCGCTCCGGTCCGGGTAGGGCGCTCGGAGCAGGGGGCTTGTGTGATGGTCGGTATGCTCGCCGCCATGCCTCCGGCCCCCTCGAACCGCCCGAACAGGGATGAAGTTCCCGTAACTCCCGTTCGGGACCGCGGTGATGCCTGCCCCGGCGCGCTGCGTCTGCACTCGGCGGACGACGGCGCGCTGGCGCGCGTCCGCGTGCCGGCGGGCATCCTGACCGCCGAGCAGACATACGCGCTGGCCCACGCGGCCGAGCGGCTGGGCGACGGCGCGCTGGACATCACCTCGCGCGGCAACCTTCAGCTGCGGGGCCTGGAAGCAGGCTGCGGTGGGGAGTTGGCGGAGCTCCTGGACGCGGCCGGGCTGCTGCCGTCGCCCCGCCACGAACGCGTCCGCAACATCGTCGCCTCGCCGCTGTCGGGGCTCGACGAACAGGGCTTCGCCGATGTGCGGCCGCTCGTCGCGGAGCTGGACGCGCTGCTGTGCGCGAGCGATGTCACGCCGGAGCTCTCGGGGCGCTTCCTGTTCGCCCTGGACGACGGCCGCGGGGACATGGCCGGACTCGCCGCGGATGTGATGTTGCTCGCAGAACCGGGCGGCACGCGGGTCCGCGTGACGGCGGGCGACGCGACGCTGCGCGTCCGGTCCGAGGACGGCCCCCGCTGCATGCTCCTCGCGGCCGAGAGCTTTCTCGCCGCGGCGAACGCGAGCGGCACACGCGCGTGGCGGGTACGCGAACTCCCGCCGGGGCACGGGGTGTCGACCGCTGCTCTGGAGGCACGGGCCGCGGCGGCGGGCGTCAGTGCGGAGCACGCAGCTCCGGCGGCCGCGGCCGCGGCCGTACGGGGCCCGGCCGCAGACGGTCCCGCCGGCGCCCGCGCCGGTGCGGGCGAAGTGGCGCCGGGCGCCGAGGGTGTCCTCGGTCTCGCTTTCCCGGGCGGGGGCGGTGTCCCCGCCCACGCCCACGCCCACGCCGGCGCCGGCGCCGGTGCGGGCGATGTGGCGTCGGCCGAGACCGGCGGCTGCCCCGCCGTCCCGGCCACAGACAGTGGTCTCGGCCCCGCCGTCACCCGGGGCAGTGCGGGCGAGCCGGCGCCGGGCGCGGACAGTGTCCTCGGCCCCGCTTCCCCGGGGGCGGACGGCTGCCCCGCCCACGCCTCCGCCGTCGCGGCTGAACGTGGACCGGTCGGGGACGGCGGCCACGCCCCCGCCTCCGCGGCCGAACGCGAACCGGCCGGGGACCGCAGCCACGCCCCCGCCTCCGCGGCCGAACGCGAACCGGCCGGGGACCGCAGCCACGCCCACGCCCACGCCCACGCCCACGCCCACGCCCACGCCCACGCCCACGCCCACGCCCCCGCGCCCGTGCCCGGGCGCGTTCGGGGAGCCGGGCGCGGGGGGCTCTACGTGCTCGCGCCCCTCGGGCGGCTCACCGCCGCCCAGTGGCGGCTCCTCGGTCAGGTCGCCGAGCGTTACGGCTCGGGCGAGTTGCGCGTCACACCGTGGCGTGGCGTGGTCGTGCCCGGAGCCGGGGCCGAGCATCTGGGGGCGCTCGCCGACGCGGGGCTCGTCACCGGACCCGGCTCGCCCTGGCTCGGTGTCGGCGCCTGCACCGGGCGCCCCGGATGCGCCAAGTCGCTCGCCGACGTGCGGGCCGACGCCACCGAACTGCTCGCCGCGGGCCAGGGCGGCCTGCCCGTGTACTGGTCCGGCTGCGAACGCCGCTGCGGCCACCCCCGCGGCACCTGGGTCGACGTCGTCGCGACCGGCGACGGACGCTACGAGGTGTCCGCCCCCGGCGAAGCGCCGCACACCGCACCTGTTTCCCGACTCGCCGACGCCCTCGCGGCGGCGCGCACCATCACCACCCCGACGAAGTGAGCGAGAGCACCGTGTTCGAGTACGAGAAGGACGGCGCGGCCATCTACCGCCAGTCCTTTGCCACGATCCGCGCGGAGGCGGACCTCGCCGGGCTGCCGGCCGAGGTCTCGCAGGTCGCGGTCCGCATGATCCACGCCTGCGGGATGGTCGATCTCGTCACCGACCTCGTCCACAGCCCGGACGTCGTCGTCCGTGCCCGCGCCGCCCTGCGCTCCGGCGCGCCGATCCTGTGCGATGCCCAGATGGTCGCGAGCGGCGTCACCCGCAAGCGGCTGCCCGCCGACAACGACGTGGTCTGCACGCTGTCCGACCCGTCCGTGCCCGGCTTGGCAGAGAAGCTCGGCACCACCCGCTCCGCCGCCGCCCTCGAGCTGTGGCGCGACCGCCTGGAGGGCTCCGTCGTCGCCGTCGGTAACGCGCCCACCGCGCTGTTCCGGCTGCTGGAGATGATCGAGGAGGGCGCCCCGCGCCCGGCCGCGATCATCGGCGTGCCCGTGGGCTTCATCGGCGCCGCCGAGTCCAAGGAGGCGCTCGCCGTCCACCCCCTGGCACTCGAACACCTCGTGGTGCGCGGGCGCCGCGGCGGCAGCGCGATGGCCGCCGCCGCAGTCAACGCGATCGCGAGCGAGGCGGAATGAGCGAGAACCAGAGCACCACCGGGCGGCTGTACGGGGTCGGGCTCGGCCCCGGCGACCCGGAGCTGACGACCCTGCGCGCCGCGCGCGTCATCGCGGAGGCCGACGTCGTCGCCTACCACTGCGCACGTCACGGCCGTTCCATCGCCCGCTCGATCGCCGCCCCGCATCTGCGCCCCGACCACATCGAGGAGCGCCTGATGTACCCGGTCACCGTGGAGACCACCGACCATCCCGGCGGCTACCGGGGTGCGCTCGACGACTTCTACGAGCAGGCCGCGGCGCGGCTCGCCGAGCACCTGGACGCCGGCCGGACGGTCGCCGTCCTCGCCGAGGGCGACCCGTTCTTCTACGGCTCCTACCAGCACATGCACAAGCGGCTCGCACACCGGTACCCGACCGAGGTCATCCCCGGTGTCACCTCGATCAGCGCCGCGGCGGCCCGGCTGGGTACGCCGCTGTGCGAGGCGGAGGAAGTGCTGACGATCATCCCCGGCACGCTGCCGGAGGACGAGCTGACCGCACGCCTCGCCGCGACCGACTCGGCCGTGGTGATGAAGCTCGGCCGCACCTTCCCCGCCGTGCGGCGCGCGATGGAGACGTCGGGGCGGCTCGACGAGGCCCGTTACGTCGAACGCGCCACGATGAGCGGCGAGCGCACCGGGCACCTGGCGGACATCGCCCCGGACTCGGTGCCGTACTTTTCCGTCGCCGTCGTGCCGAGCCGTATCGCGAACCCGCGCCCGGGCTCCGGCTTCGGCGAGGTCGTGGTCGTCGGCACCGGGCCCGCCGGGGCCCTGTGGCTCACGCCGGAGACCCGGCGCGCGCTCGCCGACGCCGACGAACTCGTCGGCTACACCACGTACGTGGACCGGGTGCCGCACCGTCCCGGGCAGATCCGGCACGGCTCCGACAACAGGGTCGAGTCCGAGCGCGCCGAGTTCGCGCTCGAGCTGGCCCGGCGCGGACGACGCGTCGCGGTGGTCTCCGGCGGCGACCCCGGCGTCTTCGCCATGGCCACGGCGGTGCTGGAGGTCGCGTCCCAGGACGCCTACAAGGACGTGCCCGTACGGGTCCTCCCGGGCGTCACCGCCGCCAACGCCGCCGCCGCGAAGGCCGGTGCGCCACTCGGCCACGACTACGCGGTGCTCTCGCTCTCCGACCGGCTCAAGCCGTGGGAGGTCATCGCGGAACGGTTGAACGCCGCCGCCGCGGCCGACCTGGTGCTCGCCCTCTACAACCCGGGTTCCCGCAGCCGTACCTGGCAGGTCGGCAAGGCCCGCGAGCTTCTGCTGGCGCACCGGGCGCCCGACACGCCCGTCGTGCTCGGCCGGGACGTGGGCGGCCCGGAGGAAAGCGTACGGATCGTGCGCCTCGGCGAACTCGACCCGGCGCAGGTCGACATGCGGACCATCCTGCTCGTCGGATCGTCGCAGACGCAGGTCGTGCGCCGGGGCGACGGCGAGGAGATCGTCTGGACCCCGCGCCGCTACCCCGAGTAGTCCGCCAGCCAGGCGGCCGCCTCCTCGGGGGTGGCCGCGACGGGGACACCGTCCGGGACCGGCGGGCGGCGCACGATCACCACGGGCACGCCCGCCTCCCGCGCGGCCGTCAGCTTCGGCGCGGTCGCCGCGCCGCCGCTGTCCTTGGTGACGAGCACGTCGATGCGGTGGCGGCGGATCAGTTCGCGCTCGCCGTCGAGGGTGAACGGGCCCCGGTCCAGCAGCACGTCCATACGGGCCGGGCGCGGTCCCTCGGGGGCGTCGACGGACCGCAGCAGGAACCAGGCGTCGTCGATGTGCGCGAAGGAGGCGAGTCCCATGCGGCCGGTGGTCAGGAACACCCGGCTGCCGAGGGCCGGGGCTCTGTCGGCGGCCTCCTCCAGGGAGCCGACCGGATGCCAGTCGTCGCCGTCGGCCGCATCCCAGCCGGGCCGGCGCAGCGCCAGCAGGGGAACATGGGCGTCGGCGGCGGCCCGGGCCGCGTTGAAACTGATCGTTCCGGCGAAAGGATGGGTGGCGTCGATGACCGCGCCGACCTCGTGCTCGCGCAGCCAGCGGGCCAGGCCCTCGACCCCGCCGAAGCCGCCCACCCGGACGTCGCCCGGAGGCATCCTGGGAGTGGCGACCCGGCCGGCGAGGCTGCTGGTGACGCGGACCGTCCCGTCGGTGAGGAGTCTCTCCGCGAGACGCCGGCCCTCGGTCGTCCCACCCAATACCAGTACGTGCATCGGATCCATTCATGACTGAGTCGAGCGGAGGGCGTGACGCCCAACTCAAGCACACCGGTCTGCGGCCCGGCTGGACGACCGGTGCGTGCGCGACGGCGGCGACGACCGCGGCGTACACGGCGCTGCTGACCGGTGACTTCCCGGACCCGGTGACGATCACGCTGCCCAAGGGCCAGACGCCGTCCTTCGCCCTGGCCGCGGAGGCCCTGACCGGGTCGTCCGCCATGGCCGGCATCGTCAAGGACGCCGGCGACGACCCGGACGTCACGCACGGCGCGCTGGTCCGGGCGACCGTACGGCTGCTGCCCGCCGGGTCAGGGGTCGTCTTCCGGGCGGGGGAGGGCGTCGGAACGGTCACCCGGCCCGGACTCCCGCTCGACGTCGGCGAACCGGCGATCAACCCCGTCCCGCGGCAGATGATGCGCGACCACGTGGCCCAGGTCGCCGCCCGCCACGGCGGCAGCGGGGACGTCGAGATCACCGTCTCGGTCGACCACGGCGAGGACATCGCCCACTCCACCTGGAACCCACGGCTGGGGATCCTCGGCGGGCTCTCCATCCTCGGTACGACGGGGATCGTCGTCCCCTACTCGTGCTCGGCCTGGATCGACTCGATCCGGCGCGGCGTGGACGTCGCGCGTGCGGCCGGACGCACCCACCTCGCCGGCTGCACGGGCTCGACATCCGAGAAAACGGTCGTCTCCCTGTACGGCCTCCCCGAGGACGCGCTCCTCGACATGGGGGACTTCGCGGGAGCGGTGCTGAAGTACGTGCGACGCCATCCCGTGGGACGGCTCACCATCTGCGGCGGTTTCGCCAAGCTCTCGAAACTGGCCGCCGGGCACCTGGACCTGCACTCGGGACGCTCCCAGGTCGACAAGGCGTTCCTCGCGGGCCTGGCGAGACGCGGCGGCGCGGACGAGGCTCTCGCCTCGGAGGTCGCGGCGGCGAACACCGGCCTGGCCGCGCTCCAGATGTGCGCGGCGCAGGGCGTGCCCCTGGGCGACCTGGTGGCGGCCGCCGCGCGCGACCAGGCGCTTGGGGTGCTGCGGGGGGCGCCGGTGGCGGTGGACGTGGTGTGCATCGACCGGGCGGGCACGGTGGTGGGACGCTCCGGGTGACGCTGCCGGGCGTGGCCCTCGGGCGGGCGGCGCACCGGGTGACGCTCTCGGGCGTGACCCGGTCCGTTTCGCTTGGCGTCCGGGTGCGTTGCCGGGCCCGGCCCGGTTGTCCCGGGTGCGGTTCCGGGGCGGGCCCGGTCCGGCTGGTGTGCGTCCGGGTGCCGCTCCGGGGGCATGTCCGGGACTGCTTTCCCGTACCTGCCTTGCCTTAACTCACGACGCCTTACGTCCCGAACACGCCCCCTGCGCGTCCCCCTCCCCCGGCGAACGGCTTCGCTTCCCCCGGTGGACAGCCACCGACCGCGGCACACAAGCGTCGGCACTCGAGCGACCGTTGCGCTCCCCGCAACGGAAGTGGAGCCGGCGTGGGGACGGCCACCGGCCCCACGGTCCCGTGACCGGCGGGAGGGGGTGGGGTCGCAGGAGGGGGGTGAGCGGACGTAAAGCGTCGTGAGTCAGGGCGGGGCAAGTACGGGAAAGCAGTCCGCGATCCCCCCTCCGGAGGCCCCGCCCCCGCACCCACCCCCGCACAGCGGGCACCCCCGGAAACGCCGCGCACCCCCGGAAACGCCGCGCACCCCCGGAAACGCCGCGCACCCCCGGAAACGCCGCGCACCCCGGAAACGCCGCGCACCCCCGGAAACGCCGCGCAAGCGCGGGGCGGGGGGGACCGGGGGCGTCACGCCCTCGGACCGGGCCACGCACAACCGCGCAACGCCCCCGCTCAGCAGACGTGGCGGTCGCGTTCCGCGGAGTACAGATGACTGTCGCGGAACTCCGTCGCCGCCAGGACGCGGCCGACCAGGATCACCGCCGTGCGGGTCACGCCCGCCGACTTCACCTGGGCCGCGATGTCCTCCAGCGTGCCCCGCAGGACCAGCTCGTCCGGGCGGCTCGCCATCGCCACCACCGCTGCCGGGCAGTCCGCGCCGTAGTGGGGGACGAGTTCGGAGACGATCCGGTCGATGTACCGCGCGCCCAGGTGGAGGACCAGGAGCGCTCCGCTGCGGCCGAGGGTCGCGAGGTCCTCGCCCTCGGGCATGGGCGTCGCCTGCTGGGCGATGCGGGTGAGGACCACGGTCTGGCCGACGGTCGGCACGGTCAGCTCCCGCTTCAGCGCCGCCGCCGCCGCCGCGAACGCCGGGACGCCCGGCACGACCTCGTACGGCACGCCCGCCGCGTCGAGGCGCCGCATCTGTTCCGCCACCGCGCTGAAGACGGACGGGTCGCCCGAGTGCAGCCGGGCCACGTCGTGGCCCTCCTCGTGGGCACGGACCAACTCGGCGGTGATGGCGTCCAGGTCCAGCTGGGCGGTGTCGATCAGACGGGCGTCCGGCGGGCATTCGGAGAGGAGCTCTCGGGGCACCAGGGAGCCGGCGTAGAGGCAGACCCCGCACCTCGCCAGCGTGCGGGCGCCGCGGACGGTGATGAGGTCGGCGGCGCCGGGGCCCGCACCGATGAAGTACACGGTCATGTCGGATCTCCTGCTTTGGTGACGGACCATTGGGTGACGGGCATGGCCTGACGCCAGCCGGTGAAGCCGCCGACGGGCACGGCGTGCGAGACGGCCAGCCGCACGAGTTCGCCGCCGTGGCGCCGGTAGCGCGCGGCGAGCAGTGCCTCCGACTCGAGGGTGACGGTGTTGGCGACGAGACGGCCGCCGGGCGGCAGCGCGTTCCAGCAGGCGTCGAGCAGGCCGGGCGCCGTGAGCCCGCCACCGATGAACACGGCATCGGGGGTGGGGAGTTCAAGCAGGGCGTCCGGTGCCGCGCCGGTGACGACGCGCAGGGCAGGTACACCGAGTGTGTCGGCGTTACGGGCGATACGCGCGGCCCGCACCGGGTCCCGCTCGACGGTGACGGCCCGGCAGGAGCGGTGCGCGCGCATCCACTCGATCGCGATGGAGCCGGAGCCGCCGCCGATGTCCCACAGCAGTTCGCCGGGTGCGGGCGCAAGAGCGGTGAGCGTCGCCGCGCGTATGTGGCGTTTGGTGAGCTGACCGTCGTGTTCGTACGCCTCGTCGGGCAGACCGGGGACCGCGGACAGCCGCAACGCACTCTCGTCCCTGCGGCATTCGAGGGCGATCACGTTCAGCGGGTCGCCCGCCGGCGCGGTCCAGTTCGCGGCGTGGCCCTCGACGCTCCGCTCCGCGGGCGCGCCGAGTTGCTCGAGCACCCGCATCCGGGTGGGGCCGAAGCCCCGGTCCTGGAGCAGGGCCGCGACCTCGGCGGGCGTGCCCGGGCCGGCGCTGAGCACCAGCAGCCGGCGGCCGTCGTGCAGCGCGGCGGAGAGCTGCCCGGCGGGACGGCCGACGAGCGTGACGATTTCGGTGTCCTCGACGGGCCAGCCGAGCCGGGCGCAGGCGTACGAGACGGACGACGGGTGCGGCAGGACGTGGAGCGCGTCGGGCCCGAGTTCCTCGGTGAGCGCCCGGCCGATGCCGTAGAACATCGGGTCGCCGCTGGCCACGACGGCGAGCCGGCGGCCCCGGTGCGCGGCGAGCAGCCCGGCGACGGCGGGCCGCAGCGGGCTCGGCCACGGCACGCGCTCCCCGGCGCAGTCGGCGGGCAGCAGGTCCAACTGCCGTGCGCCGCCGATGAGAACCTCAGCCCGCCGCAGCGCGTCCCGCGAGGCCTCCGGGAGTCCTGGCCAGCCGTCGGCGCCGATCCCGACGACGGTTGCTGCTGGTGAGCGTGGTGCGGGGGTCACTGAGCGGTACCTCGTCGACGGAACGGCAGGGGGACGGAGCCGCACTCTACTGGCCGCGTCCGCAGCGGCTTCCGGGCCCCCGGGATACGCAGCCCGCAGCCCCGATCACCGGGGATGCTCGGAGCCCACACGGGGACGCTCGCCGCCTGTCAGTGGTGCGCGGCACACTGGACGCATGTGCCGCAGCATCAAGACTCTCCGTCCGCCCGTGCTCCCCGAAGAGGCCACAGAGGAGGACATGCGGGCCGCCGCCCTGCAGTACGTGCGCAAGGTCTCCGGCTTCCGGGCCCCGGCCGCGCACAACCGCGAAGTCTTCGACCAGGCCGTCGAAGAGATCACGGAAGCGACCCGCAGACTCCTCGAGGGGCTCGAGGTCCGCGGTTCCGGCGTCCAGGCCGCTAAGCGGTCGGCTCAGGAGCCGCAGCCGGACGCCGCATGACGTAGGCGGCGAGCGAGCCCGCGCCGAACAGCGCGAGCACGGACACGGCCGCGCCGACCCAGCTCGCGCCGAGCCACTGCCCGCCGAAGTAGCCGAGTCCCACCGCGTATCCGGCCCAGGCGATCCCGGCCAGGGCGGACCACGGCAGGAACTCCTTCACCTTGCGGTGCGCCGCGCCCGCGCCGAGCGAGACGACGGAGCGGCCTGCCGGTGCGAAGCGCGCGATGACGACAAGTGCGCCGCCGCCGCGGGTGAGGGCCGCGCCGAGACGTTCCTGCGCCCGGGTCAGCCGGCGCGAGCGGGCGATGGCCCGGTCCAGGCGGTCGCCGCCGCGCCACGCGAGCCGGTAGGCGACGAGATCGCCGAGTACGGAGGCCGTCGCCGCGCACAGGACGAGGACAAGCAGGGAGGGCACCTCGCGGGTGACCTGGTCGGCGGTGCCCGCGACCGCGGCGGTGCCGGCGGTGGACCCGGCGGCGGCAGCGGTGGCGGCCGTGATCACCAGCACTCCGCTGGGCAGCACGGGCAGGAACACGTCGAGAAGTACGGAAACCGCCACGACGGCGTAGATCCATGGGCTGCCGGTCAGCGACCCAAGACTCTCGAGCACTCGACTCTCCCCGTTCGTGGCAAGGCCGCGATGTCGCGGGGGAGCGGCAGGGCGGTCAGACAGCTGTACAGCGTACGCCCGGGCGCTGGGGGAGATCGACGGGGGGCGTTCCCCGGACGGACATCGATTCGAAACCGCCCGTATGGGTGGGGGCTCGGGGGGCGCTACCGCCCCGCGTGCGCCGTGGGCGGGACGGCGGGGCCCGGCCCCTCAGCTGCGAGGGGCCGGGCGCTTTCATTCGTGCAGTGCTCGGATCAGGCCGCCGCAGTGGCCCGTTCCTCGCGCTGCTCCGCCGCGCCGGCGGTGCCGCGCGATATGAACAGCCGGTCCAGCGCCCAGGCGCCGGGGCCGGTGAAGACCAGCAGCAGGAACGCCCAGCAGAACATCGCCGACGCCTCGCCGCCGTTCTGCAGCGGGAACAGCGACTCGGGCTGGTGGACCTTGAAGTACGCGTACGCCATCGAGCCGGCGGCGACGAACGCGGCGCTGCGGGTGCCGAGGCCGAGCAGCACGAGCGCTCCGGCGACCAACTGGATCACGGCTGCGTACCAGCCGGGCCAGGTGCCGGCCGGGATGGTGCCGCCGCCCATGGCGCCACCGAGGACGCCGAACAGCGAGGCGGCGCCGTGGCACAGGAACAGCAGGCCGACGACGGCGCGGAACAGCGCGAGCGCGTACGGCTGGGCCTGATCGAGGCGGGTGGGGAGGGCGGAGGTGGGGGATGCCACGTGGGGGCTCCTTCGGTTTCGGGGACGGGAACCGATGAGGGGGCCACAGGTTAGGCAGACCTAATCGATACTTGCAAGTTCAACATTCGGGCAGGGGCTCAAACCGGCCGGGGCACGGGAAGGCGCTCGGGCATGGCGAGGAGCACCCAACTCGCTGATGACGGACGGTCAGTGGCCGCCCGTCAGCCGCCGCTCCAGCAGTGTCGTCAGCCGACCGCGGGCCGAGCCCTTCTCCTCCGCTCGCGCCTGATCCAGCCGCAGCAGAGCCGAGCGGCCCCGCAGGGTCAGCGTCATCAGCTGATTCCCGAACCACGGTCCGGCCGACCGGCGCCAGCGGACGGGCGCCCTGTCGGTGCGGCCGTGCCAGGCGAAGAGCCGCCCGAGCCGCCGCCCCGCACTGCTCCAGCCGAACCGGAATCCGAGCCTTATCGGGCGCGGGATGGAGTTGTGCACAGGGGAGCAGGTCAGCTGTAGCACGCGGGCGTCCGGCCGTGCGACGCTCCCGTCGCGCTCGGAGCCGTCCGGCCACTCCGGTTCCGCCACGTACGCGTGATGGACGTCCCCCGACAGCACGCACACCGTCGCCGGTGCGTCGGGCCCGCTGCCCACCTCCGTGAGCAGCCGCGTCAGCTCCTCGAACGAGGAGGGGAACGCGGACCAGTGCTCCAGATCCGCATGCCGGCGCAGCTGCTCCCCGAAGCGCGCCCATCGCGGCCCGCGCTCGCCGCGGCACAGTGCCGCGTTCCAGCTCTCCGCGTCGTGGATCAGCGGGGGCAGCAGCCATGGCAGCGAGGTGCCGATCAGCAGATGGTCGAACGACCCCGGGGTGTCCCGCGCCTGTTCGGTCAGCCACTTGGCCTCGCCCGGGTCGAGCATCGACCGGTCCTGCTCCTCCAGGACCCGGGCGGCGCGGGTGTCGACCATCAGCAGCCGGGTCCGGCCGAAGTCGCGCCGGTAGCTCCAGCGCACGGTCGTCGCGTCACGGTCGGCCTTCTCCGCGAACCGGCGCAGGAGTTCCGTGCCGTCCGGTGCGGCCAGCACGGCTTCGTACAGCGGGTCGGCGGCCAGCTCGGCGGGGGAGAGGTTGCCCAGGTGCTGGTAGACCCAGTACGACATCAGCGCGCTGATGATCCGCTCGTGCCACCACGGCGTCGCCCGCATCTCCGCCAGCCATGCCGTGCTGGTGTTCCAGTCGTCGATGACGTCGTGGTCGTCGAAGATCATGCAACTGGGAACGGTGGAGAGCAGCCAGCGGACGTCCGGGTCGCGCCAGGACTCGTCGTAGAGCCAGGTGTACTCCTCGTAGTCGGCGACTCCGGAGCCCGGCGGCACCTTCGTGTCCCGGCGGGCTTTGAGCCGGGCGCCGGTGGCGTCGGAGGTCTCGTCCGCGTAGACCTGGTCTCCCAGCAGGAGCAGCACGTCGGGACGCTCGGCGTCGGGGTCGGCGGCCAGCCGGACGGCGAGCGTGTCCAGGGCGTCGGGCCCCACCGGGTCGTGCCCGTGCGCCGGCCGTGCCGCCCAGCGGCAGGAGCCGAAGGTGATCTGCACGGTGTCTGCGGACGCGGGCGGGGTGCGGATGGTGCTCGGCGGGAGCGCGGAATCCTCGGGCGGCCACACGCGGCTGCCGTCGAGGAGCACCTCGTACGCCGTGGCGGAACCGGGTGTCAGGCCCGTCACCGGAATCACGGCGTAGTGGTGGCCGGCGATCTGGAACGTCGGGGCGGAGCCCGAGCCGCCCTGCTCGCAGCGGACCTCCGCCGTGCACGAGCGGTCGGCCTCGACCCAGACGGTGGCGTTCGTGCCCGTCTCCCAGTCGACATGCCTCAGCAGTGGTCCCAGGCGGAGGCCGGTCATGTGTGCCCCTTTCGTCGCCCCGTACGGTACGGAACGAGGGAGGGGGCGGGTCGGTTCCTGGCTTTTCGCGTGTCCTGCGGGCGTGTCCTGCGGGGCGGGGGTCCGGGGGCTCTGCCCCCGGACCGCCGCGCCTCAACGCCGGCGGGGCTTGAACGGGGTCAGCAGCCGTTCAGGACCGACTGGAGCGCGCTCTTCTCCGCCGAGTCCACCTTCAGGTTCCAGTAGTACTTCGTGTGCACCCACATCCGCGCGTAGTAGCAGTGGTACGAGCTGCTCGGCGGCATCCACTCGGCCGGGTCCTGGTCGCCCTTGGACTGGTTCACGTTGTCCGTGACGGCGATGAGCTGCGGGCGGGTCAGGTCGTTGGCGAACTGCTGGCGCTTGGACGTGGTCCAGCTGTTCGCGCCGGAGCGCCAGGCCTCCGCCAGCGGCACGATGTGGTCGATGTCGACGTCGGCCGCCGCGCTCCAGGTGGCGCCGTCGTACGGGGAGTACCAACTGCCGCTGACCGCCGCGCAGCTGGAGTCCTGCTGGACGTTCGAGCCGTCGCGCTTGAGGACGACCTCGCGGGTGTTGCAGGCCCCGGACTGGGTGATCCAGTGCGGGAAGAGGTCACGACTGTAGCCGGAGGAGGAGCCTTCCGCGCCCACGGTGAGCTGGCTGAGATAGCTGCGGGCGGTGGACGCGCTGACGGGTGTGGGGGGCGCTGCCTGCGCTGCGGGGGCCGTTGCCAGCAGACCGGTCGTGGCGAGGGCGGACGCGGCGCCGAGGACGGCTATTCGGCGGAGGCCGCGGCTTCGACGCGCGTAGACACCTGACATGTGGAACTCCTTGTGGGTGGGGGAGCCGGCCTCCTCCATCGCCCCTGCGGGCGCGGGGAGGTGCCCTTGCGGGCGTGGCCATGTTGATGGCGCGAAGTTGCCTGGGGGTGGGCGCCAGGTAACAGACTGGCGACATGAGCACGTCACATCAAGGGTTCTGGCGTACCGACACGAGCCGTGAGAGGTCGTAATGTTGCGGCGTGCTCCTGCCGGTCAACCTCACCCTCGGGGCCGTACTGGCCGTTCTGCTGGCCGCCGCGGCGACCGTGGTCGCGGTCGCCCACCTGGGGCGTTCCCGCCGGATCGTCGTCGCGGGCGTGCGGGCCGCGGTTCAACTCGCCGCGGTTTCCGCGGCGATCGGCTGGGTCGTCCGCTCCGTTCCGCTGCTGCTCGCCTTCATCGCGCTCATGTACGCGGTCGCCGCCCGCACGGCCGGGAGGCGGATCACCCCCAACGCCACCTGGTGGTGGGCCGGCCTGCCGATCGCCGCCGGGGTGGTGCCCGTCGTGGCCGCGCTGCTCCTCACCGGACTGGTGCCGGTGAAGGGCATCACGCTGATCCCCGTGACCGGCATTCTGATCGGCGGCGCCCTGACCGTGACGGCGGTCGGCGGCCGGCGGGCGCTGGACGAGCTGGAGCAGCGGCGCGGCGAGGTGGAGGCGGGTCTCGCCCTCGGTCTGCTGGACCGCGACGCTCGCATGGAGGTCGCCCGCGATCCCGCCTCCGACGCACTGCTCCCTGGCCTCGACCAGACCAGGACCGTGGGGCTGGTCACACTCCCCGGCGCCTTCGTCGGCATGCTGCTGGGCGGCGCCTCACCGGTCGAGGCGGGAGCGGTCCAGCTGTTCGTACTGGTCGCGCTGCTGGCCGTGCAGGCGATCGCGGTCGCTCTGGTCGTCGAGCTCGTGGCGCGCGGGCTGCTGAACAGGAACGGAGGGGCCCAAGGTCCCTGACGGAGCGGCGGCGCAGTCCCGTAGGCTGTGCGGAGCAGAAGGGGAGTAGCTCTTCGCCGGACCGTCGACATACTGCTGGGCCTCGTGCCCGGCCGGCGCCCGGAGGCCGCCTCGTCACAGAGGCTTGCCGGCGAGACCTTCGGCCGCAGTGCCCATGTATGCATTCATGGCGCTGCCGTGCCGAAGCGACCCCTGAAACGCTCAGGACACTCTCGGCAGGGCCGCGCCCGACCGATTGAGGACCCACCCGTGATCAGCTTGACCGTCATGGCGATCACGTTCGGCGTCGTCTTCCTCGCCGAACTGCCCGACAAGACCGCGCTCGCCGGTCTGATGCTGGGCACCCGCTACCGCGCGTCGTACGTCTTCGCCGGTGTCGCCGCCGCCTTCGCCGTCCACGTCGCCCTCGCCATCGCCGCCGGCAGCGTGCTGACCCTGCTGCCGCACCGGTTGGTGCAGGCCGTGGTGGGCGTCCTGTTCCTCGCGGGCGCGCTGATGCTGCTGCTGAAGAAGGACGACGGCGAGGAGGAGAGCATCAAGGCCCCGGCCGACCAGTCTTTCTGGAAGGTCTCCGGGGCGGGCTTCATGCTCATCCTGGTCGCCGAGTTCGGTGACCTCACCCAGATCATGACGGCCAACCTCGCGGCCCGTTACGACAATCCGCTCTCGGTCGGCGTCGGCGCGGTGCTGGCGCTGTGGGCGGTCGCGGGCATCGGCATCCTCGGCGGCCGGACGCTGATGAAGTACGTGCCGCTGAAGCTGATCACCAAGGTCGCGGCGTGCCTGATGCTCGCGCTCGCCGGCTTCAGCCTCTTCGAGGCGATCACCGGCTGAGCGGAAGGACCGCACCACTCGGCGGGCTCGTGGCGCCCGCCGAGTGGTCCTGGACCTCCCGCCGAGTGGTCCCGGAGCTAAGGGGTGCTGAGCGCGATCGTGCCGTCCCTGTGCGCGGTCACGGTGAGATGCGTCAGGTCCGGTACGTGGATGTCGGGCGTCATCACCGCGGCTCGGGGACCGACGCCGACGACGCGCATACCGGCCGCGCGGGCCGCCGTGATGCCCGCCTCGGAGTCCTCGAAGGCCACGCACTCCTCGGGGGCGAAACCCAGTTCGGCCGCGCCCTTGAGGAAGCCCTCGGGGTCGGGCTTGCTCGCCCCGACGCACTCGGCCGTCACCCGCACCTGCGGCATGGGCAGCACCGCCGCGTTCATACGGGCCGTGGCCAGGGGCAGGTCGGCCGAGGTCACGAGGGCGTGCGGCAGGCCGGCGACGGCGGCCATGAAGGCGGGAGCGCCGGTGACGGGGATCACGCCCTCGGTGTCGGCCGTCTCCTGGGCGAGCAGCACGCGGTTGTCGGCGTGGTTCTGCTCCATCGGGCGGTCCGGGAGCAGCGCGGCCATCGTCGCGTAGCCCTGCCGGCCGTGGACGACCTTGAGTGCCTCGTCGGCGTCCAGTCCGTGCTCGACGGCCCAGGTGCGCCAGACGCGCTCGACCACGGCGTCCGAGTTGACGATGGTGCCGTCCATGTCCAGGAGGAGCGCACGGGCGGTGAGTACGGGCGTGGGGGTGGCCGGCATGGGCGAGCTCCAGGGCGCGGGAGAAGACAACAAGCGGTTCCGCCCGCCGGTCAGGGAGTACGGGCGGAACCACTTTGTTTCTACACGATACAAAAACCTGCGTGGTGGCGCCAATCCGCCTCGTGGGCGGGCCGCGCCGAGTGCCCCCCATGCCGTCCCCGAGCGTCGCGGCCGCCGCGTCACGGCTCTTCCGTCTCGGCCTCCAGTTCGCGGCGCGTATGGGGGCCGTAGACGCCCAGCGGGTCGCCCTGGATGCCGCGGGCCCACTGGTACCTCGCCACGGACTGCTCGACCTCCTCGTCGAACTGGCCGTCCGCCTCGTCGTAGTAGATCCGGAGCTGCCCCAGCCGCTGCTGGAGCTCCGAGACCGCAGGGCCGCTGTCCCCGCGGCGCAGTGTGCCGCCGCCCGGCTTGCTCGGGGCCTCCGACACGGTGCCTGTCGCCCGTGCCGTCGAGGGCGGCGGCGCGGAGGGGCTGACCGGAGTGTCGCCGCTGCCGCCGGGGGCCGGTCGCGTCGCGGAACGCGAGGGCGACGGGGTGGTGGAGGCGGACGGTGACGGCGACGGCGACGCGGAGGCCGACGCCGACGGGGACGACGACGCGGTCTCGGACGGGGCGTCCGGCACCGCGCTGGCAGTGGCGTCCGGTGCGCTGCTCCGGGTGTCCGGGGGCAGGGCACGGTCCCGCTCGTCGTCGCCGGAGAACAACCCGCCGGCGAACGCGGCCGTACCCGCCACGGCGACGGCCGCCGCGCCCGCGATGAGCCCGGCGAACGCCCGCCGGCGGCGGGGGCGCGGCGCGGCCCCGGGATCGGCGACGTACAGCGTGACGTCCTCGGGCGCCTCCCCCGCGTCCCCCGCGTCCCCCGCGTCCCCCGCGTCCCCCGCGTCCCCCGCGTCCCCCGCGTCCCCCGCGGCCTCGGGCCCGGCGCCCGCCCGGTGCAACGTTTCTGTGGGTGTGGTCGCCCCCTGCGTGTCGGTGATCAAGGGCAACGGCGCGGTGTCGCCGCTCATGGCGGCCGGTGCCGACGCCGCTCCCACAGCGAATCCCAGGCCCCGCCCGTCAGGCCCCTGTCCGCCCGCCTCCGCAGACGCGCCTTCGGCGCCCTCCTCGCGCAGTGCGGCCCCCGCCCGCTCTGCCCGCGTCGCCCACGGCATCGGCCCGGTCGTAGCGGCCCCTCCGGCACCCGGGCCCTGCCCGGCCGCGGCCGCCGCGTCCGACGTCTCCTGACCCTGCCACCCCGTCGCCCCCTGGACGGGGCGGGGCAGCGGCGGGTCGGGCATCTCGGGCGCCGGGTCGGAGTCGTCGGCGGACCCCCGCAGGCCCTCCAGCGTCACGTACGGCCTGATCCGCAGCGGGTCGAAGTCCTCCGCCGCCGCGATGTCCGCCCGGCGTTCCGCGCGCAGCGCGGCCCCCGCCCGCTCTGCGCAGTCGCAGCCGGGGCCGGCGGTGCCGTCCCCGCTCCGCGGTCTGTCGCACTCCGGACATCTGTTTCCGGTCATTGCCGGCCCCTCCCCTTGGAATGCCGCCGATTATGCAGCGCTCCTCCGCGGTGCCCAACGCCCCGTCCCGCGGCCCGACCGCATCCTTGGGCGCTCGGCAGGCCATAACCGGACAGACCCACCACGATGGAATGGAACGTGCGCAGCCGGAACGAGGAGATCGGCATGGCCCAGGATGCGAGCACCGCGCAGTTGAGTCCCGCGCCCGGCGAGGGACAGGGCCGGCGAACCGTCCTTGTGGCCATCGGCGCGCTGCTGCTCGGCATGCTGCTCGCCGCTCTCGACCAGACCATCGTCGCAACCGCGTTGCCGACCATCGTCAGCGAACTGGGCGGCATGGACCACCTGTCATGGGTGGTCACCGCCTATCTGCTGGCCTCGACCGCCGCCACACCGCTGTGGGGCAAGCTCGGCGACCAGTACGGCCGCAAGAAGCTCTACCAGACGGCCATCGTCATCTTCCTCATCGGCTCCGCGCTGTGCGGCATGGCCCAGAACATGCCGCAGCTCATCGCCTTCCGCGCCGTCCAGGGCCTCGGCGGCGGCGGGCTGATGGTGCTGTCGATGGCGATCGTCGGCGACCTGGTCTCACCGCGTGAACGCGGCAAGTACCAGGGCCTGTTCGGGGCGGTCTTCGGCGCGACGAGCATCCTCGGCCCGCTGCTCGGCGGCTTCTTCACCGAACACCTCAGCTGGCGCTGGGTGTTCTACGTCAACCTGCCACTCGGGGTCGTCGCCCTCCTCGTCATCGCCGCCGTCCTGCACATCCCGGTCCGGCGGACCCCGCACACCATCGACTACCTCGGCACCCTCCTCATCGCCTCCGTCGCCACCTGCCTGGTCCTCGTCGCCTCCCTCGGCGGCACGACCTGGGCGTGGAGCTCGGCGCAGATCATCGGGCTCGCCGTCCTCGGAGCCGTACTCCTCGTCGCGTTCGTCGCCGTCGAACGCAGGGCAGCCGAACCGGTCCTGCCGTTGAAGCTCTTCCACAGCCGTACCTTCACGCTCGTCGCCGTCATCAGCTTTGTGATCGGCTTCGCGATGTTCGGAGCGATGACGTACCTGCCGACGTTCCTCCAGGTCGTCCACGGCATCTCGCCGACCTTGTCCGGTGTGCACATGCTGCCGATGGTGGTCGGTCTGCTGATCACGTCGACCGCGTCCGGGCAGATCGTCAGCCGCACCGGGCGCTGGAAGGTCTTCCCGATCACCGGAACCGCCGTCACCGCTCTCGGTCTCGTCCTGCTGCACCAGCTCAAGGAGTCCAGCTCCACCCTGCAGATGAGCGCCGTCTTCTTCGTGTTCGGCGCGGGACTCGGCCTGGTGATGCAGGTCCTGATCCTGGTCGTGCAGAACTCGGTCGGCTACGAGGATTTGGGCGTCGCCACGTCCGGTGCGACGTTCTTCCGCTCCATCGGCGCCTCGTTCGGGGTCGCCGTCTTCGGCACGATCTTCGCCGGCCGGCTGGAGAACAAGCTCGCCGGCGCCCTCGCCGGGCAGCAGGTCCCGCCAGGGGCCGGGCCGGCCGACATCGCCGCCGACCCGCGAACGATCGCCGAACTCCCCGTCGGCCTGCGGCCCTCGGTGCTCCACGCCTACTCGACGTCGATCACCGACGTCTTCCTGTACGCCGTGCCGATCGTCGCCGTCGCCTTCGTCATCGCCTGGTTCCTCAAGGAGGACAAGCTGCGCGCCTCGGTGACCGCGCCCGACCACAGCGAGACGCTCGCCTCCAACCCCGTCGAGCGTTCGTCCTACGACGAGGTGGCCCGGGCGCTGTCGGTGCTCGGTTCCCGCGAGGGGCGGCGACACATCTACGAGAAGATCACAGAGCGGGCCGGGTACGACCTGCTGCCCGCCTCCAGTTGGCTGCTGCTGCGGATGAAGCGCCACGGCGTGGTCGAACCGGCCCTGCTCGCCGAGACCACGCCCGTGCCGCTGCGTACCATCACGGAGGCGGCCCGCGAGGTGGAGGGGCGAGGCCTCGCCCGCCGCGAGGGGCTCAGCCTGATGCTCACCGACAGCGGGGCGGAGGCGGCCGTACGCCTGTCCCAGGCCCGGGAGGATTCGCTCGCGGAACTGCTCGGCGACTGGTGGGGCCCGGAACGGCCCACCGACCTCGTCCAGCTGGTGCACGAACTGAACGTGGAACTCTGCGGCTCCGACGACGAGCGGCCGCACAGTCCCGAACCGCGCGGCGACCACCAGCGCCCAAGGCGCCACGCCGTCTGACCGTCCCGGCCCGGGCCGTCGCTGCCCTCTGACCGTCCCGGACCGGACTGTCGCTACAGGTCCTTGCCGTACCAGACGTCCATGTACGGGCCCGTGCAGTACGCCGGAATCTCCGCGTACCCGTGCCGCACGTACAGCCTGCGGGCCTCGACGAGATCGAGTCGGGTGTTGAGCACCATTCGGCGGGCGCCGAGCGAACGGGCCTCGTGCTCCAGCGACTCCATCAGCAGACCGGCGCCCTTACGGCCGCGGCAGTGGTGGCGAAGGAACACACGGGTCAGCTCGGCGCGCTCCTGGTCCAGCATCAGCACCCCGCCGCAGGAGGCCGCTTCGCCGTCGCACCGGCCGACGAGGAACTGGCCGGTGGGCGATGTCAGACGCTCGACCCCGTCCCCGTCCAGACCTGCGTCGACCTCGGCGACGGTCGCCGGCCGTCCCCAGTAACGGCTCGCCACATCGTGGTAGTACGCGCGCCTGAGGGCGGTCGCGTCGGGGGAGTCGAAGGCCTCGGCGGTCAGGGTCCACACGGTCATGGGAGTTCCCTATCCCGCGTGCTGCTTGTTTGGCCAACGATTTACCGGTTACCCGCAGCGAGACACGCTCGCGAACAGTGAGCGCCCAACGGGTCAGCCCGGAAGGTGAGTCATGTCAACCCTGACCACAGTTCTGATCGTCGTCGCGGTGATCGTGGTCCTCCTGATCACCGCCGGCGCGCTGTACGCACGCCGCACGAGTGGACACGGCGGCGGGAGGCGAGCTCTGCGCCGACGGTTCGGCCCGGAGTACGAACGGGCCCTCGCGCGCCACGACGGAGACGCCAAGGCCGCCGACCGCGAACTGCACGAACGCGTGAAGCGCCACGGCGACCTGAAGCCGCAACCTCTCGCGCCCGGCGTGCGCGAGCACTACGACGCCGAATGGACCGCCGTGCAGGAACGCTTCGTCGATTCCCCGGCCAGGGCTGTCGCCGATGCGGACCAGCTGCTCGGCCGACTGGCCGCAGACCGGGGCTTCCCGGCAGCGGGCCGCTACGAGGAGCAGCTCGCCGCGCTCTCGGTGCACCACCCCCACCACGTCGAGGGCTACCGCGAGGTGCACCGCGCCGCGCGCACCGAGTCCGGAGTGAGCACGGAAGGACTGCGCGAGGCGATGGTCGACGCCCGAGCCCTCTTCGAGGACCTGGTGGCCGACCGTGCCGTCGACCACGGCCGCCATCGCCCCGGCCGCCCCGGCCGAGGGCACGCGCTGCACCCGAGGGGGAGTGGCGCCTGATGAAGCACGGCCGAGACGACGAGCACAACAGGTCATCCATAACTGCCGTCCCGCCCGGTGCCCCCGGCGACGCGGGAGACATGTACGCCCCCGCCGCGCCGGAGGGGCGGGACGGCAAGCAGTCCGAACGCAGCGCTGCCCACACGCCTCGACCGGGCCCGGTCGACGAACCGTTGAAGCCGGTAGGGGGCGCGGACGCGGGTGTTGACGCGGGGCGGGGCTCAGGGCCCGGGCGCATCGACGAGCCCCGCCGGCCGAAAGGGCCGTCGAGGACAACGGCGGGAACGGCGCCGGCCACGACTCCGGCAGCGGCCGGTGACGCGGTGACCGGCCCGCCCCCCGGGCGCGTCGGCCGCTCGGCCACCCCGGTCACCGCGCCGGGCGCCGGTGACGCCGAGCCGCGGGCGGCCCAACTGCTGCCCCAGCCCGAGCGCGAGCAGCTCGCGCAGCGGCTGCAGCACGCCATGACCGGCTTCGTCGACGCCCCGCGCCGTGCCGTCGAGGAGGCGGCCGATGTCCTCGAGGACACCGGCGACCGGCTCACCGCCGCACTCGCGGACTGCCGCCGCTCGCTGGGCGAGGGGTGGCGGCATGAGGACGACACGGAGGAACTGCGCCTCGCGCTGCGCGGGTACCGCGAGGTGACGGAGCGCCTCCTGCGGACCTGAGAGGTGGTCAGGCGCCCTGGCAGGATCAGGCCTTCGGGGCCGCCTGCTGGACGACCTCGAACGACCACAGTGTGGACCCGGTGGCGGCGGGCTTGGGACGCTCGCCGCCACCGCCTTCACCGCCGGTGCCCTGGTGCGCGGCCTTCATGGGCCCCTCCATCCACGCCTGGAACGACTCCTCGTCGCGCCACCGCGTGTAGACGAGGTACTGGTCGGTGCCCTCGACGGGCCGCAGCAGCTCGAACCATTCGAAGCCGTCGGAGTTCTCCACGGCGTGCGCGCGGGAGGCGAACCGCTTCTCCAGGATCTCGCGCTGCTCGGCGGGGACAGTCAGTACGTTGATCTTTACCACACTGGGCATATGGCACCTCTCCGGAATCACAGGCCGGGCCGTACGCCGAGCCTTGACGATCTCCGTGCAGTTTCCTACATCCGCCGGTCGAAGCGGGCGAGGACGAGTCCCGGGGGACCGGTCACCGATACCGCGATGAGTTTTCCCGGTGTGGAGAGTCTCATCAGCGTCATCGGCACCGCAGGAGGAACACATGGCTCAGCTGCTGAAAGTCCAGAACTTCAACGTCTCGAGTGACGGCATCGGTGCCGGTGAGGACCAGAGCCTCGAGAGACCGTTCGGCCACGTCGACCCCGAGCGGCTGTTCGCCTGGGCAGGCGCCACGGCGAGCTGGCCCAGGCGCACCGACCCCGGGGGGAGCCGGGGCCTGGACGACTACTTCACGCGGGACTACGCACGCAACATCGGCGCCGAGATCATGGGCCGCAACAAGTTCGGGCCCCAGCGCGGGCCCTGGCACGACCACGAGTGGCGCGGCTGGTGGGGCGACGAGCCTCCGTTCCACACCCCGGTGTTCGTCCTGACCCACCACAAGCGTCCTTCGTTCACGCTCTCCGACACCACGTTCCACTTCGTCGAAGGCGACCCGGCCACCGTCCTCGGGCAGGCGCGCGAGGCGGCGCGGGGCAAGGACGTCCGGCTCGGCGGCGGGGTCACCACCATCCGGCAGTTCCTCGACGCCGACCTCGTCGACACCATGCACGTGGCGGTCTCGCCGGTGAAGCTCGGGTCGGGACTGCGACTCTGGGAGTCCCCCGACGAGCTGCTCGACAGGTTCCACCTGGAGGTCGTGCCCAGCCCGAGCGGCGTGACGCACCACCTGTTCTGGCGCAGGTGACACGAGGCGGCGAAGCGCGGTACCGGGCCCGGGGCGTGCCCCGGTTCGCGAAGGCCCCCTACGGCCGCCAGGCCGTAGGGGAGGGCGGGGAGCAGCCTCGCAGGGTGACGCCCCCACGCGTCACTCAATCACCCGCGCCACAAGCATCCCGTCGTACCCCTTCACCCCCACCGTCTGCAGCGCCGTCGCGTCCAACCTCGGCTCGCGTGCCACCAGTTCGAACATCTCGCGTGTCCCGACGATCGACGGGTCCTTGCTCGACGCGTCCGTCACGGCCCCGCCCCGCACCACGTTGTCCACGATGATCAGGCTGCCGGGGCGGGTCAGGCGCAGGGCCCATTCCACGTAGCGGGGGTTGTTGCGCTTGTCCGCGTCGATGAAGACCAGGTCGAAGGGGCCCGCTCCCGGCTCCGCCGCGATGCGCGGCAGGGTGTCGAGGGCCGCTCCCGTGCGGACCTCCGCGACCTTGTCGAGGCCGGCCCGGGCGATGTTGGCGCGGGCCACGTCCGCGTGGGCCGGGTCGTACTCGAGCGAGATGAGCCGGCCGTCGGCGGGCAGCGCCCGTGCCAGCCAGATGGTGCTGTAGCCGCCGAGCGTCCCGATCTCGAGCGCCGTGCGCGCGCCCTGCATCCGCGCCAGAAGGTGCAGCAGTTTGCCCTGGTTCGGTGCCACGTTGATCGCGGGCAGCCCGGCCGCTTCGCTCGTCGCGAGGGCCGCGGCGAGGGCCTCGTCCTCGGGTACGAGGAGATCGCTGATATAGCTGTCCACGGCCTGCCATTGCTCCTGAGTCATACGGTTCAACCTACGTTCAGGAGACCGGCGGAGGCACTCGTGTCGGCGCCGACGGCGGCACCGACCCGCGCCGCCCCGCCCGGGCACCCCGTGCGCGCAGCAGCACCAGCGCCGTGAGCGCCACCGCCGCGCCGCCCACCGTCAGCAGCCACACCGGTACGCCGCCTACCGTCAGCAGGTCGTCGTCGTACACCGCCCGCCGAAAGGGTGTGTCCTGCGCGGTCGGCGTCAGTTCGTGGTCGCCGTCGATCCTGGCCGGCTCGGAAAAGTGCTGGTCGAGTGCGGTGAGGAAGCGTTCCTCCCCGCCGGTGAGGCGGCCCACCGCGCCATGCGGCTCCACCTTGCCCGCGAAGGTCACCTCCGGCTCCGAGCCGCCGATCGTGTCGCGCGGCTCCATGCGGTGCTGCGCGAGGACGAACAGGCCGAGCGCCTGCGGTGTCTTCGCACGCCGGGACAGCCGCATCGGGTAGACGAGCCGGTCGCTGGTGAAGCTCAGCCGCAGCGGATCGAGCGTGCCCGTCAGCACCGCGCCCTTCTCGCGCGGCGCCAGCCGTACGGCCACGTACTCCCAGCCCTGGTCGACGTACGGCCGAAGGTCCTCGCCGAGTCCCTCGGGCAGTTCGAAGCCGTTCTCGTCCAGCCAGTCGCCGAGCGCGTCGGGGTCGGTGGCCGTCAGCCGGGCCACGTCGAAGTCGCCGAGCCGCTCCCGGCCGACCACACCGACCCCCGAGCCGTCCGCTCCCGCGCCCGGTGCCGCCCCGGCCGCACCGTCGACGTCGTCGAAGGGCCAGTCGCCGCCCCGCGGCCAGAAGTAGTGACGCGTACGTTGCTCGGGCGCCGTGATCCGCACCAGTTCGTCGAAGAGCGCGTCGTCCGCCAGTTCGACCTCCGCCCGCGTCGGCACCGGCATGATCCACGCCGCGTCCGGCGCGTCCGAGGCGACCGTGAAGCGCATGACGATCTGCTCGGTGCGGCCGTCCCAGTCGATCACCGACGTCTCCCGGTCGACGGACAGTTCCGCGTTCCGGTCGACCACCATCGCGCCGCAGCCGCAGGCGTACGCCGGGCTGATCAGGGACGCGATCTGCAGCACGAGCAACGCCAGCACCACTGTGACCAGGCGCGCGCCCGGCCTGAATTCTTGTATGTTCCCCCGCATACCTCCTGTGACGGTGCCGTGAACATCCGCGGTTCCGTCGCGGACGTATCAGTTCCGCCGCCGGCTCCGTCGCTCGTTCCGTCGCGATCGGCGGACAATATCGGCCGGTGACGGGGTGACAGTCAGGCGAACAGGGGGTTGCGTAGGTCTTCTTCACGGGGCAGTGCGACGCTCTACGGGCGCGCTGTGGACACCAGATCTACAGACAACAGGACGAAAAAACGGTGGGGAGGCTCGGCGCGACGTGGCGAACGCGGAACACAGCCCGCGCGGGAGCGCGACGGCGGATTCGAGGATCGGTGCGGCGAGAGCCGCGCTGTGGCTCTTCGCGGTAGTGCTCGCGGTACGGCAGACGGCAGCGGTTCTGACCCAGCCGCCCGGTAAACGGCTCATCGACCTGGGGACGTGGATCGGCGACAACGGCGTCCTGCACGTCCCGGGCTCCCTCTACGAGTCCGGCCGGTTCACCGGCACGCCCTTCGCGGGGCTGGTCCTCAAACCGATCGCCAGATCCGCGGAGCAGAGCCTGGGCGTCGTCTGGACCTGCGGCACGCTGCTGCTCGTGGTGCTGCTCGGCCTGGTCGTGGCCCGTGCCCTGCCGATCCCCGTCTCGCGCCGCAGCACCCTGCTGGCCGCGCCCGTCGCCATCAGCCTGCTGATGCTGTCACTGCCCGTCCGCAACAGCTTCCACCTGGGCCAGACCAGCATCATCCCGGTTCTGCTCGTGCTGCTCGGCTGCCTCGCGGTGCGTGGGGAGAGGCCGGCGGGTCTCCTCATCGGTGTCGGAGCCGCCCTCCAGCCCACCGTGCTGCTCTTCGCGCCGCTGCTGTGGTTCACCGGCCGCCGCCAGGCCGCCGTGACCTCGATGGGCACCTTCGGCGCCCTCACAGCGCTCGCCTGGGCCGCGATGCCCGGCGACTCGTGGACGTTCTGGGTCCACCATGTCGCAGGCGCCGGGCTCGGCGACAACCCCGACAGCCTCGCCAACCAGTCGCTGCACGGTGCGCTCCTGCGCTTCGGGCTCGAAGGCCCCCTCGAGATCGCCGTCTACGTTCTCCTGGCCGCCGCCGTCGTCTTCTTCGGCCTGCGCCGCGCCGTCCGCTGTGCCCAGGACGGCCAACTGCTCCTCGCCGTGGCCGTGACCGGATGCGTGGCCGTCGCCGTCTCCCCGACCGCCTGGCAGCACCAGCTGCTGTGGGTGCTCCTCGCGGTCGTCGGCCGCGTCGGCAGGCGAGCGGCCGACCGGATGCTGTGGCCCGTGCTCGTCGTCCTCGCGATCACGCTGCCGGGCAACATGCTGCTGCCCGACATGACGGTCTTCCACCCGGTCCGGGACAACACGCTGCTCATCGCCGCGCTCGCCGCGGCCTGCGCGGTGCCGTACCTGCCGCTCAGCTCGCCCTACTTCCGCCGCCCCGTCCCGACCGACTACGCCGCGCCCGCCCCGGCCCGCTGGGCCCGGGTGCCGCTGCTGCCGTTCTGGCGGAGGGTGCTGACCCGCCCGAACCTGCTGCTCGAACTGCTCGTCATACGGGTCGGCTACTCCGTCTACTCGCACATCCGTGCCGCCGCGACCGGCAGCGTGGCCGCGGCGCAGGAGCACGGCCGGCAGATCCACGCCATCGAGGGCGTCCTCGGCATCGACATGGAACACTGGGCCAACCAGGCGGTGGTGAGGACGGAGTGGGTCGAGGCCCTCTTCAACTTCCACTACACGTCGTTCCACTTCCTGGTCCCGTTGTCCATCCTCGGCGTGCTGTACGTCCGCCGGCCCGCCGACTACCGCTGGGCGCGCTCGTCGCTCGCGTTCGCGACGCTCCTCGCGCTCCTCGGCTTCTGGCTGTACCCGCTGGCGCCGCCGCGGCTGATGCCCGGCATGGGCTTCGTCGACACCGTCCACGGCCCGCAGGACTTCGCCAACCCGGACTACGGGGCGATGACCGCCGTCACCAACCAGTACGCGGCCATGCCGTCACTGCACTTCGGCTGGTCGCTGTGGTGCGGACTCATCGTGCTGATGCTCGCACCCAAGCTGTGGATGAAACTGCTGGGACTGCTGCACCCGCTGCTCACCGTGTGCGCGATCGTGGTCACCGCCAACCACTGGGTGCTCGACGCGTTCGGCGGCGCGCTGGTCGTCGGCGCAGGCTTCGGCCTCACGTACCTGCTGGCGGGCCCGAGGCAGTTGCTGCTCCCGGCGAAGGCCGTACCGGCCGCCAGAAGGGAAGCGGACCCGCAGGGCGCGGCGGTCCCCGCCGGGCGCGCGTAACCCGGGGGGCACGGGTCTTCGTGCCCCCCGGGGTGGATCGCCGCGTTCAGTAATGGTCCGCCACCCGGGGGGCTTCCGCCACTGGAGTGACGGGCGGGGCGATCTCGCACATCGGTCCTGCCGCTCCCGCGCCGGGCGGCGCAGGACGAGCAACCCGCAGCACCAGGCACATGGCGCACGAGACTCACGAGCAGCTCGGCCACGGCGGGCCATGCCCTCGAAGACACCGCGCCGCCCTGACCAGGGGGGCGTCGCACGCGCCGCGGGTCAGTCGCGGCGGCCGGGCCGCGCTTCCGCGTCCCCGCCGGGCCGCGCTTCGCCTCCCTCGCCGTCCCCGCCCAGCAGGGACAGGAAGTCCCGGAACGCCTGCGGCATGTCCACCGACTCCGGCGCCAGCAGCCACTGGTACTGCAGGCCGTCCATCACCGCCGTCATCAGCGGGGCCGCCCGCTCCGGGGTGAGGCCTCCGGGCAGGTGGTCGCCGTACTCCGCGCGCAGGACGGCCGCCATGTTCTCCCGGACGGTCACGTAACGCCGGGTGAAGAAGTCCCGGGCCGGGTGGTCCTCCGTGACGCTCTCTCCGAGGAGGGCGGAGAAGGTCTGGATGATGCCCGGCCTCATCGCGTTGTACTCGACGAGTGAGGCCAGCAGGTCGATGCGCCACTGGCTGTCGGGCACCGCGTCCCACTGGTCGCGCTCCTCCAGCACGGCGACGAGCAGCGCCTCCTTGCTGGGGAAGTAGTGCAGCAGGCCCTGCTGGGTGAGCCCAACCCGCTCGGCGATCGCACCGAGGCTCGCGCTGCGGTAGCCGCGCTCGGCGATCACCTCCAGGGCGGCCCGCAGGATTTCGGCCCGCCGCCCCTCGCCTCTGACGCCCGCCGCCATCGCGCTCCTCCGGAGATCCGTTTCCACTGCTGGTAGGACCGTACGACATTCGTTATAACGTAAAGGTAACGTAACCTACCGATCATCAGGTAGGTGGAGAACGATGGCGGTCACCGCACCGAGTGCCATGCCGCGACATCTTTGCCGCGCACATCCGCGAGGAGACCCCGCCATGCCCGAAGCCCAGGCCGCCCCGGAACGCCGCCGCCCCCGGTCCGACAGTGCTGCCGACCTGGCACGCGAGGCGGTGGTCGACGCGGCGCTCGGCAAGCTCGACCTCGACACCAAGACCCGTCTGCTCGCCGGGCAGGACATGTGGTCCCTGCCGGCCGTCCCGCAGATCGGGCTCGGATCGCTTGTCATGTCCGACGGCCCGATCGGCGTCCGCGGTGTCCGGTGGACCGCGGACGACCCGTCGATCGCGCTGCCGTCGCCGACCGCGCTCGCCGCCGCCTGGGACCCGGCCCTCGCTCGCCGGGCCGGTGTGCTGCTCGCCCAGGAGGCGCGCCGCAAGGGCGTCCACGTGCTGCTCGCGCCGACCGTCAACCTGCACCGCTCGCCGCTCGGCGGACGGCACTTCGAGGCGTACAGCGAGGACCCGTACCTCACGGGGGCGATCGGCACCGGCTATGTGCAGGGCGTCCAGGCCGGAGGAGTGGGCACCACGGTCAAGCACTACGTCGCCAACGACGCGGAGACCGACCGCTTCACCGTCGACAACATCGTCTCCGCCCGCGCCCTGCGCGAGCTGTACCTCGCGCCGTTCGAGGCCATCGTCGAGAACGCCCACCCGTGGGGCATCATGACGGCCTACAACGCGGTCGACGGCGCGACCATGACCGAACACCGGTATCTCGTCCGCGAAGTACTGCGGGGCGAATGGGGCTTCGACGGCTGCAACGTCTCCGACTGGATGGCCGCCCGCTCCACCACGGGCGCCATCGAGGGCGGCCTCGACGTCGCCATGCCGGGCCCGCACACCGTCTACGGCGCGGCCCTCGCGGCCGCCGTCCGCGACGGCGAGGTCGACCAGTCGGCGGTGGACGAGGCCGTTCGCAATGTGCTGCGCCTCGCCGCCCGCGTCGGCCTGCTGGAGGACGCCGAGCCCGTGGTCGCCGAGGCCCCGCCCGAGGTCGACGGCCAGGCGCTCGCCCGCGAGATCGCCCGCCGCGCCTTCGTGCTCGTACGCAACGAGGCCGTACCGGGCGCGGACCGTGCCCGTCGTGCCCTGCCGCTGGACCCCGCCCGCGTCCGCACGGTCGCCCTCCTGGGTGCGGCGGCCCGGGACGCCCGCGTGCTCGGCGGCGGTTCCGCGACCGTCTTCCCCGCGCGTACGCTCTCGCCGCTCGACGGCCTGGTCGCCGCGCTGCCCGAGGGTGCGGTCGCCTACGCCGTCGGCGCCGACCCGAGTGTGGAACTCGCCCCGGCCGACAAGGGATTCACTCTCCGCGCCCTGTGCCGTGACGCCGGCGGGAACGTCATCGGCGAGGGGAGCCTGCCGAACGGGCAGGTCCAGTGGATCGGCGACGACCTGCCCGACGGCGTCACCCACGACGCGCTGCACAGCGTCGAGATCACCGGCACGTTCCTGCCGCGGGAGAGCGGCGAGCACGCCTTCGGCACCCGCGGGCTCGGCGCGTTCACCCTCACCGTGGACGGAAAGGTCCTCTACGACGGCGTCCAGGCGATGGGCGACGAGTCCGATCCGTTCGAGGCGTTCATCGGCGCCCCGCTCGAGCGCGGGACGGCGGCGCTCACCGAGGGCGAACCGGTGCACGTGTCGCTGCTCCACACGCTGCCCGAACAGTCCGCCGCGCCGCTGCCCGGCGTGATGCTCTCGCTGGTGCACCTCGGCCCGCGCCGTGACGCGGACGAGCTGATCGCCGAAGCGGTCGCCGCGGCGCGCGACGCGGACGCCGCCGTCGTGGTCGTCGCGACAACGGAGCGCGTCGAGTCCGAGGGATTCGACCGCCGGGACCTGCGCCTGCCCGGCCGTCAGGACGACCTGGTCCGCGCGGTCGCGGCCGTCAACCCGCGCACCGTGGTGGTCGTCAACTCCGGCTCTCCCGTCGAGCTTCCGTGGCGCGAGGAGGTGGCCGCGGTCCTGCTGAGCTGGTTCCCCGGCCAGGAGGGCGGCGCCGCGCTCGCGGACGTCCTCCTGGGGGCGGAGGAGCCCGGCGGGCGACTCCCCACCACCTGGGGCGACCTGGACCGGGCGCCCGTCACCGAGGTCGTGCCGACCGACGGCGCACTGCGCTACACGGAGGACGTCTTCATCGGCTACCGCGCCTGGGAGAGGGCGGGCCGGACCCCCTCGTACGCCTTCGGGCACGGCCTCGGCTACACGCAGTGGACGTACGAGACCATCGAGGTCCGGGGAACGTCGGTCACGCTCGGCGTCCGCAACTCCGGCGAACGCACGGGCCGGGAGGTCGCCCAGGTGTACCTGGCGCCGGTCACGGCCGACGCGGACCGCCCGGCCCGGTGGCTCGCGGGCTTCGCCGCCGTGGCGGCGGAGCCCGGCGAGAGCGTGCGCGTAACGGTCGAGCTGCCGCCCCGGGCCTTCGAGATCTGGGACGAAGCGGCCGGGACCTGGCGGCGGGTGACGGGCGCGTACGAGGTCCAGGCAGGCCGCTCGATCGCCGACCGCCGCCTGAGCGCGCCGCTCATCATCTGACCCGCGGACCGGTGGTCCGCCCGCGTTTCATGATTCGGCCGACATCATCGCCCTATGTCCGTAGGCTGAGCGCCCTACGCCAGGCAGGCAGCGGGGGGGGGGGCGCCATGGAGCAAGCCGGCAGTGGCCAGAAGACACCCGCGACGGACACGCGCCGCCAAGTGTCCTGGAAGACCCTTGTCGGCGTGGCGGCCTTCTCCTACCTCGTCTCCCGGGCGGTGATGGGCGGCTCGTGGTTGCTGCCCGCCGTGTTCCTGGTCGTGCTCGTCGTCGTTGCCCTCGTACGGAACGGACGGCGGCCGCAGATGGCCGGTATGGACGAACTCCGGCGCGAGGCCGTACACGTAGAGCCCCTGACCAACCGGCTGGCGAGGGCAATGGAGCTGGGACAGGCCGGCGACCTCGCCGCCGCCATGGAGCTGGTCGACTCCGTCGCCGCGCATCCGGCCACGGCAAGGCTGCCGCTGCTGGCGGCCAATGTGGCCATGCTCCGCAGCGACCTCGCGGTGGCACAGGGCGATCTGCCCACCGCCGAACAGGAGGCGCTCGCCGCGGTCCGCCACCATGAGCAGGGAGCGAACCGCTCCACGCGCTCCGAGGCATGGGAGAAGCTCGGCAAGATCCAGCTGGTGCTGGGCCGGAACGAGGAGGCGTACAGAACCCTCACACAGGCGGTGGAAGTCGGCGGGGGAGACATGTACAAGCTCAGCCGGGTCCGTGCGGAGCTCTTCCTCGCCAACATCGCCTTCGACGCCGACGACGTTCCCCGAGCGATCGAACACGCCACGACCGGACGGAAGTTGGCCGCCAAGTGGCGCTGCCGGCCGCAACTCGTCAGCGCTTGCGACATGCTCGCTGTTCTGGCGCTCGCCGAGGACCGCATCGACGACGCCGCCCGGTGGACCGCCGAAGCCGCACAGGTCCTCGGGCACGACGACTGCGCCCTGCCCCACCGCGTGCGCCACCTGATCGCCACCGCCCTCGTGGCGCGCGCGCAAGGTGACGACAAGGGCGCTCTCGACGCCTACCTGCTGATGATGCGCGGCGTCTCCGACCTGCGCGCAGGCTGGGGCTGGCGCGACGCCCAGACCTATTACGTCGACCTCTACAGCGAGCACGAGTTCGCCGCCTACACCACGGCCCACGCCCTCCACCTGCGCGGAGACGAACATGCCCTGGACGCCTACGCGTCGCTCCTGGACCTCGGCAGCCGGACCGCGCTGCGCCGCATGCTCCGCGGCGAGCTGGCCGTACGGACACCCGATGACATCGAGCAGGACGGGATGGCGGAGATCGTCGGCCTGCTGACGACGCTGGCGGGCGCCGAGGGCACGAGTGCACCGGAGGCCGCGCGGGCCGCCGAGGTCCAGGCGCCGCCCGTCCATCCCGGCGTCGGACGGCAGCAGGTGGCGCGGGCGTACGAGCGTCTGGAGACGTTGGTGTCGCTGCGGTTCCGGTGGGCGCTGAGCGCGGCAGACGACGGACCGGCCGGTGATCCGCGCGAGTACGCGAGGCGCTGGAGCAGCCATGTGCTGAACGTGCGGCTCGTCGGCGACGGCAGCAACACCTGTGTCGCCGGGTTGTGGACGGCCCCGGACGGCACACGGCATCCGTTCCTCCATCCCGTCGAGGGCGCCTCGGGTGTGCTGCTCGGCGAGATCACCGGAATCGATGACCTGCGCAGCGGCACGGCGCAGGAGACGCCCCCGCAGTCCGCGCCGGACGCCCCCGGTGAGACGGAGGGCGTCCGCGCGGAGGCGCCCGACTGGAGGACGTCACCGCGGTGCCGCCACCTCACCGTTCGTGACACCGCGCCCTGGGCGGCCCTGGCCCGGCTCCTGCTGCCGCCCGGCCTCGTGACACTGCTGCGCGACACCGACCCTGCAGGCGCGGTACCCAAACTGCTCGTCGTACCCGACCCGAGACTGTGGCGGGTGCCGTGGGCCGCGCTGAGCGTCGCACCGGTCGATCCGGAGGGGTACGTGCTGGACCGCGCGGTCCTGGCCATGCTGCCCAGCCTGTCCCTCATGGACGGCCGGCAGTCGGCGGACGGGTCGTTGCCCGGCGGCGGGGCCGAAGGAGGGGCGTTCACTTACCTCGCCGGCGTCAACGCCGAGGGCCTGGATCTCGAACGGGCCGCCCTCGATGCCGCGTACGGCACGGGGGTCGTCCACACCCGCACCCCCACGGAGCTGCTGACTGCGCTCGCCCCGGGCGGCGCCGGCTTCGCGCTCGGAGCCGCTTCCGTACACGGCGACGACAGCCCCGGACTCGCCCACGCGCTCCGCCTGGACCGGCGCACCAGGCTGTCGGCGGCACGCATGCTCACGCTCCGGTTCCCCCGTACCCTGCTCGTCAACGCCTGCCTGTCCGCCGAACTCGACGAGCGCCGCGGCACCGACCCGCTCGGCATTCCGACGGTCGCCCTGTGCCGGGGCGCCGAGACGGTCATCGGCGGGATGTTCCCCCTGCCGGACGGGAGAGCGAACAACCCCCGGTACAGCCACCCCACCGCCCGCATCCTGGCCGTCCTGTACCAGCTCCTCGCCGAAGGCATGCCGCCGTCGACAGCCCTGCGCACCGCCCAGCGCCGGTTCCGGGCGGAGGTCGGGCTGTCGGCGCCGCCGCGGCTGTGGGCAGGGCTCGTCAGCATCACCACCACGTTCGACGACTGTCAGCGCATGTGAACAAGGAGGACGCACACCATGGCGACCGAGAACAGCAGGCCCCCGCACGGAACCGGGAACGACGGACAGGGCGGGTCGGACTGGGAGGACGAATTCGGCCTCGACGACCGGCAGTTCGTCGTCGAGGACCTGACCGACGAACCCGCCCCCGAGCTGCCGCCCGCCGTGACCGGCGCCCCGCCCGCTCTGCCCCCGGAGCCCGGCACACAGGGGCAGCCGCGTGCCCAGTAGCGTCGTCGCGGCGGTGATTCTGCTGGCCGCGATGACGCCGGGTTTCGCGTTCCACCAGGCCGTGCGCCGCTATCGCCCCACGGAGACCCGGTCCTCGACCACCGAAATCGTCGAACTGTTCAGCGTCGGCGCGCTGGCGACCGCGGCCGGACTGCTGCTGACGCTCCTCGTCGGCGAAGTGGCGGCCTTCCTCGTGCCGCTCGACGCCGTGCCGCAGGCGTCGGCCGACTTCCGGGAACGGCCCTGGTCCTGGGTTGGCGCCGCGCTTGTGGCCATGGCGCTGAGCATGGTGCTCAGCACGCTGGCCGGGGTGTACGCGGGACGCAGGTCGCCCAAGCGCACAGGCGCCGGAGTGCGGGACGGCACGGTGGCCGTCCACGCTCTCACCGACCGCGCCGGCCCGGACAGGAGCCGGAAGCCGTTCGTCGCCGTCGAGCTGTCCGACGGCCGGCTGGTGGAGGGATATGTGCGCTACGTGTCGGCCGATCCGGACCCGGCCAGGCGCGATCTGGTGCTCCAGCGACCGATCGCCTGGACGGGACCGGGTGACGTCCCGCGCACCCCTTCGCCTGCCGCCTGCGTCTTCGTGCCCGGCGCGCTCGTACGCGTGGTGCACATCAGCTACCCGCCGCACCGCCCGGCACCCGGCGCCGCGGCGGCGCCCTCGCCGGGCGGCGCGACTGTGCCCTCGCCGTCCCCGGCCGGCGCGACGCCGTAACCCTGCCTTCCACTTGTCGGACTCGGCAGCACAGGCCGCCCGGTCAATCTGTCGTGACCTGGAGCTCCTTGATGCCGTTCAGCCACGCCGAGCGGAGGCGGCGGGGGTCGCCGGCGAGACGGAGGGTGGGGAGCGCGTCGGCGATCGCGTTGAAGATCAGGTCGATCTCCATCACCGCCAGGGACTTGCCCAGGCAGAAGTGCGGGCCGCCACCGCCGAAGCCCAGGTGCGGGTTGGGGTCGCGGGTGATGTCGAAGCGTTCGGGGTGGTCGAAGACCGTCGGGTCGTAGTTGGCGGAGGAGTAGAAGAGGCCCACCCGGTCGCCCTTCTTGATGCGGGCCCCGCCCAGGACCACGTCCTGCGTGGCCGTGCGCTGGAAGGAGACGACCGGGGTCGCCCAGCGCACGATCTCCTCGGCCGTCGTGTCCGGCCGCAGCCGCTTGTAGAGTTCCCACTGGTCGGGGTGGGTGAGGAACGCGTGCATCCCATGGCTGATCGCGTTGCGGGTGGTCTCGTTGCCGGCCACCGCGAGAAGGATGACGAAGAAGCCGAACTCGTCGGAGGACAGGTTGCCTTCGCCCTCCGCCGCCACGAGCCGGCTGACGATGTCCTTCGCCGGGCACTCCTTGCGTGCCGCCGCGAGGTTCATCGCGTACGCGACGATCTCCATGGCGGCCTCCGCGCCGACCTCCTCCGTGATCGCGTACTCGGGGTCGTCGTAGGCCGCCATCTTGTTCGACCAGTCGAAGATCTTGGCCCGGTCCTCCTGGGGGACGCCGATGAGTTCGGCGATGGCCTGGAGGGGCAGTTCGACGGCGACGTTGGTGACGAAGTCGAAGCTGCCGTCCGGTTTCGCGCCCGCCTTCGCCGTATCGACGATCGCGCGTGAGCGGCGGCGCAGTGCCGCCTCCAGGGAGCGCACCGCGCGAGGGGTGAAGCCGCGCTGGACGATCTGGCGGACGCGGGTGTGCTCGGGCGGGTCCATGTTGAGCATGATCAGCTTCTGGACCTCGATCTGGTCGCGGCTGATCGACTCGTTGAAGCGGATCACGGCCGTGTTGGTGTTCGAGGAGAAGAGTTCGGGGTGCGTGGAGACGTGCTTGACGTCCGCGTGCCGGGTGACGACCCAGTAGCCCTCGTCGTCGAAACCGGAGATGCCTGCGCGCTGTTCGCACCACCAGACGGGTGCGGTACGCCGCATCTCGGCGAACTCGGGGTACGGGACGCGGGCTTGGAGGAGATCGGGGTCGGTGAAGTCGAACCCTTTGGGCAGATGGGGGCAGGACATCGGCAGCTCCCGCTTCAGGTCTGACGGTCTGACGGTCCATCAGGAGTGGCCGAAAGGTAGTAACGAGTTCTACAAGAGGCAAGGCATCCGGTCGGAACTGTTGCGAGTCGGGGGTGCAGTAAGAGGCGTGCAAGACCCTTGCGTACCGGCGGTAGCACTCATAAGACTTCTCGAGGAACTAGAACGCGTACCAGTTCCATGTTTCTCGAGTTTCGAGAGTTCGGCCCGGAAGGGCGCCGGGACGCCCGAACGGCCGCGAGGAGAGGACGAGCTCATGGCCGCGGAACCCGTCATCGTCGAAGCCGTACGCACCCCCATCGGCAAGCGGGGAGGGCTCCTCGCCAACCTCCACCCCGCCTACCTGCTCGGCGAGACCTACCGTGAACTTCTGGGTCGCACCGGCATCCACGCCGACTGCGTCGAGCAGATCGTCGGCGGCACGGTCACACACGCCGGCGAGCAGTCCATGAACCCCGCCCGCACCGCCTGGCTGACGGTCGGGCTGCCGTACGAGACGGCGGCCACGACCGTGGACTGCCAGTGCGGCTCGTCGCAGCAGGCGAGCCACATGGTCGCCAACATGATCTCGGGCGGCGTCATCGACATCGGCATCAGCTGCGGCGTCGAGGCCATGTCCCGGGTGCCGCTCGGCAGCGGCTCCAAGCACGGGCCGGGGAAGCCGTTCCCCGACGAGTGGAACGTCGACCTGCCCAACCAGTTCGAGGCCGCCGAGCGCATCGCGCGGCGCCGCGGCCTGACACGCGAGGACGTCGACAGGCTCGGGCTGCTGTCCCAGCAGCGGGCGGCGAGGGCGTGGAGCGAGGAGCGCTTCAAACGCGAGACGTACGCCGTGCAGGTGCCGACGACGGAGGAGGAGCAGGCGGCGGGGCAGGGAATGTGGCGGCTCGTCGACCGGGACGAGGGGCTGCGCGACACGTCGGCAGAGGCGCTGGCCGGTCTGAAACCGGTCATGCCGACCGCGGTGCACACTGCCGGGAACTCCTCACAGATCTCCGACGGGGCAGCGGCCATCATGTGGGCGTCCAAGCGCATGGCGCGGGCGCTCAAGCTGAAGCCGCGCGCCCGGATCGTCGCGCAGGCGCTCGTCGGCGCGGACCCGCACTTCCACCTCGACGGCCCGATCGACGCGACGCGGGCGGTGCTCGGCAGGGCGGGCATGTCGCTGAAGGACATCGACATCGTGGAGGTCAACGAGGCTTTCGCGTCCGTGGTGCTGAGCTGGGCGCAGGTCTTCGACCAGGACCTGGAGAAGGTCAATGTCAACGGCGGCGGGATAGCGCTCGGGCATCCGGTCGGTGCGACGGGTGCCCGGCTCATCACAACGGCGCTCCATGAGCTGGAGCGCCGGGACAAGGAGTTCGCGCTGATCACCATGTGCGCGGGCGGCGCGCAGGCGACGGGCACGATCATTCAACGGATCTAGGGGGTTCGGTTTGCCCTGTGGGGGGCCGGGCATTACTGGTCGCCGTCGCACCGGGGGGACATGTCCCGGGGCTTGACGGCCGCTGAGTCCGCAGGGCAGAGCCACGCAGACGGGTTGTGCCACCCCTCGGCCGTCCTAAAGGGCTTCGTACGGGTCTACGGGCCTGTGGGGCGCCTTACGGGCGTGAGGCTCCTGCGGTGCCTCGAACGTGACCTGCGCCTCGAAGGCGGCCCGCCGTGTCGCCCGGCGCAGCGCTTTGAGGAGCGTCGCGCCGAGCGTGAGCGTCAGCACGACGGTGAGGACTGCGCGGCCGAGGTCCCAGCCGAGGGACGTGGCGGCACAGTAGGCGACGAACCGCACCAGGTTCTCGTGGAGCGGGTCGCCGGCATGGAAGGAGATCCCGGACGACATGCCGGAGATGAGCGTCCAGCCGTGGAGGTTCATGACCGTGCCGTACGCGAACGCCGCGAGCGCCCCGTACCCGGCGAGCATCAGCAGCTCCGCCCTCCCCCGGAGCCGGTGCGGCCCCGGCAGCAGACCCGCGCCCATCGTGAACCAGCCCATGGCCAGCATCTGGAACGGCATCCACGGCCCGACGCCGCCCGTCAGCAGCGCGGACGCGAACATCGTCACCGAGCCGAGCACAAAACCGAAGCCCGGCCCGAGGACGCGGCCGCTCAGCACCATGAGGAAGAACATGGGCTCCAGGCCGGCCGTCCCCGCCCCCAGCGGTCTCAGCGCCGCCCCCACCGCGGCGAGCACGCCCAGCATCGCCACCGCCTTGGCGTCCATGCCGGTGTCGGCGATCGTCGCGACGACGACGGCCACGAGGAGAGGGAGCAGCGCGGCGAACAACCACGGCGCGTCGCCGGCGTGCGCGAGGCCGGACTGCGGTTCGGCGAGCAGCGGCCAGCCGAAGAACACCACTCCCACGCCGCTGATGAGGACGAGGGCGGCGACGGAACGGGGGCCGAGAGCGACGGGGCGGGCCGCGTTGTACGCCGGGCTGCTTTTCACAGGGCTGTTCTTTTCCGGGCGTGCCGCGTTCCTCATGTGGCCGCCTCCACGGCGGCCTCGACCTGGGACACCGTCAGCCACTGCTGCGGCGCGAGAACCTTGGCGACCTGGGGGGCGAACGCGGGCGACGAGACCACGACCTCGGCCGTCGGCCCGTCGGCGACGACCTCGCCTTCGGCCAGGATCACCACCCGGTGCGCGAGCTCGGCCGCGAGCTCCACGTCGTGCGTGGCCAGGACGATGGCGTGCCCGTCGCCGGCGAGGCCCTGGAGCACCTCCACCAGCCTGGCCTTCGCCGCGTAGTCGAGGCCCCGGGTCGGCTCGTCGAGCAGCAGGAGCGGCGGCCGGCCCGTCAGGACGATCGCCAGCGCGAGCGCCAGGCGCTGACCCTCGGACAGGTCCCGGGGGTGGGTCGCGTCCTGAACGCCGGGGAGGAGTCGTGTGACCAGCGCGCGGCAGGTGCCGGGCGCGGCCTGCGCGTCGGAGTCGGCGGCGGCGCACTCTGCGGCGACGGTGTCGGCGTAGAGGAGGTCGCGGGGCTCCTGCGGGACGAGGCCGACCTGGCGGACCATCTCGCGAGGCTGCGTCCGGTGGGGTGTCCGGCCGCCCACGGTCACCGTGCCGGCCGTGGGCTCGATCATGCCGACGAGGGCGCCGAGAAGGGTGGACTTGCCTGCGCCGTTACGGCCCATGAGCGCGATGGTCTCGCCGGCGGAGACGGTGAGGTCGATGCCCCGGAGGGCGTCGACACCGGCCCGCCGGACCCCGAGGCGGGCGGTCGTGGCGATGCCGTGGGACGTGGCGGAGGGGGTGTCGGTGACGGTCGCGGCGGCGTGGCCGCGGAAGCGGGCGAGCATGCGGCGGGCGGGGCCGCCGCGCGTTCCCCTGTCCACCCCGCTGCCCGCGACCGCCGGACGGGCCGACGGCGTCGACACTGCCGGTGTGCGAGGCGCGGGCGTACGGGGCGAAACGCCCTCCAGCCGCTCCCGCAGTGCCCCCGCGCGCCGCCGTGCGTCCCGCACCGACAGGGGCACCGGCGTCCATCCCGCCAGCCGCGCCAGCGCCACCACCGGCGGGTGGACCGGCGAGTCGGACATCACCGTGGCCGGATCGCCGATCACCGCACGCGCGCCGCGCGCGGGCAGGAGCACGACCCGGTCCGCGTACTGCACGACCCGCTCGAGGCGGTGTTCCGCCATCAGCACCGTCGTGCCCAGGTCGTGGACGAGGCGCTGAAGCACCGCCAGGACTTCCTCCGCCGCCGCCGGGTCCAGCGCCGACGTCGGCTCGTCGAGGACGAGGACCTTCGGGTGGGGGGTCAGTACGGAGCCGATCGCGACACGCTGCTGCTGGCCCCCGGACAGCGTCGCGAGCGGCCGGTCGCGGAGTTCCGCCAGGCCCAGCAGGTCCAGCGTCTCCTCCACCCGCCGGCGCATCACCTCGGGCGCGAGCCCCAAGGACTCCATGCCGTAGGCGAGTTCGTCCTCCACCGTGTCGGTGACGAAGTGCGCGAGCGGGTCCTGGCCCACCGTGCCGACGAGATCCGCCAGTTCACGCGGCTTGTGGGTGCGCGTGTCACGCCCGTCCACAGTGACGCGGCCGCGCAGTGTGCCGCCCGTGAAGTGCGGGACGAGCCCGGACACCGCGCCCAGCAGTGTCGACTTGCCGACTCCGGACGGGCCGACGAGCAGCACCAGTTCCCCTTCGGGGACGGTGAGGTCGACGTTCTCCAGCGTCGGCGCGGCGGCGTCGCCGTACGCCACGGAGACGTTCTCGAAGCGGATCACGGGGTCGACTCCTCATGAGGAACAGGGCGAGGAACGGCTGGGGGAACGGGCGCGACGAACGCCGGAAGCAGCCCGATCAGCACGGACAGCGCGGGCCACAGCGGCAGCGCGGGCGCGGTCAGCGGTACGACGCCTGGGTGCAGCGCCTCCGGCGAACGCGCCGCCGCCCAGACCATCAACCCGGCGACGGCCGCCCCCGAGCCGGCCACCAGCCAGGCGCGAGCGCCCCAGCGGTCGGGGCGGTACCGGGTACGGACGGAACGCCGACCGCCCAGCCACAGGCCCGCGGCTGCCGCGATCAGCCCGACCGCGAGCAGCGGCACCCCGTAGGCCGAACCGGTCGAATCGAGCAGCGCGTACGAACCGACGCACACGCCCAGCAGCCCGCCCAGCGTGAGCACGGTCGTCGTGCGGCGCACGGCGGGCGGGACGTCGGCGGTACGCCCGTACCCGCGGGCGTCCATGGACGCGGCGACCGCGACCGACCGCTCCAATGCGCCTTCCAGCACCGGCAGTCCGATCTGGGCCACCGCCTTGACACCGCCGGTGGGGCGGCCGCGCAGACGACGGGCCGTACGGAGCCTGAGCACGTCCGCGACCATGTTCGGCGCGAACGTCATGGCGACGACAACGGCGACGCCCGCCTCGTACAACGCGCCGGGCAGCGACTTGAGGAGCCGTGCGGGGTTGGCGAGCGCGTTGGCGGCGCCGACGCAGATGAGGAGCGTCGCGAGCTTCGCGCCGTCGTACACGGCGAACACGAGCTGCTCGGCGAAGACGCGTCCGCCGATGCGGATGCCGTCCGCCCAGTCGGGCATGGGAACTTCGGGCAGGGCGAAGAGGACGTGCGTACCGGCGATGGGGGAGCCGAGGGCGGTGGAGAACACGACGCGCACGGCGATGACGACGAGCCCGAGCTTCACGAACGCCCCGTAGGAGCGGGCCCAGGGCGCGTCGGTGCGGCGCGCGGCGACGACGTAGCCGGCGACGCCGACGAGCAGCCCGAGGAGGAGGGGGTTGGTGGTACGGGACGCGGCGACGGCGAGGCCGAGGGCCCACAGCCACCAGGCGCCGGCGTGCAGAGCGTTGCTGCGGGTGGCGGTGGGCGCGCGGAGCGCGCCGAGAGGGTCGCGGCGGTGGGGAACGGGGCCGCTGCGCGGGGCTGTTCCCCTACCCGCCCCTTCCCGAACTGGGCTCCGCCCGGACCCGGTACCGCGCTTCGCGCGGTGCTCGGGGGCTCCGCCCCCGCACCCCCGCGCCGGGGCGGGGGTGTGTTGGGCCGGGTCGGGTTGGGTCATCGGGGCCGTCGAAGTCGCCGGGTCGGCGGGGGCATGAGGGGGCTTCGGTTTCACCGGGGTCGCCGGTGGGGCCTGATGTGCCCGGTGGTCGGGGGCAGGGTCCTGTGCGCCGGGCCTCGGCGGGGCGGGGGTGGCCCGGTCGTGCGGGGTCATCGGGGTCGGCGGCGGGCCTGCCATGTTCCCGCCGCGCCCAGTGCCAGTACCGCCACGATGCCCGCGAAGACGCCCACGGACGGGCCGCCGTCGTCCTCCGTCCCCGCCCCCTCGGCGCTCCGCGCCTTGGGCGCGCTCTTCGAGACCTGTTCGCCGCAGCCCGACGCCGGGTAGCCCTCGATCGCGCACAGCAGCGCCTGGCTGTTGTAGCGCAGGGGCTTCGCCGTCCGGGCGAGCGCCTCCGCCGTCGTCGCATCGGCACTGACCTGCGCGCATGCCGTGCGCTGGGCGGGCGGCGTCTCGCCCTGCGGGGCGTCGGACGCCGTGCCCGGGTCGACGACGAGTGCGATCCGCTTCGTGCCGTCCTTCGCCGGAGTCTTCGCGCAGATCGCGTCGAAGTCCGGTGCCGTACGCGGCTTCGCCGAGTCGGCGCTGTCCTCGCTGACCGAGAAGCGGAAGCCGTTCACGGACCCGTCGGCGGGCCTGGCCGTGGCAGGGCCCTCGGTGGCGTACGTCCAGGCGCCGCCGCTGCTCTGCCAGTACGACCAGTAGCGGTAGCCGGCGGCCTGCGCGGGCGCCGCGCCCAGCACGGCGAGCAGGGCGCCGAGCCCGAGGAGGACGAGGAAGCGGGTGCGCATCAGTTCTGGTTCTTCCGGCGGCCGCTGAAGAGGAAACCGACACCCACGGCGGCCACGAAGAACACGCCCACGATCCACCAGGTCGTGGAGGAGGAGTCGGAGGACTTGTCCTCCTGTGCGTCGGTGTTGTCCGCCGGGCCGGTGGAGGCGGCCGCCTTCGGCGCCGGGCCCGTCGCGCCCAGCGCGGCCACCAGGTCCGTGCCGCCGAACTGCTTCGGGTCCGCGCCGACCGCTCGTGCGGCGAAGATCAGCTGGGCGTAGGCGGCGGGGCCGTTCTCCTTCGCCCACGCCGAGGCGTTCTGCTGCAGCCACTCGAGCGGCTTCGCCGCCTGCCCGGGCAGGCCCTGCGCCGACAGGGCGACGACCGCGTCGGCGGTGTTGCCGAAGTCCGGCTTGGGGGACGAGTCGTCAGCGCCCGGCATCGGCGGGGTGTCGAAGTGGCCCTTCTTCGCGAGCCCGTTCGCGAGGAACGCCGCACCGTTGTGCGCCGCGCCCTCGAGCGTCGTCGCCTTCTCGCAGGCCGTGCCCTTCTCGTCCTTCTTCGCGCCGTCGCCGGTGGCCGCGAAGCCCTTGCCGTGCGAGGCGAGCACGGCCGCCGCGGTGGAGTCGGCGACGATGCCGGGCGACTTGACCTGGTAGACGAACGCGCCGCCGCCCTTGCCGTCGCACGGCTTCGCGAACGTCAGCAGCGCGTCGTAAGGGGTCTTGCCGCCCTTGGCGCGGGTGCCGGCCGGCTTCTCGCCGGCCGCGGCGAGCGCGCCGATCACGACGGACGTGGAGTTGGCGTCGCTGGCGCCGCCCGGGTTGTAGCCCCAGCCGCCGTCCTTGTTCTGCACGGACTTCAACCAGCCGACGGTCTTCTTCACGACGGCGTCCTGCCCGCCGAGCGCGGCCAGCGCCTGGACGGCGGCGGCGCTGGTGTTGGTGTCCAGCGGCAGCTCGGCGTCGCAGGACTTCGTCGCGTCCGCGCGGTACGAGGGGAAGCCGCCGCTCGCGCACTGCTGCCCGGTGAGGAAGCCGACGGCCTCGTCCGCGGGTTCGACTCCGACCGTGTCCTGGGCGAGCAGCGCCAGCGACTGCCGCCATACACCGTCGTACGTCGGGTCGCCTTTGCCGTACAGGCCGGCGGGCAGTTCGGCGGACGGTGACGGGGACGGTGCCGCGAAGGCGGCGGGCGCGGCGTACAGGCCGAGCACGGCGGTCACGACGAGCGCGGCTGCGCCGCGGCGAAGGGTGGTCATGGCGGGCTGTGCCTTTCCTGCGGTACTCCCGGCGGGATCCGGGCACGGGCACGCTCAGGCACCTGGGCTCCGGCTCCGTATGCCTCGACGGTGCCGGTCACCGGCGGGCTGCCGGTGACACGAGCCGGTCACGACCGCGTACGGGGCATTCCGACTCACCACACGGCGGTGGCTCACGGCTGCGGGATCAGTGCCGGATTCGCACCGGCTTCCCCCCGTACGGGCAATGATGACGACGTCGCCACTCTACCGGCCGGGCACCTGCGGGCGGCGGGGCGCAGGTCACACCGCCACGTACCGGGCCGGCTCCCCGCCCGCGGCCACCTCGGCACGGCCCAGTTTCACCAGCCGCCGCAGATGGGCCTCGGCCTCGGAGACGGCGATGTTGCGCGAGCCGTACGGGATCTGGTCCCAGGGCCTGTTCCACTCCATCCGCTCGGCGACCTGCCAGGCCGTGAGCGGCTCCGCGAGCAGTGCCAGCAGTCCGGACAGCCGCTGCTCGTGGTGGGCGAGCAGTTCCCGTACCCGGTCTTCCGCTCCGGTGAAGGCGTGCTGGTGCGCGGGGAGGATCTCGGCGGGGGAGAGGCGGCCGACGCGTTCCAGGGAGTCGAGGTAGTCGCCAAGGGGGTCCCCCCGGTCGAAGACTGGGGGAGGGTCGGTGACGGTGGCGTCGTCGGGGTCCTCGTAGAGGCCGATGTGGGGAGTGATCCCGGGCAGGAGGTGGTCGCCGGAGAAGAGGCGGCCGTTGCCGGGGTGGCCCGCCGGGTGAGCCTCCTCCAGGTGGAGGCAGACGTGGCCGGGGGTGTGGCCGGGCGTCCAGACGGCCCGCAGCCGACGGCCCGCGAGGTCGAGCAGCTCGCCGGGGACGATCTCCCGGTCGGGCAGTGCGGGGCGCAGACCGGGCAGGCCGCCACCGCCGCCGGAGGCGCGTGCGGCGCGCAGCGGGGCGATGTGCGCTTCGGGCGCCCCGGCGCGCTCGAGTTTGCCCGCGAGGTAGTCGAGCCAGAGCCCCGGCTCCGCCTCCCGGGTGCGGCGTACGACCGTGGTGTCGGCGGCGTGCATCGCGATCCACGCTCCGGACTCCTCACGGACGCGGCCGGACAGGCCGTGGTGGTCGGGGTGGTGGTGGGTGACGACGACGCCGTGGATCTGCGCGGCGGACGTGCCGCAGGCGGCCAGTCCGGCTGTGAGGATCTCCCAGGAGGTGGGGTCGTCCCAGCCGGTGTCGACGAGCACCGGCCCACGGTCGGTGTCGAGGAGGTACACGAGGGTGTGGCCGAGGGGGTTATCCGGGATGGGGACGCGCAGGGAGCGGACGCCACCCCCGTGGTCGCTCACGTGCGGAGCCGGGACATCGCCCGGTGCCTCATCTTTGGTCGACGGCATGCCCATTGCTCCCTGTAATGAGAACTGGTATCAGTTCTGAAACTGTGTCAGATAGTGCGGCCCGGCGGGAGGCAGCAGTCATGACCGAGCTTGTGGAACACGGAGAACTGTTCATCGGCGGCGAGCTGACGGCCCCGCTCGGCACGGACGTCATCGAGGTGATCTCCCCGCACAGCGAGCAGGTCATCGGACGTGTCCCGCACGCCTCGCGCGCCGACGTGGACCGGGCGGTGGCCGCGGCGGGCCGGGCCTTCGACGAAGGACCCTGGCCCCGGATGACGCTCCACGAGCGCATCGAGGTCGTGGGGCGCATCAAGGACGCGATCGCCGTACGGCACGAGGAGATCGCCCGGTCCATCAGCGCGCAGAACGGCTCACCGTACGCGTGGAGCGTCCTCGCGCAGGCGCTCGGCGCGATGATGGTGTGGGACTCCGCGATCGCCGTCGCCCGCGACTTCACCTACGAGGAGCAGCGCACCGGCGTCCTCGGCCCCATCCTGGTGCGGCGCGAGCCGGCCGGTGTCGTCGCGGCTGTCGTGCCGTGGAACGTCCCGCAGTTCACGGCCGCCGCCAAGCTCGGGCCCGCGCTGCTCGCCGGATGCACCGCGATCCTCAAGCCGTCGCCCGAGTCGCCCCTCGACGCGTACATCCTCGGCGAGATCGCGCGGGAGGCCGGGCTGCCGGAGGGGGTGCTGTCGATACTGCCCGCGGACCGCGAGACCAGCGAGTACCTGGTCGGACACCCCGGAGTCGACAAGGTCTCCTTCACCGGCTCCGTCGCGGCCGGCAAGAGGGTCATGGAGGTCGCCTCCTGCAACCTCACCCGGGTCACGCTGGAGCTCGGCGGCAAGTCGGCGGCCGTGATCCTTCCCGACGCCGACCTGGCCACCGCGATCGCCGGGATCGTCCCGGCGGCCTGGTTGAACAACGGCCAGGCCTGCGTGGCGCAGACCCGCATCCTCGCGCCGCGCAGCCGCTACGACGAGATCGCGGAAGCCTTCGCCGCCGCGGCGTCCGCCCTTGTCGTCGGCGACCCCCTCGACGCGGCGACCCAGGTCGGCCCCCTCGTCACCCGGCGCCAGCAGCAACGCTCCCTCGACTACATCGGCATCGGCCAGGAAGAGGGCGCCAAGATCCTGTGCGGGGGCGGGCGCCCGGCCGGCCTCGAGCGCGGCTGGTACGTCGAACCGACCCTCTTCGGCGGCGTGGACAACTCCATGCGCATCGCCCGCGAGGAGATCTTCGGACCGGTGATCTGCCTGCTGCCCTACGGCGACGAGGCCGAGGCCGCCGCGATCGCGAACGACTCCGACTACGGCCTGAGCGGCAGCGTCTGGACCGCCGACGTCGAGCACGGCATCGACTTCGCACGCCGCGTGCGGACGGGCACGTACAACGTCAACACCTTCAGCCTCGACATGCTCGGCCCGTTCGGCGGCTACAAGAACAGCGGCGTGGGCCGCGAGTTCGGCCCCGAGGGCTACGGCGCGTACTTCGAGCACAAGATGATCCACCTGCCCAACGGATACGGGAGCGCCTGATGGGAGACCGCTGGCACATCGAAGTGGACCGCAGTGTGTGCATCGGCTCCGGCATGTGCGTGGGCCAGGCGCCGACCGTCTTCGAGCTCGACTCCGCCCGCCAGTCGCACGCCCGCGCCGAAGTGGCCGCCGCAGGGGAGCAGCTCCTCGCGGCGGCGGAGAACTGCCCCGTCGAGGCGATCACGCTGACTCTGGCGGACAGCGGCGAGCCGGTTTTCCCACCAGAGGATTAGCTGTCGCGAATGCCGCACGCAACTGCCGTGCAAGACTGCTCCCTTGACCGCGCGGGCGACAGGCCCGCGCGCACGTGGGATTGGGAAATCTGTGCGCAAGGCGAGTTGGGCGGCTGCGGCTGCCGGTGTGGTGCTGCTGGTGGCCGGCTGCGGCGGCGAGGGCGGCTCGGACGAGGGCAAGGGCAGCGCGGACGGATCGTCCTCCGCCGCGCCCGCGGAGGCCGGCGGCAGCCTGGACTCCGCGACCGTCACCAAGGAGATCGCGGACGCGGCAACGGCGGCCGGCTTCACCGAGAAGCCGGGCGACGACGACATCCCGCCGGCCCTCAAGGACTGCATGATCTCCTGGCAGCCGGACGCGGAGAAGGCCACCGACTCGAAGAAGTCCTACGACGACACGGTCGCGACCCTCACCAAGGGCGGCTGGAAGGAGTCCCAGGACTTCGAGCAGCAGGGCTCGACCATCAAGTCGCTGGACAGGAACGGCTGGACGCTGAAGGCGAGCCACCAGGGCCAGAAGGGCACCTTCGTGATGGTCCAGTTCATCGCGACCGACAACGGCCCCGCGTGCGAGAAGCTCTTCCGCGAGGACCTCGAGAAGAACAAGGACTCCTAGGGTCTTTCGTTCGGGTCCTGCTCGCGCCCGCAGGTGTGTGGCCGGCCGCGTCGCCTCTGCGGTGCGGCCGGGCCCGGCGGAGCCTTCGGCGCGGTCAGGTCGATGAGACGGCAGACCGTCTCGATGTCGATCTTCACCTGTGCGATCGACGCCCGCCCCGACAGCCACGTGATCAGCGCCGAGTGCCAGGTGTGCTCGATGACCCGGACCGCGGAGAGCTGCTCGGGCGTCGGGTTCTCGAGCCCCATCGCGTCCAGGATGATCGCCGTCGTCTGGCGCGAGACGGTGTCCACCTCGGGGCTGACGCTGCGGTCCGCGAAGGTCAGCGCCCGCACCATCGCGTCCGCAAGATGCGGTTCGCGTTGCAGCGCACGGAACGCCCGCATCAGTGTCTCCGCCACCCGGTCCGCCGCGCTGTCCCCGCCCGGCGGGCGTTTGCGCAGCGTCTGGTGCATGTGCTGGAGCTGGTCCTGCATGGTCGCCACCAGCAGATGGATCTTGGAGGGGAAATAGCGGTACAGCGTGCCGAGCGCGACGCTCGAGGACTCGGCGACCTCGCGCATCTGCACCGCGTCGAAGCCGCCCCGGCTCGCCAGCTGCGCGCTCGCGTGAAGGATGCGGCGGCGGCGCGCCTCCTGCCGCTCGGTGAGATGCGGCGACGCGGGGCCCGCCGGCGCCCCCGACCTGCCTTCCGCTGTCATCAGTCCCGTTGTCCGTCCTTCACGTGCCCGCCGTGGCGGGAATCACCTGATCCGCCGGTCACAGTTGCGCTACCGCCCGGTAGATTCGAAGCTCCTTGAACGATCAAGTCTGAAACTTGTTCTAGATTAGCGCGACCGATTACGCTCCGCCGAAACGCAGTGAGAAGGGGGCCACGGGTGACCGCAGAGGCCATAGAGGCCGGCCCCCGTGCGGGCACGTCCGGCACGAGCGCGGAGGGTGATGACGCACCGCTGCGGATCGCTCTCCTCACGTACAAAGGGAACCCGTTCTGCGGCGGTCAGGGCGTCTACGTACGGCACCTGTCCCGTGAGCTCGCCCGCCTCGGCCACCGCGTCGAGGTCATCGGCGCCCAGCCCTACCCCGTCCTCGACGAGGGCGTGCCGCTCACCGAGCTGGCCAGCCTCGACCTGTACCGCAGCCCCGACCCCTTCCGTACGCCGGGGCGCGACGAGTACCGCGACTGGATAGACGCCGTCGAGGTCGCCACCATGTGGACCGGCGGCTTCCCCGAGCCGCTCACCTTCTCCCTGCGCGCCCGCCGCCATCTGCTGGCCCGCCGCGGCGAGTTCGACGTCGTCCACGACAACCAGACCCTCGGCTACGGCCTCCTCGGCGACCTCGGCGCCCCCCTCGTCACCACCATCCACCACCCGATCACCGTCGACCGGCAGCTGGACCTCGACGCCGCCGGCGGCTGGAAGCGCCGCGCGTCCGTGCGCCGGTGGTACGGCTTCACCCGGATGCAGAAGCGGGTCGCGCGCCGGCTGCCGTCCGTGCTCACCGTGTCGGGCTCCTCGCAGCAGGAGATCGTCGACCACCTCGGCGTACGGCGCGAGCGCGTCCACGTCGTCCACATCGGTGCCGACACCGACCTCTTCTCGCCGGACCCGGCGGTCGCCGAGGTCCCCGGCCGGATCGTCACCACCTCCAGCGCCGACGTCCCCCTCAAGGGTCTCGTCCACCTCGTGGAAGCACTCGCCAAACTGCGCACCGAGAACCCGGACGCCCACCTCGTCGTCGTCGGCAAGCGCGCGGAGGACGGCCCCGTGGCCCAACTCATCGAGCGGTACGGGCTCGAGAACGCGATCCGGTTCGTGAAGGGCATCACCGACACCGAACTGGTCGACCTCGTACGCAGCGCCCAGATCGCCTGCGTGCCCTCCCTGTACGAGGGCTTCTCGCTGCCCGCCGCGGAGGCCATGGCCACCGGCACGCCGCTGGTCGCCACCACCGGCGGCGCGATCCCGGAGGTCGCAGGCCCGGACGGCGAGACCTGTCTCGCCGTACCGCCCGGCGACGCGGAGGCCCTCGCCGCCGCCCTGCGCCGGCTCCTCGGCGACCCGGACCTGAGGGCCAGGCTGGGGGCCGCGGGCCGGGCGCGGGTGCTGGCGCGCTTCACCTGGAAGCAGGCCGCGATCGGCACGGCCGAGCGCTACCGCGAGGCGATCGCGGCGGCTTCCGCCGCCTCCGTACGCACCCACTGAACCCCAACGCACAGCCCCCAGGAAGGCAGACCCCCGTGCTGACCGTCGACTTCTCCCGCTTTCCGCTCGCCCCGGGCGATCGTGTGCTCGATCTGGGCTGTGGCGCAGGCCGGCACGCCTTCGAGTGCTACCGGCGCGGCGCGCAGGTCGTGGCCCTGGACCAGAACGGCGAGGAGATCCGCGAGGTCGCCACATGGTTCGCCGCCATGAAGGAGGCCGGCGAGGCCCCCGAGGGCGCGTCGGCCACCGCGATGGAGGGTGACGCGCTCAACCTGCCCTTCCCGGACGAGTCGTTCGACGTCGTCATCATCTCCGAGGTGATGGAGCACATCCCCGACGACAAGGGTGTGCTCGCCGAGATGGTCCGCGTCCTCAAGCCCGGCGGCCGTATCGCCGTCACCGTGCCGCGCTACGGCCCCGAGAAGATCTGCTGGGCGCTCAGCGACGCCTACCACGAGGTCGAGGGCGGCCACATCCGCATCTACCGGGCCGACGAACTGCTCGCCAAGATGAAGCAGGCCGGTCTCAAGCCGTACGGCACCCACCACGCGCATGCTCTGCACTCGCCGTACTGGTGGCTCAAGTGCGCCTTCGGCGTGGACAACGACAAGGCGCTGCCGGTGAAGGCGTACCACAAGCTCCTTGTCTGGGACATCATGAAGAAGCCGCTGGCCACGCGGGTCGCGGAGCAGGCGCTGAACCCGCTCATCGGCAAGAGCTTCGTGGCCTACGCGACCAAGCCGCACCTGCCCAAGGTCGTCCAGGCGTGACGACTCCCGGACGCACAGAACACCTTGTCCTGCCCGGGGTCCTGAGCGCGGAGGAGGCCGGGGAGACCGTCGCGCGCCTCCTCGCAGCGCAGCGCCCCGACGGCGCCATCCCGTGGTTCCGGGGCCACCACCTCGACCCGTGGGACCACACCGAGGCAGCGATGGCGCTCGACGCGGCGGGCGAGCACGAGGCGGCGGCACGCGCGTACGAGTGGCTGGCCGCGCACCAGAACGGCGACGGCTCCTGGTACGCCGCCTACCACGACGGCGACGCGGACGACGTCACCGACCGTGGCCGCGAGAGCAACTTCTGCGCCTACATCGCAGTCGGCGTCTGGCACCACCATCTCGCCACCGGCGACGAGGTCTTCCTCGAGCGGATGTGGCCGGTCGTGTACGCCGCGATCGAGTTCGTGCTGGGGCTGCAGCAGCCAGGCGGCCAGATCGGCTGGAAGCGAGAGCCGGACGGGACGGCGGTGAACGACGCGCTGCTGACGGGCAGTTCGTCGATCCATCACGCGCTGCGTTGCGCGCTCGCCATCGCCGAGCAGCGCGAGGAGCCCCAGCCCGACTGGGAACTCGCCGCCGGCGCGCTGGCCCATGCGATCCGCCGCCACCCCGAGCGTTTCCTCGACAAGGACCGCTACTCCATGGACTGGTACTACCCGGTCCTGGGCGGCGCGGTGACCGGCGCGGAGGCCAAGGCCCGTATCGAGTCCCGCTGGGACGACTTCGTCGTGCCGGACCTGGGCGTGCGGTGCGTGCTGCCGAACCCTTGGGTGACGGGCGGCGAGAGCTGCGAACTGGCGCTCGCTCTGTGGGTCATGGGCGAGTCGGATCGGGCGCTGGAGGTCCTCCAGTCCATCCAGCACCTCCGCGCCGAGGGCGGCCTGTACTGGACGGGCTACGTCTTCGAGGGCGAGCGCGCGGTGTGGCCGGAGGAACTGACGACGTGGACGGCGGGCTCGCTGCTGCTGGCGGTGGCGGCGCTGGGTGGCGACGAGGCGACGACGGCGGTGTTCGGGGGCGAGCGTCTGCCGAGGGGGCTGGCGCCGGACTGCTGCGGGGTGGAGTGAGGGGGTGGGGTCGCGGCCCTGCGGGGCTGTTCCCCCACCCCGCCCCTTCCCGCTGTATCGATATGCGGCTCCGCCGCGTGGCGGGCAATCCCCGGACCCGGTACCGCGCTCCGCGCGGTGTCCTCAATCGCCGGACGGGCTGATTTCGCTCCGCGAAATCCAGCCCCGTCGGGGGCAAGTCCCAGCCCCGCCGGCGTTCGAGGCGCCGGGTTCGGGGCGGAGCCCTGACACGACCGGCACACCCAGCCCCGCCGGCGTTCGAGGGCGGGGTTCGCGGCGGCGCCCTGACGAGCGGGCACGTTCCGGCCCGTCCGGCGGCCCGTCCGGTGCCATCGCCCGGGGCGCATTCAGCCTCGTCCGGGGTACCTCGCACGGCCGCCAGGCGTAGGGGGAGCTTGAGGCGCGGGGCTCACGGCAGCGCCCTGACGAGCGGGCACGTTCCAGCCTCGCCGGCGATTGAGGCGCGGGGGTCCGGGGGCGGAGCCCCCGGAATACACCGCGCTGCGCGCGGGCTAGCGGCGGCGCAGCGCGCCCGCCGCCGCGTGGCCCACGAAGAGGTACACGATCGCCGCCAGGCCGTAGCCCGCGACCACCCGCGCCCATTCCTTGTCGAAGGTGAACAGGTCGTGTGACCAGCCGGCCAGCCACCGTGCCGTCTCGCGGACGAATTCCACGAGGTCGTTCGCACGGTTGGCGTCCAGCAGGTACATGAGGATCCACAGGCCGATGACGAAGGCCATGACGTCCGCGATGACGGCGACGATTCTCGCCGCGGTAGTGGTGTTGGTGCTCGCGCGTGTTGTCATGCTCAGCGTCTTGCCGCTTGTGCCCGTGTGAAACCCGTTCGGGTGAACACCGATGGCCGCCCCGCCGAGCCGGAGAGAGTGTCGAAGGCGTCTGTCCGCCTGCTCGCAGCGTCCTTGGAGGCCGCCGTGACCGCCGCCACCCACACGACACCGACCGGTCCGATACGCCGCGCCCTCCTCGCGCTGCTCCTGTGCTGCGCCCTCCTCGGCTCCGCCGTGGCGTGCGGCGGGGGCGGCGACGAGGCGGGCAGCGCACAGGCGACGCCGTCGGGCTCGTCGTCCGCCGAGAAGCAGAAGTTCGCCAAGACCCGTTTCGTCGCCAACGCCGGTCTCGCCGCCGGGGCGACGTACCAGTGGATCGTGAAGCCGTACCGCGAGGGCAAGTTCAAACAGGGCGCCGAGGGTCGGACGTTCGCGCTCGCCAAGGCGGGTCTGGCAGGGGCGTTCACGTACAACCGGCTCAAGGCGGCCGTGCAGAACGCCAAGGGCGACCCGCTGCTGTCGAAGGCGGTCGCCCCGCTCGACGAGGGCATCGAGAAGCTCAAGGACATGGGGACCAAGCTGCGCGACGGCAACGTCAGCGACAAGGACGTCAGCAGTTTCGAGTCGGTCATCACCGACGTGAAGGACGCGGGCAGGAGCGCCGGCGCTCCGGTCACCGACAAGGTCCCCTCGGTATCCCAACTGGGTGGGTAGAGCTATGCGTTCAGTTCGGCCAGTACCCGCAGCGTGTGAGGGTCCGGCGCCGTGACGAGCAGGTCCGTGACCGGGCCCGAGCGCCACAGATCCAGCCGTTCCGCGATCCGTTCACGAGGGCCGACGAGCGAGATCTCGTCCGCGAAGTCGTCCGGCACGGCGAGTACCGCCTCCTCCCGCCGCCCCGCCAGGAAGAGTTCCTGGATCCGGCGGGCCTCGTCCTCGAAGCCCATCCGGGCCATGAGGTCGGCGTGGAAGTTGCGCGCCGCGTGCCCCATGCCGCCGATGTAGAAGCCGAGCATCGCCTTCACCGGCAGCAGCCCTTCCGCGATGTCGTCGCAGACCCGGGCGCGGGCCATCGGCGCGACCATGAAACCGTCCGGCGCGTCCGCCAACGACGCCCGGTGGACGTCCGTGCGCGTCGGCGACCAGTACAGGGGGAGCCAGCCGTCGGCGATACGGGTCGTCTGCGCGATGTTCTTCGGCCCCTCCGCGCCCAGCAGGACGGGCAGGTCCGCGCGCAGGGGATGCGTGATCACCTTGAGCGGCTTCCCGGTGCCCGTTCCGTCGTCGCCCCCGTACGGGTGTGCGTGGAAGCGGCCCGCGAGTTCCACGGGCCCCTTGCGCGCCAGGACCTGGCGGATCACGTCGACGTACTCCCGCGTCGCGGTGAGCGGGCTCCTCGGGAAGGGCCGGCCGTACCATCCCTCCACCACCTGCGGCCCCGACAGGCCCAGCCCCAGCATCATCCGGCCGCCCGAAAGGTGGTCCAGGGTCAGCGCGTGCATCGCCGTCGCGGTCGGCGTCCGCGCCGCCATCTGCGCCACGGCCGTGCCGAGCCGGATGCGGGACGTGTGCGCCGCGATCCAGGTGAGCGCGGTGAACGCGTCCGACCCCCAAGCCTCCGCCGTCCACACCGAGTCGTAGCCCAGCCGCTCCGCCTCGCGGGCCAGATCGAGGTGGCCGGGGTCGGGGCCGCGGCCCCAGTAGCCGAGGGCGAGTCCGAGTCGCATGCCGGGCCGTCCTTCCCGAGCGCTGATTCTGACGGAGCGTCAGAGTCCTGACGGGGCGTGAGGGTACGGCAACGGCCCCCCACCCGGAAGGGCGAGGGGCCGTGCGGTGTACGAGCGGGGGATCAGCCGCGCTGGATGCCCGACGTGTCCTGCAGGACGCCACGACGGCCGTCCTGCGTCTGGGCCACCAGGCTCGGACCGCGCTGCTCCACCGCGAGGTACCAAGTGCCGGGCGCCAGCTCGGCAATCGGCGTCGGCGAACCGTCCTCGCCGTACAGCGGACGAGCCACCGGAACGGCGAACCAGAACGGCGTGAAGTCCGACGGCGCGCCGCTCTGGGCGGCGTCGGCCGGGGTGGCCGCGGCCGGCTGGCCGGCGGCCTGAGGCTGCTGCGCGCCGTAGGGCTGCGGCTGACCGGGCTGACCGCCGTACGACGGCTGACCGGCGCCGGCACCCGGGTAGCCGTAGCCACCCTGCGGCTGCGGCTGCATGCCGTACGGCTGCTGAACCGCGGCCGGGCGCGGCGCGCCGACCAGCGGGGCCTTCAGCGCCGGGACCAGCGGAGTGGCGATCGCGCCGCCCGCGAGGGCGATCGTGGCGAGCAGGCCCAGGATGGCGCCGGCGCCCGCGCTGTTCATGTCGATGATCGTCCAGAACATCGCCCACAGCGCGAAGATGGTGAGGGCCACACCGAACTGGCCCAGGTCCAGACCGGCGACCTTGCGGCCCGGCATGCTGCGGCTGAGGATCAGCAGCGCAGCGCCGATGATCCCGCCGATGTAGATGGACATCACTGTGGAGAGCGAGTCCCAGGCGTTCATCGCGTCGCAGTCGACGCCGCTCGGGCAGTCGACGCTCACGAAGCTGAGGAACGAGGCGATGAACAGCACCACCGCTGCTCCGATCACCACGCCGTCGCCTCGAGTGAGGGAGCGGATGTTCACGTAAAAGTCCTTCGTCGTCGTCTCATCATCGGGGCGGTCTTCGCTGCCGCCTTGTTCGGCGGTGTGCACTGACGCGGAGCTCGGGGGTGACTCCCCATCGTAGAGATGAATCTATCGTCTGCCGGTTCCGGACGTCTGCCCGGTATCGCACTCACCGCTGCAGGTAGCTGCTGATGCCGTCGGCCATTCCCTGCGCCGCCTTCTGCCGCCAGCTCGCGCTGGTGAGCAGAGCGACGTCCTCAGGATCGCGCATGTTGCCGCATTCGATGAAGACCTTCGGCACGGTCGAAAGGTTGAGTCCGCCGAGATCCTTGCGCACGTCGAGGCCGGTGCCGCCGCCCACGTAGTTGGACGGCGAGCTTCCGGTCGCCCGCAGGAACTTGCCCGCGATCCGCTCGCCGAGGTCGCGGGAGGGACCCACGATCTTCGAGGTGTCGGCGGCGCCCGCCTTGACCCGATCGGGGAGGATCACGTGGAATCCGCGGTTGCCGACCGCCGAGCCGTCGGCGTGGATCGAGACGACGGCGTCGGCCTTCGCTTCGTTGCCGAATCGTGCCCGTTCGTCGATGCACGGGCCGAACGGCCGGTCGTTGTCCTGCGTGAATTCGACCTCGGCGCCCTGCTTTTCGAGCAGAGTGCGAAGGCGACGTGAAACATCCAAGGTGAAATCGGCTTCACGGTAACCGGCGTTGGTGGCGGTCCCCGTCGTGTCGCATTCCTTGCGGTTGGTTCCGATGTCCACCTGCTTGTTGATCTCGCGGCTGTGCGAGAAGTTCCCCGGGTTGTGCCCCGGGTCCACGACGACGACCTTCCCGGCGAGCGGCAGATCCGGTTTCGCGGGCGACTTCGACGGCGCGGGCGAGGAGGTGGGGGGTGCGAGGGTCTCGGACCGGGACGGCGTGGGCGTCGGGGAGTCGCCCGGCTTGCCCGCACTGGTGGCGGACCCCGCGGGGGCGTCGCCCCCGGGTCCGTCGTCGGCCCGCTGGACCAGCCACCCGCCCAGGCCGCCCGCCACCAGTGCGGCGCCCGCCACGACGGCGAAAACACCGCGCCGGGAACGGCGTGGCCGGGGATCGTGATGCTGGTTCTCGTCGTACGACACGCTCGCGATGCTAGCGGTCGGCCGGCCCGCTGCTCAGACGCCCGCGCCCGTGCGTCGCAGGACACGCAGCGAGTCCGTGACGGAAATCTCGCTGAACGCCCCCGACGCGAGTGCGCGCTGATAGATGCGGTACGGGGCCTGGCCGGTCCACTCGTCCACCGGGTCGGGGAAGACGTCGTGGATGACGAGCAGCCCGCCCACGGCCACGCGCGGGGCCCAGCCCTCGTAGTCGTTGGTCGCGTGCTCGTCGGTGTGGCCGCCGTCGACGAAGACCAGCCCGACCTCGCCGCCCCACACCTTCGCCACCTGCGGTGAACGCCCGACGACGGCGATCACGTGGTCCTCCAGGCCCGCCTTGTGCAGGGTCCGGCGGAAGGTGGGCAGCGTGTCCATCCGGCCGACCTCGGGGTCCACGACCGTCGGGTCGTGGTACTCCCAGCCCGGCTGCTGCTCCTCGCTGCCCCGGTGGTGGTCGACGGTCACGACGACGGTGCCGGCCTCGCGGGCGGCGTCCGCCAGCAGGATCGTCGAGCGCCCGCAGTACGTCCCCACCTCGAGCAGCGGCAGTCCGAGCGCCCCGGCCTCGATCGCGGCCGCGTGGAGGGCGAGGCCCTCGTTCACGGGCATGAAGCCCTTGGCGGCCTCGAAGGCGGCGAGGGTCTCCGGCCTGGGGGTGGGGGTGGCGAGCATCGGGACCTCCTGGGAAGGGGCGTACGGAGGCGGACAGGGGGCGTACAGATGGAGAGGCCATCGTGCCCTACGCGCCGGTAGCTCCGGCGCGGGCGGGCGGGTTGAGTGGTTCACGCCACCTCTGTGTGCAGCTCTGATTACGCTCGGCGACATGGTGCACATGCGCGGCCTTGACCCCTCTGCGTCGCCCCTCGACTACTACGGCTCCGAACTCCGCCGCAGCAGAGAGGAGGCGGGGCTCAAACAGGGCCAGTTGGGCTCGTGCATCTTCGTCACCGGCTCGCTGGTCGGCCAGATCGAGACGGCGAAGAAGGTGCCCACGCGGGACTTCAGCGAACGGGTGGACGCGGCGCTGGGAACGGACGGTATGTTCTCCCGGCTGGTGGGCCTGGTGCTGCGCAGCCAACTCCCGCACTGGTTCCAGGCGTATGCGGAGATGGAGGCGAAGGCGGCGTACCTCTCCACGTTCCAGGCGCAGTTGGTGTACGGGCTGTTGCAGACGGAGGAGTACGCGCGTGCGGTGCCTGGGGGTCAGGTCCGAGGAGAACCTCGACGCCAGGGTGGCCGCCCGGATGGAACGGCAGCGCATCCTGGATCGCGAGACTCCGCCGCTGATGTGGGTGGTGCTCAGCGAGGCCGTGCTGCATCAGGAGATCGGCGGCCCCGAGGTCATGCGGAAACAACTCGACCGCCTGTTGGAACTGCGCGGCCGGGACTGGGTGAAGGTGCAGATCCTGCCGTTCGCTGCGGGCGCCCACGCGGGGCTGCCGGGCACGTTCACGATGCTGCGTTTCGACGACGACCCGGACCTCGTCTACACAGAGGACTTCGTCCAGGGCCATATGACGGCCAATCCGAGCGCTATCAGGGAAGGTTCACTCCGTTACGATCACCTGCAGGCCGCCGCGCTCTCCGTGGACGATTCGGCGGCGCTGATCGCCCGCGTAATGGAGGAACGGTATGGACATCATCCAGAGCCCGACGGACGTGCGCTGGCGTAAGTCGTCGTACAGCTCCGACACCGGCGGGCAGTGCATCGAATGCGCCCCCCTCGGCGCCGCCGCTTGGCATAAGTCGTCGTACAGCTCCGACACCGGCGGTGAGTGCGTCGAGGTCGCCGATCTCGCAGCCCACGTCGCCGTCCGCGACTCCAAGGACCCCGCCGGTCCGGTGTTCACCGTCACCCCGGCCGCCTTCGCTGCGTTCACGGCCGCGGCGGCCGGCAACCGGCTCTGACCCACCCTGGCGGTCCGCGGGGGCCAGAGCGAGACCGACCCTCCGTGCCTTCCGTCAGATGAGAACGTGTTCTACTCTGTTGCGCCCGGTCCTCGGCCTGTCCGTGAGACAAGGAGTGCTGGAGATGAAGGCGTACATCGTCGGCGTCGGCACCACCAAGTTCGAGAAGCCCGAGACCCGCGACTGGCAGTACTGGGACATGGCGCGCGAGGCCGGCGCCGCCGCGCTCGCCGACGCGGGTGTTCCGTACGAGCAGGTGCAGCAGGTGCCCGTCGGCTACTGCTTCCAGGCCTCCACCGCCGGTCAGCGGGCCGCGTACGAGCTCGGTCTCACCGGCGTTCCCGTCTACAACGTCAACAACAACTGCGCGACCGGCGCGACGGCCCTGATGCTGGCCCGGCAGTTCGTCGAGGGCGGCGCGAGCGACTGCGTCCTGGCTCTCGGCTTCGAGAAGATGACGCGCGGAGCGCTCGGCGGCGGGTCGGGGCAGGGAGACTTCGCGACGTCACCCGTCGCCCGCCACTACGGGATCATGGCCGCCCGCCACGGCTTCGAGGCCGCCCCGCCCACCGCGCAGATCTTCGGCAACGCGGCCCGCGAGCACATGGAGCGGTACGGGACGACCGCGGCGCAGCTCGCCGCCGTCGCGGCCAAGAACCACCGGCACTCGGCGAACAACCCGGACGCCCAGTTCCAGGACGTGTACTCGGTCGACGAGATCCTGGCCGCCCGGCCGATCCACCACCCGCTGACCAAGCTCCAGTGCTCACCCACCTCCGACGGCGCCGCTGCCGCCGTCGTCGTCTCGGAACGCTTCGTCGTGCAGCACGGCCTCCACGACCGGGCAGTCGAGATCGTCGCCCAGGCCATGACCACCGACACCGACGAATCCTTCGCCTCCGGCTCGTGCATCGACGCCGTCGGCAGGCCGATGTCCCGCGCCGCGGCCCGAGCGGTCTACGAGAGCTCCGGGCTCGGCATCGAGGACGTGGACGTCGTCGAACTCCACGACTGCTTCTCCGTCAACGAGCTGCTGACCTACGAGGCGCTCGGCATGTGCGAGGACGGCGAGTCCGGGAAGCTCGTCGAGAGCGGCGCCACGACCTACGGCGGCCGGTGGGTGGTCAACCCGTCCGGCGGCCTGATCTCCAAGGGCCACCCGCTCGGCGCGACCGGCCTGGCCCAGGCCGCCGAACTGGTCCGCCAACTCCGCCAAGAGGCGGGCCCCCGCCAGGTCCCGGGCGCCCGGGTCGGCCTCGCGCACAACATCGGCCTGGGCGGCGCGGCGGTGGTGACGCTGCTGCGGCGCTGAGCGCGCCTCTACTCGGTGCCGAACACGCCCCGGTGAGCCCGAGCCGTGCGAAGAGGTCCTCCGCGCCGGGCCGCATCAGGCTCTCGTCGGGTACGACTTCGTCCCACTGTTCGTCTGCCCATGGGCAGCGTGAGCCGGGCCGTGGATGACAACTGTGCTGCGAACAAAGCATTTTGGGACCGGCATGCGGCTCGGCCTGTCGCCCGGTCCTACGTCCCCGGCCCTGGTCCCACACCCTGTGAGCCGTACATCGAATTCAGCATGTACGGGTCGACCCATCGCTGCGACCATGACAGGCATGCCGCAAGCCCCTTCGAACACCCGGAAGCCGCTCGCCCCCGCACACACCACGCCCCCGTCCCGCACCTGGGCCGTGATCCTTGCCGCGTGCGCGGGGCAGTTCCTGGTCGTACTCGACGTGTCCGTCGTCAATGTGGCACTGCCGTCGATGCGCGCCGACCTCGGGCTCTCCGCGACCGGGCTGCAGTGGGTGCTCAACGCGTACTCGATCGCGTTCGCCGGGTTCATGCTCCTCGGCGGAAGGGCGGCGGACCTGTTCGGGCGCAAGCGGATGTTCCTCGTCGGGCTGAGCCTGTTCACCGCCGCGTCCGTCGCCGGCGGGCTGGCGCAGGAAGGCTGGCAGTTGCTCGCCGCCCGGGGCGTGCAGGGGCTCGGCGCGGCGGTGCTCGCGCCCGCGACGCTCACCATCATCACCGCGGCCGTGCCGCCCGGCCCCGCCCGCACCCGCGCGATCGCCACCTGGGCGGCCGTCGGCGCGGCGGGCGGCGCGGCCGGCGGGCTCGTCGGCGGCGTGCTCACCGACCTGCTGTCGTGGCGCTGGGTGCTCCTGATCAACGTCCCGGTCGGTGTTCTGGTGCTGGCCGCCGCGACCCTGTGGCTGACCGAGAGCCGGGTCGGAACGAGCCGCAGGCTCGACCTGCCGGGCGCGGTCCTCGCTACGGGCGGGCTGGCCGCCGTCGCGTACGGCATCGTGCAGACGGAGGAGTCGGGGTGGGGCGCGGGGGAGACGCTGCTGCCGCTGCTCGGCGGGCTCGCGCTGCTCGGCCTCTTCGCGGCGGTCGAAGCCCGGGCGAAGGCTCCACTCATGCCGTTGAAGGTCTTCCGTTCGCGGGCGGTGGCCGCCGCCAACGTGGCGATGCTGGTGACCGGTTCCGCGTCCTTCGCGATGTGGTTCTTCATGACGGTCTACGCCCAGAACGTGCTCGGCTACACACCTCTCGAGGCCGGTCTCGCCCTGATCCCCAGCTCCGTCAGCGTCATCGTCGGCTCCAAGGTCGCGCCGCCGCTGATGGCGAGGGGCGGCGCGCGAGGTGTCGCCGTCCTCGGCGCGCTGATCGCCGCGACCGGCTTCGGCTGGCAGTCCACGATGGGTGCCGACGGCACGTACCTCACGGCGATCGCCGGTCCGGGCATCCTGATGATGGCCGGCGTCGGCCTCGCCGCGACTCCCCTCGCCGCCCTCGCGACGTCGGGAGCGGCCCCGGACGACGCGGGCCTGGTCTCCGGCCTGATCAACACGTCCCGCACCATGGGCGGTGCGCTGGGCCTCGCGATCCTGTCGACGGTCGCCGCCTCCCGCTCCGGCGGCGCCACCGACCCGCAATCCCTGACGGACGGATACGCGCTGGCGTTCCGCACGGGGGCGGGCGTGCTGCTCGCGGCCGCGGTGCTGATGCAGCTCTGGCTGCCGAGGCCCGCGGCAGAACGGGCCCAGGCCTGACGGGCCGCGGGGCACGGGCCCGGCCTTCCTGGAGAGGTCAAGGTATTGCAAAGCGTCAGGCATCAAGGCATCGGGGGACGAGGGGCAAAGATACCCTGTGTCTGATTTTATGCGTTCTTCACGCGGCACTCTCTGATCGAACTCGGCGTCTCGAATCTGCGTCTCGAATCCCTCTGCCCGGCGGCAGTACGTCAACCGCGAACGAACTCGATTGGGGTCACCCGTGCCGGACATGAGTATGACGTTGGCCGTGGGGGGATTAATCGTCGGAGTGGTCGGCGTAGTCCTCACGATCGTCTTTGCGCGCAAGGCGGAGCGCCTCAACAGTATTCGGAAGCGCCTCGACTGGGCGGATCTGCAGGCAGCCGCCTCCGACCTGTCACAGAAGATCAGGGCGGACTTCAACCCCGTAGCAGTCGTGACGCCGGGCCTGTCAGGGGCCACCTTCGCCAATCTGCTGGTGACTGACTTCCCTGGCCAACCCCCGGTGTACGTCGGAATAAGGACCTGGAAAGCAGCGGACCACTCATCCGGTCTCAGTTCCGAGTCCATTCGGATCGAGACCAAGAAGTGGATAGTGGAAATCCCCGCGAGCGTGACAGCTCTCATCGAGAGCCAAGGCGACATACTCATCGTCGACGACTTCGCCATGTCCGGGGACTTTCTCGAGATGCTGCGGTCCGAGATGGTAGCGGCCGGATTCAGTCCGGAGCGCATTCACTCGTGCTCGCTCGCGGTCACCAAGGTCGCCATCAAGAACCACAAGTCACCCGACTACTACTGGTGGATCGCCGACGACGACGAGTTCTACTTCCCCTGGGGGAAAGCTCGGTGATCAAGGCATCGGAGTTCTCCTCGATCTGCAGAGAAGTGGTCACGACGGTCGAGCTCGAGGCTTCCCGGGTTCCGGACTACAGCGCAGATTTCAAGAACCCCTCGCAGGTGCAGACCAAGACGTCCATCGGCGATGTGATCACTCAACTCGACCGCACGATAGAGCACGAACTGATCCAGAAACTGACGGCCATCCTTCCCGGATCTCGCGTGATCGGCGAAGAGTCGGGGCAGCATGGCGAGGGCTCCCTCAATTGGATCGTCGACCCGATCGACGGATCGACGAACGTTCTTCACGGTATGCAGCATGCAGCTGTCTCGGTGGCGCTGTGCGAAGGTTCGGTCCCTCAAGTCGGAGTGGTGCACAATCCGTTCACATGCATGAGCTACTACGCGGTGGCGGGCGAAGGGGCGTTCTCCCACCGCCGACAGGATCCTCTGGGCAAGGAGGCGGACGAACGGGTCGAGGTGTCTCCGAACAGGCGGCTGTCGCACTCCCTGCTGGGGTTCGGACTCCCCTACGACCGAAGCAAGTCGCCAAGGATCTTCCGCGTCGCGGAACGGGCGTTTGCCGAGTGCCAGGACCTGAGGCGACGCGGCAGCGCTGCCCTCGACCTCGTCTCAGTGGCGACCGGAGAGCTGGACGGCTACTTCGAACTGGATCTCCGGGTGTGGGATGTCGCCGCTGCCGGGCTGATCCTGCAGGAATCCGGCGGCTCGATCTCGTCCTGGGACGGAAAGAGTCTCAGGTGGGAATCCCCGGAGAAGAAGCTGGACGTGCTGGCGACGAACGGTGCGATTCACGGCGCCCTGCAAGGGCTCCTGCTCGAGTGTCCCTAGGTAGCACTCTTTCCGAACCGGGGGAATCATGGCGTCGGCGCGCATCAGTATCGTGATACCGAGCTCGTTCCGGACGGAAATGCTTCGAAGGTCCGTCAGATCGGTACTCGACCAGTCCATGCCCGACCTGGAACTCGTTGTGGTGAACAACGGAAGATCCGCCGACGTCGCGGCCTCGATGCTGGGGGACTTCTCGGACCCTCGGCTGCGCATGGTGAGCCTCCGTAGGAACTCGTTCTTCTGCGCTCCCGTGAACTACGGCGTGTCCGTTTCCACGGCCCCCTATGTGGCCACACTGAACGACGACGCGTATCTGGATTCCCACTGGGCCGAGGGAGTCGTCACCACATTTGAGGCCAATCCCGAGACAGGTTCGGTCGCTTCGTTGGTCGTTCAGGCGGGTGACCCGACCCTGATCGATTCCGCCGGCAGTCACGTGGACCTCTGGGGGCGCGCGTCCAACCGCCTGTGGGGCTCGCCACTGGATGCGCTGGCCGGAGGAGTGCGCCCGGTGTTCTCGGTCTCCAGTTGCTGCGCCGCCTATCGGCGCCAGGCTTGGGAAGCGGTCGGCGGGCTGGATGAAGATTTCACCGCCTATCTGGAGGACGTCGACCTGGGGTTCCGGATGCAGCTACTCGGAATGACCTGCCTGCTCGATCCGTCCTGCCGCGCATACCACTACGGATCGAGCACGCCCACCTCTTCGTCCTACAAGGCGTTCCTCATCGAGCGCAACCATGTGTGGAACGTCGTCAAGAACTTTCCCGCTGCCCTTTTGAAACGCCATGCGCTGTCCATCGTGAAAGCCAACGCGCGCCCGGTGGTGCTGCAGAACGGGAGTTCCGTGCGGACCCTTCTGTCGGGCAAGATGGCTGCCGCTGCACTGTGCCGCAGAATGCTGCGAAAGAGGGAGTCCATCCAACGGTCCCGGCGAATCTCCGTAGCAGCTCTGGAATCTCTCCTGATGCCGACGAGCCCACCGGTGTGCAAGCTCTAGGGCACGTATCGAGTCGTGATCAAGGGGCGGTTCTCGTGAGGTCCTTGAGCCAGATCATCGAGGCACGCAGGTGGAGGCCGGCGAGGTAGCTGCCCGGGGTCTTGTCGAACCGAGTGGCGATGCCTCGCCAGGCCTTGACCGATGAACTCCGTTCCATATCAGTCAGTTGCACTCGCGTCACGCAAGAAGATCTACCGATGCGGGCTTTACCGCGAGGGCGATTCCCGCAGATTGATCACGGCCCAATATGCGCCCTGAGATCAGCCGAGACCACGGTGGGCGGCCCGCAACGCCCCGGCACGGCTGGCAGCGTCAGCGACCAAGGCGGCCAGTTCGGGTCTATCGGGGACAGGGAAAGAGACGTAGGCGCCCCGACCACCACCGACTGGTCTGCCATAGGCCTTCACGACGAGGTGACCGTCCGGAAGAAGCCGGACGTTGAGTGTGGTCAGCGTGAACGCTTCACCGCGTCGAGTGTCTGTCCAGCGGAGCGCCTGCGGGATCGTGACATTGATCGCCAGAGCACTTACTTCCAGATCGCTGCTCATGGACGGATGATCTCACGCGAGTCGCCACAGGCGGCCGCCACCGGCTCATTGCTGCAGGCAGTTTGATCACGACTCGATACGCGCCCTGGTCGCCTTCTCAGGGCTGTTGCTGTCCCGTAACTGATCTTTGGCATGAGGATGGTTGGTCAGGATGGGATCCTGGGCCCCACAGCAGAGCCCCCTTGCTAGGGTGCGCCGATGTCATCGATCAAGCAGTTCCAAGTCACCTTCGACTGCGCAGAACCTGAGCGCGTCGCTCGTTTTTGGTGCGAGGTGTTGGGGTACGTCGTACCGCCGCCACCGGAGGGGTTTGCTACGTGGGACGATTTCAAGCGCTCGCAGCCACCCGAGCAGCGGGATTCATGGTTCGCCTGCACAGATCCGTCAGGAGTGGGCCCGCGACTGTACTTCCAGCGGGTTCCCGAGGGCAAGGTCGTCAAGAATCGGCTGCATCTTGACGTGCGGGTCGGCACCGGTCTCGTCGGTGAAGAGCGCCTGGCCACGCTTGAGGCCGAGTGCGCACGACTGGTCGCGCTCGGCGCGGTACGCGTGCAACTCCTGCTTGCCGATGACGACAACGAGTCGTGCATGGCGATGCAGGACGTCGAGGGCAACGAGTTCTGTCTCGACTGAGCATCCTCCAAGACGGCGACGTGGGGAGCCGTCTCCCCTCAACGGTGGTCCCGTAGGGGGCGGGACGGCCGTCGCTGTCACCCAGGGCGGCTCCGGCACCGTGATCCCACCCGCCACCACAAGATCATCTCGGCTCGTGACCAGCGGTTATGGGACAGCCCTTGGTGGGAGCCAGCCCTGCCGGCGGGCCTCGCGGACTGCCTCGACGCGGTTGCGGGTGCCCGTCTTGCCGATCGCCGACGACAGGTGGCTGCCTACGGTCGACTCCGACAGATGCAGTTTCACGGCGATGTCGGCGACCGTCGCCCCGTCCACCGAGGCGCTCAGCGCATCGCGCTCCCTCGCCGTGAGCGGGTTCGGGCCCGCGCCGAGCGCCGCCGCGGCGAGTGCCGGGTCGATGACGGTCTCGCCCGTCAGCACCCGCCGGATCGACTGCGCCAGCTCCTCCACCGGCCCGTCCTTGACGAGGAACCCGGCCGCCCCGGCCTCCATCGCCCGACGCAGGTAGCCCGGCCGGCCGAACGTGGTGAGGATCAGCACCCGGCAGTCGGGGACCTCCCGCGCCAGGTCCGCCGCGGCGTCCACGCCGCTGCGGCCCGGCAGGTCGATGTCCAGCAGGGCCACGTCGGGCCGGGAGACGAGCGCGGCGTCCACGATCTCGTCCCCGCGCCCCACCTGCGCCACCACCTCGATGTCCGGCTCCAGGCCGAGCAGCAGCGCCAGGGCGCCGCGCGTCATGTCCTGGTCCTCCGCGAGCAGGACGCGCACGGACTTCGCGGGTCTGGGGTCGCGGGGCATTTCGTCCATGAGCTCAGGCTACGGCCGTGACCGGCAGCTCGGCGGTCACGCGGAACCCGTCGCCCGGCAACGGGCCCGCCTCCGGCGTCCCGTCCCGTCCCGTCGAGCCGGGCGTCCTCGCCCTGGCGCTGCTCGCGGTACGCAGCCGGGGCCGACGGTAGGCGGCGGCGTCGGCCGGCGCGCAGTTGCGGAGGGCCGCGGTGGACCCGGGGGCAGCCGAACTGACATACCGTCAGTCGTCTTCACAACTTCCGGTGGCCGCGCTATACATAGGGCCATCGGCCTAGAACGCGTTCTAGAACGGGCTCGCCCGGCCGGTCACGTACGACCTCGGTGCGGCCGACGGTGCGGACGGCTGTGCCGAGGTCTCCGCACCGAGGTCTCCACACCGAAATCTCCGCACGGAGGTCCTCCACTCCTCGAGGAGCAGCAGCCCCATGCCCATTGACGTCGCCAGGGCCGTCGCAGCAGAGCCCCGCTCCACCACGATCGCCTGGGACCACAAGGACATCCAGCTCTACCATCTGGGCCTCGGCGCCGGCCGCCCGGCCACCGACCCCGACGAGCTGCGCTACACCCTGGAGTCCAGGCTGCACGTGCTGCCGAGCTTCGCCACCGTCGCCGGGGCGGGCATGGGCGTCGTCGGCGGAATGTCCGCGCCCGGCCTCGACATCGACCTCGCGTCCGTGCTCCACGGCAGCCAGCGTGTCGAACTCCACCGCCCGATCCCCGTCAAGGGCACGGCCACCTCCCGTTCCCGAGTCGCCGCGGTGTACGACAAGGGCAAGGCCGCGGTGATCGTCCTGCGCACCGAGGCGGCCGACGACGACGGGCCGCTGTGGACCTGCGACGCCCAGCTCTTCGTACGCGGCGAAGGCGGCTTCGGCGGAGAACGTGGACCCTCCCAGCGCCTCGAACTCCCCGCCCGCCGACCCGACCGGACCGTCGAGCGTGTGATCCGCGAGGACGCGGCCCTGCTCTACCGGCTCTCCGGCGACTGGAACCCGCTGCACGCCGACCCTGAGTTCGCGAAGCTCGCCGGGTTCGACCGGCCGATCCTGCACGGGTTGTGCACCTACGGGATGACGCTCAAGGCGGTCGTCGACACGCTGCTCGGCGGCGACGTGTCCCGTATCCGCTCGTACGGCACGCGGTTCGCCGGAGTGGTCTTCCCCGGCGAGACGCTGCGCATCCACATGTGGACCGGCGACGACGGCGGCGACGACGGCGGTGAGGGCGGCGGTGACGGCGGCCGTGTCCAGGTGTCGGTCACCTGTGCCGACCGGGACGACGCACCCGTACTGGCCGACGCCGTCGTAGAGCTCGTGGAGAACACGTAACAGTCTGCCCGCCCGCCTGCCGAAGGGATCCGTCATGCGCGCCGCTGTAGTGCACGAGATCGGACAGGACAAGCTCGAAGTCCTCGACGACGTCGAGGCCGTGGGATTCGGCCCCGGCAAGGTGAAGATCCGGGTCCGCGCGACGGGCCTGTGCCACTCGGACGTCTCCGCGATGAACGGCGTACTGCCGCAGCCCGCGCCGTTCATCCCCGGTCACGAAGGGGCGGGCGAGATCCTCGAGGTCGGTGACGGGGTGCAGGGCCTCGCGGCCGGTGACCGGGTGCTGATGTGCTGGCTGCCCGCCTGCCGGATCTGCCCGGCCTGCAAACGAGGCCAGACCCAGCTGTGCCTGGCCGGCTTCATGAACGCGGGCACCCCCAACTTCCGCAGGCCCGGTGGGGACGTCTTCGGCTTCGCCGGCACCGGAACCTTCACCGAGGAAGTCGTCGTCGACGCGGGCTGCGCGGTGCCGATACCCGACGACGTGCCCTTCGACATCGCCGCGCTCATCGGCTGCGGCGTCACCACCGGACTCGGCGCGGCGATCAACACCGCGCAGGTGGAAGCCGGTTCGTCCGTCGCCGTCATCGGCTGCGGCGGCGTCGGCATCTCCGCGATCCAGGGCGCGAAACTCCGGGGCGCGGCACAGATCGTCGCCGTCGACCCCGTGGAGTCGAGGCGCGAAGCGGCACTGCGGTTCGGCGCCACCGAGGCGGTCGCGCCCGACGGACTCGCCGACGCCAAGCAGCGCATCACCGCCGGTGAGGGCTTCGACTACGTCTTCGAGGTCGTGGGCAAGTCCGCGACCGCGCGCACCGCCTACGAGACGACCCGGCGCGGTGGGACGCTGTGCATCGTCGGCGCCGGCGCGATGGACGACAACCTGCAGCTCAACATGTTCGAGTTGTTCTTCGACGAGAAGCGGATCCTGCCGTCGATGTACGGCGGCGGCGATGTGCTGCGCTCCTACGAGCGGGCCATCGCCCTGTGGCGGGCGGGCAGGATCGACCTGGCGGGCCTGATCACCCACCGCGTACCCCTCGCGGGGATCAACGACGCGCTGGACCAGATGCGCAGCGGTGAGGCGCTGCGCACATGCATCGAGCTCTGACCGTTTCCGAAGCCGTCCTGGACCTTCCTGAACCGGTTGCTGAGACCTTTCTGACCGGTCTGTGAACCCCGTCTTCGGCGGATCTCCGAGAGGACTGCGCATGCCACATCCCCCTGAGGGCCCGCTCGCGGGCCTGAGCGCGATCGTCACGGGCGCGGGCCGCGGCCTCGGCCGGGCGGAGGCCCTGGAACTGGCCCGGCTCGGCGCGGCGGTTGTCGTCAACGACTACGGGCAGCCCGGCCCTGGGGGCACCTCCCATGCCGAAGGCCATGGGGGAGGCTCCGGCGAAGCATCCGACGCACCCGCGGAGGAGGTCGCCGCGGAGATCCGGGCGGCGGGTGGCCGGGCCGTCGCCCATCTGGGCGACGTCGGGGACTTCGAGTCGGCCCGCGCCCTGGTGGACACCGCTGTGCGCGAGCACGGCAAGCTCGACATCCTCGTCAACAACGCCGGCATCCTGCGGGACCGGATGGTCTTCTCCATGAGCGAGGCCGAGTGGGACGCGGTGATCCGGGTCCACCTCAAGGGCCACTTCAACACCACGCGTTTCGCGGCCGCGCACTGGCGCGAACGTTCCAAGGAGGCGGGCGCGCCGGTCTACGGCCGTATCGTCAACACCTCCTCCGAGGCGTTCCTCGCCGGCTCGGCCGGTCAGCCGAACTACGCGGCGGCCAAAGGCGGCATCGTCGGCCTGACCACGTCGACGGCGCTGGCACTCGCGAAGTACGGCGTCACGACGAACGTCATCTGCCCCCGCGCCAGGACACGCATGACGGAGGACGTCTTCGCGGGCTTCGCGGAACCGGAACCGGGCCACCTCGACGCGCTGTCACCGGAGCACGTGGCACCGCTCGTGGGCTACTTGTCGTCGCCGTCGGCCTCGGCCGTCAACGGTCAGTTGCTGGTGGTGCACGGCGGCATGGTGGCGGTGGTCGAACGGCCCCGGGTGGCCGCGAAGTTCGACGCGTCGAAGGAGGCGTTCAGCTTCGAGGAGCTGGAGGGGGTGCTGGGCGCGTACTACGAGGGGCGCCCGGCGGGGGAGACGTTCGGCGCGGGGGAGGTGCTGGGACTGAAGCGGGGGTGAGGCCCCCCACGCCGCCCAGGCGGAGCCCCGAAACACCGCGCGGAGCGCGGTACGGCGTCCGGGGCTTGCCCCGCCGCGCGGCGGAGCCGCGCATCGGTACAGCGGGAAGGGGCGGGGTGGGGAACTGCCCCGTGCAGCGGCTCCCTTCAGCCCCCGTCCGCCGACGACGGCCTCCGGTGCCGCCCCTGCGCCGGCGCGGTCGAGTCGTCCCGCGCCGCCGCACCCCCTCGGTGTTTGCCGCCACCGGCACCGTCGCCCCGCCCCCCGCCCGCAGGCTGCGGGCGCTCGTGGGTCGCGGCGGTTCGGGCTTCAGACATGTGGGAAGTCACCCCGTTGTAATCGCTGCGTACGTGTGTCGCAGGGCGCCCGGCCACACCTGCGGAACCGTGACGCGGTAGCCCCGGCCCGTGAGTCTAACCACGGGTGCTGCGGTCGCTGAGCGGCGCCTGCTGCAAGGGAACCGGCCTGCGAACAAGAGGACTCCGGAAGCCCTCGCATGGTTCCCCACCTGCGGCTTCCGGTTGTGCCGGTTCTGTGGCCGTCCCGTGAGCGAAGGTTTCTGCGGACTCCGTCGCGAACACTTCGGAGGCCGCCGCACGAGCCACACCACATGGCATCGACCGTGTGACGTAAGGGAGTTGCAGCACACCGTCCCGGCTCCACATACCTGCTCCGGCCAACCACCCCTCGGGCGGCGCAAGTTGATGGAGGCGACGGCCCGAGGGCCGCCAGACACCCACCCAGCTGCCCGCCGCCCCGTCGATCCGCAGAGCCACCGCGCACGTCTCCGGCATCAGCACCTGTGCCGGCTGCACGGCGAACGGCGTCACCAGTGCGTCCGGCAGGCGCAGGCTCTCCGGGAAGCGCACCGGCCGCAGGCTGCCCAGCACGCCCCAGCCGAGCCGGTCGTCGCCGGGGCCCGGCGCGTTCGAACGGATCATCAGCAGGCCGCTGTCGGCGTCCGCAAGGAGCAGCCGGTCGTCGCTGTCCTCCGTGATCTGCAACAGCGGAGTCACCTCGCCGCCCCGCGCCAGGTCGACCGCGACCGTCTTGACCGGGCCGCCGTCCGGCTGCCGGCGGTCGAGTGCGAGCAGCCGCCCCGCACGGTCAAGCCAGGCGCCGCCCGAGCAGCGCCCCGGTACGTCGGCGAGGTGCTCGGGCCCGAACGCCCCGCCCGCCACCAGCCAGATGCCGGTCGAACGCTCACCCGGGGCCAGGGCGTAGGCGCGCACCCCGTCCGGCGAGGGCGGCAGCAGCCGCAACTCCTCGGCGGTGACCGCCCCGAGAGGCAGCTCACCGGTGGCCGGCCCGGTCGGGTAGAGCAGGGAGAACGTGTGGCGCTCCGCGACCCGCCGGCGGATCAGTACTCGCCCGTCGCTCAGCGGCAGTACCTCCGCCTCGCGCTCCTCGGGCTGGTCCAGCGGCAGCGGGACCGCGTAGGGCTCGGGTCCGTCGAGAGTCCAGCGTTCCGGGTACACCGCGTCGCCCGTACCGGCGAGACGGGCGCCGTACGTCCCGTCGGCGGCGATCGTGAACGCGGGGTCCGTCGCGGCACCCGCGGGCCCGGCGGCGGTGTCCGCCCCGGAACCCGCGACCCACGCCGACTCCCCGGCTTCCGGGACCTCCGCGCCGTCCGCGTCCCCGGGGACCTCCGTGCTCCCCGCGCCTTCCGTACCTTCCGTGGTCGCCACCGCCCCGTTCTCCGCGGCTGTTTCGATGGCACAGGCTGTCATCGATGCCTCACCTCCGGCTACCGAAGCTAGGTATCGCACTTCCTGCCGAACAGCACGAGACACGTCTCTTCACACATAAGGGTGGCCATGTCCTGGTTTGCATGAGAACGGGAGGGCGGTTGTGCTCGGGGTGGCGACCGCGCTTAGGGTAAGGCTCCCCTAAGTTCGGATCAGGAGCACGCCATGTCCCTTCGCCGTCGCGGTCCCGCCGCCGCACTCGCCCTTGCCGCCGCCCTCTCCCTCGCCGCCTGCGGCACGGGGGGCGATGCCGGCAAGGACGCGGACGCGCCGGCCGGCGACAGCGGCAAGAAGGTCGCTCAGGGCGGCAAGGAGTTCGGCGACGCGGCGGAGAAGACCGCGGCGATGGGCACGGACGCGCGCCCCGGCCAGTTCCCGCGCACCATCACCCACGCCCTCGGCAAGACCGAGATCGAGAAGGCGCCCGAGCGGATCGTCGTCCTCGACGTCGGCGAACTGGACAACGTTGCCTCCCTCGGCGTCGAGCCGGTCGGCTACGCCCCCACCGAAGGCGACGACGGCATCCCCGGCTACCTGAAGAAGGAAGCCGGCAACCCCAAGAGCGTCGGCACCATCAACAGCCTCAACCTCGAGGCCATCGCCGCCCTCAAGCCCGACCTGATCCTCGGCAGCCAGTTGCGCGCGAGCGACAAGTACAAGGAGCTGTCCCGGATAGCCCCCACGGTCTTCTCCATCCGCCCCGGCTTCACCTGGAAGGAGAACTACCTCCTCAACGCCGCGGCCCTCGACCGGACCGAGGAGGCGAAGAAGAAGCTCGACGCGTACGAGAAGAAGGCGAAGCAGCTCGGTACCGACCTCGGGGAGAAGAAGCCGACCGTCACCATGCTCCGCTACATGCCGGACCGGATCCGCCTCTACGCGCAGGCATCCTTCATCGGCACGATCCTGCGCGACGCGGGCGTCCCGCGGCCGAAGAACCAGCAGATCGAGGACCTCGCCGTCGAGATCAGCCCCGAGAAGATGGACCAGGCCGACGCCGACTGGATCTTCACCGGCGTCTACGGCGACCCGTCGAAGACCAAGCGGGACACCGCCGAGTCCAACCCGCTGTGGAAGAACCTGAAGGCCGTCAAGGCCGGGCAGGCCGAGGACGTCCCCGACGAGACCTGGTATCTGGGCCTCGGCGTCACCGCTGCCGACGAGGTTCTCGACGATCTGCGCGGCCACCTCGTCAAGTAGGCGGCGGCCACCTCGTCCCAGGTGCAGGCCACCTCGTCAAGCAGGTGCAGGCTTCGGAGACGGGCGGGGCAGGTAGCCTTTGCTGCGTGCCCCGTCTGTCTGAAGTCATCGCCGCGCTCGACGCCCTCTGGCCCCCCGAGCGGGCCGAACAGTGGGACGCCGTCGGCACCGTCTGCGGAGACCCCGACGCCGAGATCACCCGCGTGCTGTTCGCCGTCGACCCCGTACAGGACATCGTCACAGAAGCGGTGAAGCTCGGCGCGGACCTGGTGGTCACCCACCACCCGCTCTATCTGCGCGGGACGACCACCGTCGCCGCCGGCCACTTCAAGGGCCGCGTCGTGCACACCCTGATCAAGAACGACATCGCCCTGCACGTCGCGCACACCAACGCCGACACCGCCGACCCCGGCGTCTCCGACGCCCTCGCCGGGGCGCTCGACCTCCGCGTCGTACGGCCCCTGGTGCCCGACCCCTCCGACGCGAGCGGGCGACGGGGCCTCGGCCGGATCTGCGAGCTCGACCACCCCGAGACACTGCGCGAATTCGCCGCCCGCGCCGCGAAGCGCCTGCCCGCCACCGCTCAGGGCGTCCGCGTCGCCGGCGACCTCGATGCGCCGGTGCGCACGGTCGCGGTCAGCGGCGGCTCCGGCGACAGCCTGTTCGAGCAGGTACGGGCCGCAGGCGTGGACGCGTTCCTCACCGCCGACCTGCGCCACCACCCGGCGTCGGAGGCCACCCAGCACTCACCCCTCGGGCTGATCGACGCCGCGCACTGGGCCACCGAATGGCCCTGGTGCGAACAGGCCGCGGCACAGCTCGACGCCATCTCCGACCGGAACGGCTGGGACCTGCGGGTCCATGTGTCGAAGACGGTCACCGACCCCTGGTCCTCTCACCACGATTCCTCTGGAGCCCCCAACTGAACGCCGCGCCCGCCGACCAGATCCGACTCCTCGACGTCCAAGCCCTCGACATGCGCCTGTCGCAGCTGGCGCACAAGCGCAAGTCGCTGCCCGAGCACGCCGAGATCGAATCGCTGACCAAGGACCTCACGCAGCTGCGGGACCTGCTCGTGGCCGCGCAGACCGAGGAGAGCGACACCGCCCGCGAGCAGACCAAGGCGGAGCAGGACGTCGACCAGGTACGCCAGCGCGCCACCCGCGACCAGCAGCGCCTCGACTCCGGAGCCATCACCTCGCCCAAGGACCTGGAGAACCTCCAGCGCGAGATCGTCTCCCTCGCCAAGCGCCAGGGCGACCTGGAGGACATCGTCCTCGAGGTCATGGAGCGCCGTGAGTCCGCGCAGGAGCGCGTCGCCGAACTGATCGAGCGGGTCTCGTCCGTGCAGAACAAGGTCGACGCGGCGACCACGCGCAGGGACACCGCTCAGGCGGAGCTCGACGCGGAGACCGCGTCCGTCACCAAGGAGCGCGAGGTCGTGTCAGGATCCGTCCCCGCGGACCTGATGAAGCTGTACGAGAAGCTCCGCGTCCAGCAGGGCGGGGTCGGCGCGGCCCGGCTTTTCCAGCGGCGCTGCGAGGGCTGCCGGCTGGAGCTGAACATCACGGAGCTGAACGAGGTCCGCGCGGCCGCGCCCGACACGGTGCTGCGCTGCGAGAACTGCCGCCGCATCCTCGTCCGTACGTCCGAATCGGGGCTGTAGTGCCTGCACCGCGGGAGTTCGTCGTCGAAGCAGACGGCGGCTCCCGGGGCAATCCCGGCCCCGCCGGGTACGGTGCGGTCGTCCTCGACCCGGTCACCGGCGAGACGCTCGCGGAGGCCGCCGAGTACATCGGTGTGGCGACCAACAACGTCGCCGAGTACAAGGGCCTGGTCGCCGGTCTGCGAGCGGCCCACGCCCTCGACCCCGAGGCGCTCGTCCGCGTACGGATGGACTCCAAGCTCGTCGTCGAGCAGATGTCCGGTCGCTGGAAGATCAAACACCCGGACATGAAGCCGCTGGCCGCCGAGGCCGCGCGCGTCTTCCCGCGTTCGCAGGTCACCTACGAGTGGATCCCGCGCGAGCGCAACAAGCACGCGGACCGGCTCGCCAACGAGGCGATGGACGCGGGCAAGAAGGGCAAGCAGTGGGAGCCGTCGCGCTCCATGGCGGCGCTCGACGCGCGCGATGCCGGGGCGGCCCGCGTGGTGGGCGACGCGGCGGCGGGCGCGGCGAAGGCACGGGCGGCGCTGGGACGGCCGAGTGCGGGCGCGAGCGCGACGGCCGCGGCGGGGTCCGTCGGCACGCTGGAAGCGACCGAGCGGCCTGTGGTCGCCGCTGAGCCGACCGCCGGGGCCGCTGAGCCGGTTGCCGGGGCCGCTGGGGTCGGCTGGGCCGCGCCGGACCTGGGTGTGCCCGCGACCTTCGTCCTGCTCCGGCACGGCGAGACGGTCCTGACCCCCGAGAAGCGCTTCTCCGGCAGCGGCGGCAGCGACCCGGTGCTGTCGGCCGTCGGCCGCCGCCAGGCCGAAGCGGTCGCCGCGTCGCTCGCGGCGCGCGGCACGATCCAGCACATCGTCAGCTCGCCGCTGCGCCGCTGCCGTGAGACGGCGGACATGGTCGCGGCGAAGCTCGGCCTCGACGTCACCCTCGAAGAGGGCCTGCGTGAGACCGACTTCGGCGCGTGGGAGGGCCTGACGTTCGCGGAGGTGCGGGAACGGTACCCAGACGACCTGGACGCGTGGCTGGCCTCCCCGAGGGCGGTCCCCACGGGCGGCGGCGAGAGCTTCGCGACGGTGGCGCGGAGGGTCGCGGCGACCCGCGACAAGCTCCTGTCCCGCCACCAGGGCCGCACGGTCCTCCTGGTCACCCACGTGACCCCGGTCAAGACCCTGGTCCGCCTGGCGCTGGGGGCCCCGCCGGAGTCCCTGTTCCGCATGGAACTGTCGGCGGCGTCGCTGTCGGCGGTGGCGTATTACGCGGACGGGAACGCGTCGCTGCGGCTGATGAACGACACGTCGCACTTGCGGTGAGGGCTGGGGCGGAGTGGTGGCCCTGCGGCGCGGTTCCCCTCCCCGCCCCTTCCCGCTGTACCGATGTGCGGCTCCGGCGCGTGGCGGGCAGGCCCCGGGCCCCGTACCGCGCTTCCCGCGGTGTCCTCAGTCGCCGGACGCGCTGAATTTCGCTGCGCGAGATCAGCCCCGCCGGGGCGAGTGGCCGGCCATGGACACGGACCGGCCGTCGACCTCCCAGAGCTGGACTTCGACTGAGCGCGGGGAAAGCTCAGAGCCTCATCGGGCGGTCCCGAGCTGCGCCGCCTCCCGCGCCAGGGACTCGACGCGTGTCCAGTCCCCGGCCGCGAAGGCGTCGGCGGGCAGCATCCATGTGCCGCCGACGCAGCCGACGTTCGGCAGATCCAGGTACGACGGAGCCGACGCGCGCGTGATGCCGCCCGTCGGGCAGAAACGTGCCTGGGGGAGGGGACCCGCGAGGGACTTCAGGTACGGCGTGCCGCCCGCCGCCTCGGCGGGGAAGAACTTCATTTGGTCCACGCCGCGCTCCAGCAGCGCCACGACCTCCGACGTCGTCGAGACGCCCGGCAGGAACGGCACCCCCGACGACTGCATCGCGTCCAGCAGCGCGTCCGTCCACCCGGGGCTGACCAGGAACCGTGCTCCGGCCGCCACCGACGCCGCCACGCCCTCAGCCGAGATGACCGTGCCCGCGCCGACGGCCGCGTCCGGTACCTCCGACGCGATCGCCCGGATCGCATCGAGCGCGGCCGGTGTCCGCAGCGGCACCTCGATCGCGGGCAGGCCACCCGCGACGAGGGCGCGCGCGAGCGGCACGGCGTCGGCGGCGTCGTCGATGACGACGACGGGAATGACGGGGGCGAGGTCGAGCACGGAGGTCATGCGCCCATCCTGCCCGGGGCGTGCACCATCCGCAACGAGCGTTGCATTCTGTGCAACGCGCAGCGTCAGTGGATCTCCGACACCACGACGTCCAGCCCCCACGCCTTGCCGCCCTTCACCGGGGCCTGCGCCTCGACCACGTGACCGAGGTCCCGCAGCGCCTCGACCAGCGCCTCCGGCGTCTTCGGCGCGGCCCCCGCCTCCAGCAGGCTCCGTACGATCCGGCCCTTCGTCGCCTTGTTGAAGTGACTGACCACGGACCGCTTCTCGACTCCGTCGACGATCTGCGAATGCAGCACCCGCACCGTCGCGGTGCGCCCCGCCACCTCGCCCTTGGGCTTCCACGCCGCCGCGTACGCGGACGAACGCAGGTCCAGTACCAGCCCGTTCCCGGCGGCCTCCGGAAGGACCGACTCCATCGGGCCGCGCCAGTACGCCCCCAGCGCGCCGAGTCCCGGCAGCTTCACGCCCATCGAGCAGCGGTACGACGGGATACGGTCACCGATCCGCACCGCGCCCCACAGGCCGGAGAACACCAGCAGCGACTGCCGGGCCCGCCGGCGCGCCGCCGCGTCCAGCGTGGCCAGGCCCAGCGCGTCGTACAGGACGCCCGTGTAGATCTCGCCCGCCGGACGTGTGCCCGCCGTCCGCAGCTCCACGTTCTTCGCGATCTCGCCGCGCAGCCCCTCGCTCAGGCCGAGGACCTCCTGGGCCTTTGCCTCGTCGGCGACGCACAGCTCGACCAGTTCGTCCAGCACCCCCGCCCGCGCTTCCGCCAGCCCCGGCAGCGACAGCGACTCGGGCTTCAGGGGGGTCCCGCGGCCGGAATCGGCCTTGCCCTCCGACGGCGGCAGCAGCACGAGCACGACAGGTCTCCTTCACGGCGTACGGGGGAGGGGGTGCGGCCCCCGCGCCAGCCTACAAAGCGGCCGGCCCCTCAAAATGCCACGACCCCCGCCCGGCCCTACGCTCGGTCCATGCCCCGCCGCCTGATGAACGTGACCGGCGCAGCCGAGGCCCCGCTGCGCGCCGCCCTGCGCGAGCTGCGCACGACCCTCGACGTCCCAGGGGAGTTCCCGGCCGCGGTCCTCGCGGAGGCCGAGGCCGCCGCCGAGGCACCGCAGCTGCCCGCGGAGGACGCCACGGACATCCCGTTCTTCACCATCGACCCGCCCACCTCCGTCGACCTCGACCAGGCGATGCACCTGGCCCGACGGCGCGGCGGCGGCTTCCGCGTCCACTACGCGATCGCCGACGTGGCCGCCTTCGTGGCGCCCGGGAGTGCGCTGGACGCCGAAGCCCACCGCCGCGTACAGACCGTGTACTTCCCCGACGAGAAGGTCCCGCTCCATCCGCCCCACCTCTCCGAGGGCGCCGCCAGCCTGCTGCCCGACCAGACCGCGCCCGCGCTGCTGTGGCGGATCGACCTCGACGCCGAGGGGCGCACGGTCGCGGCCCACGTGCGCCGGGCGCTGGTACGGAGCCGGGCCAGGCTCGACTACGACGGCGCCCAGAGGCGGATCGACTCCGGCAGCGCGGAGGAGCCGCTCGCCCTCCTCAAGGACATCGGGACCCTGCGCGAGGCGCTCGAGGTCGAACGTGGCGGGATCTCCCTGGCCGTGCCCGAGCAGGAGATCGCGCAACGGGACGGTGCGTACGTCCTCGAATACCGGGCCCCGCTCCCCGCCGACCGCTGGAACGCCCAGATCTCCCTCCTCACCGGCATGGCCGCCGCCGATCTGATGGGCGCCCACGGCACCGGAATCCTGCGCACCCTGCCGACCGCCCCCGACGGCGCCGTGGCACGGCTGCGCCGCTCGGCAACGGCGCTGCACGTCCAGTGGCCGCACCACGTCTCGTACGCCGAGCTCGTCCGCTCCCTCGACCCGCACGAGCCGCGCCACGCCGCCTTCCTCCAGGAGTGCACGACCCTGCTGCGCGGCGCCGGGTACACGGCGTTCACCGGCGGGGAGCTGCCGGTGCCGGCTGTGCACGCGGCCGTCGCCGCCAAGTACACGCACTGCACCGCGCCGCTGAGGCGGCTCGTCGACCGTTACGCGGGCGAGCTCTGCGTCGCCGCCGTGGCGGGACAGGAACCGCCGGAGTGGGTGACCGCCGCCTTGGACGCGCTCCCCAAGGAGATGGCCGAAGGGTCCCGGCGGGCCAATACCGTCGAGCGCGAGTGCGTCGACATCGTCGAGGCGATCGTGCTGCGCGAGCGCGTCGGCGAGCTGTTCGACGCCGTCGTCGTGGACGTGAAGGAGAACGATCCGGCGGTCGGCACCGTCCACCTCGAGGACCCGGCGGTCGTGGCGCGGGTCGAGGGCGACGGCGCGGCGCTGCCCCTGGGGGAGCGGCTGCGGGTACGGCTCGCGGAGGCGGACCCGTTGCGGGCGAAGGTACGGTTCACGCCGGCGTGACCCGCGCCTTCGCCGGGGGCTCCCCGCCGACCGCCTCCCGCAGGGCCTTCGCGAACGCCCTGGCGTCGTCGGCGTGGACGCGGACCGTTCGGACGGGCCGCTCCCGCCCCAGCAGACCCGTGTGCGTCACCGGCTCGGACAGTTCCAGCGTCACCGACGTCTGCCCGGCGATCTTCAGGTCGAGGACCTCGTCCTGCTTCTCGTGCGTGAAGAGCAACTCGTACCGTACGGACGCGATCCGCTCCAGCGGTATCCGCAGGTCGACATGGCCTGCCTGGCGCAGCCGCAGCGTATCCGCGGACAGGACGTGCGGGCGGGTGACGGAAGCGGCCTGGAGGCCCAGCATGAACAGGACGGTGTAGACGTCGACGACGAGCAGCACGGCGTGCACGGCCGGCCAGTTCCGGAACAGCACGGCCATGACGACCGTCTCGACGGCGCAGACGAAGGTGAAGCCGTACATCAGCGCGGCCTGGTCCCGGGCGTGCCCGAAAGCGCGGTCGTCCGGCCCGACGCCGTCGCGGCGCCGCGCGACCCGCAGGACCAGGCTGTACATCAGCCGCAGTTCGTGGCCGATGAGCCGCAGCACGGGCAGCGGTACGAGCTCGGCCAGCGCCTCCCGCCCGGTCAACCCGCCCCTGCGCAGCCGCAGATATGCGAACACCTCCGCGGCGAGCAGCAGCACGACGGCCACCTCGGCGAGGGCGAGGACGACGGCCGGGATGCGCACACCGCCCACCAGACACATGGCGAGCAGCAGCTCTGCGGGCAGCACCGCGTAGGCCACGCCCCGCAGGGCCCTCAGCAGCCGGTTCACCGGGCACGCTCCATGACCAGCCGCAGGGCACGCTCCACGACGGCGGCCTGCGCGGGCGAGAAGTCCGCGAGGAACGCGGCCAGGAACCCCTCCTGGGGCGGGCCGTCCGTGCCGAGCTGCGCCACCACCTCGTCGGGCAGCACGTCGGCGAGGCCCTGGGCCGTCCGCTCCACCCTCGGGTCGGCCGGGTCGGCGTCCGCGAGCGCGTCGAGTTCCTCGTACAGCGCGTACACGCGCTCCATGGCACCCGGCGCCTCGGTCATCCGGCGCATCGCCCCCATCAGCCGCTCCTGCTCCGTAGGGGGCGCCATCGTGTCCAGCAGCGCCAGCAGCTCACGGTCCTTGGCCGCGATCGCCGGCTCCGGCCCGGGCAGCGCCGCGGACGCGCGCGCCATGTCCCCGAACAGCTCCGCCAGCATCGGCGACACTGGTCCCTCGGGGGGCAGTCGCCCCTCCCGTGCCTGCTCGAGCAGCGGGGCCAGCCGCGCCCGCCGCTCATGGATCAGCGCCTCCTGCCGCCCGAGGTCGGCGTCCAGCTCCTCCAGCACCTCGACAAGATCCCGCCCTGCGTCCTCGGCGAGCACGTCGCGCACCTCGTCGAGCCCGAGCCCCAGCTCGGTGAGCCGCCGGATCCGTGCGAGCAGCACGGCGTCGCGGACGGTGTACTCCCGGTACCCGTTGCCCCGGCGCACCGGTTCGGGCAGCAGCCCCAGGTGGTGGTAGTGCCTGACGGCCCGCGTGGTCACCCCGACGAGCGCGGCGATCTCTCCGATTCGCATGACACCAGTAGAAACGTTGACGCTGCGACCAGGTCAAGCTCGCCGGAACGGCAGGTAGCATGGTCGACACGGCAGACGAGCCGGGCGGGCGGCCGCGTGAGGATCGGCAACGATCTTCCCGAGGAACGTCCGGGCTCCACAGGGCAGGGTGGTGGGTAACGCCCACCCGGGGTGACCCGCGGGACAGTGCCACAGAAAACAGACCGCCGGGGACCTCGGTCCTCGGTAAGGGTGAAACGGTGGTGTAAGAGACCACCAGCGCCTGAGGTGACTCAGGCGGCTAGGTAAACCCCACCTGGAGCAAGGTCAAGAGGGGCCACCTCTCGCAAGAGGGTGACCCTGCGCGGACGCATGAGGGCTGCCCGCCCGAGTCCGCGGGTAGACCGCACGAGGCCGGCGGCAACGCCGGTCCTAGATGGATGGCCGTCGCCCCGACGACCGCGAGGTCCCGGGCGCACAGAACCCGGCGTACAGCCCGACTCGTCTGCCGCTACCTGCGACTTTGCCTCGGAAAGGGCCTCTGACCTGCGTCGGAGGCCCTTTCCGATCTTTCGGGGGCTTGCCGCGTTAGGCGGCCGAAAGTCCCTCGCAAGTCCCTCAGGCAGCGCTGAAAGTCCCTGAAAAGTCCCAGGAGAACAGGGGCAGGCGACGCCTCCGGGCTGGTTCGGATCGAGTGCAACATCCGGCCGGACCATGCCCGGGTCGTGCACTGCCCGCGGCTTGCGCCACCGCCAATGCTGCCGATGTCGCGCCGTCCAGTCCGGACTTGCGGACCGTCTCGACCAGCAGCCCCTCCCCGGCCCGCCCGTTCTTGCCTGATGCGGACTCTCAGCCACAAGCTGCAAGCTTGTGGCTGTAATAGCTCTCGGCGGCATCGGCAAACTTTGTGACAAAGTAGGCGTTGATCCCCGCCCCGGCAAGGGCGCCCAGTAACGGGATGAATCCCGTTACTGCTTTTGAACCCAGCAGCGCGGAGAATTTCACCGCGGCCTTCTGTGCGATCTTATTAATGAACGGCTTGCTGAGTTTGAGGGCAGCCTTTGCGCTCTTCTTGCCGACGATCTTCCCACCCACCATGGAAATCCCGCTGTTTGCTCCCATCGCAAGAGCCTTGGCCATCACCGCTGTCCCATACGTCGGGTAGGCGGCGCTGAATGCGATGAACCCTGCCGACGCCCCGGCCCCCGCTGACGCCACACTCAGCGCATCCGGCTCCAGAGCATCTGCCCAAAGCGCGAGAATGACCGCAAGATCGTCCTCCCCGTCGACTGTGGCACCCATCTTGAAGCCAATTCCCCAGGCACAGACGGACATCTTGTGCAGCAGAAACGCCACATCACCGACGAGTGCCGCCGCATGCGCACCCGGCACCGCCATTGCTGCAGCTCCCGCCGCAGCCACCTGTCCAGTCTGCGAGTTCCGCCAACTGCGCACCGAGGTGTACCTGGCAGCCCCCCTTTGGGCCACGGATGTATCCCATCCGAGCCGATTGAACGCCGAGACGAAAATCTCCGCGGAAATACTCTCCCCCACAGCAGCCCCCAGTGCAGCCTTAAATAATCCTACGATTCCCCCGCTGTTTCAACGTCACGACCAGCATCAGCAGCCACGCGACCGGTGCTCCGCGTCTCCCCTTGCAATGCCGACGCAGTGCTTCATACGGTACCCCGGCCCGCATCCGACAAACGGTAACCACCTCGGCCTTCGAGAGCACACGGTCCCCCCGGGGGCGCGGAATGCTTTCGTGCGCCGGGTGGCCTCCCCTGTGCGCCGCATCCACCCGTGCTCTGGCTGTACCAAGCCGGTCCTGCCCAGCGGCGAAGGGGCTGCTGCACGGTCTGGTGACATCTCTGTCACCTATCCGTGCAGCAGTCCCTCACGTGCGGGATATCAACGAGCTTGTAGACGTGGTGTTTTCGGGGCTGCGTCCGCTGGTCATCGAGGGCGTGGCCGACGAGGGTGAGCGGATTGTGGTGCGGGCGCGGACGCCCGCCGGGAAGGTTGTTTGCCCTGCCTGCGGGGCGCCGTCCCGTCGCGTGCACGGCTATCACCGAGCGGACCGTCGCCGACGCACCGGTGGACGGCCGCGGGGTGGTCCGCGTGCCGGTGCGGCGCCTGGTGTGCCCCACCCCCGGCTGTCGTCCCGGTCGACGTGGAGCGGCGCAGAGATGCTACGCCGCAAGCCAGGAGTCACCCTGAGTTGTCGAAGCGATGGGAGGGATCACCTCATGCGGCCATGGCGGCGATCCGCTCGCTTGTCTCCTTGACCCTCGGCTCAGATTGGTGCGGGTCGAACCCTTGCGGACTTCCTGGAGCCGCTCGATACCCCGCTGCGTATGGATTCCTGTATCGATCAGGCCAAGAGCGCGGTCGGTGGCGTCGAGAGCACCATCAAGGTCGCCAGCCTGCTGGTACGCAAGGGCGAGGGTGCCGCAGCGTACCGCTTGGTCACGTGGTGCAGCGTGGGTAACCGAGCGCTCAAGGGCATCGGTTGCCCTGTCCGCCTGACTAGTGAGCAACAGGAACCGGCCTTCAGTGGAACGAAGTTGTGCCTCTCCGAACCAGCGCAAGTAGGCCGGGGCATCATCGTTCGCTCGCTCGAGTGCGGCGAAGGCGCGGCTCAGGGCCTGCGCGGCGCTTCTCTTCTCGCCCGCCTTGACGAAGACAGTGGTCTGGTGTGCGGCCAGCGATGCCTGCATGATGCGCGGTACCTGACTGCGGACGCTCTCCGCCGCTTGCATGAGGCCGACAGCGGCACGTTGCTCTTCGTTTGTCGCCGCCTGGGTGGCCATGAAGCAAAGCGTGTGCGCACCGAGGGTGTCATCAGCAGCAGTCTTGGCTGCGCGTAGAGCAGCGGTGTAGTACTTCTGCGCCGCGCTGTTGAAGCTGGCGTCGTAGCTCATCCAGCCGAGAAGGCAGCACACTTCAGCCGCAAGGGAGTAGAGGCGCCGACCGGTCCGCTGGGTGTACCGCCCGTTGTCGAGCATGCGGGTAATCAGGCGCAGGTCGGCGCGGGCGGAGTCGATGAAGTCGCCGCCGCCGGCCTCTTGCTCCATCGCGCGCAATGCTTCCACGCGCTCGCTCATGCGATCGACGGTGGCGGGAGTGAGCCTTTTCCAACCTCAGGCTGCCGCGTGATGTAGGACGAGGACGGCTTGGACGATCGCGGTGATGCGGTTGGTGCTGCAGCGGAGCTTCCGCAGGAGGCGCCAGCCCTTCAGAGTGGCCATGGCCCGCTCGCCGAGACAGCGGATCTTGGCGTGGGTGCTGTTGTGCCGGCGCTTCCACCGCTTGAGGCGGCGGCCCCGGAAGGGCACGCGGACGTGGCGGCCTGCACCTTGGTATGCCTTGTCCGCCCAGCATTTCAGCCCAGCGGCAGCGAGGGCGTCGATGATTCCGTGGCTGCGGGCGGCGGTCAGATGCCCCGCGCCGCGGTGGACGCCGTGGTGATCCCTATCGGTGCGGAGCTGCTGTCCGATTGCCGAGCCGTCGCCCGCGAATTGCGGCTGGCGGGCATCCGGACGTCTACGCCGCTCGAGTCTCGCAAACTGAGCAAGGAGCTGGTGCGGGCCGACCAAGCCGGGGCCCAGGTTGCCGTCGTCATTGCTCCAAGCGAGTGGGAGCGGGGGCTTGTGGCGGTTCGCAATCTGGCCACCCGCGAGCAGATCGAGGTGCCGAGCAGCGAGGTTGTGGCGCAGGTGGACAAGTTCCTCGGGCGCTGAACCGCGGACCTGGACGCGCGGGCGACTGCTGGGCTGACGCCCCGCGGTCGCCCGCGGTCGTCTCTCGCCGTTGATCGATTTCGGATGGGTCTTCAGGTTGCAGAGAGGGCCTTCATGCGCGCGTGGGCGCGACGTCTATCCGACGCCCATCGAATCCAAGGCTGACGATCTGAAAGTCCTATTTCGCTCCAGGCCTGGTCAAGGACCTGGACAATGCGGCAGCGCCGAAAGCCGTGCCCAGCGGGCACCTCCCAGAGATCCAGTAATTGACTTATTACCATCGCGGCATGGCAGCTCCGATCTATCCCCCCAAGCCCAAGACTGGCGACGCCGTCGCGGTCGTATCACCTTCGCGCGGCCTGCCCGGCGAGGTCCCGCTGCCCTACGAACTTGGACTGCGAAGGCTGCGGGACGGCTTCGGGCTCAAGCCCGTTGAATATCCCACCACCCGCACTATGGGAGCGAGCGCGCAGGCTCGGGCCGCGGACATCAACGCGGCGTTTGCCGACCCACAGATCAAGGCGGTCATCGCCAGCGTCGGCGGCTCCGACCAGATCACTGTGCTGCGCCATCTCGACCGCGATCTAATCCGGGCCAACCCGAAGCCGTTCTTTGGCTACAGCGACAACACCAATCTGGTGGTCTTCCTGTGCAGCCTGGGCATCGTCAGCTTTCACGGCGGCATGGTGATGACTCAGTACGGCCGACCCGGCGTGATGCACCCTATGACAGAAGAATCCTTGCGGGCAGCGCTCTTCAGCTCCGGCGAATTCGAACTCCAGCCGGCAGCAACGTTCGGTGAGGTCATCGGCTCCTGGCAGGATCCGAAAACCTTCGACGTCGAACCACAGATGGAGCCCGCTAGTGGCTGGACCTGGCACAACGCGCATCGCGCAGTCGAAGGAACCGGTTGGGGAGGTGACCTGGAGATTGTGTCTTGGCTGTTGATGGCGGACCTGGCGGTGCGACAGGTCGATATGTACTCCGGCGGCGTGCTGTTCCTGGAAACTGGAGATTCGATGCCGAGCGCCGAGGAAGTATATGTGATCATGCGCAGCATGGGGGAGCGGGGTCTGCTCGAAAAGTTTTCAGCTTTGCTGATGGGGCGTCCGAAGACATGGAGCCCTTTCCAACCTGACTGCAGTGCGGGGGCGTTGGTGGGCTTGGGTTGTACGGAACGACGAAGCTCCTGGTAGACGGGTTCTCGACCAAGAT